>NZ_BMCX01000002.1:0-146291 GCF_014635485.1 Corynebacterium pelargi | reverse complement strand
CCCCCCCCGAGAGGCACTGCCCCCGCCACCTTAGAAGGGCACGCGTTACCTTCACCCCCCCCCGAAAGAATCGCGTGCCCTTCGTCTATACCTTCTTCATGTTCCCAAGCTGCCAGAAGGCCGAAGGCCTTGAGGTGTTCGGGTACGCTCAAACCATGCTTGAAACCAGGATGTTGGTCACCGGTGGAGCGGGATTTATTGGCGCTAATTTTGTGCGCCGGGCGCTTTTGACTGGCCGCTACCGCATCACCGTGGTGGATAAACTCACCTACGCCGGCAATCGAAGCAATCTCGATGGCCTCGACGTGGATTTCGTGCAGGAAGATATTTGCCACGCGGAGATCGTCGATAAGCTCGTAGCAAGCCACGATCTTGTGGTGCACTTTGCCGCTGAGACGCATAATGACAATTCTCTGGCGGATCCTTCGCCCTTCTTGCGCTCCAATGTCGAGGGCACGTTCCAATTGCTTGAGGCTTGCAGGCGCCACAACACGCGTTTTCACCATATTTCCACCGATGAGGTGTTTGGTGATCTCGCCTTGAATGATCCTGAGCGTTTCCGCGAGGACACCCCCTACCGCCCTTCTTCGCCCTATTCTGCGACAAAGGCCAGCTCGGATATGTTGGTGCGTGCTTGGTATCGCTCTTTTGGGGTGCCGGTGACGATCTCGAATTGCTCGAATAATTATGGGCCCTATCAGCACATTGAGAAGTTCATTCCGCGCCAGATCACGAATGTGCTCGCGGGGCTTTCGCCGAAGCTGTATGGCACCGGTGAGCATGTGCGCGATTGGATCCACGTGGATGATCACAATGATGCCGTGCTGGCCATTATTGAACGCGGGCGTGTAGGCGAAACCTATATCATCGGCGCCGATAATGATCATGTGAATAATCTGCAGGTTATCCAAATGATTAATGAGCTCATGGGCCGGGATAAGAATGATTTTGAGCATGTCAATGATCGTCCCGGGCATGATCTGCGCTATGCCATGGATTCCACGAAACTGCGCCGTGAGCTGGGGTGGGCACCGCAATTCACTGATCAATCAGGTATGCGCGAGGGCTTGGCGCAGACGATCGAGTGGTATCGCGAGCACCAGGATTGGTGGCTGCCTCAAAAAGAGGCAGTGGAGGCCAAATATGCAGAAAGTGGGCAATAAATGAGTGCCGGTGCCAAGACTCTTTCAGCGCGCCCCACTGCGATTGAGGGGCTATTCATTCTTGATCTGCAGCTTCATGGCGATAATCGCGGCTGGTTCAAGGAGCAGTGGCAGCGCGCGAAGTTTCGCGATCTGGACCTGGATGCTCCCGGCGCCCGCGCATTGAAGGAATTTGAACCGGTTCAGCAAAATATTTCTTTGAATGCCTCACCTGGGGTCACGCGCGGTTTGCACGCGGAGCCTTGGGATAAGCTCGTCTCGGTTGCCCACGGCCGGGTGTTTGGCGCCTGGTGCGATCTGCGCGAGGGTTCTGCAACATATGGGCAGGTCTTCACCCAAGAGATCGGCCCCGATGTGGCGGTGTTTGTGCCCCGCGGGGTGGCAAATGGCTTCCAGGCTTTAGAGCCTGCTACCGCCTATACCTACTTGGTCAATGGTCATTGGTCGCCCAATGCCGCCTATAGTGCGGCTAATCTCGCTGATCCGGCACTCGATATTCAGTGGCCTTTGCCCATTGCTGAGCTTTCCCAAAAAGATATTGAGCATCCCTTGCTTGTCGACGCCACCCCTGTGCCCCACAAGCGAACGCTGATCATCGGGGCAGATGGGCAGCTTGGGCGCGCATTGTGTGCAGCGCTTCCAGATGCCATGGCGTGGACTCGTCAGGATTGGGATTTACGCGATCCCTTGCCCGAGATGGATTGGACGCAAGTCGGTGCGATTATATTGGCTGCTGCCTACACGGCAGTGGATCAAGCCGAAGAAGATCGTGCGCAATGTTGGCAGGTGAATGCCGAGGCTGTGTCCAGGTTGGTGCAGGTAGCCAATGAATTTCAGATCACCTTGGTCTATGTCTCCAGCGAGTATGTCTTTGATGGCTCCATCGCCTGCCATAGTGAATCTGAGCCTTTGAGCCCCTTGAGCGTCTATGGGCAATCCAAGGCCGCCGGCGAGCTGGCGGCCAGGGGTGCCAGGCGGCACTATATTGTGCGCAGCAGTTGGGTCGTTGGCGATGGAAAGAATTTTGTGCGCACCATGCGATCCTTGGCGCTTCGGGGTGTGGCACCGCAGGTGGTGGGCGATCAATTTGGCCGTCTCACCTTCGCCGAGGATTTGGCCTTTGGCATCCTGCATCTGATTGCCCAGCAGGCCGATTGGGGCACCTATCACCTGAGCAATAGCGGCGATGTGGTGAGTTGGGCCGAGATCGCCCGTGAGGTGTTTGCGCATTGCTCAGATAATGCAGAAGCAGTGCAGGAAGTTTCGAGTGCGCAGTATTTTGGGCAGCGCCCCCATGCGCCAAGGCCTCGACATTCGGCCTTGGATTTGAGCAAAATCGCTGCGACGGGCTTTGTGCCACGGGATTGGCGTATAGGCCTGGAGCAGTACTTACGCCATCTCGATGCATCGGAAGAACAGGAGGGGTAGCCAGTGAAGGGCATTATTTTGGCTGGCGGTTCCGGCACGCGGCTGCACCCAATTACCTTGGGCATTTCTAAACAGCTCATGCCGGTTTACGACAAACCCATGATCTACTACCCGCTCAGCACGCTGATCGAGGCCGGCATCCGCGAGATTCTGGTGATTAGCACCCCGGAAGATCAGCCGGCGTTTCAGCGCCTTCTTGGCAGCGGCGAGCAGTTCGGCGTCTCCCTCTCCTACGCTGTGCAGCCGCAGCCAGAAGGCCTCGCGCAGGCGTTTTTGATTGGGCACGACTTCATCGGGGATGATTCGGTGGCCTTGGTGCTTGGCGATAATATCTTCGATGGTCACGGCTTAGGCGATGCGCTCAAGCAGTGCCGCGAACCAGAAGGTGGCACGGTGTTTGCCTATGAGGTTTCGGATCCCTCGCGCTATGGCGTGGTGGCATTCGACGAACACGGCAGTGCGACTTCTATTGAGGAAAAACCACCACACCCGAAATCGAATTTTGCGGTGGTGGGCTTGTACTTCTACGACAATTCCGTGGTGGATATTGCCGCGCAGATCCGCCCTTCTGCACGCGGAGAACTCGAGATCACCTCTGTGAATGAGGAGTATTTGCGCCGCGGAAAGCTCAATGTGCATCGGCTTCAGCGCGGTGATGTGTGGCTTGATACCGGCACCATTGATTCCATGAGTGAGGCCGCCGCCTATGTGGAGGTATTGCAAAAGCGCACCGGCGGGGTGATTGGTTCACCAGAAGTGGCTGCCTGGCGCGAGGGATTTATTAGCGATGCCCAGCTTGAAGCCCAGGCCACGGCGATGCAGAAGTCTGGATACGGGGCGTATCTGCTGCGCGCACTTCAAGGTGGTTAATGCCCTCAAGTGTGGGCGAAGCATTGCTATTGAAAAATACACCCATTAGATTAAGTGGGTATGTTTTCCAATAAGTCTTTGACGTTGTTGATCGCCTCGTTAAGCTGCACCATCGCCCTCCCACTCGCGGCCTGCAGCACAGGCACTACGGAGCAAAAGAGCACAGCCAGCAGCAGCGAGCAGGCTCAAGAACAAGATGCTCCCCAACCACGGCTCGCAGTCGCCACGGAGCATGGAGTACGCATCTTCGATAGCAACCTCAAGCAAGTGGCCTCCTTCGATCTGCCAGCGCGGCCGACCTTAAGTACCCTTGGCGATCATCGCCATGTCGCTGCGGTGCTGACCAAAAACAACGCGGTGGAGATTATCGACGCCGGCAGTTGGAGCGTTCCCCACGGCGATCACTCCCACTACTACACCACCGAACCCTCCAAGGCGCAGCAAGCACTCGAAGGCGCAAAGCCCATTCATGTTGTAAGCAATGCAAAGTCTGGAAGCAGTGCCATCTTCTTCGATGATGACGCAGAAGGGCGGGTATTGGACGCAGAAAACTTAGAAAAAGGCCAGCTTGATGCAGCTCAACGCATCAAGGCCAAAGAAGCCCACCACGGGGTTGTGGTGCCTTTGGCCAATGATCAGATGTTGGTATCCCAGAAGGGTTCGCACTTAGCCGATACCATTACGCTGCTTGGCACCGATGGTAAGACTATCGGGAATTTCGACTGCTCAGAGATGCACGGTGAGGACGTGTACGCCAATACCGCCATCTTTGGCTGCAGCGATGGAGTGCTGAAAATTGACCAAGGCAACGCCACAACGATTCCCTCTCCCGATGCCTCCGGTGAACGCGTGGGAGCGATTACTTTTAATCACGATGCTAGCGCGGCCTTAGGCGATTGGGGTGATGAGTCGCTGCTACTCATCCGCGATAATCAAGCCAGCGTGGTGCCCACCCCGGCAGCATTTGGCAATCGCATCAGCCTGCCCGAAGGCGGCTTTGCCTACCTCGACACCAAGGGCGTGTTGCACATCTTGGATGATCACGCCGTGGAACAACGCAGCATTCCGGTGACGAAAGAATGGACCAAACCCAAAGGCCATGGCGGTGTAGAGCCAAGCATCACCGCAGCCTTACACGGCGACGATACGTTGGTATGGGTAAGCGAACCGAAGAGCAATACCCTCTACCAGGTAAACCTCAGCGATGATTCGATCACGCATACAGACGTCGAGGGTGCGCCTGCATCCCTGGCAGCCGTGGGCTAGCGCCTTCTAGCGGTCGCCACCGCGCACACGAGCCACCAGGCGCCCAAGCCCACGGGCAGGTCGTGGTGGATCGGAAGCCTGTTCAGGCTCATCGGCTTGGTCCTCCGGCTCTAGCGGATAGCAGCGCCGCGCAAGCTGCCACTTGGCATCCCTGCACTGCTGCGCCTGATCCGGGCCAATCCCCTCACCCGGTTGTGGCCAAGCATCCTCCTGTGCAGCACTCAAGCGCGCCATCGGCCAGGAAGAACCAGCCGACTGCACCGCCTCGTGCTTGACCGCGTAATAGTCCTGTCTATGCATTTCCAGAGCAACGCCCTTGGCACCGGCAGCGGCGGCAATCATGTGTGGGTGATAGCGGGTACTGAGCCAGGTTTGCTCGCTTGCAACCGGCACACCGAAGGCCCAGAGCTCATCAAAGGCCACGAAGCGGAAACCCTGGTAGTGCTCCGGCCAGCGTTGATGCAGCTCGCGCCAGATCTGGCCATCGATACCTGGGATGCACTCGATAATGCTTAAGTCTTCTCCGCGCACGCCATAGTGCTGCAGACCCTGGTGGATCCAGGCCGCGGCATCAGCAGCGTTGCTGCGCAGGAGGTCTGCCTGGGCGCACAACACAAAGGGGCGCTCGCGGGCATCATCTGCGCCAGGGCCAAAAACACCCTCGGCACCGAAGCGATTATTGATCCCCAGCCAGGCATCATCACCGCTCATGCTCGGTTGCAGGCCCGCTGCTTGGAGCAGGTCGCGCGACGCTGCATCTCTAACATCCACCACGTCGCAGCGTTGGAGGGCATCAACCAATACCGCCTGAGCCTTCTCAAGGGGTGCTACGCCTTGGCCTGTGGCAAAGCGACGGGCATGCTCGGCACCAGCTTGGGAGGCCATGGCACACACCGCAATATTGTGTGGCCAGAAATCATTAAGCCAGCCGCCACCAAGGATGTGCACCGCATCGGCGGTGCGGGCGATATTGGTGCCGGTGACGTGTTCGGGGTGCGGGCCTGCGTCGAAAAGCAATTGCTGCGCCGTGTGTGCAAGATACTCATAGGCCTCGGTGTGGAAGCCCTCAAGCTGGGCTGGATCGAGGCCGAAGTGATCGGCTGTGGCGTGATAGGCGTGGCCAGCGAGATCCCAGAATGTGTTGGTCACAATGAGATCGGGGTGGTGATTGTGGTGCAGCAAGGAGGCCCTGCCGGGTGAATGGCAATCGAGAATCACACGCGCATCAGGGCGTAGCTCGGCCAAGGTGCGTAGCCAGGAGGCCACGATGTATTCGTCGCCAAAGTTAGGGTGCCCAGCCGGAGCCACCAGGTAGATGAGCGAATCTTTAGCAGACATACCCCGATGCTAGCCATAACAACAAAATTGTTGTTAATACATACGCTGGTGCCTGCGAAGAAAAGAGCGCCACTTAAATGCTTGGAGGCAGCGCAGCCGCAGGGCCTTGGAACAGGGTGTACTCAATCACGTCGGTGGGAAGATCTGGACGCCACTGCTGATGCAGTGCCTCAATGAGGTCGAGATAGGCGCTGTACTCGCTGGTGGACCAATCGGCAGTCTTCTTCCACCCAAGGGCCTGCGCCACTCGCTTATCCAAGATCAATGGGTGCCGGGTAGCCAAGGGCGAAGGTTGGCCGGCGGCGAAATACATCAGCTTGCTAAAAAACGCAGGCCCTAGTCCCTTGATCTTGGCCGGTCCTGCGTCATGGAATGCCGCGTAGCTCTCAGTGGCCGTACTAGTGGCGGCAACCTTGAAGCCCTCAAGGAGTTTTGCGGGCGCATCGGGTTGCACAAGAGGTTTCATGCTGCGAGCAACCTGCTGCGCATACGTTCCAGCACCCCAAGCGCAGACAGCTACATAAAAGCTCAGCGCGTCGGCTTCAGTCTCAATGCCATCGGCGAGCTCGAAAAGCCTTTTTCTAGAAACCGAAAGTTGCGCTTCGGGTCTTTTGAGAAACTCGGGCAGTGCTAGATGTTGCGGCCAGCGCTTGCGCCACCAATGCGGATAGAACACCGACGTTTGTGCCCACACCGTCTCTGCAGGAACCGCCTGCTCAGGATTGCCCAGAACAGCAAGCGCAGCCGATAGGCTTGCTGGCGATACGGTCACAACTTTCCCCCTCGGGCATCCGATCTTGAGTTCGTCTGATCAGCATACAGGCCGGCAAATGCACGAGGCGGAAAAAGAAACTCCACGTTCCGGTGGTGGAACGTGGAGGGTGAATATTGTGTGAATCTCCAGTGACCGACTTTGATACGTGACCGCACTGGGACATGAGCCGAATGCAGGGTGTCGCCAGAGGTTTTCGAGCAGTTTAAATCTAGGTTCAGCTTCGTCGCCACCCTGGTGAGCGCTGGAGCCCGGGTCCGTTTTCTAAGAAATATTGAGCTTTCAGGTTTACGTTTCCGGCTGCACGGCCCAAGTACTCCTGAGATCAGCTTTGCGGGTCGGGTTTCTCGACGTGATGGAACGTTTTCCCAAGTAGACGGCCCTCGTGATCCAGAATCCTGCTACCGCGACACTTAACAGCTGAACGATTTTCTTGCCCGTGAGGTCTTGGACGAGTTCCGTGTGGTCCAGGCCAGTTGAAAGAAGGAATAGCGCCAGTAGGGGTACCGGCAGAATAGCAGCGGCTGTGGGAATGAAAACTTCCTTCGAGGATGCGGCGCGTATCTCCCTGACTGAGGAAAAGGTAAAGACTCAGACTGCGATCTCGACCGGCACAAAGTTGGAGATCGTGGGCGAAAAATAGGACAGAACACTCTCCGCAGATTGACGCTCACGTTTTTCAGTTGCAACGGCGTTCAGCGACGATATTTGAGACATCATGGGCCAGCTCATACGGAAGGTAGCCAAGCTACTGAGTGCGGTGATAATCATGGCCACTACCACCCTCAGTAAAACTTTTCTTTGCCTGTTGCACTCCCCATCGTCGGGACCCAATCAGCAATAGGTTTTGATTATATAGTCTCAGCGTTTTTACCTCTGGCAGCAAGTTGACTGCGGAGATTATCCGTGAGACGGGTGGCTCTAACGAATTGCTCAGAGTCTTTTCCGTATCGGCTAGCGATGTCGGCAAGCCGTTCTTCGGCGGTGACATGGTTACCGCGCCCATCGGTTTGCATGTCAGCAATGTTGAGGATGATGAGTTCGTCGCTCATGTCGGCAATGTCGGGGTCCCCGTGGTCGTGGACTACTTGCCATCCGTCGAGTCCCATACAACCGAGGAGATTTCCTCCGAGGTGTTCGTGTTGGCGTTGGTCAGTCGCGTATTCGTAACCGATATCGTGGAGGAATCCGAGAACGAACATTGCGCGCTGTTTTTCCGGCGGGAAATTAAACAATTCTCGGGATAATTCTGCTGCTCGGCGTCCAACTGCTCGGAGGTGGAGCAGGCGGTCATCGCTGATGCCAATTGCGTCAGCGGAAGATGCAGGTGTGGGATCGGTTTGGTCTGGCATCACGCGTATCGCTTCTCTCCGGTTTCAAAGTAGCGGACAAGATCCTCGAGGCGCTTACGCTGGGACTGCGCCACGTCAACTGTGTCCAGAGCCGAGATGGCAAACCAGCGGTATTCGCTTGATTCTGAGTCGATGCACACTTCACTAGAAGTTGTGGTAGCGAGGTAAACGATGGTGAACTCTCGCCGTACCTCTCCGTCGGAGTAGGCGATACGGATACCGGGGTCAGTGTAGGTGCCCAGGATGTCAGTAATTTCTACGTCGAGGGAGGTTTCTTCTTTCACCTCGCGGACAGCGCATCTGGGCAAACTTTCGTTCATCTCGAGAGTTCCGCCTGGTAACGTCCATTTGCCGTTATCTTTGCGCCGTACTAATAGAACCTGGCCTTCCCGCACAACGGCCACTGCAGCTGCAGGCCTGACAGAGTTCGCATTGGGCGCTTCTGGGTCGTGGTAGTAATCGGTGCGCACCGTTCGTAACTGACGGCTCATCCAGGCTTCGACATCGTCAGTGATCTCAGCGAGATTCTTGTCGTCGATTGAGGGCACCTTGATGAACAGGATCTGTGTACCTGGCTTGGACTTTTGTGCGTAGCTTGTGCCCGGGAAGATCGCATAGAAATCCCCCGCGGTGAAGTGGAAATCCTCGCCGGTGTTCGTGTCCAAGTAGCTAGTCCAGCCGCTGATAACGTACTGGTATTCAGTTGCTTCGGTATGCCAGTGTGGGACCTCTTCTGCGTGATCGAGATACCTTGTGATACCAACCTCAAGGGCTTCGGATCGCAAAAAACGCAGTCGCTGCGGACGTTGCAGGTTACCGACCAGGTACTGCCGGGTGGTTTCCTTCAGCGAGGTTTCAATCTCATCTCTTTTGATGTGTTCGATCATTGCTTGACCTCCTGGTAGAACATTTGCTTGGCGCGTTTTCTTTTGCGTTTTTGGGCGAATCTGAAAATTGCCAAGGAGGCGATCCCTAAGGCAACGCTGATAATGCAGAGAATGAGCACGGCCGTTGTCGTCGGCACGGGCTCATCTTGGTTCTGTCCGATGATGGACATCGAGTAGAAAGAGATGATGAGCGTCGGAATGAAGAACACCGTCGTGGCGAAGTTCAGGAACGTGTTGGTTTTCTCTGCTGCCTCGGCGGTTTCGCGGTTGGCTACCGCTTGTACCGATTGGGCAGTGTTTGCCAGTAATGTCGAAGCTTTCTCAAGAAGGATCCGATACTCAACAATCTCACTTTGGAGCTCCTCGAGTTGTTTCTTAGCGTAGTCGCGGATCGCCTTGTGACGGCGGATGAGCTCGTTGTTATCTAAGCGGCGTTGGAGGTTCCTGGTCGATAGGAACGCCACTGTGATGAATTCTGAGAGGATTGCGAGCTCTTTTAAAGCTGCAGCCAAGCGGGCAGATGCCACATCAGCATCGTCAGTCACCATGACCTGGAATGGCTGGTTTTCCCAAAAGTCGAACTCGATTCGCCAGTTCGCCAGGTTGTAGCGCTCATACTGGACCGGGATCTTGAACGTCTCCACGATGTCCCCGATCGAGTCGCTGGGCTGGAGGTAGTAGTCCTTGCCTCTGTTGAGCCAGATAGCGTTGTGTGGCCATCGGAGCTTAGCTTTCTCCGTCTCGTCCATCGCTTGATAAATCGTGACAGTGCCACGCTCAAGCTCAAAAATCCTACACCACCTGGAGATCGCACGCAGCGGCTCAGTCGCGTTACCAGAGCGTGCCGGTAGGTTCTGACACAGCAGATCAACTGTGTGGATATCCTGTCCACCAGACCCTTCGATTGTCTTATTGGCACGATTAGCAGATACCCGCTGAACCATGTCACTCATCGAGTCGAGAATCTTGTGAGCATCCGATTCCGGGATGAACCGCGCGAGCAAACCGAGCAGATCGTTGGCGTGTATCTCATCGAAGGACACTTCTATCTCATACCGATCGATCGACTGGTGCCCGGGCTCCGGCGAAGGATGGACACGCGGGTGAGTGGAGCTTGGTAGCTCTATAACTCCCACCTCGCCCGCGTCCGCGAAAACTACACCCGGGTTTTCAAACTCAATCTGGCGGCGATGCCAACCGGACGCAAACACAGCCTGACAGCCGTCCGTGTATTTAATCTTCCCAAGGAAGCTTGGACCGTCATCCCACAAGGCCGGATCAGAAGCGTAGGTGCACGAAAAGTCAGGATACTGAGAAGATTCACGCTGCATAAGCCACTCCCGCACTGCTGGGCTCTGCCCATGAGCCCTCTAAACGTACCGATCGTTCGTGCACCGCGCACATGCACACGTCAGCTAGCAGCTGGGGCGAGTGTGAACATGGCATCATGGTACCACTTGAGCCCATCTCGTCGTCGAAGTCATTAACCGCGTTCTCTAGGGGCGCAGTGTCGCTTAGCGACTTCCTCGGCAACGTCTCCGGTATCATCAGTCGCGTCGCTGAAGGTTTTGAGAACCCTATTATTATCCTCTTGCTCGCCCTTAAGATTAGCCAACGCCCCCTTCACATCATTTATCTAGCCACAAACAGCCCGACTCAACGCTACTGTGAGTTTGGATGCCTCTGAATTGCCGGCTAAAAGAGCAAAACCCGTCTCAACGACCGAACAAACCCGACAATTCTCATGTACTTAACCTGAACAATACTGTTAATCCTGCCCACCTGTACGGAGCTGTTAGGAGACATCTTCAAATCAGCCACTGTCTGGGGTTCGATTTTCAATATCAACACCTATATCGCGGAACGTTTAGCCTCTTAGCCACCTCAAAACTGGAGGAGCCAAGCTCCACAGCGCACTCTCGGGCCGAGAAGCACCCCCGCGGCCATCACCAACCACCAGACACGAAAAAGCCGGGCACCCGCTTTCCCGCAATATCAAGGGAAAGTAGGTCACCCGGCCAATTCCAGCCATCAAACGGTTTGTCTCCGTTTGGACTGGAGTGTGGAGCCGCCTGCGAGAATCGAACTCGCGACCTTCTCATTACGAGTGAGATGCTCTACCGACTGAGCTAAGGCGGCCTCGGATCAAATAATCCTGTTGGCACTTTACATCACGGTACTGGCAGCAAGAAAATTGCTACTCACTTACCCCGCATGCAAGCCTGATACGGCCCACCATCGCATCGAGTGCTGTCTCTGGCCGCACGTTCATTCCCAGGTGCTCACGGGCCTTCATAATGGCCTCGATGCAGGCGCTGAGCCCCTGTGGACTCACCCTTTGGCACAGCCCCTCGGAAAGCTGCTGAAAGTCTGGATGCATGAGCTCAACCTTGGAGTCCACGGCCTTGATCAGCGCATCGCGGTACAGCCCGGCGAGGTCTACTAGGGCTAAATCCAGGGCATCGCGCACCGCACGCGTTTTGCGCTTTTTGTGCTTATCTTCCAATTCTCGGATCTGCCCGGCGCTGCCACGCAATGCCTTTTGTGCGCCACGGCCACTAGCGCCCATGCCCAAAGCGGTGCGCAATTTTTCTACCTCAGCCTCGGAGGCTTCGGCCAGGCCTTGCTCTGCTACTTTGGTGATTTCTTTGACCATGGCGGTGACATTGCGGAATGCCTTATCGCCCCGGAATACGTCCTCGGCAAGGGTGAGTGTGCGCGCACGGCTGCGCTGCATATCGGGGTCTCGCACCAATCGCCTGGCACGGCCGACGTGATTACTGGTCGATGCGGCGGCCAAGGTGGCAATTTCTTCGCTCACGTCTTCGCTTTGCATTAAAAGCCGCGCCACTTCTTTGGTGTTTGGCTGTGGCACGTACACATGGCGGCTGCGTGAGACGAGCGTGGGCATGACGTCTTGGGGGTCAGTCGAAGGCGCGCACAGCAAGATGACGGTGTGCTTGGGCGGTTCCTCCACGGTTTTCAGCAGGGCGTTCGCGGCTCCGTCGGTAAGCCGATCGGCATTATCCAAAATCACCACGCGCCAGGAGGCCACGGTGGGCCGGGTGGCGGCTGGTTCGATTACGTCTCGGCGCATGGTGGCCACGGCAATGGAAAGTTCCTGGGGCACAATATGGACCACATCGCCATGCGTGCCGTTGCGCACTGCTCGGCATTGTTCGCACTGCCCGCAGCCCACCACATCGGGGTTGGAGCATTCGAGTGCTGCGGCGAATGCCACCGCCGCCACGGAACGCCCGGAGCCGGGAGGGCCGCTAAAAAGCCAGGCGTGCGTCATCGCGCTGCCGGTGTCTCCTGCGCGGGCTGCGCGTGCGGCGTTGCGCAACTGTGGTGCGATTAGTTCGCTCACACCCATTTGGGCGAACACGTCATTGCTAGTCACGGAATCCACCCTAACCGCTATGTCACCACAAGATTGCACTGCCGGTTAGAGTGATTGCTATGACCAGATTGTGGCGAGCATTTAAGTGGCTCTTTAGCACCTCTTGGCCTTTGTATGCCACGGCGGTGCTGGGCTCCAATTTGCTTGCAGCAGTTGGAGTGATGCTCTTTTTGAAGTATCTGGTGCCCATGCCAGAGCTTGCCGAGTTCCCCATCGACGCGCCCTACCTGCCCATTATTGGCCTGGCGTATGTGGTGTTTGCGGTGCTCATCGGCGCTATCGCTACCTTCGTGCTGTTTAGGCCGGTGATCGACTGGCAGCGCCATCCCGAGCGCCACGACCCGAACATGGTGCGCCACCTAGTGATGCGCATTCCATTTTTGCAGTCGGCGTTGTGCCTGGCGGTGTGGTTGCTTGGCATCGTGATCTTAGGCATTGCCGCAGCTCAAACCTCCGCGCACTTAGGCCTGGTGGTGGTTGTTGCCACCTCTCTTGCCGGCAGCGCCATCACGGTGATCACTTATCTTTTTGCCGAGCGTCTGGTTCGCCCCGTGGCAGCGACTGCCCTGGCGCGCCGCTTCGAGGATTCCACCTTGGAGCCCCCGATTAGCCAGCGCCTCGGCCTGACCTGGCTTTTAACCTCCGCTGCCCCCATTGTCGGTATTGCTTTAATGGCGCTTGGCGACGCCGCGGGGTTGTTCAGCGGCAGCGACGCCGATATTGTGCCGGCGATTATCGCCTTGAGCATTACCGCTTTGATTACCGGCTTTGTGGGCACCACCTTGGCCACCATGAGCGTGGTGGATCCCATCCTGGAGCTTCAGGGCGCCATTAACCGGGTGCGCCGCGGCGAGTCGGATGTGCAGGTGGATATTTATGATGGCTCCGAGATCGGTGTGCTGCAGGCCGGTTTTAATGAGATGATGCGCGGCCTGCAGGAACGCCAGCGCGTGCGCGATATTTTCGGCCGCTACGTGGGCATCGAGGTGGCCCGCCGCGCCCTGGAAGAACGCCCCACCTTGGGCGGCGAGGACCGCGAGGTGGCCGTGGTGTTCGTGGACGTGGTTGGATCTACTACCTTCGCTGTGAATCACGATCCCGAGGAAGTCGTGGAGGAGCTCAATCGCTTCTTCGAGCACGTTGTAGAAGTGGTACACCGCAACAAGGGCATCATTAATAAGTTCCAAGGCGATGCCGCCCTGGCTGTGTTTGGTGCGCCGATTTCCCTGACCGACTCTGCAAGCCATGCCCTCAAAACCGCGCGCGAGTTGCGCCAGGAGCTCCAAGGGCTGCGCCTGCAGGCCGGCATTGGTGTGGCCTCTGGCCATGTGGTGGCAGGCCATATTGGTGGCCACGATCGCTTCGAATACACCGTGATTGGCGATGCCGTGAATACCGCAGCGCGTTTGACGGAGATTGCAAAGAACACCCCTGGCCGCGTCTTGACCAATGCCGCCACCCTTGATCGTGCCAATGAGGCTGAGCAGGCCCGCTGGACGCTGATGAAGTCGGTGGAGCTGCGCGGTAGGAATTTGATGACGCAACTTGCTCGCCCAATCAGGCCCACCTTGGCGGATCGCTCAGATTAAACCAAACCCCCGGCTGCAGCCTTGAAAGGCGAGAGCCGGGGGCATTGTTGTTGTTTAGCACTCGTAGGCGATGTGCATGCGCCCATTGTCTGGGTCGCGGTTGATCTTTGCTCGAACACCGAAGATCTCTTGGATGGTCTCTGGGCGCAAGACCTCTTCGGTTGCTCCCGCTACTGCCACTTTGCCGTCTTTGAGCAGCATGAGGCTATCGCAGAACATGGCGGCAAGGTTGAGATCATGCAGTGCCACCACGCAGGTGGCATCAAGCGAGCGAACCAATTGCAGGATCTCCAATTGGTGTTGGATATCCAGGTGGTTCGTTGGTTCGTCGAGAAGCAGCTCTTTTGGTTCTTGGGCCAAGGCGCGGGCGATGTGCACACGCTGTTGTTCACCACCGGAAAGCTGATGCCAGGAACGATCCCGTAGGTGCGTGACCCCGGTTTCTTCCATGGCGGCTTCGATGGCTGCTTGATCCGATCCTTGCTCACTGGCGATGAGTGATCGAAAGGGGATGCGCCCAAGGGCGACCACTTCTCGTACCGACATGTTCAGGTCGGTTCCCACGTGCTGGCTTACCACCGCGATCTGCTTGGCGCGTTCTTTGCGTCCAATGCTGTGAAGGTCGCGTTGGTTCAGCAGCACCCTGCCTTCGGTGGGGCGCACCTCGCCATGCAGCAGGCGCAGGAAGGAGGATTTGCCTGAACCATTGGGGCCGAGCAGACCCACGGTGGTGTTGGGCTCTGGTGTGAGCGAAACACCGTTGACAACTAAGTTGTTGCCGCGCTTCCAGCTCACTTCGTGTGCTTCGAGGCTCATGCCCTCCTCCTGGCCATTAGGAATACAAAGACTGGCACGCCAACAAGCGCTGTGCCCACACCGGCTGGCAATGGGGTTGGTGCGAAGGCAAGGCGCGAGAAGACATCGACCCACACCATAAACACCGCGCCGACGACGATGGTGACGGGAATGACCTTCATGTGTTGGGCGGTGCCCAGCAGCAGTCGCGCCACATGCGGCAGCACCAAGCCTAAGAAGCCGATGGCGCCGGTGATCGAGACCAAGGTGGCGGTGATCAATGCGCACAGGCCAAGTAGCACCAAGCGGATTTTGGTCACGTTAATGCCCAGGGTAGATGCGATGGTATCGCCGAAGGCGAAGGCATCGAGCACGCGCGCAAAATACAGGCAGAGCAGCGTTCCAAGGAATACCACCACGGCTGCGATGCGAACATCGAACCAGCGGATGCCTTCGAGCGAGCCTAATAGCCAGAACATCACGCCACGGGCTTCATCGGAATCGGCGAAGGCGAACACCAACAGTGAGGTGAGGGCGGAAAATAGTTGCGTGGCGGCAATACCGGCAAGCAGGACTTTTTCCGTTGTTCCACCACAGAAGCGAGCAAGCAGTAGCACCAAGCCGAAGGCGATCAGCGATCCCACGAATGCGCCGGAAGAAAGGCTTAAGCGTGATGCCCCGAGGCCAAAGATGCCGACCACCACAGCCCCGGTGGAAGCACCGGAAGACACACCCAAGATATAGGGGTCTGCCAGTGGGTTTCGCAGTAGCGACTGCATAATCACACCGCACAGGCCCAAGCCTGCGCCACATAAGGCGGCGAGGATGGCTCGTGGGAGGCGCTCTTCCCAGACGATGGCATCTTTGATGTTTCGCACCGGGATATCGGCACCGAGCAGGTGATTGGCTAGCACATCACGCACGTTGACTGCGCTGACCGCAGCCGGCCCTAACACCGTTGCTCCCAGCAGGGATGCAGCGATGAGCGCGCAGGCAAGCAGCGTGAGCGCTCCGACACCGAGGGTGCGTCGAAAGCGATGGGGTGCAGCGTTCACAATTCGCCTTAGCGCTTATCGTGCTCGCGCAGGTACTCAGCAATCTTTTCCAAGCCATCGACGAAGCGGATGGATGGGTTGAGTTCTGCACCGTGCAGTGCGATGTAGTTTTCTTCCTTGACTGCCTTCATGTTCTTGGTCAGCGGATCCTCAGCCAAGAACTTCTTCTTATCCTTCAGGCGGTCGCCGGGGAAGCGGTCACGTTCAAGATCGCCAAGCACCAGGATGTCTGGTTGCTTATCGGCTACGTCCTCCCAGGTCACTGCTGGCCAGTCTTCTTTGTCCTGGGCGTAGACGTTGCTCAGGCCGGTCATGTTTGCCAGCATCTGGGGTTCGCTTTGGCCGCCAGCCATGTATGGGGTCTTGGTATCGGCGAACCAGAAGGCAACGGTCTGGCCGTCGGCATCGGGCAGATCCTTGGTGGCCTTTTCTACGCGCTGCTTGAGCGAATCGACGAGTTCCTCGCCGCGGCTTTGCACGTCGAAGATTTCAGCCAACTGGGTAATTTCTTCGTAGATCACCTCAGGGGTCAGCGCGGAGCTGCGCGTACCGCCGGCGTTGATGCTCTCGCCGTTATCGCAGTCGGTGGGCGAAAGGTAGGTGGGGATGCCGGTTTCCTCGAAACGCTCGCGAGGGGCAACGCCGCCTTCTTTTTTGAAGTGGCGGCCAAAGGAGGCGGTGATGAAGTCCGGGTCGGTGTCGAGGACGACCTCGTAGGTCGGTGCGTTATCGGCCAGGCGCGGCACGTTCTCATTCGCCTGCTCAAGCTCGGGCAGGATCGGGTCCGTCCAGGATGCGGTACCGACGATCTTGTCTTGAAGGCCCAAAGAAAGCAGGATCTCGGTGGAGCCTTGGTCGAGGGAGACTACGCGAGTAGGTGCCTGGTCGATGGTGAGGGTTTCTCCGCAGTTCTCAATCTTGATCGGATACTGCGTATTGCCTTCCGCTTGGGTGGAAGTCTGAGTGTCGTTGTTCTTTACTTCTTCAGATGCACCGCAGGCGGCAAGCGCGAGGCTTAAGGTTGCTCCGATGCCGACAAGGCGCAGCGTTGTGCGTCGTTGAACCATGGGGTCTTCCTTATTTCGATATGAGGGAACCCAACCGCAGTTGGGCATGCTGGAATAAGCCACCAGCACAATATCAGGAGAAATAAGGTTAGCATAGCCAAATTGCCAAGAAGACCTATCACTGCGCCCACCACGGCCTAAACCCAGCGCAAAATTTCAGCGCAAAGCCCCAGGGACGCTGCCACATCCCCGGGGCCACACTGCACTCCTGCAGTGCTACTTTTTGCGGCTACCAGCCTTGACCACTCGTTTGGTGGTCTTCTTCGGCGCCTTCTTCGTGGCCTTTTTCTTGGTGGCTTTCTTCTTCGTGGCCTTCTTCGGACCCTCCGCGGCTTGCTTTGCCCTGCGCTCAGAGAGCAATTCATTCGCGCGGGCGTCGGTAAGCTTCAGCGGATCATCGCCACGACGCAGCGAGGCATTCGTCTCACCATCGGTGACATAGGGGCCAAAGCGGCCATCTTTCACGCTCATGGGCTTGCCCGAGACGTCATTATCACCAAGCTGCTTAATGGCAGAAGGCGTAGCGCCGCGGCCACGACGCTTCGGCTCGGCATAGATGCGACGAGCCTCATCCAAGGTGATCTCGAAGATCTGCTCCTCGCGGTTGAGCGAGCGAGAATCATTGCCCTTCTTCAAATACGGGCCATAGCGGCCGTTTTGGGCAGTGATCACTTCCCCATCGCTTGGATCCACACCTACCTCGCGCGGCAAGGAAAGCAACTGCAAGGCCTGCTCCAAGGTGACAGTCGATGGCTCCATGGACTTAAACAGCGAAGCGGTCTTGGGCTTGAGTGTTTCATCAACGATCTGGTTGATGCGCTTTTCTTTTTGGTTCGCAGCCGTCTTGGTGCCCCAGTTCTTCGCCCGCTTGCCTTCGGCCTTGCGCTGCTCATCTTCTTCGGCGCGCTCACGGGCGACGATCTCCTCGGCCTTGGCCTCGGCCTTTTCGCGCTCATCATCATTGACAAGCTCGGTCACATAGGGGCCAAAGCGGCCTTCCTTGGCCACGATCATGCGCTCATTTTCCGGGTTCCGGCCAAGCTCGCGGCCCGATTGCGGGGTGGCAAAGAGGCGTTCTGCCAGCTCCAAGGTGAGCTCATCGGGCGTGGTGGAATCAGAAAGGTTGGCGCGCTGATACTCAGGCTCGCCGTCCTTGGTGCCCACCTGGCGCTCGATATAGGGGCCATAGCGGCCCACGCGCACGTTGATGGCGCGGCCTTCGGCGTCGTCGAAAAGGTGCAAGGAATTAACCAGACGAGCGTCGATCTGCTCAAGGTTATCGCCCACCAGCGCCTTCAGGCCGCCTTGGCGAGCAATGGATTCCGCGGTGGCATCGGAGGCAGAGGCATCACCGAAGTAGAAGCCGCTCAACCAATCGGTGCCGTTTTCATTACCGGCAGCGATCTCATCCAACTCATCTTCCATAGAAGAGGTGAAGTCATAATCCACCAGCGCAGCGAAGCTATTTTCCATCAAGCCCACAACGGCGAAGGCCACCCAGCTTGGCACAAGCGCATTGCCGCGGGAAAAGACATAGCCACGGTCCTGGATCGTCTTAATAATCGAGGCATAGGTAGAAGGACGGCCGATGCCGAGATCTTCCATCTTCTTCACCAACGAGGCCTCGGTATAGCGCGCAGGCGGGTTGGTGTTGTGCTCCTCGGCGCTGAGCTTGTTCACACCCAGCTCATCGCCTTGGCTTAGGCGCGGCAGGTGCTTCTCGGCGTTGTCGGCGACGTCGCGGCCGTCGGCAAGCTTGGAGGTTTCCACGTAGGCGCGCAGGAAGCCTGGGAAGGTGATGGTGCGTCCGGTAGCGGCGAATTCCACCTCATTGCCCATCGCTTCGCCGGCGATGGTGACTTTCATGGACGTGCCCTTGGCGTCGGCCATCTGGGATGCGACGGTGCGCTGCCAAATCAGCTCATAGAGTTTGAACTCCTCGGCATCGAGCTGGGAGTGGAGCTGACCTGGGGTAGCGAAGCTCTCGCCGGCGGGGCGAATAGCCTCGTGTGCCTCCTGGGAGTTTTTCACCTTGCGCTCATAACGGCGCGGCCCGTCGGCGACGAACTCCTTGCCGTAGAGGGAAATGGCCTGCTCACGGGCGGCCTGAATGCCTTGTTCCGAAAGCGCGGTGCTGTCGGTACGCATATAGGTGATGTGGCCGTTTTCGTAGAGGCGCTGCGCGATGCGCATGGTGCGCTCGGAGGTAAAGTGCAGCTTCCGGCCGGCTTCTTGCTGCAGCGTGGAAGTCATAAACGGCGCATAGGGGCGGCGGGTATAGGGCTTTTGCTCTACCTTTGCCACCTGCATGGGCGCGTCTTGCAAAGCCTCGGCCAAAGACTGGGCGCTGCTTTGATCCACCAGCACCACATCGGCGCTAAGCTCACCGCGATCATTGAAGTCGCGGCCAGTGGCAACACGCTGGCCATTGAGATTGACCAGGCGGCCCTGGAAGGTGCGAGGGTTGCCGTCTTGGGCGGGTTTGCCGGTGTCGAATTCGGCTTCGATGTCCCAGTACTCGGCGGAGATAAAGCGCATGCGCTCGCGTTCGCGCTCGACAATCACGCGCGTTGCTACCGACTGCACACGGCCTGCCGAAAGCCTCGGCATCACTTTCTTCCACAGCACCGGCGATACTTCATAGCCATAGAGGCGATCGAGGATGCGGCGCGTTTCCTGGGCATCGACGAGGTTTTCGTCCAGTTCGCGAGTGTTCTCAGCGGCAGCCAAAATGGCCGGCTTGGTGATCTCATTGAACACCATGCGCTTCACGGGCACCTTCGGCTTCAGCACCTCAAGCAAGTGCCAGGCAATGGCTTCGCCTTCGCGGTCGGGGTCGGTTGCGAGCAGCAGCTCGTCGACCTGCTTGAGCTTGGATTTGAGGTCTTGGACCTTCTTCTTTTTATCCGTGCTCACCACATACAGCGGCTTGAAGCCATCCTCGGTGTTTACACCAAGTCGCGCCCAGGGCTCCTTTTTGTATTTCGAAGGCACGTCGGCGGCACCGCGCGGCAGGTCGCGGATATGCCCGACGGACGCCTCTACGATGTAGTCGTTGCCAAGGTAGGGCGCGATCTTCTTCGCCTTCGTCGAGGACTCGACAATGACGAGGCGCTTGGTGCCGGTCGTTTCAGCCATAAAGGGTGAAAACCTCAATTCAAAAACACTGCGAACTTCTAGTTTCAGCCACCTTCGTTTTGAGGCCGGGTGGCCCACGCAATTTCATTCCTTATATATAAGGGATGCCCCTGCGTACAAAGGTCTAAGCAAGCAGCATAAGCAGTAAAGCGCCATAGGGCACAATCGAGGGGGAAAATACGCAAGGATCACGCCAAGCTTTTCGACGATCCAACCACGCCCCTTCCCAACGCCACCCAAAGGCACATATGCCTTTGTTTCCTCATAGATACGTCGCGGCGGCCTCCGACACGAAAGCCCCTGCACACACCTTGAGCTGCAGGTTTGCTCATCTCTACACATCGCCAGGGCGGGCTGAGCCCTCTCACGCAGGCCCGCGGAGCTGCTGAGGCGTTGCGGCCGTATGCAGGCGGAATGCAGGCGGTGCGCTTTGTTCTTGTTCGGGGCTGGCTGGGCGTGAAGGTTTTTAAGCGCGCCCACTTCTAGACGCTGCGGGGTTGTGGGGCGCTGAGGCTGTAGAAGCGGCGACTGCGTGCTGCGCATCTGTCACTGTGTGGATACTCACATTGGTTTTGGAAAGTGAAGATGGACATAGAGCATCGTTGTCAATAAAGTAAGCAATTGATTGCAGCGCCGCTCTTCGGGAAGAGATGTGCTTTCAACGCAAAGCATTGGGTTTGATTATTGAGCAGCCTGCAATGTCCCAAGTGAAATCACGTATTTGAGAATTGCAGGTCTATCTATGCTCTCTGGGATCCTTGATCCAACATCTGGGGTTGCCATCCTCCTCCAGATCTTGGTGATCCTCTTCTGCCTTCTTCTAGGCACCCGCTACGGAGGCCTCGGCCTCGGCCTCATTTCCGGCTTCGGCCTGATGGCCTTGGTCTTTATCTTCGGGCTCGCCCCCGGCGAACCACCGATCTCGGTGATGCTCACCATCATCGCCGTCATCGGCTGTGCCGCAACACTGCAACAAGCAGGTGGCCTGGACGTAATGATGCAGTTCGCCGAAAAGATGCTGCGCAAAAAGCCGTCCATGGTGACGATCTTGGCTCCGCTGACCACCTGGACACTCACGGTGTTATGCGGCACCGGGCACGTGGTGTACACGATGTTTCCGATCATTGAAGATATCGCCTTAAAAAAGGGCATCCGCCCCGAGCGCCCCATGGCAGTGTCTTCCACCGCAGCACAGATGGGCATTACCGCCTCCCCCGTTTCCGTGGCTACCGTCTCGCTAGCATCGATCCTCGCCGAGCAAGCCGGCGTGATCGAAGCCTCCTATTCCATCCCCCAGATCCTGAGCGTGGCGCTGCCGGCCTCGCTCACTGGCGTGGTGATCGCCGCACTGTGGTCGATGCGCCGAGGCAAAGATCTTGATCAAGATCCTGAGTTCCAAGCAAAGCTCAAAGACCCAGAGTTCAAAGCCGCCGTCTATGGAAATTCCTCCACGCTCATTGGCCAGGTATTCCCCAAAGGCGCCTACCGCTCGATGTATATCTTCTTTAGCGCCATTGCCGTGGTGGTGCTGCTTGGCGCCTTCGAATCTTTGCGCCCCTCCTTCCCCAACGAGGACGGGCAGATCAAGGCGTTGTCGATGAACCTGGTTATCCAGATGGTGATGCTGGTTGCTGGCGCGATCATCTTGATCTTCTGCGGCACCGACAAAAATAAGATCGCCAATACCGCCGTGTTCAAAGCCGGTATGACCGCGGTGTTCTCTGTCTTTGGTGTGGCATGGATGGCAGATACCTTCTTTGCCACCCATATTGAGGCACTCAAGGCATCGCTGGGCGATGTGGTGGCCTCCGCACCGTGGATGTACGCGATTGTCTTGCTCATCGTGTCGAAGTTGGTGAACTCCCAAGCTGCCGCGCTGGTTGCCATTGCCCCACTGGGACTCAACCTCGGCGTTGATCCCGCAGTGATCGTGGGCTTCTATGGTGCCGCGTATGGCTATTGGATCTTGCCAACCTACCCCTCGGATCTAGCATGTATCGGCTTCGACCCAACTGGCACCACCAAGATTGGCAAGTACGTCATTAACCACTCCTTCCTCATCCCCGGCGCCATCTGCGTGTTCACGTCCTGCGTTGTGGGTTCCCTGTTGGCACAGCTCATCTTGGCTTAAGCGTCCCCGTAGAAGCGTCCGCGACGGCGGGCATCTCCTCTCCGGCATGAGGGCGAGAAAAAGACGCCAACCCCCTGTGGGGTTGGCGTCTTCTTTAACGTCTGAGGCGCTGCGCTTTAGAGTGCGTGAACCTGCTGGGCTTGGGGGCCCTTAGCGCCCTCGCCTACCTCGAATTCAACGCGTTGGTTTTCTTCGAGGGTACGGAAGCCGTTGCCCTGAATTTCTGAATAGTGAACGAAGACGTCAGCGGAGCCGTCCTCGGGAGCGATGAAGCCGAAACCTTTTTCGGCGTTGAACCACTTCACAGTACCCTGTGCCATGTTGTAAAACCTTACTTCTTTGAAAATCCTTCGGCGATTACCGAATTGTTGTGGGAGCCGTTCATTCCACACTTCGAGCATCACCACGGGATAGAATTCCCGCAGATCGCGTTAGTAAAAAATGCACCAACATTGCTGCTGGATGCGGCGACCGAACCCCAGTGTGTCACGCTTTGAGCTTTTGCGCTGAGCAAGTGCTACCCCCGCCCCAGCAGAAAGCACCGGAGCCAAAACATATAAACGCTGGTCAATACGTTCTTGGAGGAAGCAAAAGCGTGGAGAATTTCAACCCCGCACCGGGAGCTCAGCTCGGCATTGAGCTGGCGCAGAGCGTCGAAAAGCGATTTCCAAACTCCACCTGCACTCACCTTGCCACCATCCCTGCGCGCCCAGCCGAATACGGCGAGTGGCCGCAGTGGGTGTTGCCGGGCCTAAAAGCACTGCTGATTGAACGCGGCATCAAGCAGCCCTATACGCACCAAGTGGCCACCGCTGAGCACGCCTGGAATGGCCGGCATGTGGTGGTGGCAACCGGCACGTCTTCTGGAAAATCACTGGGCTACCTGCTGCCCGCACTCAGCATTCTGGGCACATCCCCCCAGGCCACGGCACTGTATTTGACGCCAACGAAGGCACTGGGTTCTGATCAGCTTGCCCAAGTGCTCAATCTGTGTGCTTCGCTTGAAGAACTTTCGCACGTCCACCCCAGCGCCTATGACGGCGATACCTTAACCGAGGCACGAGCAGGCATTCGGGAGCAATCGCGCTTCGTGTTTTCTAATCCCGATATGCTCCACACCGCGATCTTGCCCAACCACAGCAGGTGGACGCGGTTTCTTCGCCACCTCAAGGTGGTGATCGTGGATGAATGCCACAGTTACCGAGGGGTTTTCGGCGCTGGGGTGTCGCTGGTGCTTCGTCGCCTCTTACGCCTAGCGCGTCGCTACGGCGCCCACCCCACCGTGGTGTTTGCCTCCGCTACTGCGCGCGAACCTGGTGAGCACGCCAAGCGTTTAATTGGCGAGGACGTCGTGGCAGTCACCGAAGACACCGCACCTCGAGGCACGCGCACCGTGATGCTGTGGGAACCCGGTTTTCTTGAAGGTGCCACAGGCGAACACGGCGCCCCCGTGCGTAGAGCCGCATCCACCGAAGCCGCGGGGATGATGGCCACACTCATTGCCGAAGGTGCTCGCACCTTAACCTTCGTGCGCTCCAGGCGCGCAGCGGAGGTGGTAGCGATGCGCAGCGCCGAAGAATTAGCGGGCATGGGTCGCCTCGAAGACGCCCGCAGAATAGCCGCCTACCGCGCAGGCTACCTGGCAGAAGATCGCCGGCGCCTTGAACGCCAACTGGATTCCGGCGAGCTTCTCGGCGTGGCTTCTACCAATGCCCTTGAACTCGGCATCGATATTGGCGGCCTCGACGCGGTGCTCACCGCAGGCTTTCCCGGTACGATCGCCAGTTTTTGGCAGCAAGCAGGTCGCGCCGGCAGACGCGGCCAAGGCTCCCTCGTGGTACTCGTGGCCCGCGATGAACCGATGGATACCTACCTGGTACACCACCCAGAGGCTTTATTGGGCAGGCCGATTGAGGCCACGGTTTTTAATCCCCATAACCCCCATATCCTCCATGGTCACCTGCTGTGCGCCGCTGAGGAACTCCCCCTTTCCGAAGAAGAAATTGATGCCTTTGGCGCCAGGGAGGTAGCCGAAGCACTCGCAGCCCAAGGCTTGATGCGCAGGCGCGCCCGCGGTTGGTACACCATACCGCAGCCCGGCGCCCCAGACATTCACACCCAGGTGCACCTACGTGGCAGTGGAGGACGCATTGCCATCGTGGACCACAGTGACGGACGTTTGCTCGGCACCATCGACGCCGCTACCGCCTTAAGCCAGGTACACCCAGGGGCTGTGTACTTGCACCAGGGCGAATCCTATGTGGTGGATGAGCTGCTTTTCGACGAACACATGGCGTTGGTGCACCAGGAATTCCCCGAATTTTCTACCCACGCCCGCACTACTACCGATATTGCAATCCGCGAGGTGGGCGAGAAGGTCTTCAACCCCGCACCTGGATTGTGGCTGAGCAATATCGAAGTTGAAGTCACCGACCGGGTTGTTGGCTATACCGTCAAAGGCAAAGACGGCTCCATTTTGGACATGGTGGCCTTGGATTTACCTCCTCAGCAGCTCATCACCAAAGCGGTGGCCTACACCATTGACCCTTTGGTGCTTGCCGAGCTCGGCATTGACGATATCCCCGGCACCCTTCATGCCGCGGAGCACGCCGCCATTGGCATGCTGCCGCTGATTGCCACCTGCGACCGTTGGGATATCGGCGGTGTTTCCACCGCCGAGCACCCAGACACTGGCCTGCCCACCGTGTTTGTTTACGACGGCCATCCCGGTGGGGCAGGTTTTGCCGATTGTGGTTATGAGCGTTTCCGTGAGTGGATCGAAGCGACCTATGAGGCCGTTCGATCCTGCGCCTGCGATCATGGTTGCCCTTCCTGCGTGCAATCACCCAAGTGTGGCAATGGCAATCAGCCTTTGAACAAAGCCGGCGCCATTCGTCTGCTTGGGGCGATGTGTTCCATGCTGGCTTAGCTTGGTCTGGCCCAGATTGGTCTTGCTTAGCTTTTATCCGACCTAGCTTGGTCCGGCCTAGATTGGTCCGGCTTTGGCCTGCGCTACCTGCCTTCCTACTTGTGCTGAAACGCGAACGTCCTGGTCTTCTTCTATGCACAAGGTCATGCTTGCGCCATTGGCGTTGATCACCTCCTTGGCTTTGGGGCACGCCCATTGGCCATAGGCACGTGCCTGTGCTGCGGCAATCGCCCCCATATCGGCTGCCACCTGCGCGCGGTGGGCCTGCACGTGTGCATTGGCAATGGCCAACATAATGCCCAGGATCAGGCTTAAGGCCATGGCAATGCCTAAGGCCAATACTGTGGCTGAGCCTCGATCATTGCGCAGGTTGAGCTGCTTATTCACCGGGGGCTCCTTCTGGTACAAAGCGTGCCTCGGCGCGCATCGTGCCAAAGGGTGCGGGCACGCTGGCTTCGGCCACCATCAGTCCTTCGCTTTGGTGCACGCTCACGCTGCCGCGAGGCGGCTGATAGGCCTGGCCGATGGCGTGGGCCCTGGCCGCTGCACCGGCGATGTCGATGGCTTGGATATAGGCCCCGATGGTGACTAATGCCGCGGCGAGTCCGGCGGCAAAGATCAATAGCGCGCTGCTGGCGATGGCTGCTTCGATGCTGATGCTGCCGCGACGTGCGGATAACGCCTTGCGCACCAAGCTCAAGGCGTTATTCCGGCAAAGTTGTGCCGTGGGCATCATTAGCCCGGTGAGTTATTCAAGGCCGTAGTGATGATGGATTCGATGGCATCTACCACCGCCCCGGAGGACACCACCAGGTAGAGCGCGGCCGCGAGGGCCGCTGCGGCCAAGGATCCCATGGCGTATTCGATGGTGCTCATGCCTTGTTCATTGCGGTAGAAGCGCTGGAGTGCGCCGCGGATGGTGTTGTTCATGGTGTGGGTGATCCTTTCGATTAAAAACAAACGGAAGTGCTGTGTGCTTAGTGGTTGTTCAAGATTTCGCTTGCCAGCGCTAGCAGCACTGGGGCAAGCCCGAGGGTGAAGAATGCGGGAAGAAAACACAGCGTGAGCGGTAGTGCAATCAACACCCCAGCGCGCTCTGCGGTGGCGGTGGCGTGCGCTTTGGCGCCTGCGCGAAGCTGTTGGGCAATGCTGCTTAAGCCTGGCTCCATTGATGCCCCGGTGCGGGCTGAGGCGTGGGCAACGGTGGTGACTTCTTCCAGCCCTTGCAGGCTTGCAAGTGGCGCCCACGCCTGTTGCGCTGCGATGCCTAAGTCCAACATGGTGGCCGTCCTTGTCCACGCCTGCTTGCTGCCACTGCTGGCGCAGCCTGCCACCGTTGCTACTGCTTGTTGAGGCACTAGCCCGGCGCGAACACACGCGAGGTATAGCTCAAGTTCTGCTGCGAGCACATCGGGAGCTATATCGCTTCGACGCAGTGCATTGCTGATGCGGCCCCACCATGCGGGTGGTTCTCTTGGCCGCCGTTGTTGCCAGCTTTCTATCCTTGGAGCACTGTGGCTGCCGCTGATCCATAGGGCAGCAGCACTCAGGCAAGCAGCGAGCACAATCATGGGGTTGCTCCTTGGATGATCTTGTTGGACCACCACGCCCCTGCGCATAGCAGGCAAATCCCGATGAGCAAGAGCAGATTGCCTAAGGCGCTGCCAAGCAGTACCGCCGGCACGTGCACGCCCATGGCGCTGCCAAGCAGCATGCCCACGAGGGGTAAGAGGCTTAGGATAATCGCGGTGGCTTTTGGCCCTTGAAGTGCGGCGTTGGTGCTACGAGCGCGCTCGATGCGGGCGCGAAGTTGCTGGTGGGATTGCTCTAACAGTGGTGCAAGGGCCACGCCGTGTTCTTCGGCAATCATCCAGTACCGGGCAATGGGCGCTAAGGCCGGATAGCGGCTGCGCATGGAATACAATTGCGCGCCTGGTTGGGCGCCACTGCGGGTGGCTCTGGCTGCGCTGGCAAAGGCAGCGGCGATGCCGTGCTCGTGTTGTTCGGCGGCATGTGCCAAGGCGGTAGCTGGATCTGCACCAACACGAAGTTCTGTGCTGATGGTGTGCACGATCGAGGCGATGGTGGCTTCTTCGCGGCGTTGTTTGCGAAGTGCTGCCGCATCGCGCCAAATTCGAAAGGCCACACCACCGGCGATTCCCACGGTGATCAGAACGAGCGCGTGGCGCAAAAGCACGAGCAAAGCAAGAAGCAGTACTAGGCCTAACATCGCCCGGATTTTGCGGTTGAACGGTGTTGGCTCTCCTATGCGGCGAGCAGGTGAAGGCCCATAGCAGGCGATGGCTCCGGCGAAGCTTGCGATGCCAAGCAGGCTCATAGTGCGCTCCAATCCACCTGGCAGCTCACACCTTGGCGGGCATCCCAGAGCACGGCTACTTCCACGGGGTTTCCGCGAAGGATGCCGATTTGGTGCAGGCTTCTGCCGTGGGCGGTGCGCTTCATGGCAAGCACCACCGGTGCGGCGGCGCTGAGTTGGGAATGCAGCGCGTGTTGATCCAAACCGCCAAGCGCGCCGAGTGCCTCCAGGCGTGCCGGTACTTCTTCTACGGTGTTGGCGTGCACGGTGCCTGCGCAACCATCGTGGCCGGTGTTTAAGGCGGCAAGCAGGTCTACTACCTCTGCGCCACGGATTTCTCCCAGCACAATGCGATCGGGGCGCATTCGAAGGGCCTGGCGTAGGAGCTGTTCCATGCGCACCTCACCTTTGCCCTCAGTGTTATGCGTCTTGCTCACCAGTGAAACGAAGTGCGGGTGATCAGGGCGAAGCTCGGCTGTGTCTTCGATGCCGATAATGCGCTCGCGGGGATCAACCTGGGCTAGTAGGGCACCAAGGAGGGTGGTTTTCCCGCTGCCGGTGCCACCGATAATCAGCATGGATTTGCGCACGGCAATCAGTTGGCGCAAACACTCAGCAACCCCCGGCTGAAATGTGCCACCGGCTTCGAGTGCTTCAAGGCTGGTGGCTGCTTGGCGCAACACTCGAAGAGAAAGGCAGGTTCCGGTTTCTGCGGGAGGGCTGAGCACGGCATGCACCCTTAATGCGCTGCCGTCTGCCCTTGGGATTCGCCCGTCGGCGAAGCATTGGGCGTCGTCAAGCCTTCTGCCTGCGGCTACTAGTAGCCGTGTTGCAAGGCGGCGCACTTCGGCGTCATCGCTGAAACGCACCTGGGATTTTTCA
The DNA here is from genome assembly GCF_014635485.1 of Corynebacterium pelargi. Taxonomy (GTDB): domain Bacteria; phylum Actinomycetota; class Actinomycetes; order Mycobacteriales; family Mycobacteriaceae; genus Corynebacterium; species Corynebacterium pelargi. The sequence goes on along the minus strand of NZ_BMCX01000002.1, from coordinate 117,909 downwards.
AGGCCTCGGCCGCGATCAAACCACACCCCGTGGCAGCCGTGGACCAGGACGTCGGTGACTCCGTGGATGGCCAAGACCTGCTCTAAGGGGCCAACGCCGGTGGATTCGTGGCGTAGGGCGCGAAGCACATTCACCACGTCGACGTTGCTGATCACCCCTCCAGATACCTCGCGCACCAAGCTCGCCAGGGCGGTGTCATCTTCGGTGGGCGCTTCCGCCAGGCGGCGCTGCACTTCTTGGATGATGGTGTCGTATTTACTCATAGCCGTGTCCAAGCTGTGCAAGAGCATCAAAGATGCTGGTTGAGGCGCGCTGCAATGGCTTCGGCGGGGCGTGTAGCCCTGCTAATTCCATTCTTTTGGCAAGGCGAGGAATCGTCGGGATTTCTGCAACAATCTCGACCCCGGCGATGGTGGCGGCTTCTTCTGCATCGATGCCAGACCACCCCCGGTGGCGCAGCACCCCCACGGTGCGCACCCTGGCGTTTCGGCATTCTTCTTGCATCCTGGCAGCACAGGCGGCGCCGCGAATTTCTGCCGGTACTACCAGCACCACGGCATCGGCGTGATCGCGGGCAACGGTGGCAAGTGCTGTTCCCATACGACAGTCCACCACCACATGGCCTGCACCCCGAAGGGAGCTGAGCACGCCTGCGAGTTGTTGGGCTTCAGGCGGCTCGCCTGCGCGGCTATTGCTCAGCACCGCCACGCCCTCGGGGCCTTGAATCAGGGCTTTGTGCAGTGCTTCTGCTGGAAGTGCCTGGGTATCTGGGCCTAGATCATTCCAGCGCACACCCGGTTCGGCTTCCACCCCAAAGACTAAGTCGGCGCCTGCGGAGTAGGGATCGGCATCAACAAAGCAGGCGCGTTCCAGGCTCATGGCAAGGCTTGCCGCCAAGGTGGTGGTTCCCACTCCACCGGCGGTGCCGCAGAGTGCGATGAGTGCAAAGTCGCTGTGGGGCACGGGATCTTCTCTGCCAAGCAAGGCGAGCAGTTCTGGTGCTTGAGCTGGTAACAGCATCGCGGCCTCGGCGTGGATGCTCATGGCTAGTTGCCAATCCACCGGCCCTGGATCATTGGCCAGCAGCACCACCGTTTGTGCCTTCAGGCTCGCCACATGGGTGGCGGTGGTGGCGTCTACGAGTATGGCCGCGGCTTTGGGCGCGTGACGTGCTATTTCCCTTGGGTCGGTGGTTGCTATTACTTCGCGCCCGGTGGCTGCGGCTACGTGGCTTGCCTCTGGGTGCAAGGTTGGGTCGGTAATGGCGATCAACACTGCTTGGCGGTAGGTGTGCCGGTTCATCTGCCCGTTCGTGTGCCCGTTCATGTGGCCGTTCATGTGGCCAAGTATGAAAGGGCATCTGCGGCAGCGCGAGGGCGAGCGATTGGGGCTGTGGATAACTGCGGTGTGGGCATCCTTGCACCCAATAGCCTGTGGAAAAGTCGTCACAGGAGTCTATTCCTGCCACATCTTTCCCATGATCGGCGGATGCGTGCGCGCGGATCACGATATGCTGAGACTCATTATGAGCACCACTGGCCCACCCCAGCAGTCGCATTCGCGGCAGGAGAAGGCCAATGCGCATGCCCTACCGCAAGCCAATACAGATACAGCCGCTACGCCAAGCCCTCGGATCGCAGCGCTGTTCGACTTAGACAAAACCATCATCGCCACCTCCTCGGCCCTGGCCTATGGCAAGGAGTTTTTGCAATCTGGCTTAATTAGCCCCGCTGATGCATTGCAGATGAGCGTGAGCAAGGCCAGTTATATGCTCGGCGGGCACAACGCCCAACAGCTCGACGCCACCAGGGATAAATTAAGCAAGTTGATCATCGGCTGGGAAGAGGCGCAGATCCGCGAGATCGCGAGCGAAACGATGCATAGCATCATTCGCCCCACCATCTATTCCGAGGCCCGCGCCTTAATCGAGGAGCACAAGGCTCAAGGCCACGAGGTTGTCATTATCTCCGCCTCCGCCAAAATTCTGGTGGAGCCGATTGCCCGCGAGCTCGGCATTGAGCACGTGATTGCCAGCGAGCTTGAGGTAGTAGAGGGCAAGTTCACCGGCGAATTGCTGTTTTATTGCAAAGGTGAGGCGAAAGCCGAGGCCTTGGCTGCTCGTGCCCAGGCACGACATTATGATCTCTCGCGCTGTTTTGCGTATTCGGATTCCGTCACCGACGTGCCCATGCTGCAGGCAGTGGGTCATCCTGTGGTGGTCAATCCTGATCGGCAATTACGCAAGATCGCCACGGATCGCGGGTGGAAGATCCGCAGCTTTGATAACCCGGTGCCGCTGTTTAGCATGCCCACCAAACGCGAGATGACCATTAGCACCGGCCTTGCAGCCGTGGTGGCAGGAATCGCTGGGTGGTGGTGGGCTTATCGACGCCCCCGCAATTAAATTCACCCCTCCCCCTCGGCCAGGCCGCCTTGTACTTGGCTAGCCTTTGGCTGCTTCGGCAATCCCTTCTGCTTCTGCAGCGCCTTTGATGGTGGCCTCAAGGAAGAGGCCAAGAAAATCGATCATGGCTTCTTCTGAGTTCAGGCTTGCGTGGGCAGATGCAAGATAGCGTTGGCGGTGCCGGTGCAGCCAGGTTTCAGGCACGCCCAGGCCACGGGGATCAAAACCATAACTGATGGCGGCACATCGGCTTGCCACCAACCCGATAAGCACCGATCGGGCGTCAAAGGCATTGGTGGCGATGATCCCGGCCTGCACGATGCCGGCAAGGATCGCACCATCGGCTGGTGGGCGCTGTTGGAGCAGCGCTGCAAGTTGTTGGAGTTGCGCGGCACTGCCTTGGCGGGGGCGCCCATCGCCGCCGGCTAGCACATCAATTTTGGCGAGTACTTGCAGTGGTGCCCGAAGGAAGGTTCTGGTGGTGGCTTCCACCACATCGGGGGCAAGCACACTATAGGCAGCCATGCACTGCTGCAGATCGACACCACTGCAACGCTGCGCCATGGCGGCTCCTCGAACGGCAGACTCTGAGCTGGTGAGAGCGAATTTTCTTAAATTCACCGGCCTGCGATGCACCGCTTGAATGGCGAGATGCGCCTGCGAAAGTGCAGGCGCAAGATCCGGGTGAGCGGCAAAATCTGCGACATAAGGCATGAGAACCATTGTAGAAATAGGGTTCAACTTCGCTTTAAGCAGTGTTTCGTGGCACCATATTGAGTAACTACGTAGGCAAATACCCCAAAGAACGATCGTGGAGGGACAATCCCGTGAGCAAGGACAGTGGTTTTTACACCGACAGCGCAGAGACGTTTCAGGCGCAGGTCAACTCCATTCCGCTAAGCGATGTTGATTCGGTGAGCAAGGACTCCATCGGCGGTTTGGTCAGCCAGGCCACCGCGCAGATGTCTTCGCTGTTCCGCTCCGAGGTTGAGCTGGCCAAGACCGAACTCGCCGCCGAGGCGAAAAAGGGCGCTATTGGTGGCGGCCTCTTCGGCGTAGCTGGCACCCTGGCGCTCTACAGCTCCTTCTTCTTTTTCTTCTTCCTGGCCGAGCTGCTTTCCAAGTGGATGGATCGCTGGGCTGGATTCCTCATCGTCTTTTTGATCATGGTGGCGCTTGCAGCCATCCTCGCCCTCTTCGGCTACCGCAAGGTGAAGAAGATCGGCAAGCCCGAAAAGACCATTGAATCGGTAGGCGAGCTGAAAACGCTGGTCCCCGGCAAGGCTGAGGCAAATCAAGACGCCAAGACCCGCGGCCTTTATAGCTAAGCCGCAGATGCTTCCCCACCCCGCGCCCACCAGGGCTGCGGGGTGTTGGCTTTCATTTTCCCCACATGCCCCCTATCCAGCCCCCGCCTAGCCCCCGTCCGAGGAATATCCCGTGAGCCCGAGCCCAGTGACTGCAAACCTCCCCAGTGCGCAGCAGCGCTCTAAGCGCAAGCTCTCACCGAAGGTGGTGGCCTTGGAGGGCGATTTCCAACACCAGATGCTGCACACCCGCGGCGTGCGCCTGCATGCCGCTACCGCGGGCGACCCCCATAATCCCTTGGTGCTGTTATTGCACGATTCCTTTGGCGGTTGGTTTGATTTTCGCCATGTGATTGCCCCGCTTGCGAATCGAGGCTTCCACGTCGCGGCCATTGATATGCGCGGCTATGGCATGTCGGATAAACCCCCACAGGGCTACGACCACCGCGAAGCAGTAGGTGATGTGCTTGGGTGCATTAGCACCCTGGGGCATAGCCAAGCCCACGTCGTTGGCATTGGTGCAGGAGCAGCGATTGCCTGGCTGGCAGCAGCCAACCAGCCGCAGCGGATAAAAAGCCTCTGCACCTCTGGGAGCATCCACCCCCTGGATTTGCGGCGAGCTATCATCACGCACCCCTGGCACTTTAGCAATCTTCTGGCCATGACCAGCATGTTCCGCTTGCCTAAGGTGCTCTCGCGGGTGTTCTGGGGCCACCGCGAACGCATCATTAGCAGGGATCTGCGCACTGCTACCTCCCTGGAGTATCAGCGCAGCGCCGCCTTTGAAGAAGAACTCCAGCTTCGATTTACTGCCATGTCCATTCAATCCACGGCAACACCGGTGGCCAAGACCTCCCGCTATGTGGTCAATGTGCCCCCTGTGCGCTGGGCTACGGAGAAAGTGGATCTTCCCGTGCGCATGCTCAGCGACGCCTCTGCCCTGTCTCGGGTATTGGTTCGCCGCGGCGCCAAGCGCTGCACTTCACGCTTTAGCACCGAGCGCATCCCCGGTGCGCGCCAACGCGCACACCTAGAGCAGCCGGAGGCCTTTGTGCGAAGCCTCAGCGCTTTTGCCCTTGAGGTCGAACGTGGCCTACAGGGTGCGCAGCGCTAGTGCGCCACGCATTCTTGGGTATCAACCGGGGCTTGGAGTGCTGCGATATCCCCGATGGCCTCTTGTACTTGGCGTGCGGTTAAGGCGTAGCCAATATCGGAGGAATCCACAGAGGCTCCAAACACTACGCCGAGGACGTTGCCGTTGGCGTCGACAAGCGGACCACCGGAATTGCCTTGGCGGATATTGCCTCGAACGGTATAAGCCTCGCGCTCAACGCGGCCACCGGCGTAGATATTCGGCCCCGAAATAGTGATGCGATCATTGATCCTTGCAGGTGAGGCGGTATAAGGCCCTGATTGGGGGAAGCCAAGCACGATGGCATCGTCGCCGGTTTGGGCAGGTTCCGGGGCCCACTGCAAGGCCGGCACGTCGAGTTCATCGGTGGCAAGCACGGCGATGTCCATCTCTGGGTTGTAGTAGACCACCTGGGCTTCTTTAAGCCCGAGCACCGTATCCAAACTTACGGTCTGGGTGCCGGCCACCACGTGAGCATTGGTAATCACATGCTGGTTATCCACGGCAAAGCCGGAGCCCATGAGCCTTCGGGCGCATCGTTGAGATTCGCCAAGCACGTGGATCACCGAGGGGCGCAGTCGGCGCACCAGCTCTTCATCGCTGACCTGGATATCCGGGGCATCGACCACCGGACGGTTGCCGTGGGTAAAAGGCGAAACCAGTGGCGGCAGGCCGGAATCGTTGAGCATGGCGGAGATCTTCGAAGGCAAGCTCTTCACCGGCGCGGGAGCGAGGCGATCGACCTCCGCGAGCACCTTCGATTCCTGCACGGCCTGGGGCAATTGCCCGCGCAAGCCCGATGCAATGGGAATGGAGATCAGCCACACCACCAGCAACGCGGCGGCTGTTTGGAAGCAGGCGCCGATCAGCGAATCAAGCCCGCGCAGGCGCTTCCACATCAGGCCATCGCGAAACGCAGCACCAATCGCAGCACCGGCCATGTTGCCAACGCCTACGAGCAGCACCAACACGCCTAGGGCAAGCACAAAGCGCATGGCCTGGGAATCGCTGAAGTGCATGGCCAAGGGGGCGAGCACCGCGCCGCAAATGAGTCCTGCGATCACGCCGATGGTGGAAAGCACCGAGGAGACTGCACCTTGGCGCCAGCCTGCGAAAAAGGCGATGAACAGGATGGCAACGATGACGATATCGACGATCAGCCCGAGGCTCACGCTGTGGGTTTCCTTTCGGTCAACTGATCCCCGACTGCCTCTTTATTGCGGGAACGAGCCAGGGTTTCCACCAGATCGTAGTGCCTATCGCGATCCCACTCTTGTTCCCATCCCGCTTGGGTAATGATCGCGTCGAGCAAACCGCCGGTAAAACCCCAAATAATAAAGCCATTGAGGCGAAACGCCGGCCCGTGCCAACCGCCGCGCGCCACGGTGAGCCTATTTTCTGGAGCAAGAAGCTCAGCCAACGGCACGCTGGCCACGGCATCGGCTTCGCCTGGGTCTACCACCCCAACCGGAGAAGGGCTATGCCAGTGGGCAAGCACCGGGTGCACGGGGTAGCCGGTGGCGCGAATATGCACCTCCGGCAGTTGCGCCAGCGGGCTGAGGCTATGGCGATCAAGGCCCGTTTCTTCCCAGGCCTCGCGCAGGGCGCAATCAACGGCATTGATGTCTTCTGGGTCGCGCCTGCCGCCAGGAAAAGCCATCTGGCCTGAGTGCGAACGCAAACGCGGTGATCGGTGTGTGAGCAGCACCGCGGCATCATGCGGTAGTTCTGCGGAGGTTTCTGTGCCAGCAAGCAAGATCAGCACCGATGCCTCGCGGCGATGATCAATGGCCGCATCGGGTTTTAAGGCCTTGCGCAAGCGCGCGTCGAGGTGTCCTTGATCCACGTCACGGACAAGCCCGCGCATCCACAGTGGGGCACGCTCGGGTTGCAGGGTGATATTTTCACCCGGGCTATCGGGGCTGAGCTTGGCTAAAGGGCTGGCGTCTGGATTCATTGGCCATCCACCATAGCCTTGATCGCGGCATCAAGCTCCGAAGCGCTGTGGAACACCTGGGCTTTTTGGCCGATGAGCTTGCCGTTTTGGTCCAGCAGCAAGGTAATGGGCACCACGTTGGGCAGTGCGTAGGTGGCGGCAAACATGCCTTCGCCATCCTGGTAGCTGGGCAGGTCGACGTTGAGATCATTGAGCAAAGCAGCGCCATTGGCGGCATTCGGGTCGGCGTGGACTCCTACCACCGCGTATTCGGGGTGCTCTTTGGCAAAGGCGTCGATGGCGGGTAGCTCCTCGCGGCACGGCCCGCACCACCAGGCCCATACATTCACCACGGTGTATTCAGCCTGCGCGGGTGCACTATCAACCCCAGCGCCGAGGCACGGCAGGGGAGTTTCGAAGTTCACTTTGGGGCAGGTTGGTCGCTTATCGACGCTCAGCATGCTCGCATTGCTGCTGCTCTCTACGCCATCCTGGGCGGATTCTTCCTTCTTGCCCATCTGCAGCAGGGCAAACAATAAGGCCAGAATGCCCACGAATACGACGATGGAGGTGATGATGGGTTTGCGCACGGTGGTCCTTTGCTCCTTGTTTACTGTTCACTTGCTATGGCAATGAGCGCCTCGGCATTGGGGCCGCTGACTAATTCTGCTGCCTCGATGCCTACGGGACCGGTGCCGTAGCTTGGGCACACCTTCTTGAGCAGGCATGCACCGCATGCCGGTTTGCGTGAGTGGCATACGCGGCGGCCATGAAAGACCAGGCGGTGAGAATATAGCGTCCATTCTTTCTTAGGAATCATCGCCGCGATGATGTGCTCGACTTTCACCGGGTCTTTTTCTGTGGTGAGTTCCCACCTTCGCACGAGCCTGCCAAAGTGCGTATCCACGGTTAAACCTGGGTAATCAAAGGCATTGCCGCGCACACAGTGCGCAGTTTTTCGCCCCACCCCTGGAAGCGCGATCAGTGCGTCGAAATCTTCCGGCACTTGGCCGTCGTGGTCTGCCACGAGGCGCTGGGCCATGCCGATGATGTTGCGGGCTTTGGCTTTATAAAAGCCCGTGGAGTGGATGAGTTCTTGTAACTCCGCCTCATTGGCAGTGGCATAGGCCGCGGCGTTGGGGTAGCGGGCAAAGAGTGCCGGGGTAACGGTATTGACGCGCGCATCGGTGCATTGTGCCGAAAGGATGGTGGCCACGGTGAGTTCGAGTGGGTTGCGAAAATTCAGTTCGCAGTGCGCATCTGGATAGGCCTGGGCGAGCATCCGGTTGATTTTGCGGGCACGCCTGGTTTTTGCCAGGGCAGTGTTGCTGCTTTGTGTGGACGATCGAGATGGCATGCCCACCACAATAGTTGCCAGGTCCACAGATCATCGCCGGGATTCGACGCTGAAAAGGTTGCCCACAAACGGGGGTAGGGGGTAGAAAAGATTTGGAAAGTCCACAGATTCACACGTAATCGGACATGAATCCCAGGACAATATGGACATTTCCCACATATGGCTGGGCGGAGTTCCGCAAGTTCTAGGTTGTGCGAGCTGCCACACACTACCCCCGGCGCAGCGCAAAGACGCCCAAGATGTGACGATTCTAAAGTATTACGTGCAGACGTGACGAACCACATAGTAAGGTTACTCAGGAACAACAAGATAATGTCCGCTGTGTCACTTCCCCTTTTAGGCGGAACGCACAACTGACCGGATCACGACGCCCACCGAATTTCGGCGGTGCACGCAGCACCAGGCGTCGACGACATGAGGAGTACTTACGTGGAAGGTGTACAAGAGACCCTCTCCCGCGCCGGAATTTTCCAGGGGGTCGCCCCTGTGGCGGTGGAGAATCTGATCAAGGAGTTGGAGACCGTTCGCTTCCCCCGAGGCGCCACGATCTTCGAAGAAGGCGAACCAGGCGACCGCCTCTACATCATCACCTCCGGCAAAGTGAAGCTCGCCCGTCACGCACTCGACGGCCGCGAGAACCTGCTCACCGTGATGGGTCCTTCGGACATGTTCGGCGAGCTGTCCATCTTCGACCCAGGCCCGCGCACCTCCTCTGCCGTGTGCGTCACCGAGGTTCATGCAGCCACCATGACCTCCACCATGCTGCACAAGTGGATCTCTGATTACCCGGAGATCTCCGAGCAGCTTCTGCGCATGCTGGCTCGACGCCTGCGCCGCACCAACGCCTCCCTTGGCGACCTCATCTTCACCGATGTGCCCGGCCGCGTAGCAAAGGCACTGCTGCAGCTTGCCAACCGCTTCGGCACCCAGGAAGGTGGCGCCCTTCGCGTCAACCACGACCTCACCCAGGAAGAAATTGCTCAACTGGTTGGCGCTTCGCGTGAGACGGTGAACAAGGCGCTTGCCACCTTCGCGCACCGCAACTGGATCCGCCTCGAAGGCAAATCGGTGCTCATCATTGACACCGAGCACCTTGCCAAGCGCGCACGCTAGTACAAGAAACACAAACGCTCCCGGCCTTGTTGCCGGGAGCGTTTGCTGTGTGGTCTGAAGCGTTATTGGGCGTCGAGATAGCGCAGGGCCACTCGGGTGGACTGCTCAGCAGCGCCACGGAGGACAGGATCAACGTCGTCGTAGATGGCGTCGATAAGCTCCTTCAAGCTGGCATCTTCACCCAGCTCCTTGCGTGCCTGCACAATCTGATCCAGACGCTGGTGGCGACGATCAATGTACTTGCGGGCATAGGCAGCCAAGTTCTCGCCATCAGGGCCGTGGCCGGGCAGGAGGTGCACATCCTTGCCACGACGTTCGAGAAGATCGAGCGTTTCGAGGTACTGGCCAAGATCGCCATCAGTCTCAGAAATCATGGTGGTGTGGCGCCCGGCGATGGTGTCGCCTGTGGCAATCGCCTCAAGGGTGGACTCGTGCGGCTTGCCGGACCAAATAAAGAAGGACACAGAATCAGCCGTGTGCCCAGGGGTGGCCACCACCTCGATCTGCGGGGTAACACCGTCGAGGGCAATGATCTCTCCATCGCGAAGTGGTTCCTCACCACCCATGCAATATGCGGCATCAAAGGCCCGGACGGGCGCACCGGTGAGCTGGCGGAAGCGCTCAGCACCATCGGCGTGGTCGTGGTGGCGGTGAGTGACAAGAATTAACGCCACTTCATCGGCATAACGGTGCAAGACATTTAAGTGTCCTTCATCCGCAGGGCCGGGATCAATAACGATGGCGCGAGGATCTTCCTCGGCGCGAATGATCCACGAGTTCGTACCTTCCAGTGACGCGTACCCCGGATTCGGGCAAAGAACCACGGAAGTGGACGGGGTCACCGGCCTCTGCTGACTGTAAGCGGGATGCTCCATAGGGTTTAGCTTAGGACACATCTATTACGCGCGACTAGTTCTTGGGGTGGAAGTGTCTCACCCCTCACCCTGACCCCGATAAACGGAAAACTTTTCTTGGATCAGGCACCCAAACCAGCAGATTCGGACACCCAAACACTCCCCCGTTAAGGGGCGTCTACCTCGACCACCAGCTCAAGTTCCACGGGAGCACCCAAAGGAAGTTCAGCAACGCCGACGGCGCTGCGGGCATGGGCACCGGCTTGGCCAAAGATCTGGCCAATCAATTCGCTTGCGCCATTGATCACGCCGGGCTGGCCACCGAAGTCGCGCTCAGAGGCCACAAAGCCCACGATCTTCAGCACACGGGTGACATGATCAATGCCCACCAAGCTATCCACCGCAGCTAAGGCGTTGAGCACGGCAGTGCGGGCATAATCTTGAGCATCTTCGGCACTGACATCCCCACCGACTTTGCCGGTGGCGGGAAGTTCGCCGTTGATAAAGGGCAGTTGGCCCGAGGTCCATACCTGATTGCCAACGCGCACAGCGGGCACATAGGCGGCAACGGGTGCTGCAACCTCCGGCAGTTTCAGGCCGAGTTCTGCGAGTTTTTCAGAAGGTGTGCTCATGCTTGCACCGGGCGCTTGAGGTAGGCCACGACATTTTCCGGGTTCGGGCCGGGCATCACTGCCACGAGCTCCCAACCATCTTCACCCCACGTATCGAGGATCTGCTTGGTGGCGTGAGTAATAAGTGGCACAGTTGCGTATTCCCATTTGTTCATAGGGCACATACTAATGCCAAGATGGCCAAGCGCCATTACAGCCCGACGGGCTCGCCTCCCTGAGCAAAGAACTCTGCCCAGTTATCTACGTGGGGATTCTTGCGCAAAATGGCGCGACGTTGACGCTCGGTAAGCCCGCCCCATACGCCGAATTCCACGCGATTATCCAAAGCATCGGCGCGGCACTGCATCAGTACCGGGCAGCCATCGCAGATGGTGGCGGCCTGGCGCTGTTCAGCGCCACGGACGAATAGAGCATCAGGATCCACGTGACGGCAAGTAGCTCTCATCACCCATTCACCCCGGGGGCTTGTCACATCCAGCTCATTGGACTCGACCGCAAAGGGGTCACGCCTGGTTTCTTTGATCAACGAGGTGGTCACGTTGAACGCCTCCTGCCACACATTGGGGACCCGATCGACGCTAAAGCTCAAGCGCCGAAAACGTACATGTGTAATTCTATTCGCCCACCTACCTATCTAGCGAATGGATCACACTTTATGGGTTACCCCCAAGCGGGTCACATGGGCATTCATTCGGACGGGGGTAAGTCTCAGCTTCTTTTCCGCAGCCGAGGAAGCCAGTAGGGTGTAACCGTGTCTGTAGGGAAATCTCTGATCAAAATGGTCGGTGGCGCACTCGCCGCCGGCACGATCGCTGCCGTGGTGCTTACCCCTGTTGCAGCTATCTCCGGTGTGGCTATTGAGCGCACGGACGAGACGATGCAATCAAATATTGACGATCTCACCTTCGGAGCTACCCCCGGTGTCAGCACCATCCTCAACGCCAACGATGAGCCAATGGCGTGGCTATATAAGCAGCGCCGCTACTCGGTGCCATCTGAGGCCATCGCGGAGCCGATGAAAGCTGCCATCGTCAGCATCGAGGATCGTCGCTTTTATGAGCACAATGGCGTAGACCTCAAAGGCAATCTGCGCGCTATGGCCACCAACTTGCTTGCCGGCGGCGTGGAACAGGGTGCTTCCACCTTGGATCAGCAGTATGTGAAGAACTACTTGCTCCTCGTGGCCTCGGATAATCCCGATGAGCAGGCAGCAGCAACAGAGACATCTATTCCTCGTAAATTGCGCGAGATGCGCATGGCTTCGAGCATCGACGAGAACCTGAGCAAAGACGAGATCCTGACTCGCTACCTCAACCTCGTACCCTTCGGCAATAACGCCTATGGCGTGGAGGCCGCATCCCAGACCTACTTTGGCAAGCCAGCAGCGGAGCTGAATATTCCAGAGGCCGCGATGCTTGCAGGCATTGTGCAGTCTTCTTCCTACTTCAACCCCTACACCAACCCCGAAGCTGTCACTGATCGTCGCAATGAAGTCCTTGGCGCCATGGCAGAAACAGGGGCGATTACTCCCGAGGATGCCGCGCGGTATCAGGGCGAGCCGCTTGGTGTGCAAGAACAGCCTGGCGGGCTGCCCAATGGTTGTATCGCCGCAGGCGATGCCGGCTTCTTCTGCGATTATGTATTGAAGTACCTGGGCGAAAAAGGCCTGGACCTGGACACGATCACCTCGGGCTCTTATACCATTCGCACCACCTTAAACCCCGAGGTACAAGCCGCTGCGCATGATGCAGTGACCGGGCAAGTACCCGCCTCTACCCCAGGGGTGGCCAACGTGATGAATGTGATTGAGCCCGGCAAGGATAGCCGCAAGATTTTGGCCATGACCTCTTCTCGCGACTACGGCCTCGACCTTGAAGCCGGCCAAACAGTGCTGCCGCAGACGGCATCGCTGGTGGGCTCCGGTGCTGGTTCGGTGTTTAAGATCTTTACCGCCGGTGCCGCGCTTGAAGATGGCTACGGGCTCGACACCATGCTCGATGTGCCCACCCGCTATGAGGCCAAGGGCCTGGGTGAAGGCGGCGCTAGCAACTGCCCCGCCAACACCTACTGCGTGGAAAACTCCGGCTCCTATGCCTCAAGGATGTCGCTACAAGACGCCTTGGCCTATTCACCCAACACGCCGTTTGTGAAGCTCATTAGCGAAGTGGGCGTGGATAAAGTGGTGGATCTTTCGGTGAAGCTGGGCTTAAGAAGTTATAAGGAAGCAGGCACCTTCGATGGTGAAGCCTCCATTGCCGAATACATGAAAGACCACAACCTCGGCTCTTATACCCTTGGGCCTACCGCCATTAACGCACTGGAAATGTCGAATGTGGCCGCATCAATCGCCTCGGATGGTCGCTGGTGCGAACCGAACCCCATTGAAAATGTCACCGATGCAGAAGGCAATGAGGTATTCCTAGAGCGCCCTGACTGCGAAAATGCGATGGATGCCGATGCCGCCAACGCCCTTGGGCAGGCCTTGAGCAAAGACACGATTGAAGGCACCGGCGCGGATGCCGCGAAGGCCTTTAATTGGTCTACCCCATTGGCTGCGAAAACCGGCACCACCGAGTCGCACCAGTCGGCAGCGTTTATGGGCTTTAACTCCGCCTATGCCGCCGTGACCTATATCTACAACGATGGCACCTCGGTGGCTCCGCTGTGCACCTCGCCGGTGCAGCAATGCGGTGCAGGCAGCTTGTACGGTGGCGATGAGCCGGCGCGCACGTGGTTCTCCGCGGCGAACGGCAGCAATATTGCCCAGCAGGGCAATCTGGCGCCGATTGGTGATACCTACCGCCGTGGACGCTCGGCAACCTTAGGGGATCAGTTCATTGGCCGCGATGTATCCAGCGCCGAACGTGAGCTTACAAAGCAGGGCTATAAGGTCGTGCGCCAATACGTTGCAGGCGACGGCAAACCCAAGAATCAGGTGCTTCGCACCAGCGTGCCCACACCACTGCGTAAGGGCTCAACCATCACCTTGTATATCTCCGATGGCAGCCCGGCGCGCAGGCCAGCACCGCAACCGGTAGTGCCGTCTATTCCGCCGGTGCCAGAGATTCCGAGCCAGGACGTAGACAGCATCACCGATTCCATCCGGAGGCTCCTGGGGCAGTAATGCCAGAAGCGACGCTTAGCTAGCCCTGCAGCGCTGCGCGTACCGCGGCGCTGAGGCGCTTACCGTCGGCGCGCCCACCGGCTTTGGCGGTGGCGATTTTCATGGCGTTGCCCATGAGCTTCATCGAAACCTCGCCATCGCCGGCGGCTTCTTTTACTGCGTCCTGAGCGAGGGCTTCGAGCTCGGCATCATCAAGCTGGGCTGGCTGGTACTGCTCGAATACTTTGGCCTCTGCCAGTTCAGTATCGGCAAGTTCTTGGCGGCCGTTTTGGGCATAGACCTCGGCGGATTCCTTGCGCTTTTTAATTTCCCGGGCGATGACTTTGAGCACGGTGGCGTCGTCAAGCTCATGGCGAGCACCGCTGGTTTCCTCGGCCTGGATCGCCGACAGCAACATGCGCAATGCGGAGGTGCTGAGCTTATCGCGAGCCTTCATGGCGGTGGTGAGGTCTTGACGGATGGTTTGCTTGAGTTCACTCATACCTTGAGAGTACCGGTAGGCTGATCGAGTGGCTTCAATTATTCAGGTAACGGCACGTGCACTCGGCGGTCTTGCGCTTGGCGGGGCTGCCACCTTGGGCTGGGCGATGCGCGAATGCACCCAGTTCCAGCTCCACGAGGTAGAAGTACCCATCCTTGAGCCGGGCACCCTCGATGGTCGAGATGCCTTCCGCATCCTGCACATCTCCGACCTGCACATGATCCCCACCCAGCACGCGAAGCAGGAGTGGGTTCGCTCCTTGGACGCGCTGAATCCCGACCTGGTGGTCAATACCGGCGATAACTTAAGCGACCAAAAAGGCGTGCCAGGTGTGCTGCGTGCCCTTGAGCCGCTGCTGCGCCGTCCGGGTCTGTTTGTGTTTGGCACCAATGACTATTTTGCGCCCAGGCCCGTCAATCCCTTGAAGTATCTGCTGGGCAAAAAACGCAAGGTCAGCCGCGTGGAATTGCCGTGGCAGGGCATGCGAGCAGCTTTTGTGGAACACGGTTGGATGGACGCGAATCAGGCTCGCCATGAGTTCAAGGCCTCGGGGCTGAAAATCGCTGCTACCGGGGTGGATGATCCCCACCACGATCTTGACAATTATGAGGAGATCGCAGGCCCGCCCCACCCAGAAGCCGACCTCTCCTTGGCCTTGTTGCACGCTCCCGAACCCCGCGTGCTGGAACGCTTTGAATCAGACGGCTACATGCTCTCTTTATCCGGCCACACCCACGGCGGCCAAGTGTGCCTGCCAGGGGGTAAGGCATTGGTAACGAACTGTGGCATCGATCCCGAACGCTGCAAGGGCCTGCACCGCTTCGGTGACATGTTTATGCATGTAAGCAATGGTCTTGGGCAATCTAAGTACGCGCCCGTGCGCCTATTTTGTAAGCCCTCTGCCACGCTGCTGCGCCTGGTGGAAAAAGTTTAGGCTTTTCGACGGGCACACGCGTGCCCAAACAGCGTTTGAGCTGCGACCTGCCGTTTTGGAGTTCCTGGCACAGCTCACTATGCTGTTCTGGGTAGCACGCAGGTGTTATGCCGGGATATGGCGCAGCTTGGTAGCGCGCTTCGTTCGGGACGAAGAGGTCGCAGGTTCAAATCCTGTTATCCCGACCAATAACCGCAGTTCAGCAAGTCTTTCACTTTCTGAGCTGCGGTTTTTCTTATCCCCTGCCCCAGACGAGGCCCAAGCCCAGGCCTGCTCAACCCGGCGCTCTAGGGCACGGCTACAAAAGGGAGGAATAGCAAAAGCGCACCCGAAGGTGCGCTTGAATGTTGGGCTCCGTAAAGCTTCGCTGAGCCCTTTAGAGCTCCGCTGAGCCTGCCTTAGGCGCGACCAGCGAACTCGCCTACGGTGTCGAGGCCGATGTCGGTGGCGTGTACGGGCAGCTTGTGCGGGCCGGCGCCGAAGTCGATCAGGCCTGCGTACCAGGCGTCATCGGAGCACATGCCGTGGCCTGCGGTGGGGATCTTGGAATCGACGAACTTCACGCCGGTTTCCTGGGAGACGGTGCGCAGGGTGTTGCTCAGGCCGTTTTCATAATCGGCCATGGCCTGCAGGTACAAAGGCACGGTCTGGCCGGGGGCCACGCGGATCAGGCAGACATTTCCATCGGGTGCGATGGTGGGGTAGTCCAGGATCTTGATCTGGGCGTTGGGCGCTACTTCCTTCACGCGGTTGACGGCATCGCGCATGGCAACGTGGATGCGGGTGAAGATTTGCTCCAGGGATTCTTTGCCGTTGTAGGGGTAGGTGTCGTTGGCACCTGCGAGCAGGCCAACCTGGGTGGTGTGGGGGCCGAGCTGGCCGGTGGCTGCTGCGTCGTTGATCAGGTCGATCACGTGGCGTCCGCCGGAGGCCAGGCTTGCACCTGCACAGGTGAAGTTGGCGGTGGGCTGGCCTGCGCCGCGGCCGAAGGCGTCGGACATGCGGTTATCGGTGCCGCAGCCGAGCTGGTTGACGAATACGCCCTCGGGCAGCACCACGCTGGAGGGGTTGGCAATCACTTTGCCGGCAAAGAAGGACACCAAGGAGGGGTTCGCGGGGACGGAATCACCGATGAGCACTGCATTCGGCTCCGCTGCCGAGGCATTGGGGGCAAGCATGAGGCTGGCGCTGGCGGCGAGGGCAGCGATTGAGGCGACTACGCGGTTGCGCATGTGGGTCCTTTCTTCGGCGTGCAGACATAGTGTCTATCCGTCGTTATGATTTCGTTATTACAACGTAGCGGAACCTTTTACCTAAAAACAACCGCGCAAGCCCAAATCACACCAGTCACGCGCGTAACAATTGTCACATCGCTAGCTTTTCGACGTCCTCCGTGCGAGATTCCGGGACGATCTTCAAGCTCGCAGCTGCCGCCCCAATCAAAGCAAGCATCACCACCAGCGGCACCCACAACGCCGCGCCGCCAACCTGGTTACCCACAGCGCTCAACGCCAGAGTTGGGTAATTCAACGGCATCAATGCCGCAAGCGCTTCAAGCCCAGACGCAATCGACTCAGTCGCTGCCTTATTCCACACCCAACCAACGATGCCTACCTGGGCAAGCAGGGCGAAAAAGCTTGTGCCAAGGCCAATGCGAGGCCCGAGGATGCGCATCAGCGCCATCGTCATTGCAGCAGAAAGCGCGGCGCTTAGCGCACCCACCAAGCCTGCAACGATGGCAGCACCAACGCTCATGCCCACGCCCAACACAGCGACGAGCACCGCACCGAGCACGCCAAGAGCCACAATCGCTAGGGCACCACCGCGCCAATCACGCACCCGCGTTGCAGCGGCCAACATGATGCCGGCTGCAATAAAGAAGGCATAAAGTGGCGCAAGCGACTGGCTCACGCCCGCCTCCTCGGCCTCCTGCGTGCCTGGGGTAACGGCAGGCAGCGCGCGCTGCGCCGCGGCGAGCTTGGCGCGGGTGTCTTGAGCCATGGAGTCAATCTTTTTCACGCCCTCATCCAATTGATCCACGCCACTGGTGGCCTCATCCACGCCACCCGATAACCTATTGAGCCCACTGGCCAAATCCTTGGAGCCCTTCGTGGCGCTATAAATGCCGTCGTGATAGCTATAGCCTGGCACGGCAAGCTGATTGGCCACCTCGCGCGATCCATTGCGCAACTCTTCTAATTGCGCCTTCGTGCCCTCATCGAGGGCGGCGGCCTCCACGCGGGCATGGAATTCAGCCAGGCGCTGCTTCATCTCCGCAGCGCGCGGATCCACGCTGTTTTCTACATCGGACTGGGCATCTTCAATAGCCGTTAAGATCTGCCCCCTGGCAGCTTCCAGGCCCACCATCTGATTCACCGCGGCCTCCACGCCATCGGCAACCTTGGTTGCACCATCGCCTAATTGTGCGGTACCCGCCTGAATCTCAGTCATGCCATTGGCAAGCTGCTGAGAACCATCGCGCGCCTCATGCACGCCATCGCCTAGGGCCTGGGAGCCGGTTTTGAGCTTCTCGGTGCCGTCGACAAGCTGCTTGGTGCCGCTTTGGAGCATCGAGGACTGGGCGTTGGCATTGCCTACCGCCCTGCGCACCTCGCTGAGATCGGGCATCGCCACCGCCGCGGGTGCACCCTGAGACTCCTCGCTATTAGTCCAGGTGGATGCGATCTGGGTGTCACTTGTTGCCGCCACGCCTACACCAGCAAGCAGGGGGACTGCCAGGAGAATGGAAGCGATCACACGCTTTCCGGTGGCCTCGGGCTTAGAAATGGGGCTCATGGTTTAACAAACCTAGCCCCTTGCAGGGCGTTTGCGTTCACGGCGCGCGCGTAAAGCAGGTATTTTTGTGGGGCTTTCTACCTGGATCGCCGTGTGAGATCCCCTATGCCCAACTGGTAGTGTTGAGGCGTTAGTTGTGCCCGATTGCCTTTTGTTTGCTTGTGATCCCACAAGATCCAACAGGCCACGAGTTCCTACCTCAATGGGTGTGAAACCACTGTGACCCTTTTGTATGTTCTAGCGCTAGCCGCGCTCGCGATCGCCGTTTCGCCACTTCTGGTCAAACTCATTGATCGCGCCGCTGGCTGGCCGCTTGCAGGCATCTTCATTTTTGCAGCCATCTTATTAATTCGGCAGCTCCCCGACATCTACGACGGCAAAGCGTTGAGCTACCAAGCCACCTGGGTGCCCGACCTCCTCGGCCCCGGTCTTGGTGTGAACTTCGCGCTTAAAGCCGATGCGCTCAGCGTCTTTTTCGCGCTGCTTGCGCTGCTCATTGGTGCGGTGGTGTTCATTTATTCTTCTGCCTATTTATCGAAGAATAGAAGCAACACCAGCTTCTACACCATCATGACGGCCTTTACCGCCAGCATCTTGATGCTCGTGCTTGCCGACGACGCCTTCGTGCTCTTCATCGCCTGGGAGCTCGTCTCCTTGGCCTCCTTCATGCTGATCGCACGCTCCGGCGGCACCGGCGGTGAGCTTGGCTCCCAGCGCACCTTGATCCTCACCTTCATTGGTGGCCTGACCATGCTCAGCGCGCTGGCCATCGCCGCCACCCAAACCGGCACCACCAGCATCTCTGGGATCTTGGCCAGCGATGTATGGGCCGAAAAACCCGGCTTGAGCTCAACTATCGCCGTGCTCATCGCCGTTTCGGCCTTTACCAAATCGGCGCAGTTCCCCTTCCACTTCTGGCTGCCAGAGGCCATGGCCGCAGCCACCCCGGTGTCTGCATTCCTGCACGCCGCAGCCGTGGTGAAGGCAGGTATTTACCTGCTCATGCGCTTTAGCACCATCTTCCACGACAACGCCACGTGGAACTGGCTGCTCATTGTGGTGGGTATTGTCACCGCCGTGATGGCCTCGCTGTTTGCCATCCAGAAATCGGACCTGAAAAAGCTCACCGCCTACTCCACCGTGTCGCACCTGGGCTGGATCGTTGCCACCATCGGCGTTGGCACCCCCTTGGCCTTGGCCGCGGCACTGGTGCACACCCTGGCGCACGCCATGTTCAAGTCCAGCCTGTTCATGCTCATTGGCGTGGTAGACCACCAAACCGGCACCCGCGATGCATCGCGCCTTGGTTCCTCCTGGCGCCTGCTGCCCTTTACCTTCGGCTCAGTGTGCATCGCAGCGGCCTCCATGGCTGCCGTGCCGCCGACCCTCGGCTTTATCTCCAAAGAAGGCATGCTGGCCGCCTTTGAAGAAGCCCCCATCGGCAACGGCCCTGCCGCCATCTTGCTCATCGCCGCAGGTATTGGTGCACTCTTTACCTTCACCTACTCCGCGCGCATCGTGTGCGATGGCTTTATCGACGGCGACCGCGACATGTCGGAAACCAAGGAAGCGCCCATTTCGCTGTGGCTTCCAGCCGCCATTCCCGGCGTACTTTCCTTGCCCATCGTCTTCTTCGTATCGGCCCTTGATAAGCCCATCAGCTCGGCCGTAGCCGCCGTATCCGAAGATCCCCACACCCACCTAGCGCTTTGGCACGGCTTCAATGTGCCGCTGGCGATCTCTATCGCCGTCACGGTGCTCGGCGTGGTTGGCATTGTGATGCGCAAGCAGATTTGGGCAGCACTCGATGGCCGCAAGCTGGCGTGGCGCAGCGGCAATGAGCTGCTCAACACCGCCGTGCGCGGCATGGCAGGCTACGGCAAGGCCGTGGGCAAGATGGCTGATTCTCTAAGCCCCACCCGCCACCTGGCCGCCATGTTCGTGCTCATCATCGCCCTGGGCGCCACGGTGGGTATCCGCACGCTGATCAGCGGCGGTATCGACGGTGCACCCGTTGCCCCGCGCGTAGAGGGCATGGATCGCTGGAGCGATCTGGTGCCCCTGGGCATCGTGGCGCTGGCACTCGTGCTGCTGCTGCGCACCTCCTCCAGGCTGACTGGTGTGGTGCTGCTCGGCGTGGCCGGCATGGGCGTGACCTTCCAGATGCTCACGCTCGGCGCCCCCGACGTGGCACTCACGCAGTTGCTGGTAGAGGCCCTGACCGTGGTGATCATGATGCTGGTGGTTCGCCAGCAGCCAGAAACCTTCCACCCCACCAAGCCCAAGCGCCGCATTGGTGCTGGCGTGATGGCGGTGCTAGTTGGTCTGGTCACCTTCGGCGCAGCCTATGGTCTGCTTGGCAGGCGCGAACGCACCGAGCTCTCACTGTGGTACCTCAATAACGGCCCGGAGATCACCGGTGGCGACAATATTGTCAACACCATCCTGGTGGAGTTCCGTGCCTTCGATACCTTGGGCGAGCTCACGGTGTTGGGCATGGCTGCCGTGGTGATCGCCGCGGTGGTGACCTCCATGCCGCGCTACCCCTTCCAACGTGGCACCCACCCCTCCCCCTTCGGGCGTGCCCGCATCAATGCCATCCCAGCGCAGCAACTGCTTCGCTTCCTCATTCCTGCCCTTGCGGTTGTGAGCTTCCTGGTATTCATGCGCGGCCACAACAGCCCCGGCGGTGGCTTCATTGCCGCGCTGATCTTCGGTGGCGCGTTGATGATCTCCTACATTTCCTTCCCGCGCGACCAGCGCATCGTGGATGTGTACACACCAGCCAAGCTCACCGGCGTCGGTGTGCTGCTCGCACTGATCTCGGGCTTTATTGGCCTGATCAAGGGCTCATTCCTCTACGCACTGCATGGGCACTTCGCCGGCAATCACTGGACCACCTCGATGATCTTCGACGTGGGCGTGTACCTGGCGGTGATGGGCATGCTCAGCATGGCCATCAATGTGCTGGGCAGCTACCTGCGCCCAGGCATGAGCCGCAAGCAACTGACGTTTACAAAAGACAATTCGCCACTGCAATCCGCACCGGAAGTCAGCGCACGCGAAGACGACGACCCGAACTTCCCAGACGGCAAGCCCTTCGAACATGAAACGGCCACCCGTCCAAAGCGCGGGGAACGCAGGAAGGCTCAAACCATTAAGCAAATCCAGAAGGAGCAAGCACAATGATCCTGGCTTTGACCATTGCGCTGCTAGCCGCCGGTGGCACATACCTGGTGCTGCAGCGCGGCATGTTGCGACTGGTAATTGGCATGACGCTAATTAGCCACGCCGTAAACCTGCTCATCCTGGCAACCGGTGTGCCCAAGTGGCGCGGCGAGGCATTCCCCAACATCACAGATCTTGCGGATGCCGCCGACCCGCTGCCCCAAGCCTTCGTGCTGACCGCCATCGTGATCGCGATGGCTACCACCACGTACATGCTCACCCTCTCCGGGCTCGGCCGATCCGATGACACCTTGGCCGAAGAGGTGGCCGATGAGGATTCGCCGCTGCAAACCCTCGGCCGTTCCATCTCGGGCGCCGAGGTAGCAGAAAACCTCGACCACAACGCCAAGCGCATGGAATCGCGCTCTGAGGAGGCGAAGCACTAATGGATTATGTTCTTCCCCTCTTTGTAGGCCTACCCCTGGTGGCGGTGGCACTGACCACCCTCGCACCTTGGCGCGCCTTCCGCGATATCACCGCGCTCGTGACCCCAGTGCTGACGGGACTGGCTGGCGCCTGGCTTTTTGCCTACATCACCGCCAACGGCACCCAGGCACACTCCATCGGCCTCTACATCGGCGGCGTGGCCATCCCCTTTGCCGCCGACCAATTCAGCGCCGTGATGATGGTGACCACCTCCATCGTGGCCTTCGCCTCTAACTGGTTTGCCATCGTGGTGGGCGAAACACGCGCACGCTACTACGCACCCCTATCGCTCATGCTTCTTAGCGGTGTGATGGGCGCGCTGATGACGGCCGATCTGTTCAACTTCTTCGTCTTTATCGAAGTCATGCTCATGCCCTCCTACGGCCTGCTGGCCATGACGGGCACCTGGGCAAGGCTTTCCGCCGGACGCACCTTCGTGCTGGTCAACTTGGCCACCTCCACCGTGCTGCTCGCCGGTGTGGCACTGCTCTACGGTGTCAGCGGCACCGTCAATATCGCAGCGCTTTCAGGCGCAGCCGCGGGCAATGGCCCCATCACCGTGGCCATGGGCGTGATCATCATTGCCTTGGCCGTCAAGGCGGGCATTTTCCCCGTCCACACCTGGCTGCCACGCTCCTACCCCTCCACCTCGGCATCGGTGATGGGCCTGTTCTCTGGCCTGCACACCAAGGTGGCGGTGTACATGATCTTCCGCATCTACGTGGTGATCTTCGATCTGGATAGCCGCTGGATGTGGCTGATCATTGTGATCTGCTCGCTTTCGATGCTGGTGGGCGCCTATGCCGGCTTGGCAGAAAACTCCATGCGCCGCGTGATCTCCTACCAGATGGTCAATGGCATGCCCTTCATCCTGGTCATGCTTGCCTTTGCCACCGGCAATGAGCCCGCGGCTCTGGCCGCCGGCATCCTCTACATGCTGCACCACATGATCACCGTCGGCTCGCTCATCTTGGCTACCGGCGCGGTGGAAGAAACCTACGGCACCGACCTGATTTCCAAGCTCCACGGCCTCGCCCACCGCGACCCCTGGGTGGCGGCTGTGTTTGCCGCAGGTGCGTTCTCCGTGGTTGGCTTCCCGCCATTTTCCGGCCTCTGGGGCAAAGTGGCACTCGTGGTGGCAGCGGCCCAGCCTGGCGATATCGCCTCCTGGATCGTGATCGCCGTGATCGTGGTGGCAAGCTTCGGCGCCTTCCTTTCCATGATGCGCCTGTGGCGCGAAACCTTCTGGGGCCAGCCGCTGAATAAGGAGCGCTACCCCGATGGGCTGAAAGTTCGTTGGCTCCGACTCGCGCCGAGCGCCATGCTCATCGTGATTTCCTTTGGCATGTTCCTTGCCGCAGGGCCGATGTTCGAACTCACCAACCAGGCCGCCGAGGGGCTTCTCGACGTCCCCGCCTACCAACAAGCCGTCCTCGGTGATGAAGCAGTGGGCTTGCCCCTCGACGTCCAGGCCAACGCCAGCAGCAACCTAGGAGGCAAATAAATGCACGCCATCAAATATGTGTTGTGGCTGGTCTGGCAGATCGTCCTGGCGGCCAACACGGTGCTGGTAGATACGCTCAAAGGCAATAAGGGCATGGACCCCATCGTGGTGCACTATCCCCTGCGTCTGAGCAAAGACTGGCAGATCACCGCCTTTGCCGTGTCCATCACCATGACCCCAGGCACCATGAGCATTGGCCTGCGAGAAGACCACACCCTCCTGGTGCACGCAGTGTATGGCTCTGATCCGAAAGCGGTACTGGAAGATCTTGCGCACATGGAAGCCACGATGGCGCCCAGCGTTCGCTCCATCCACCATGACCTTGCATCGGCCACCATCGAGCAGCCCGCACCCGTGCCGGAGCGAAAGGAGACGCCCTAACCATGTTTCTCACCGTGATCTATGTAGCTGTGGGCGTGTTGGGAGTCTGCGCACTTGCAGCGCTCGCGCTCATCCTGCGCAGCAAGGATGCCTTTAGCCGCGCCGTCGTCAGCGACCTGGTGTTCTACACCCTCATCGGCCTCTACGTGCTGTGGTCCATGACCCACGACACCCAGATCGCCTACGATGTGCTGCTGCTCGTGGCCATCATCGGCGGCGTGCTGCCCACCATGTCGGCCGCACGCATCATCTCGAAGGGACGCCGCTAATGTTCGATATCATCGCCGCCGCCATCGTGATCATCGCCTGCATCGTCATCGCCTTGACCACCCTGGCCGTCTGGCGCGGCAAAGACCCGCTCACCCGCGCCAATGTGCTCAGCACCAACACCAGCCTCGCGCTGCCACTGTTGATCATTGCCAAACTCATCCACGACATCGGCGCAGGCACCTTCCTGATCAGCGACCTCGTCGTCGCAGCCCTCGCCATCACCGGCCTGCTGGTGGTACTCGCCATCGGCTCCTTCGTGATGGGCCGAGCGCTTTATGAGGTCGCCCGCGAAGACGCCGAACGCGAATAACGCCACTGCTCAAACAGCACGCCCCCATCCTTCAGGGCGTGCTGTTTGCTTTTCTGCACCCCCGCCAAGGCCGCCACATACCCATCCGGGGCCTCAATATCGCGCACCCAACGCGCAGCAGGGCACTTCACCTGCGCCTCGTGTCGCGCCCACCCATCCGGGCAAGGCAAACGCTGCACATCCACCCCCACCGGAGCATCAGCAAAAGCCACATACACCCACTGGCCCGAGTGGGCGATGGAGACGAAACCAGTAGTGGTTTGGACCGGGCCGTGGCCTTCGGCTCCGCATTCCGGACACACCTGCTCTTCTAGATATATATCTAGAAGAGGGAGGAGGGCATGACCGAGCAAACGCCTGGCCCGATCCGCCGGCTGCACAAACTGCTCAAGCTGCGCCCGATCCTTCGTATTGAGTAGCTCTTCGAGGTCTGCACCGGCAACGCTGAGGGGGATGCGATACACCACGATTGCTACCTCGGGATTCATAATGGATAGGATACCCTTAACTCTTTTAGGCGTCCCTATGTTGAGGTAACCCCATGAATCTCGCCCGTGCGCTCCTCCACCAATCAGACGCACCCGCGCTCCGAAGTGCAACAGGCACGTTGAGCCACACTCAGCTCAGCGAAGCGGTCAGCGCCTGCGCTGCCACCCTCGCCTCCAACCAGCGCCTGCTGGTTCAGGTGCCTTTTGAACGAAGCATCGACGCCATCATCGGCTACCTTGGCGTGCTCCAGGCAGGCCATGTGGCCTTGGTGGCTGGGGATCAGGCCGCTCAGCCTTATCAGCCCAATGCGCGCATGGATGGCCAAACCATGGTCACTTTGCATGATCAGCCGATCGAGCTGCACCCCGAACTTTCCGTGCTATTGAGCACTTCCGGCTCGACGGGTTCGAGCAAATTGGTGCGCCTTTCGGCTGAGAATCTGCACTCCAATGCCGATGCCATCATCGACGGTTTGGGGCTTGAGCCCTCGGATGTGGGCGCAACCTTATTGCCGCTGCATTATTCTTTCGGGCTTTCGGTGCTGCATACGCACCTGCTGGTTGGCGGCTGCCTGGCTGTGGGCGAGTGGAGCATGAACGACCCAGACCTGCACCAGAATTTGAGCAAGTTCCAAGTGAGCAATATTGGTGTGGTGCCGCACATGCTCGAACTGGCCCAAACCACACCTACTTTTGATCCGGCGCCTGCTTCGCTGCGCCTGGTGTATCAGGCCGGCGGCAAACTCGATGCCCATTTGGCCAAGCAGTGGTCCAAGCGCCTGGGCGCACAAGGCATCGCGTTTTCCATGATGTACGGGCAAACCGAGGCGAGTGCGCGGATGACCATTACGCGGCCGTCGACAAGCTTGGAGCATCCCGACGCGGTGGGGGAAGTGATTCGCGGCTCCGAGATGCGCGTGGAAGAAGGCGAGCTGGTGTTTCGCGGGCCTGGGGTGATGCTGGGCTATGCCATGCACCAAGACGACCTCGCTTTGGGGCGCATGATCACCGAATTGCGCACCGGCGACCTCGGCAGCGTGGACGATGGCATCGTGCGTATCCACGGGCGCAGCAGCGACTTTCTCAAAATTGCCGGGCTGCGCATCGCCCTGCCGGAAATCCAAGCGCAATTGAGCAAAGAAAATATCCACGCCATCGTCACCGGCGACGACACAGCCGTGCGCGTGCTCGCCACGCAAAGCACCGCCCCCAACACCACCGAACTCATCGCCGCCACCGGGCTCGACGGGGCACATGTGCGAGTGGCCACCACCGAAACGCTGCCACTTTTGCCCAATGGCAAACCCGATAAACGGCGGGCGAAGCAGGTGGTGGATCAGCAGTGGGCTGGGTCGGGTACATTGCCAAAGCTCGCCCATCTTCTAGGTATATATCTAGAAGAGGTGGATGTGTCGAAGTCCTTTGTGCACAACGGCGGCACCAGCCTCAACCACGTCGCCGCCGCCTCCCTGCTCGGCCGCCATCATGATTTGCCGCCGAATTGGCAGCATGTGCCTTTGGAGCAAATTTTGGCTACGCGGAGCGCTTCGACGGTGCGCGCGGATACGCCGATGGTGTTGCGCGCTGTGGCGGCGTTGACGATTGTGCTGAATCACGCAAATTTGGCGCGCATTTTGGGCGGGGCGCATACCTTGTTGTTGGTGGCGGGGTATCAGTTGGCTGCGTTTGCTTTTGCGTTGCCTTCGGCGCGGGATCGTGTGCGCCGTGTGGCGCGCACGTGTGCGGCTGTGGCGATTCCTACTTCGTTGATTTCTTTGGTGGGTGTGCTCATTACGGGCACCTATGGCTGGTCCAATGTGCTGTTGATTGAGTGGTTGTGGGAGAGCCAGGGTTCTACGTGGCTGTTCTGGTTTATTGAGACGTACTTGCTTGGCATGGTCGTGCTCACGGCGTTGTCTTGTGTGCCGAGTCTGTGGCGTTTATATGCTCGCGATGGTTTTGCGGGTGCGTTGGTGATGTTGGGATTGATGTTGGTGCCGCGTTATGGCATGGAGATTTTCGATCCCGCGCATTTGCGCCATGGGCCTTTGGGGGCGATGTGGCTGTTGGCTGCCGGTGTGTTGGTGCGTAATGCGCAGCAGCAGGCTCAGAAGATTGTGGCGTGGTTGCTTACTGCCGTTGCTGCTTGGGGCATGTTTGAGACGCTGTGGCAGTGGGGGTATGTGCTCATTGGTGCGGCGTTGCTGTTGTGGGTGCCGCAGCTTCCTTTGCCGCGTTGGGCTTTGAGGCCGGTGGGCTTGTTGGCTGCGGCGTCGCTGTATTGCTATATCTTGCAGTTCGATATTCTTGCCCGGATTGCCAATCCTTGGGTTGGTGTGGTGGCGTCGTTGGCCGCTGGTATGGCGTGCTGGGCGTTGGTGCAGTTGCTGGTGGTGCGCCGTTTGTGGCCGTGGTTAGTTCGTCGTGTGCGAGGCGGTGATCGGCTGCATGTAGACGATGTCGCTGGCCAGGGCTTGGGCGTCGGCGCTGTCGTGGGTGACCAGCACGCTGGTCACGCCGGCGCGTTGAAGTAGTTCGCGCACTTCTTGGCGTACTTGTTCGCGCAGGTTGGCGTCGAGGTTGGAAAAGGGCTCGTCAAGCAGCAGCACTTTGGGCCTGGGGGCAAGGGCGCGGGCAAGGGCCACGCGCTGTTGTTGGCCGCCGGAAAGTTGGTGGGGGTAGCGCGAGGCGAGTTCGCTTAAGCCCACCATGTCGAGCGTTTCGGCCACGCGCTGTTTGCGCTGCTCACGGCTCATGCCGCGCAGCCCATATTCCACGTTGCGCTGCACCGTCATGTGCGGGAAAAGCGCATAGTCTTGAAACACGAGGCCGATGCCACGGGCTTCCGGGGCTTGGAAGCTTGTCGACGAAGCCACGCACGCATCACCAATGCGCACCTCCCCGGAGGCGGGGCGTTCCAAGCCTGCGATGAGCCTGAGCACCGTGGTTTTGGCGCATCCAGACGGACCCAGCAGTGCGGTGCAGCTCCCGGGGGCCACTTCGAGGTTGAAGTTGGCTAATTGGTCTTGGGAGGCGTGCGGGTAGCGGAACGTGACGTCGACAAGCTGGATGCTAGACATGTGGGTTCTCCTGGGATTGGCGTGCCACGATCAAGGCAATGGGGATCATGGCAATACCGATAATGAGCAGGCTTGATAGCGAGGACTCAGGAATCATCTCATCGTTGGCGTACTCGAAGACGCGGGTGGATAAGGTGGCGAAGTTGAAGGGGCGCAGGATCAACACGATGGGAAGTTCCTTCATCATGTCGATAAACGCCAAGAGGAAGGCGCCGATCAGCGCCGAGCGAATCATCGGCACATCCACCGTGGCCGTGGCCCTGAGCGGCCCGGCACCGAGCAGGCGTGCGGATTCGTGGGCGCGGATACCAACGCGCTCAAAACCGGACTCCACCGATTGCATACTCACCGCCAGGTAGCGAATGAGGTAGGCCACCACGATGATCGCGGGCGTGGCGGTCAGCGCGGTGCCCAGGCGAGTATCCAGCCACACCCCCACCGACAAAATGGCCAGGGCAATCACGGTGGAAGGCACCGAGTAGCCCATCACCGTGATACGCGCGAAGGTCTTGGTCACAGCACTTGGCCACAAGCGCTGGGTTTGAGCCACGATCAAAGCGCAAATGGTGGTGGCCAGCGCCCCGGCAAGGGCAACGGCCACGGAGGTGCCGAGCGTGGCCATGAGGCCATCGAAGCGAATATTGGGCATGGACACAATGGCCCAGTAGATCATCTGGATCACGGGGATGAGCAGGGCGAAGGCCAGAACAGACCACGCTGCAAGCGGCACCAGGACCCGGGCGGGGCCGCGCAATTGCATGCGCTGCATGGGCCTTGCGCGCACGCCTATCGAGGCCGAGCGTGGCCCACGCAGTGCCTTTTCGCCTGCAGAAAGCAAGGTGACCACCAGCAGCAAGATGGCTGCGAGTTTCAAGGCCGCCGCCATATCTCCAAGACCTAACCAGCTTTTGAAGATGGCGGTGGTAAAGACTTCCAGGCCAAAGTAGGAGGCCAGGCCATAGTCCGAGAGCACCTCGAAGGCCACCAGGGTGGCACCGGCCACCACCGCGTTGCGGGTAAGCGGCAAGATCACCGTGAAGTAGGCGCGCATCGGGCTTGCCCCAGACACGCGGGCGGCCTCTAGCAGGTGGCCTACCTCGCGGGATAAGAAGGCGCGGAGCACTAAGAAGATATAGGGGTACAAAAAGAGCGTGAACATCAGCACCGCGCCAAAAGGCGTGAGCAGATCAAAGCTGCCTGGTGCGAGCTCCACGCCCAGGTTGCGTAGGCCCACCTGGATCCAGCCGGTGTAGCCAGTCATGGCCACATAGGTGTAGCCGCCGATATAGGGCGGGATGGCAAGGGGTAACACCAGGCCCAAAGAAAGGAGGCTCCTGCCGGGGAATTCATAGGCGGTGACCCACCAGGCAAGGGCAGAAGCCACGATCACGCTGAGGAACACCACCGCGATAACCAGCTTGAATGTGCCCCAAATATAGCCTGCGAGCAGGTGATCTACGATGTGGTGCCAGGCATCGCTTGCGGGGGCAAAAAGCCCGGCGAGGATGCCGAGCAGTGGGGTAAGCATGAGCAAGACCACGATCGCAGTGATCGTGGTCCAGACGCGACGAGAAGTGATCAAGATGGCGCGATTCTTCGAAGGTGTTGGTGGTTGTTGTGCGGGGGCTTACTTCCAGCCGACCTCGTCGAAGATCTTGGTGGCATCGTCGCGGTACTTGCCGAGCTCTTCATAATCCACCTTTTGCTTGGTGAATTCGCCCCAAGACTTCTGCACCTCAGGCAGTGGTGCCTTGGGGTTGAGGGGGAACTCGCCATTTTCCTTGGCGTAGAGTTCCTGGATCTTCTCGCTGGAGAGGAACTCCAGCAGCTTGATGGCGTTTTCCTTGTGCTTTGCGCCCTTGAGCATGGCGCCGTAGGAGATGTTGAGGTGGGTGTTCTCGGGGAAGATCAGGCCGACCTTCTCAGCCACCTTGGCCTCGTTGGGGTCGGAGGACTTGGCCATGCGAGCCCAGTAGTAGGAGTTCATGATGGCTAGATCGCCCTCGCCTGCGGCAACTGCCTTGGCCTGGTCGATGTCGTTGCCCTTGGGCTCGCGGGCGAAGTTATCCACTACGCCTTGGGCCCACTGCTTGGCGGAATCTTCACCATCGACCTCGATGAAGGAGGCCAGCAGCGCCTGGTTGTAGGAGGAGCTGGAGGGGCGAACCAGGATTTGGTCCTTCCACTCTGGCTTGGTGATGTCCTCGTAGGTCTTGATCTTCTCCGGGTCCACGTGCTCCTTGTTATAGGCGATCACGCGCGCACGGGAGGTGATACCCATCCAGTAGTCGCCGCGGAACTGCTCGGGGATATTCGACTCGATGGTGTCGCTCATGGCATCTTCAAGGGCGTCTGCCTCGTGGAGGGGGTAGAGCGATTCGGCGCCGACGGTGAGCAGCACGTCTGCTTGAGGCTTGTTCTTCTCACGGGTGATGCGCTCGACGAGTTCATCGCCTTTGCCTTCCACCACGTTGAGCTTGAGGCCGGTTTCCTCTTCGAACATCTTGTACACCTCTTTATCCACGTCGTAGTGGCGGGAGGAGTACACATTGACTACGTCATCGGACTTCTGATCGAACCCTTCTTCCCCGCTTGAGCAGGCGGTGAGCGTGAGGGCGGCAGCTAGGCCGGCGGCAATGAGGCGGCGCATTTCGCTCCTTCTAGATGTTTCGAGATTAACTTAGGCTACGATTAGAAAACCTACACCAAAAAATAAGGCTTGCCTAGCTGCTTTTTCGCTTGTCGACGCACCCCCGCGCCCACCCAACCGCGCGCAAAGGATTCCCCGAATAGCATCCCTGCAGCACTAGAGATGCAGCGCATCTAAAAGATCATCAAATGCAGGGCCAACTTGGGTGCGCCAGAGGGTCTGTGCCCGGGCATCCGCCCTGCCCGGGCCGCCATTGATAATGGAGACTTCTTTGCCCTGCTTGAGCGCATCGAGCACGAAGCGATAGCCGCTCATCACCGCCAGTGAGGATCCGGCGACCAGCACGGAAGTGGACTGTTCCAGCAAGGCGGAGGCACGCTCGCGGCGGCTTTTAGGAACGGGCTCGCCAAAGTACACCACATCCGGTTTGAGCAGCTTGGAGCCGCACACCTGGCAGCCCACCAGCCTGAAGCTGCTCACCTGATGGGCGTTGAGGGTGACGTCGCCATCGGGATTGACCATGGCGGGGTCTAATTCGATCTGCTCCAAATAGGAGGGGTTGGCTTGGTGGATGCGCTGATCGAGATGGTGGCGATCTTCGGTGGCATGGCAGTTCAGGCACACCACCCGCGCTAAATCCCCATGCAGGGCAATCACATTCTTGCTGCCTGCTTGAGAGTGCAGGCCATCGACGTTTTGGGTGACCACGCCTGAAACACAGCCGGCTCTTTCAAGCTCCACGAGGGCAAAGTGGGTGCGGTTTGGCCTGGCTTGATCGAGGTGACGCCAGCCAACAAAGCTGCGCGCCCAATAGCGCTGCAGGGCTAAAGCGTCGTAGCGGAACTCCTGATAGGTCATGGGACGATGCCGGGACAAGGAGCCGCGCGGCCCTCGATAGTCGGGGATGCCAGATTCGGTGCTCACCCCGGCGCCAGTAATGACCATGGTGCCACCCCGGCGCAATTGCTCGCTCACCTGCTCTAATGCCTGCTCAGGTGGTGTGGGCTGAGCGGTTTCTTCTACCACGCGCGCAATGGAGCGCAGCGCAGAATCGTGCGCCATTTGGATGGCGGGATCGAAAGGCGAGGTGGGCTGCACATGCACGAGGGTACCGGGGAGCACACAAGCCCCGCAGGCGCAGGCCTGCGGGGCTTGGAGGTGTCTAGTTTTTACTTCTTGGAAGCGAACACGCGCTTGACTTCGGCGCCGAGGTTCTCATCCACCTGGCTCCAGTACCAGTAGCAGCGCTCCTCAGTTTCAGCGGAAACGCCCTGCATGGCATTGGTGATGTTTTCTACCAGGTGCTCGCGCTGCGTCTCGTCGAGCACCTCGCGGTAGAGGATGCCGGGCTGGATAAAGTCGTCATCTTCCGGGTGCTGCACATAGGCTGCGCGCACCAGGTCCGTGCCATGGGGATCCGGATTGACGTAGAGGTCGCCGGCTTGGCCGAAGGTTTCACCAGAGTTCGAGGTCTCGCCGTTATCCAGGTAGCCTGCGCCCTTTTCAAAGCGGTTGGGGCTATAGGTGGGAGCATCGGCGGGGTTGAACTCATAGGCCATGTGCCCCTCGTGGCTATAGGTGTTCACCGGGTTCACGGGGCGGTTAATGGGCAGTTGCTGGTAGTTCGAGCCGATGCGTGCGCGCTGCGCATCTGCGTAGGCAAAAGCGCGGGCCATGAGCATGCGGTCGGGTGAAAGGCCAACGCCTGGCACCAGGTTTGCCGGATCAAGGGCAAGCTGCTCAATTTGGGCGAAGAAGTTCTTCGGGTTGCGGTTCAAAACGAAGTACCCGACGTCGATAAGCGGATAATCCTTCTGCGACCAGGTCTTGGTCAGGTCGAAGGGGTTCCAGCGGTAGTGCTCGGCCTCGTCATGGGGCATGATCTGCACCTTGACGTCCCAGATGGGGTAATCGCCGCGCTCGATGGCGTTGAAGAGGTCTTCGCGGTGGTAGTCGGCGTTCTTGCCGGCCATCTCCTCGGCCTCTGCATCGGTGAAGCAGTCCCAGCCCTGGCGAGACTTGAAGTGGTACTTGATCCACACCGGGGTGCCTTCTTCATTGATCCACTGGAAGGTGTGGGAGCCGAAGCCGTCCTGGTGGCGGGAGGTCTTGGGGGTGCCGCGGTCCGTCATCAAGTAGGTCACCTGGTGCGCGGACTCTGGGGTGCGGGTCCAGAAATCCCACTGCATATCTGCATCACGCAGGCCGTTGGCGCCGAGGCGCTTCTGGGAGTGGATGAAGTCGGGGAACTTGATGCCGTCGCGCAGGAAGAAGGTGGGGGTGTTATTGCCCACGATGTCGTAATTGCCGTCTTCGGTCCAGAAACGAAGCGCGAAGCCGTGAACATCACGCCAGGTATCTGGGGAGCCCTGCTCGCCAGCCACGGTGGAAAAGCGTGCGGCCATGGGGGTTACGGTGCCCTTTTGGAAGAGCTTGGCCTTGGTGTACTGGGATACATCTTCGGTGATGTGCAGCTCACCAAAAGCGCCGTGGCCCTTGGCGTGGGGGTTGCGCTCCGGGACGCGCTCGCGGTTGAAGTGCGCGAGTTTTTCAATCAGGTGCAAGTCATTGAGCACGTTGGGGCCTTGGGCACCAGCGGTGATGGAGATGTTTTCGCTGGGTACGGGCTGGCCGCCAGCTCGGGTGGTGTGGCTGGCTGCTTGGGTGCGCTCGCCCTGGTTGAGGATTTGATCGGCGGCGGATTGTTCGTTCTGGGACATCAGCATTGCCCTCCTAAGGGTTTTCCTATTGATGTGCGTTAATTGATAACTTACACCTTGTCACCTCCGGCTTCAAGCGAAGCGATGGGATTCACATGGAATTCCTAGGCAACACAGCGCTTGCCCAGCAAAGAGCGGCGCGCCAGAGCGGCTACCCCCATGAAAAACTCAATCGGAAGTTTGACTGCTAAACTCACACACACCATGGATGCTCAGCAGCAACATAATGACGACGCCGTCACGGCACTGGCTTTGAAGGCCGGCCGTGGTGATCGTGCTGCCCTCAGCGAGTTCATCCGTGCCACCCAAGGCGACGTATGGCGCCTGCTAGCCCACCTCGGCGGCACCGCCATTGCCGATGACCTCACCCAGGAAACTTATCTGCGAGTAATGAAGGCGCTTCCGCGTTTCGCGGCGCGCTCCTCTGCTAGAACCTGGCTGCTTTCCTTGGCGCGAAGGGTGTGGGTGGACAATATCCGCCACGATATGGCGCGCCCGCGCAAGTCCACTGCCGAGGTGGAAGACATTCAGCGCAGCACCGCGATGGAATCTAAGTGGTCCGAGTGGGTCGATGTGCGCATGCTCATCGACAGCCTGCCCGAGCAGCAGCGCGAGGCGCTGATCCTGACCCAGGTGCTGGGCTATACCTATGAAGAGGCGGCCAAGATCGCCGATGTTCGCGTCGGCACCATCCGCAGCCGCGTTGCACGAGCCCGCAAGGAGCTCATCGAGGCGCATGGCAGCGGCCAGCAGCAGGCCTCTTTTGGCGCCTAAGCCCGATCGAAACGGTGTTACCTAGCGTTACACGCTACCCCCGATAGCTACCCCCGCTATTTTGGGCGCTTTTATTCGCTTGCTTTGAAATTCAAGCAGCCCTGCCCGCGTGCGCTATGCGACACAACGCCGCGCAGTGCCATCGCTCACAGTATTTTCTTTCAGCTACTGAAAACGTGTATTTCTCAAGCTCATTCAAAAGTTTGAGCTTTGCGAACATGTCACGCAAAATATTTTTGTAGCAGAATGAGCATATTTTTAATATAGCCTCAAACTTATTGCATAAAAGTGGCTCCGCCTCGACATAAAATAAGATGCCGAGACGGAGCTTCACTTAGCAAAACAGCGCGCGGTGTAAAGTTCACCTGGAGTTCAATTAAGGCGCTGACCTGCACAAATGCTCACACTTAGGAGAAAAGTGGCGCCAATTCCTGTCGAATGACCAGTTTTTTACTCTCTGGCCTATTGCGTTAAAAAAATGGCGATTTTATAATCAGCTCACGTCATCCTGAATTCCAATTCCATTCCACAGGAGACGTAAGTTCATCCCACTCATCTCAAGGAGAGATTCATGAAGATCCGCAAGATTGCGAGCGCCGCACTCCTTTCCATCGCTGTTTCCGTTGCCGGTGCAGGCCTTGCCAACGCAGACGAAGTGGCTCCCGTAGAAGCCCCCGACACCGCTGTAAGCACCGAGGTCGAGGCTCCCGCTACTGAGGCACCAGCCGATGAGGCTGAGCCCACCGAGGAGGCACCTGCCGAAGAGCAGCCCACCACCCCGGTGCAAAAGCCTGAGTACAGCTCCTCCGACAAGGCAAACGCCTTCTCTTCGGAGATCACTCCCGACAACGCCACCAGTGTATTCGGAAAGATCGTCGATCTTGTTGCAGCGATCCTCGGTTTTGTGGCAAAGGTCGCATAAATCACTCGTTTTCTTCACTAGCACCAAGGAGACACGCTCATGGGAGCAACTGAATACCCAATGGAAAATGTGCCGTTGGATCCCGTACACGATCCCATCCCGGTAACTCACTGGTTCCAGGAGATCGGACCGCACCTGCTCGATGCGATCCAGGCAATGCTCGGCTTCGCCACCGGCGTGGTGTAACACAAGGAGCGTTTCTCACATGAAGGCCAAATCTCTCATCGCCGCCGGAGCTATGGCAGCAACCATGGCGCTCGGAGCACAAGCGGCCGTGGCGGCACCTTTTGATCCACTCACCTCCTCCACCGACGGCCGACCCTGGTGGGATCCCACCAAGGTCATTGAGGTGCCCGTGAATCCGGGTCATGCCGAAGGCCGCGTGGATAGTGTGAAATTCACGGATCCTCAAGGTTCCCACACCGTTCAGATGGTGCCCAATGCACCCACCCAGGCCGTGATCCAGGCAGAAGCCTCCGGGTTTACCCCAGGGCTGTACTACACCGTCCGCGTCACCTTGCGTGAAGCAGGAACCGGCGCAGACTGGGGCGTGTACACCTGGCTTACCTACAAGGCCACCAATGAAGGCAAGCTTCATATCAAGCTCAACACCTACATCCCCTCCCGGGCGAAGTCCGGGGAAAAGGTGGTAGCAGTACCAACGGTGTATAGCGCGAATGATGTGCGCCAAGATGGCCGGCCAAAGAAGCAAGACCCCAAGTGCGTTTTGGAATGCAAGCGAGTTCCTCCGCTTGCCGCTTGGACCAATTACAACGATCCCCAGGCAACGATCACCATCGGCTAGTGGGACATTCCCCTCAACGAGAAAGGACCTCACATGGAGGTTGGACCTGCACCATTTCCCGGTTACTTTGACCAAGATGCAGCACAGTTTGCTGTGGCCATTGTCAAGGTCATCCTTGGCAGCATCGGTCAAATCCACGGCGTGATGTAACACGCCCCCGCGTGAGATTCACGCACAACACACTGTAGACACACCAAAGCGCTCCCCGATTCTTCGGGGAGCGCTTTGATTTCGCTACTAGACCAGAAGCTCTGCAATCTGGATGGTGTTCAAGGCGGCACCCTTGCGCAGGTTATCGCCTGAAACCACGAGCACCAGGCCGCGGTTATCGTCCACCGACTGATCCTGGCGGATGCGTCCCACCAGCGAAGGATCAATGCCAGCGGCATCGAGCGGCGTTGGGACGTCGACAAGCTTGACACCCTCGGCATGCGCAAGGATTTCCTCGGCACGCTCAGGGGTAATGGCGCGGTCGAATTCGGCGTGGATGGTAAGCGTGTGACCAGTAAAGACGGGGATACGCACGCAAGTGCCGGCCACTTTGAGCTCAGGGATGCCGAGGATCTTGCGCGACTCATTGCGCAGCTTCTGCTCCTCGTCGGTTTCCTTGGAGCCATCATCTACCAAATTGCCAGCGAAGGGCAGGGCATTGAAGGCGATCGGCTTGACGTAGGGGCCGAGATCATCAGTCTCAAGCACCGAACCATCGTGGGTGAGCTCCACGTCGCGGTCGCCGATCTCGGCGGTTTGCTTCGCCAGCGCCTCCACACCAGCGAGGCCAGAACCGGACACTGCCTGGTAGGAGGAAACGTGCAGGCGCACCAGGCCGGCCTCATCGTGCAGAGGCTTCAGCACCGGCATCGCCGCCATGGTGGTGCAGTTGGGGTTGGCGATGATGCCCTTGTGCAGATTGCGCACCTGCTCAGGATTGACCTCGGAAACCACCAAGGGCACTTCCTCGTCCTTGCGCCATGCAGAGGAGTTGTCCACCACGGTGGCGCCTGCCTCGGCAAAGACCGGAGCCCACTGCTTGGAGGTGGAACCACCGGCAGAAAAGAGCGCAATGTCGATGCCACGGAGGCTTTCAACGTCTTGTTGTGTGAGGTCTTCTACCTCTACCTCTTCGCCCTTGAAGGTGAGCTTGGTGCCGGCAGAGCGCGGGGAGGAGAAAAAGCGGATGCTGTCGAGGGGGAAATCGCGGTCTTCGAGCAGGGCACGCATAACGCGACCCACCTGGCCGGTGGCCCCTACTACTGCAACAGTGGTCATGTGAGTGTCCTTTTAAGTATTGAGGTTTAGCGGCCGGTGCCTGCGTACACGGTGGCCTCGGTGTCGCCGCCGAGCTCGAATGCCTCGTGCAGCACGCGGGTGGCTTCGTCCACGTCGGATTCGCGGATGAGCACCGAGATGCGAATTTCGGAGGTCGAAATCAGCTCGATGTTGATGCCGGCATCGCGCAGCGCCTCGCAGAAGATGGCGGTGACGCCGGGGTGCGACTTCATGCCGGCGCCCACCAGGGATACCTTGCCAATTTGATCGTCGTAGACGACGTTTTGCCAGTCGTTCTTGGCCTGCAGGTTGCGCAGCAGCTCCATGGCGCGCGGGCCGTCGGTGCGGGGGCAGGTGAAGGTGATATCGGTGCGGTTATCTTCCAGCGAGGAGATATTTTGCAGCACCATATCGATGTTGATCTCGGCATCGGCGAGTGCGCGGAACACATCGGCGGCGGCACCGGGGGAATCCGGAATGCCAAGGACGGTAATTTTTGCTTCGGACTTATCGGTGGCTACACCGGCCAGCACTGCTTCTTCCACAGGAATATCCTCCATCGAACCGGCGACCAGGGTGCCGGGGTCATTGCTATACGACGAACGCACGCGCAGCGGCACACCAAAGGCGCGCGCATATTCAACGCTGCGGAGCACAAGAATTTTGGAGCCGACTGCGGCAAGCTCCAGCATCTCCTCGAAGGAGAGCTTTTCTAGCTTCTGCGCATTCGAGACGATGCGCGGATCGGCGGTGTACACGCCATCGACATCCGAATAGATTTCGCACACGTCGGCATCGAGCGCGGCAGCCAGCGCCACAGCGGTGGTATCGGAACCGCCACGGCCCAAGGTGGTGACATCGCGGGACTCACGATTCACGCCCTGGAACCCGGCCACCAAGCAGATCTTGCCCTCGTCGAGCGCCTCACGCACACGTCCGGGGGTGACGTCGACGATGCGCGCATTTCCGTGGCGCTCGGTGGTGATCACGCCCGCCTGCGAGCCAGTGAAGGACTGCGCCTTCGCACCAAAGGATTCAATGGCCATCGCCACCAGCGCATTCGAGATGCGCTCACCGGCGGTCAATAGCATGTCCATTTCACGCGCCGGAGGAACGGGGTTCACTGCGGCGGCCATATCCAGCAGGTCGTCGGTGGTATCGCCCATTGCTGAGCAGACCACGACCACGTCGTTGCCTTTCTTCTTAGTAGCAACAATGCGTTCAGCTACGCTGCGGATGCGCTCCGGGGTCTCCAAGGAGGAGCCACCATATTTCTGTACGACAAGTGCCACGGGCATTGCCCTTTCTATCCCTACATGAATGTCGGCTTCATAGCTTACAGCCCTTCGGCGTGGTCAAGCGAAGTCGAGCCCCATTTAGCCGTTATAGTAAGGACAATGTTGGGAAATCTTCTTGCAATGGCGTTCGCGCTGCTTTCAGCCATCACCATCGCCTGGGGCACCGTGGTTCGACACCGCATTGCAGAAAACGCTCCCGCAGGAGGATCGCCCTTCCTTCAAGCTATTCGACGCCCAGCGTGGTGGGCCGGCACCTTCCTCGCATTGGCGGGCTATGGCTTCCAAATCATTGCCCTTGGCTTCGGCGCTCTGTTGGTCGTGCAGCCGATCCTGGTGCTTTCTTTGATGTTCACCCTGCCGCTTTCGGCACACTTTGATGGCCGACGCATCTCCCGCGATGAATTCCTTTGGGCCTTAGCCCTCACCGTGGCCGTGGCCGTGCTGGTGCTGCTTGGCCGCCCAGAAGCCGGAGATCCCCAACCACCACTTGAGCGCTGGATCCCCGCGATGATCATCGGCGTGGTGGCGCTGGTGAGCCTGGAGCGCTATGCCCAGCGCCAGATCAGGAATGAAAAGGCACTCTGGCTCGGTGTGGTCACCGGCGGTATCTACGGCTATGTGGCCGTGCTATCGAAAGGCACCGTGGACATCTTCACCCACGAGGGCTTTGTTGCCCTGCTCACCGCATGGGAGGGCTACACCCTCTTGGCCGGAGCCATCATTGGCACCGTGGTGCAGCAATATGCCTTTAATGCTGGAGATCTGAAGAACTCCTTGCCGGCGATGACGATTCTGGAACCCATCGTGGCATTTGCACTTGGTTACGCAGTGCTGGGAGAGAAGTTCCAAGTCAGCGGCTTTAACTGGTTCTTTATGGCGCTGGCGCTGGTCACCATGACCGTTTCCACCGTGGCGCTTTCAAGGAAGGGCGTTGGGGCGCATAAGAGCTAGACGGCCATCTTTGTAGATGGCCTTCTTTCTAGATGGCCCACTGGAATATGCCCACCATGTAGGCAGAAATCATCGCGCCCAGAAGGCACCACAGCACCATTACCCACGTGGGCAAACGTCGAGCCAGGGGGAGCAGCAGCACCACGGCGGGGAGCAGTAAGCGCGGACGCGAGTGCATGATCCCATTGGAAAGCAGCACATTGGCGCTGATGGCTAGGCCAAAAAGCCAGAGGTGCCAGTCGAGGAACCCGGCGCGCGCCCACCACGTTGCCACGGGCAGGGTCAGAAGTGCTGCGAGGATGATGGCGCTGCTGATGATGTAGCCGGGATTGCTGTGCCAGGTGCCAAGCCAGGTCAAGGTGGCGCGGCCGAAGTCGAAGCCCGAATCCCAGCCCTGCTCCTGCATACCGAAGTAGCCGCCCACCTCGCGCGTATGCCAGGAGGCCCACAGCAAATAGCCCACCGCGGGCACAGCGGCCAAGGCGCACAGCACCCAGGCTTTGAGGCTACGGCGGTGATACACCGCCACGCTTGCTGCCAGCACCAGCCAAAGATCCACCGCCGTAAGCCGCACGAGCCCCGCCAACGCGACGAGCAGGGCAGCGGGCAGGAGGCGGCGTTGGATCAAATACACCAAGGCCCAGAGCGCGCAGGCTAAAAAGAGGCTTTCGGTGTAGACCATGGTCAAGGTGATTGCCATGGGTGCGCCGAGAAGAAGCAGGGCAGCGTTGGGTTGCTGGCCGCTTAAGCGCAACATGGCCATCGTGGCGGCGACACCTGCGATACAAGAGATGAGCACCCCCACCCCCGCATAACTTATGGGCAGGAGGGGAATCCAGTGCAATGCAGCGAATACCAGGCGAATGGCTAAGGGGTAGGCGGGGAAGAATGCCAGGCGTTGCTGGTAGATCTCTGGATCGGCAGCACCGGAGCCATCTGCGCTGAAGTAGCCAAAGCGAGCGATTGCCACATATTGTTCGCCATCCCATTTGGCCAGGTAGTCCACGGCGTGGGAGGGATTCATGGCCAAAAGCAGCCCAAAGCGAACGATCGCCGTGGCAAGGAAGAGCCAGGTTGCGAGGCGGAGTTCGGGTGTGAAGGCGCGAGCCACACGATGGGTGAGCGTGCGCCCGTAACGTTGGGCAGTAGGCATCAGCAGCAACTGTAGCCTTTGGCGTTGAGGCTTGGCGGGCAGGCGCTAGCTCCGTATTTTGGGATAGTTTGTCTCATTTCTGTGCTAGGGTGTGAGACATGCAACGCGCGGACCTATTGCTTAGTCGCCGCGGCGGGCCCTCCTTCTAACACTGAGCTGGCTCCCGTCGCGGAGTTTTCGCTTTCGCCGGCTCAGTCACCATCAGCTTTTAGCACAAGACTTGAGGAACCATCATGAGCCGAAACGACACTTTCTTCTCCGCCCCACGCTCCATCGAAACCCCAGCAGGCGACTTCAACCCAGGCCAAGCACACTGGAATAAGCAGCGTGGCTCCAACATGGCGACGGCGCGCTACCAACCATTCCATGAGGAAGTAGAAGCCATCGATTTACCCGATCGCACCTGGCCATCCAAGCGCATCGAGGTCGCACCCCAGTGGTGTGCGGTGGACCTGCGCGACGGCAACCAGGCGTTGATCGACCCGATGAGCCCCGAACGCAAGCGCCGCATGTTCCAATTGCTGGTGAAGATGGGCTACAAGGAGATCGAGGTGGGCTTCCCCTCTGCATCTCAAACCGACTTCGACTTCGTGCGCGAGATCATTGAAAAAGACATGATCCCCGAGGACGTCACCATCCAGGTGCTGGTGCAGGCTCGCGAGCACCTGATCCGTCGCACCTTCGAGGCCTGCGCCGGTGCCAAGAATGTGATCGTGCACTTCTACAACTCCACCTCCAAGCTGCAGCGCAAGGTGGTGTTCCGCAAAGACCGCGAACAGGTAAAGAAGCTGGCTACCGATGCCGCCGAATTGATCAAGGGCCTGGCCAAGGAATACCCCGGCACCAACTGGCGCTGGGAGTACTCACCCGAGTCCTATACCGGCACCGAATTGGAATACGCCAAGGAAGTCTGTGACGCAGTAGTCGAGGTCATGGATCCCACCCCGGAGCAGCCGATCATTATCAACCTGCCTTCCACCGTGGAGATGATCACCCCCAACGTCTACGCCGATTCCATCGAGTGGATGCACCGCAACCTCAACCGCCGCGATTCCATCATCTTGTCCCTGCACCCGCACAATGACCGCGGCACCGGCGTTGCCGCCGCCGAGCTGGGCTACATGGCTGGCGCCGACCGCATTGAGGGCTGCTTGTTTGGCAATGGTGAGCGCACCGGCAACGTCTGCCTGGTCACCCTGGGGCTGAATATGCTCACCCAGGGCGTGGACCCCCAAATCGACTTCTCGGATATCAACCACATCCGTCGCACCGTCGAATACTGCAACCAACTGCGCGTCCCGGAGCGCCACCCCTACGGCGGCGACTTGGTCTTTACCGCTTTCTCCGGTTCGCACCAGGATGCTGTGAACAAGGGTCTGGATGCCATGGCTGCGCGTGTGCGCCCCGGCGCGACCCACACCGATGTGGCTTGGGACGAGCTGCAAAGCGAAACCTGGGAGGTTCCGTACCTGCCCATCGACCCGAAGGACGTTGGCCGCGATTACGAGGCAGTGATCCGCGTGAACAGCCAATCCGGCAAGGGCGGCGTTGCCTACATTATGAAGACCGACCACGGCATTGCCCTGCCTCGCCCCATGCAGGTGGAGTTTTCCTCTGTGGTGCAGCGCGTAACCGACGCCGAAGGCGGCGAAGTGAACTCCAAGAACATGTGGGACATTTTCGCCACCGAATACCTGGAGCGTTCCGAACCGCTGGAGGCGTTGAAGATCACGGTGCGCGGTGATGAAAACGCCCAGGTTGAAGCGCAGGTGCGTTTCCGCGGCGAGGAAGTCAATATCTCCGGCACCGGCAATGGCCCTGTGGCCGCGTATTGCAATGCGCTCGAATCTTTGGGCATTGATGTTGAGGTGCAGGAATACTCGCAGCACGCCCGCACTTCCGGTGACGATGCCGAGGCCGCTGCCTATGTGCTTGCCGACGTCTCCGGCACCCCAGCGTGGGGCGTGGGCATCGCAGGTTCTATTACCTATGCATCCTTGCAAGCCGTGACCAGCGCCGTAAATCGCGCTGCTGCCGCACCTGCTGTAACCGGCGGCGTATAAACACTCGCCTCCTACTTTTAAGCCCCGGCTTCGGCTGGGGCTTTTTTCAGTGTATGGCGAAGAAGTGTATGGCGAAGCGCCCGGCTCCTTTGTCGCTTTTTACGCGAGGAGGAACCGGGCGCTTATTGCTGCGTTATTTGCTCAGCAGCTTTGCGGTGTTTAGGACTGCTTGCGGCGACGGCTGAGCAGGATTCCGCCACCTACCAGTGCCAAACCAACCACGACGATGCCGAGGACAGAAGCGCCGGTATTAGCAAGGTTGCGGTAAGCGGGCTGCTGCTTGTCTTCCGTGGCGTGGCCAGTTGCCGCGTCATTGGAGGAGTCGGACTGCTGATCGTCCTTGGTGGCAGCACCGTTGTCGTCCTTCTCGTGTACCACTACCTCCACGGTCTTTTCAGACTTGGTGCCATTGGAGGCCGTGACTGCGAGGGTGATGTGATAGGTGCCAGCTACCTCAATGTTGACGTCGCTGGAAACCACCTTGATGGAGCCAGTGAGGTTGCCGTCAAGGGTGGAAGACGCCGTTGCGTGCAGCACTGCGATCGGATCATCGAAGTTGATGCCGACGTTCAGGTTTACTACAGCCGCAACGAAGATATTGACCGATGCATCGACGGTTTCGTCCTTGGGCTTGACGTGCACGTCCACCGTCTTTGTGGTGCTTGCGCCTTCGGAGTCAGTGACCTTGAGGGTCACACGGTAGTTGCCGGGGGTCGAGGTGTCGACGTCGTTGCTTTCTACCTCGATCTTGCTGGTGAGATCACCGTCTTCTGCATCTTCAGCGGTGGCCTTGAGCACCTCCACCACATTAGAGAAGTCTGCATCCTGCTCGATCTCGACCTGCTCAGGCCCCGTGATCACTGGGGCTGCGTTGATCTTTTCCATCTTGGGCAGGTACTTGACGGTCACGATTGTCTCGTGACGTGCACCGTTGCTGTCCGTGACGGCGAGGACCACCTCGTAGGTGCCGGGCTTATCCGGATTGACATTCGAGGAGACGGGCTTGATCTTATCGGTGATGTCGCCATCTTCCGCGTCAAACGCGGTGGCCTCCAGGCTGTCAATGGTGAATTGAGTGCCAACAGTGTAGGTGGTGGGCCCATTGATGGTGATGCTGGGAACCTCGTTGATCGGCTTGTTCGCGGTGATGGTCACCGGGACGACCACCTTGGTGGTCAAGTTACCGCTGTCGGTAACTTGGTAGGTCAAGGAATACTCACCGGGTATGGAGGGATCCACTTCGCCCTCGATGATCTGAAGTTGATCGGTCAGATCGCCATCTTCAGCGTCGTTGGCGACCACCTCAAGGCGATCTGGCGTAAAGCCATCGTCAATGGTGTACACCATAGGGCCGTTGACCTCGATGGTCGGAGCCTGGTTCGGCTCGTCGGAAGCCGTGACCTTCACATCCACGGTCTTAGTAACGCGCGCGCCAAAGCTATCAGCTACCTCGAACGTGACTTGGTAATCACCAGGCTGGCTGGTGTCTACGTTGCTGCTCAAGACAGTGACGTTGTCGCTGATGTCGCCATCTTCCTCGTCATAAGCCTCAGGCTTGAGATTTTCCAATGGCTGGAAATCGAAGTCTTTCGGGTAGGAAGTAGGTCCCGCGATCGTGATCTTAGGGGCACGGTTGATCTGGGATGGGGCGACGGGATCAGGATCCTCGCTAGGCGTTTCAGATTCCTCGCTGGGGGTTTCAGTCTCCTCAGCGGGAGTCTCCTCAGCGGGGGTCTCTTCGGCCGGAGTGGATTCCTCAGAAGTTGGGTCTTCGGTGTCGACCGTCGAGGAATCTGAGTCGCTGTCGTTGTCGTTGTCATCCGTATCCGCAGGAGTTTCCTCAGCGGGGGCCTCGGGCTCTTCGGTAGGGGTTTCTACCGAGGTATCAGCGGGAGCTTCGCTTGAGGCTTCCGGTGCAACAACTTCAGAGGCTGTCTCTTCAGCCTCTACGGCCACCGCATAGGGGGCAAATGCGGCTCCGGTGGCAAACATGAGTGAGGGGGCAGCAATAGCAGCGATAGCCTTGGCGCCAAACCTTCTAGAATTCTTGGACATACTTCCGGCCTTTCTCGGAACCTGATGGAGGGGGTCAATTTCAAGGCTAGGCACCGCACACTCTTTTTGCCACCGGTAGTAATTAAATTCGGGTTTTTTAGCAAAAGTAAACCTGCTATTTTTCCATCGTAATAGCCTTTGAACTGGTCTTTTTAACAACGTTAGCGAATCTACTACTTTTTTACTATTTGGCGCCACACCCCTACCGCTCCCCCCTTTGTCTGAGGAGTGAAAAACGCGACGTAACTTCGTTTTCAGTCTTGTGCCTTTTGCACAATTGGCCCCTAAAACACAATATGCATATTAATAATTATTTCAATGCTTTCAACGGTGTAATTCTCAGGTGCCAGACCCCAAAACGAAGCCACGCTTGCGTCAAGTGCACTGCTCAAATGAGAAACCCAGCCAGCAAAAGCCCGCAAGATACCAAGCCACACCAGAGCCATTCTTTAGCCTGCACAGAGGCAACAATGAGCCCCACGCCGGCGGCAGCGTGCACGTTCCCATGACGTTTCGCGCTCAATCACAGGTCTTC
Organism: Corynebacterium pelargi; assembly: GCF_014635485.1. Lineage (GTDB taxonomy): Bacteria > Actinomycetota > Actinomycetes > Mycobacteriales > Mycobacteriaceae > Corynebacterium > Corynebacterium pelargi. Next base: position 72,957 of record NZ_BMCX01000002.1, on the reverse strand, counting down.
TTTCCACATGACATGGGAAACTGCACACACCAGCCAAAGCAGCCAGCACAAACTGTTGCTTTATCCCCGCGTGTACCCCTCTTGAGCGCCGTTGCGCTGTGTTGCTTCGCGCACCGATACACTAGCCCCATGAGTGATGAGCAGCGGAGTGAACAACAGGCGCAGCGTCAAGGCAGGCGCCGTCGGGGCGGGCGGCGCCGTCGGTCCAACCGCAGTAGCACTCAACGCAGCGATAACTCCAATAACTCCGCTCAGCAGAACTCCAAACAGCAGTCCAATGCCAGCGCGCAGAAGCAGCAGCGCAAGAAGCAAACCACTCCCAGCGTGGACCGTGAGGCCATTGAGCGAGCCCCCTATGTGGCGCTTTCGGTGCGCAGTTCAGGGATTCACCCCTCCACATCGCGTTTGGTCAGCATCGATGCTGTGACCTTTTCTGAAGATGGTGAGCAGGTGGAGCAATTCCACGTGGTGCTCAATTCAGGCAAAGACCCAGGCCCATATCACCTGCACGGCTTGCATGAGGATGAGATTGCTCAGGGCAAGCGCTTTGGCGAGGTGCTCAAGCGCGTGGACAAGCTCATCGATGGTCGCGTCCTTTTGGTGCACAATGCCCCTCGGGTGTGGGGCTTTGTGGTTTCGGAGGCACGCCGCGCAATGGCGGAGGCCGCACGGGCGAATCGGCAGCGTGGCCGCCAGCAGAAGCGGCGGCAGCGTGTAGGCCATGTGCCACAACCTCAAGAGATCGTGGATACCTTGGCCTCTGCTCGCAGGCGCGGATTGCAGTTTGCTGATACCCGCGTGCTCAATGTGGCCAGGGAGTTAGGCCTTGAGGCGCCACCGGCACAAGCGAGCGTTGCGCGCACCAAGCTCAGCGAGGCCGAAACCAGCCGGGAAGAAACGCTCATGATCGCCCGGATGTTCTTTGTGCAACGGGCCTGGCAGTTGCTCGCGGTGCAAACACCTGAGGCGTTGCGGGCCGATAAGTTTGGTTTGCAGCGCTCAAGCGTGCGCATCGATGCCACCCACGTGCCCCGCGAATACGAAAACCCAGGCGTGTACACCCCGGAGCGCGGTTTGGTGCAGGGCATGGAAGTGGTGGTGGCCCCGGAGATCGCGATGGATCCAGACGTGATCATTGAGGCCGCGGTGCGCGAGCACTTGGCGTATAGCGAGAAGCTGACGCGCCAGACTTCGGTGGTGGTGTGTAATAAGCGCCAGGATTTGGTGGGCAAGGCGATGCACGGGGACAGGAAGGGCATTCCGCTGCTGACAGATGAGGAGTTTTTGCAGGCCTGTCAGCATGTGGCGGAGGGTAAGCCCATAAAAGACTAGAATTGCTCGGCATGACGTTTCCTTCTGTGTCTTTTGGCCGGATTCGCAGTGCCCTGGCTGTGTCTGCCGCGAAGCTTGCCACGCAGGCCTCACGTGCCACGGGCCGGGGTTCTGGTGGCATGATCGGCGGGCTGATCGCCGAGAAGATCGACCCCAACATCATGCTTTCTTTAGGTGGCGATCGCCCGGTGGCGCTGGTGACTGGCACCAACGGCAAGTCCACCACCACCCGCATGTTGGCTTCTGCCCTGCGCACCAAGTACACGGTGGCAACGAATGAGGGTGGCGACAATATGGACGCCGGGATCATTTCTGCCCTGTTGGCTGGCCGCGATGCTTCCCATGTGGTGCTTGAGGTAGATGAGCTCCACGTGCCGAAGGTGGCCGAGCGCCTGAAGCCCCAGTGCCTGGTGCTGCTGAATTTGTCGCGCGATCAGCTCGACCGTGTGGGCGAGATTAACAAGATTGAGCGTGCGCTGCGCGAGTGCGTGAATGCGCACCCGGATATGACGGTGATTGCGAACTGCGATGATGTGCTCATCACTTCCATCGCCTTCGATTCCCCGAATGTGGTGTGGGTTTCTGCCGGTGCCGGCTGGCTCGGCGATGCTGTCTCTTGCCCGCGAACCGGCGGACATATCGTGCATGATGGTTCGGATTGGTATGCCGTCAAGCCGCTTGCCGACGGCCGGACGTTCCGCCGCCCAACGCCCGCGTGGGCGATCACGCCCGAAGGTATCCAGCGCGCCGAAGATCAACCCGTGGCCTTGAACTTGGCCCTGCCCGGCAATGCCAACCGCGGCAATGCCACCCAGGCCGTTGCCGGTGCTGTGGAGCGTTTCGATATTGCTCTGGATCAGGCTGTGGCCGCGGTGGAAACCGTTGATGATGTGGCAGGCCGCTACTCCACCATCACCTTGGGCGAGCACCAGATTCACCTGCTGCTGGCCAAGAACCCCGCCGGCTGGCAGGAGGCTCTTTCCATGGTGGATCGCAGCGCCGATGGTTTGGTTATTGCGGTCAATGGCCAGGTGGCTGATGGCGAGGATCTCTCCTGGCTTTGGGACGTGAAGTTCGAGGAGCTAGAAACCCTGGCGGTGAAAGCCTCCGGGGAACGCGGCACCGATTTAGCCGTGCGTCTTAGCTACGCCTCCGTGCAGCACGAGCTGGTCAAAGACCCCGTTGAAGCCATCCGGGCCTGCCCGCCCGGCCGTGTAGAAGTGCTGGCGAATTACACCGCCTTCCGCGATCTCAAGCGCGCGCTCGAAGCCAAGAAGGAGGCTTAAATGCTCACCATCGGACTCATCTTGCCCGACGTCCTTGGCACCTACGGCGATGATGGCAACGCCCTCGTGCTGCGCCAGCGCGCCCGTATGCGCGGCATTGACGCCGAGATCCACCCCATCAAACTTGGCGAGGCTGTGCCTGAATCCCTCGACGTCTATTGCGTCGGCGGCGGCGAAGATACCGCCCAGGTGCTCGCCGCTGAGCACTTGCGTCAAGATGGCGGCCTGATCCGCGCCGCCAACGCCGGACGCCCAGTGCTGGGCATTTGCGCAGGTTTGCAGGTGCTCGGCACCAGCTTCCGCGCTTCTGAGGGCATCGTCGAAGGCGTTGGGCTTATCGACGCCACCACGGTCTCCCTAGAAAAGCGCGCCATCGGAGAGGTGCAATCCACCCCCACTGGCGCGGGCATTACAGCGGAACTCAACCAGCCGCTCACCGGCTTTGAAAACCACATGGGCGCCACCCTCATCGGCTCTGATGCGCAGCCGCTAGGCAAGGTCACCAGGGGCATTGGCAATACGGATGACTTTGGCGCCAAGGACGATAGCGCACAGGTGGGCGTAGAAGGCGTGGTGCAGGGCAATGTTGTGTGCACGTATATGCACGGCCCGGCGCTGGCACGCAACCCCCAATTGGCCGACCTTTTGCTTGCCCGCGCGATGGGCGTCAGCTTGGCAGAGCTTGAGCCCTTAGAGATTGAGGTGGTGGCGCAGCTTCGTAAGGAGCGAATGCGCTAAAGCTTCAAACGTCCGCTCAGCGCCCTGGATAAGGTCAGTTCGTCGACAAACTCCAGGTCGCCGCCAAGGGGCATGCCGGAGGCCAGACGCGAGATTGTCAGATCCGGGAAGTCCCGCAAAAGACGCGCCAAATACGAGGCGGTGGCTTCGCCCTCGGTGTTTGGATCGGTGGCGATAATCACTTCGGTGATGCGCGGGGGATCGTCGAAAAGCGGCTGTTCAGGGGTGGAATCCGCCAGCTCGCGGTCTTGCACCACCTCGCCGATGCGCTGCAGCAACTGGGTGATGTTCAGCTCGCGCGGGCCAATATTTGCCAGGGGATCGAGTGCGCCACCGAGCACGTGGTAGCGGCCATTGAATTCGCCGGTGCGCTCGATCACCTGAATATCCTTCGGCTCTTCCACCACACAGATCAGGCCGCGGTCGCGGGAAGAATCGGCGCAGATGCGGCAGACTTGCGCGCGAGAGATATTGCAGCAGATGCGGCAAAACGTCACGCCATCGCGCACGGCCCCAAGGGCTGCTTGGAGGCGCTCAATATCCGTGGGCTCCACGTGCAAGAGGTGAAAAGCGATGCGCTGCGCAGACTTCGGGCCCACGCCGGGCAGGCGCGAGAATTCATCGATCAAGTCTTGCAGCGGGCCTTCAAACACGGCGCGATCCTTTCCAGTGTGCAGCAATAAGAAAACGGCCAGCCAGGCGCTGGCCGTGAACTCGGTGGGTTTAGAACATTCCGGGCATGGTGTCGAACATCTGCTGCACCGGGCCCATCTTCTGCTCTGCGAGCTCGCCAAGCTTGGTGTGCGCATCGGCGAAAGCACCCATGATCAGATCCTGGAGGGTATCAACATCCTCCGGGTCTACTACCTGCTGATCAATGCTGATGTTGCGCATCACGCCGTTGCCACCAAGATCGATGCTGACCAAGCCATTACCAGCGGTGCCGGTGACGGTGGACTCAAGAATCTCCTGCTCAGCAGCCTTCAACTGCGCCTGCATTTGGGCTGCTTGCTGCATCAATTCATTCATATCGGGCTGAGACATATCTCCATTGCCTTTCAAGTGTGCTGTTATCAGTTTCGCTCGCGCCAAGTGTACTAGACAGCCCCTAGAGCGGCTTGGCGCCCAACTCCTGTCCGAGCAGATCCATGGCCACCGTCAGCGCATCGCGATGATCGGCGCTTCGAGCGCCATCGCGAACCTCCCGCAGCATCTCTTCTTCTTCCTGCTCGCGGCTGTGCTGCTCTGGTTCAGGCTGCTGGGGTGCAGGCTCGGGCTGGGGTTCGGGCTCGGGCTGCTGAGGTTCGGGCATCCCCTCGTCTGGGCCGTAACCATAGAAGTCATCAGGCTCGGGCGGCAAGGGGCTGCCATCAGAAAACGTGGCTGGGGCCGCCGGTGCCGCAGGTTCGGGCTCAGGCTCCGGCTCTGGCTCGGGCTCCGGTGCAGGTTCGGGATCGGCATTACGCCCAATCTGCACTGGGGTGCCCCAACCGTCGTCTGCTTCTTCTTGCTCAGGCTGTGGGGATTCGGCGGGAGGCTCAGTGGGTGCCTCGGGCTCACTGAACCCCGCGTCTTTTGGGCGCTGCCCCACCACGCATTCCACGGCGACATCGCAGCCAGTGATCTCTCGGATGGCCTCTACCACCACGGCATTATTGGAAGGATCGTTCAGCCTTGCTGCCAGCGCCCCAGTGTTATGGCCAATGACTAAGGTGCCTTCGCGTTGGCCAAGCACACGGGCTTCGGTGAGCATGATGCCTGCCACGGCCTTCTTCTGGTGCACGAGTTTGCGGATCTCTGCCCAGTGATCGCGGGCGAGCTGCTCTACATCCCGCTGTTCTTCCGCCGCGGGCTCGGGTTCCGGCGCAGGCTCGGGTTCCCGCACGGGCTCAGGCTCAGGCTCTGGTGCAGGCTCCGGCTTGGGCTTCTGCGTCGCAGCTTCGGCCTGTTCACGCTGCTGGCGTTCGCGCTCCTCGCGGGCGCGACGCAGGGCTTCGCGGTCGTATTTGCTCTTGCGCGCAGGCTGCGGGTTTTCTGCCTGCGCAGAGGCCGGCGCCTCGGGGGCAGCCACTGCCGGGGTGTGGGCGCCGAAGAGCATTTTGGCACAGAGAATTTCCAGCAAGAGTCGGGGTGAAGTGGCTCCCCTGAGGTCGCTGATGCCCTCATTGACCATCGCCGCATAACCTGCGATGCCGCCTTCGGGGAAGGCGCCGGCTTGTTCTTTGAGCGTTTCGTGGCGGTCGGCGGGTGCGTCGACAAGCCCGGAGTCGAGTGCTTCCGGCACGGCTTGGAGCACCATGAGGTCACGCAGGCGATCCAATAAGTCGGCGGCGAAGCGGCGGGGATCAATGCCGGCCTCGATCACCTCGTCTACCACTGCGAACATGCCCGCCTTGTGGGTGTCGGCGAGGGCTTCCACGGCGGCGTCGATAAGCGAATCATCGGTCACGCCGAGCAACATGCGGGCGGTGTCGTAGGTGAGGCCGTCCGGGCCGGAGCCGGCGAGGAGCTGGTCGAGCACCGAGAGCGTATCGCGCGGGGAACCACCGCCGGCGCGGATGACGAGGGGGTAGACGGCGTCGTCAATGTGGGCGTGCTCGGCGGCCGCGGTGCGCTCAATGAGGCCGCGCATGGCCTGCGGGGTGAGCAGCCGGAAGGGATAGTGGTGGGTGCGCGAACGGATCGTGCCAATCACTTTTTCCGGCTCGGTGGTGGCGAAAATGAAGATCAGGTGCGCCGGTGGCTCCTCGACGATCTTGAGCAAAGCATTGGCACCGGAGTTGGTGATCATGTGGGCTTCGTCGATGATGAAGATGCGGTAGCGCGACTCGGCGGGGGCGTACATGGCGCGGTCGCGAAGCTCGCGCATATCCTCCACACCGTTATTGCTGGCCGCGTCGAGCTCAGTAACGTCCAAGGTGCCAGGGCCGTTCGGGGCCAGCGCCACACATGAGGGGCACTTGCCGCAAGGAGTAGCGGTAGGCCCCTCCGCGCAGTTCAGAGAACGCGCGAGGATGCGCGCAGAGGAAGTTTTGCCGCAGCCACGCGGCCCAGAAAAGAGGTAGGCGTGGTTGATATTGCCACTATCCAGGGCACGCGAAAGCGGGACGGTTACCTGTTCTTGCCCCACAACCTCCGCGAAAGAGCCGGGGCGATACTTCCTATACAAAGCCACGGACTAAACACTACCTACCCACCACCGATTTGCTCCCAGCGTGGGGAGAGTATCACCCGAACAGCCCCCATCGCAGCAGCTCAGCGCTGCCAGTCAAGCAGATCAACGCCCTGCTCACTTAAGGCCTGCTGCAAGGCCGGCACACCGTAGGTGACGGCGTACTCGTATTCTTCATCGCTGAGCAAGACTAACTGCAGCATCACCACGAGGCGCCCGCCTTCGCTAAAGCGCGGCACTTGCTCGCCCCATACATAGGGCACCACGAACACACCGTGGCGCACCGAGCAGCCTTCGAGCTCCAAACCAGGGATCATGGTGCCGGGCTGGGCGGGCACCATGCCCAGCAGCTTTTGGTTAAAGGCAGCAAGCTTCGCGCTTACCTGCTGCAAAGCGCTCACCGCCACCTCTGAAGAAACACGTCCCACCGTGAAGATCTCACTGCGGATATCAGCGCCCTCATCTTCGGAGTGCAGACCAGTGTCTACCTCGTTGAAGTTCAAGGTGGTGGCCAGTAGTTCACCACCGAGATCTGAGACGGCTACGCGCACCCCACAACCGGGCTCAAGGGGAACCTCTTCAAGGTTGCCGGGGAATACGCCCTGCTGCCAAAGCAGCGATGCCTCTAAGTCCATGTGGGATGCTCCTGGTGGGACGTCGACAAGCGTTAAGCAGACTCAAGTGCTGCAAGCAACACGCAGGTGGCAAAGCCATCCATAGCCACCTCAAGCTCCGAAACAGGAGGCAAGGAGGGGGCGAGGCGGATGTTTTCGTTGTTCGGATCCTGCTTCAGCGGGAAGGAAGAACCGGCGCCGGTGAGCGAAATGCCGGCCTCGCGGGCAAGCTCCACCACGCGCGAAGCCGTACCGGGCACCACATTCACGCTAATGAAATAACCACCCTCAGGCTCAGTCCACTCAGCGGCACCGAAGGGAGCCAGGCGCTCATTGAGGATCTCAAGCACACGAGCGAACTTCGGAGCCAAGCTGCCGGCGTGCTTGCGCATCTGCTCGTACACGCCCTCGGGGCCGCCGAAGAACTCGACGTGGGCGAGCTGATTCACCTTGTTCGGGCCGATGCCGCGGATATTGGCGTGCTCGGAATACCAGTCCAGGTTCTCCTTCGAAGAAGCGAAGAAGGCCACGCCCGCGCCCGCCAACGTGATCTTGGAGGTGGAGCTCATGAACCAGAAGCGATTCGGGTTGCCGGCCTCAGCGCTCATGCTCAGCACATCGTGGACTACGGGGAAGGTGTCGGTGAGGGTGTGCACGGCGTAGGCGTTATCCCACACGATGCGGAAATCAGGCGCCGCGGTTTCCATGGAAGCAAGCTCGCGGCAGATCTCCTCAGAGAAGGTAATGCCCGTGGGGTTGGCGAAGACGGGCACCGTCCACATGCCCTTGACCTGCGGGTCTTTCACCAGCTCGCGCACCACGTCCATGTCCGGGCCGTCTTGGTTGAGCGGCACGTTGATCATCTCGAAGCCGAAGTGCTCCGTGATGGAGAAGTGACGGTCGTAGCCGGGCACGGGGCACAGCCACTTGACCTTGTCTTCCTTGGACCAGGGGCGCTCAGAATCGTTGTTGCCCCAGATATAGGACCAAGAGATCAGGTCAAACATGATGTTCAGGCTGGAGGCATCGCCGGCAATAATGTTTTCTGCCGGAATGCCGAGCACCTGGGCCCACAGGTTGCGGATTTCTTGAATGCCGACCAGGCCGCCGTAGTTGCGCGTATCCACACCAGATTCGGTGCGGTAGTTCTGCCCCGGCAGATCCAGGAGAGCAGTGGAGAAGTCGAGTTGCTCGGAAGAGGGCTTGCCGCGCGTGAGGTCGAGGTTGAGGTTCTTGGCCTTCAGATCCTCGTATTGTTGGCGAATTGCCTCAGCATTCGCTTGGAGCTTTTCCACATTCAACGCGGCGATAGTCATAGGTAGCCCTTTCCTCTTTGTTTGCACTGGGCTTTAGTGTAACGGCTCCCCCGCCCATTAAAAAGGGACTCCGCACACCCGCCAGAGCCCACTGACCCTTGCTGCATTCCTGCCCTGGGGGAGTTCATGGGATAAGCGCCATGCGAAGTCCTGCCCAAGACAATAGCGCAGCATCGCCGCATTTGCCATTTCGCTTCTTTTTCTTTAGCTTTTCGACGCCCAAAGCCCCCACCACCAGCCATTTTGCATCAGGGCGATCCGTGAGTACACTAATCCCGGTACGCACTTCGCGCGCCATTGCGCAAGAAGCGCTCACGCTGGAGGATTCGACTAGCGGCCTATGTCACACGCCTGGAACGCGTGCGGGTTTCACGACCCTCGTGGGTTCAAATCCCACATCCTCCGCCAATTGAACACCCGCACTAATAAGCTTGTTGGTGCGGGTGTCCATCACTTTTAGCGAGTTAACACACCCAAGAGCGATCAAGAAGGTCACAATTTACCCAATAGCTCTTCAATCTATCCTTTCGTTGACCTACACTGAAACCACCCACCCTACTACCAAAGTGGGTAGATCAGCACATCTCAACAGCGGACTATTTACCTTTGCCATTATTGCAAGTTAAGTTCGATAAGGAGCTGCCGAAATGAGCTACAGTGACCCGACCGTAATCAGCAACAACATCCTTAGGCGTGCGTTTAATGACGAAATTGCTATCTCACCTTTAAAACTTCAGAAAATCATGTACTTTGTCGCAAGCGAGTACGCGAAGGTAACCGAAGAGCAGCTCTTTGAAGAGCGGTTTGAAGCTTGGCGTTATGGCCCTGTCCTTCGATCCGTCTATCGAGAATTCCAACCGTTCGGCGGATACCCAATTACAAAGTATGCAACACAGGATGCACTCGGCAATTCGTTTGGAGTGAATGAAAGCACTAACCCAGAATTGCGTGTGGCACTCGACAAAGTTTGGGCTGCGACACGCGACCTAGGCGCGATCAAACTTTATAAATTGACACATGCGGAGAATTCAGCGTGGGATCGAGCTAGGAAAAACGAGCAACGGTTCATCGACCCAAACGATGTGACTATAGATGACACCTACCAGAACGAATTGATGCTGCCGCCTTACACAGCATCGCCGGAGAGTCCTAGTCGCGTAAACGGAGACGTTGGGGAGTAGATTCTTGTCGTCAAACAACCAGCCTCAGCCGACCCCCGACCCTATTGATTCTGACGATTCGCAACCCGACACTAGAACAGACTCCAGTTCCGACTTAGTACCCTATCTCAACCCCGACCCCCATTCAGATAGCAATGCTCTGCCAGGTATCCAAGCCTTCCATTCCCTGGGGAGCATCGCACCTTTCATGACATTGTGGCAACTTTACGCCGGTTATCACTATCCTGAAGAAAGCGACGCGATTGGTAAATACCATTGCTTTACAAGTGACCATAAGTGGGTTGTCAGACTCTGCTTTGCAGTGGATTTTTTGATTCGCGTAGTTCTGGTTTTGCTCGTTTTGGTAGTTATTCTCAGAGGCCTTTCACTGTGGCCTTTAATCCCTCAGGGGGAAAATCCTCAAAACTAATTCAGCGCTCTTCCAGCGTGCACACTTCTGATAGCAGAGTCCATGTTCATTAATTTGAACATTCACAAAACAGCCGGCCCCGCGGGCCGACCAAAAGGAAAAGAGCCAGCCAAAGGCTGGCTCTTACTTTCCTCCAAATTGCTTCTGTGCTTCCCTATTCACTTTCGGGTTGTTTGCCGGTGATTTTGGGCAGGGGGATGCCCATTTGTGTGGCTTTGTCCATGAAGCCTTGCATGATGTCGATGGGCAGCGGGAACACGATGGTGGAGTTCTGGTCGGCGCCGAGTTCGAGCACTGTTTGTAGGTAGCGCAGTTGGAGTGCGGCTGGTGCTTTTTGTAGTTCTTCGGCGGCTTGGCGCAGTTCCACGGAGGATTGGAGTTCGCCGTGTGCGGAGATCACTTTGGCGCGGCGTTCGCGTTCGGCTTCGGCTTCGCGGGCGAGGGCGCGTTGCATTGCTTCGGGGATTTCTACGTCTTTGATTTCCACGATGCGGGTTTCTACGCCCCAGCGGGTGGTTTGGCCGTTGATGATTTTGCGCAGGTCTTCGTTGAGTTCTTCGCGGTGTGCGAGGAGGTCGTCAAGGTCGGCGCGGCCGAGGAGGGAGCGCAGCGTGGTTTGTGCGATCTGTGAGGTGGCTACTGCGTAGTTTTCTACCTCTAGCACCGCCTTGAGTGAGTCGAGTACTTCGAACATCACTACGGCGTTCACGCGCACGGAGACATTGTCTTTGGTGATGATCTCCTGCGGTGGGATGGTGAGGGTGACTACGCGTTGGTCTACTCTTTCGAGTTTGTCCACGCCGGGGATGAGGAAGTGCAGTCCTGGTTCCATGAGTGGTTTGACGTGGCCGAAGCGAAATGCGACGCCGCGTTCGTATTGTTTGATCACTTTGATGGAGTAGGAAAGCAGTACCACCAGGATGGCGATGAGGATGCCGGCCATGATTGGCCAGAATACGAGTGCGCTCATGGGCGCTTCCTTTCTTGGGCAAGTTTGCGTGCGTCGGATCCGTAGCGGCGTGCGTAGCGATCCACCGCTGCTTCGATTTCTGCCTGCCTGTCATCCAGGTGGGGCACATGCACTGTGGTGGGGAAGTTGGAGGGCGTGTTCCATAGGTGTTTGGCCAGTGGGATGGTGCCGCCGATCATGATCACGAGCACTGCGCCGATGAGTAGCAGGTCTGCGATTGTGTGGTATTGGATCAGGGAGACCAGTGGCAGGATGAGTCCCATGAGTGCTACCCCTAGTGCGATGCCGCGGTGGAATCGCCCGGAGTCTGAGTGTGGCCAGGGGTCGAGTTGTCTGGTTACTTCGCGCCCGTGTGCGCTTGCGGTGCAGCTTTGTTTGACTGGGCAGTTGTTGCACACGGTGGGGTGTGCGCGGTAGCGCATTACTCGGTTTTCTGGGTCGAAGCTGGATGGCCAGAGCCAGTGGTCTTCGGGGCATTGCCAGGCGTCGTGTTGTTCGACGTAGCGGAAGGTTCCGGTGCGCATGTCGCTGGTTCTGTTGGAGGTGTGTTGCGCCATGCGGTCGAAGCCCCACGCCACCCCCAGGAGGAAGATGGCGTAGGCGCCCGCTAGCCAGGTGAACACGTCTGGGGTGTTCACTTTTCGACGCCCCCGCGTGGCTCATCTTCAGCGCGCCGATCAACGCGGCCGTGCCCGCCTGAGACCAGACCCACCTGTGAGTGTGCTTGGGTGTTGGTGTCGGGGGCGTCGTCAAGCGAAATGACGGAGTAGAGGGCGTTATCGGGTTGGGTATCCACGGTGGGGATTTCTTTGTTGTGCAGCAGGCCTTTGAAGCCCATCCACAGCAGAGGGAAGATGCCGGCGAGGAAGAGCACATCGCCGGGCAGGCGTAGCCATTCGAGGATGGCGTTGCCAGGTTGGGTGAGATAGCCCAGGGAGCGGGCCTCCACATAGCCTTCGCCCACGGAGTGGTAGAGCTGGACAATGCCCAATGGCAGCAGCGAAATCACCACCATCCACAACAAACCAATGTTGAGCAGCCAGAAGCTTAAGCCCATGAGCTTGTCATTCCAATAGCGCTTGGGCAGCAGATAGCGCAGGGCAAATACTCCAAGGCCGATGGCCATGAATCCGTACACGCCCATCATGGCGCCGTGTGCGTGGTTGGCGGTCAGCGCGGTGCCGATTTGGTAGTAGGAGACGACGGGGAGGTTGACCAGGAAGCCGAACACACCGGCGCCGAGGAAGTTCCAGAAGCCAACGGCCACGAGGAACAGCACAGCCCAGCGGTGCGGGAAGGGGCGATCGCCGGAGGCGCGCTGGCGCGAACCCAGTTGCAGGAATGTCCATGCTTCTACGGTGAGCAGGGTCAGTGGCACAACTTCTGCGGCTGAGAAGAAAGCACCTAAGGCCATGTGCTCCACGGGTGTGCCCGAGAAGTAGAGGTGGTGCATGGTGCCGATAACACCGCCCACGGAATACAAGATGATGTCGAGGTAGATGATGCCTAGGGCAATGCGCTCGCGGATCACGCCGAGCAGCACGAAGACATAGGCCACCATGATGGTGGTGAAGAGCTCTAAGAAGTCTTCAACCCAGAGGTGCACGACCCAGAAGCGCCAGAATTCGGCAACGGAGATGTGGGTATCGGAGCCGGCGAGCATGCCTACGGCGTAGAAGCCGGGGATGGTCAGGCCAGAGAAGAAGAAGAGCCAGGGCATATTGGACTTGTGCTCGCCCTTAAGGCGTCCGTGCAGGGAGCGGAAGATCATTGCGATCCAGATGAACATGCCTGCGGTGAGCAGGATCTGGAAGAAGCGCGGCAGATCTAAGTATTCCCATTGCTGGGAGAACAGCGAGCCTTCGGGCACCTTGCCAAATGCGGAGAGCCACTCAAATGCCATGGAGCCGAACACCACGAAGGCGATAGCCCCCAGCAGGATCCAGGCGAGCACGCCTTGCTTCTTGGGTTCTTTCTTGGCAATAAATGGTGCGAGGAATAGCCCTGCTGCGAGCAGGCCGCCGGCGGTCCAGAGTAAGGAGAGCTGGAGGTGCCAGGTGCGGGCGACGTTATAGGGCAGGATTTCTTGCAGTGGTAATCCGAAGAAGCCGGTGATCTCTGCGCGGTAGTGCTGCACTGCGGCGCCGAGGAAGGATTGGATTAAAAACAGCAGCACGATAACGAAGAAGAACCAAGCCACTACTTTTTGAGATTTAGTAAGGCCAACTTCTCCTGGTTGTTTGAAGTCGAGGTTGAGCTGTTCTTCTGAATGCCAGCCGATTTGCTTAGACCAGCGCCCGTAGATGGCGAAGATTAATCCGGTGCCGCCGATCAGTGCGATGAGGGAAAGCACTGACCACACCACGATGTCGGCAGTGGGGCCGTTTTCTACGCGGGGTTCTGCTGGCCAGTTATTGGTGTAGGAGTAATCCAAGCCGGGGCGTTCTGCTGCGGCAGCCCACGCGGTCCAGCCAAAGAATGCCGTGAGGTCACGGATGTCTTCTTTGTTGGTGATGAAGTCTTTGGGCAGGCCGTGATCGAAGGAGTTGGTACCGAAATAGTCCAGGTAATACTGCTGTGCTTGCTCGAAGGCTTTGATCTGGTTATCGGTCCACTCAAGTACGCCGGTGTCTTCGTTGTAGCGGTTGGTTCGGAATTCTTCTACCACTGCATCGTGGGCATCGGTGCCTTGGGGCAGTTCTGCTTTTGCAAATTCTTCTGCGGCAAGATCAGTGGCCATGCGCAGGTATTCGGCGGTGTAATCGGCGCCCAAGTATGCGCCGTGGCCGAGCACTGATCCGTATTGTTGCAGGCCTCGGGCCTGGAAGATTTCCTGGCCGTGGGTGATTTGTTCTTGGGTGATTAGGGTATCGCCGGTTTTTTCGGCAACGATTTTTTCAGGCAGCGGCATGGAGGCGTCGTAGGTGCGGTACGCCAAGAAGCCCATGACAAAGAAGCCAAGAAGCATGACCAAGGCGACACCTTGCACCCATGCTTTGCTCATGCTGAGCACTGGTTTGCTGCGGTCGGTGACCTCAGGGGTGGTGTTCATTCACGTGCTTTCCAAGGAGGGACAATGACACCACTATTATTTACGGCTTAATCCGTTTCTATTATTCGGCAGCGATTTTTACCCGAAAAAGGGGTAAATAATTGGTGTAGGTTAAAGGCATGCACGAGTTCATCGCTAAAAACAAAGCCATCCTCTGCTTCAGCTCCCTATTTGCAGGCGCGCTCATCACCATGCTGCTGCTGAATCACTCCAGCAACATCGCCCTAGTATTCGGCACATTTGCACTGCTCACGGCCTTAAGCTTTTTCACCATCGCCGCCACCTGGCGCTACTTCTCCCAGCGATAGGGCTGCCTGGGCACCTGATCGGGCTCGAATTGTTCCAGCAATTCACCCGCGCTACGCCCTTTAAGGTTGAGCGAGGCCCCGAGTTCTTCCACCACATCTTCTGCTGTAGCGCCCTGCTGCATCATCTGCCGCAGCGTCACCGCACCATCGCGCTTAGCTAGACGCTTGCCCTGCTGGTTTAGCACCAAGGGCACATGGATATATTCGGGCACAGCAATGCCGAGCAACGTAGCCAAATAGGCCTGGCGGCCGGCGGAAGATACTAGGTCGTCGCCGCGCACTACTTGGTCAATGCCTTGGGCGCCGTCGTCGACAACCACGGCTAAGTTATAGGCCCAGTCGGGTTGTTGGCCGCCGCGTCGGAGGATCATGTCGTCTACTTCGCCCTCGATGCGGCCTAAGAAGTAATCATCAAAGGGCTGTGTGGATCGGTCTGCGCGCAGGCGAATTGCGGGGACTCTTCCCTGCTGGGCGAGCTCTGCTCGGCGCTGCTCGCGTTGGGCCTCGCTAAGATCGCGGCAGGTTCCAGGGTAGTGGCCGGGAATGGCGTGCGGGGCAGAGGCCGCGTGCTGGATATCTTTGCGCGAGCAGTAGCACTCGTAGGTGTCGAGCTTTGCTAGTGCTTGCTCGTATAAGGCGAAGCGTTCGTGCTGGTACGTCAGCGAGTCCCAGTCCAGGCCGATCAGTGCCAAATCTTCCAATTGGCGCTGTGCTGATTCCGCTGAGGAGCGCTGAGTATCAATGTCTTCTACGCGCATGTGGAAGTCGCGCCCGGAGCTTCTGGCAAAGAGCCAGGCTAGAAGGGCGGTGCGCAGGTTGCCAAAGTGGAGGTCACCACTGGGTGAGGGAGCATAGCGGCCCGCTTGGATATTCATGCTTTTAGGCTATGTGAGAGTATCGAGGACGTGGCAACTCAACCCTCCTATGTCCCCGTGCAAAAGAGCTACTACCCGGTGCTCGTCGCCCTGTTTGTGGCGATCTATTTGATTTCTAATATCACCAGCACGAAGGGCATTACTATTGGCCCGCTGGTCACCGACGGTGCCTTCTTCCTTTTCCCTGCCGCCTACGTGATCGGTGATGTGCTCAGTGAGTGCTATGGCTTTAAGGCTGCACGCCGGGCCATTTGGACGGGGTTTTTCACCACCATCTTGGCGGTGATTGCGTTCTATATCGCGATCTGGCTTCCCGCGGCAGACTTTTATGAGCATCAAGAGCAGTTCGCCTTGGTGCTCGGGCTCGTGCCACGCATCGTGCTGGCATCGCTCTGCGGCTACGCCATCGGGCAGCTACTCAACGCATGGGCACTCACCGCCATGAAGAAGCGCACTGGCGAGAAGTCGCTCTGGCAGCGCCTGATCGGCTCAACCATTGTGGGCGAATTTGGCGATACGCTCGTGTTCTGCCTCATCGCAGCACCCGTCATCGGCATCACCACCACCGCAGACACCATCAATTACGTGGTGGTGGGCTTTATCTGGAAGACGCTTGTAGAAGTGCTCGTCATGCCCATTACCTATGCCGTGATTGCTTGGGTGAAAAAGCACGAGAACTACGTGCCGACGAGCAGCAACTAAAACGCCAGACCCCACCAGAGCCTTGGAGGCCTAGGTGGGGTCTTCTTCTAGATATATTTCTAGGAGCGCTTGCGGCGGGCGATGAGGTAGAAGCCAAGGATCATCAGCGCGGAACCAATGACCGCTGCCCAGATCACGTTGGCACCGGTGGAGGCGAGGCCGCCGCCACGGGAGCTGCTACCGGAGCTGCCGGAGCCACCGGAGCCCGAGCCGCCGGAACCATCGGAGCCATCACCGGGGACTACGGGAGTGGTTGGTGTGGTGCCTGGGTCGGGTACGGGGGTGGGGATTTCGCTGGTGGTGGGTTCGCAGTTGCCGATGCGCACGCGCACGCGGTTGGTGGGAACGCCGGGGTGTTGGGCTGGGTCGAAGTCTGGGTAGCCCTCGGCTAGGAAGTAGCCGCGGTTTTCAAGGCGGGTGCCTGGGGCGATATTGGTGCCGGTGACTTTGACCTTGAAGCTCCAGGTGAGCACGGCCTCCGGGTTGCTCAGGCGTTGTTCGGCGGCTTTTTCCAGGCCGGATTTGCTCAGTTGGAAGTTCACCACGTTGTTGTTGACGACGATGCGGTAATCCTCGGGCGTGAGGGTGGTTTTGCCCACCACTGCTTCGGAGGTGCCGTCTTGGTAGGTGAATTCGGCGGAGAGGGGGTCGGCGATCTCGGCGCGGTTGATGCGGCCTTGGCGGTCGGGTGCGGGCAGCAGGGCGGAGATAGCGAATTTCACTTCGTCGCCGTGGGCGGCGCAGGTTTTGCTGGTGGCTTTGTTTGCCGTGAGCGTTTGGTCTTTGGCATTGACTTCAACCGTGTAGAGCCATTCTTGTTGGTTCTTGGGGTTGGTCATGGGCACGGTCACCACGAAGGGGGCGGCCACGCTTAAGTTTTTGCGCCCTGCGGAGGCGGGCGATTCGCTGACCAGGTAGGCACCGAGGGGGAGGTCATTGAAGGTGGCGGCGCCATCTTCGCCGGTGGTGGCCACGATTGCGTCACCGAGGACGTTGCTGCGCGAGCCATCGGCGTAGTAGTCGCTGATGTCGGTGGCGGCCAGCTTTTGCCAATCCTCGTTCTTGTTGAGGTCGATGTCGGTGATGCGCCGGATTTCGAAGTCGATGCCCGCAATGGGGTCGCGGCTCAGATCCGCGTTCGGGTTGGTGGGATCGCCGTATTGGGTGAGGGGGTCGCCTGCGGATTTGTGAATGATGAGGGTTCCGGTGCGTGAGGCGTCGATAAGCGAAGAAGGCTGTGCGGAAGCGACGCCGGTGAGGGCGAGAAGACCCGCGGCGATTATGGCAAGGAGCTGAGTGAGGGTGCGCAAGGTTTACTCCACCTCTTCTTGGGCTTTGGAGCGTTTGATGCCACGCACGGTCCATGCGATGCCGGCGATCAGCACGGCCAGGGATAGCACAAGGGCGAGGATCATCCACCACTGCCAGGGGTTATGTTTCTGGTTGAGGATTTCGCGCGCTTCTTCATCATCGATGGGCACGCGGTGTGCGGTGAGCACAAGGCGGTGCGAGTTCACGCCATAGGGGGTACAGGTAATGAGCGTGACCAGGTCTTCGCCTTCAACCGGGCGCAAGTTATTCGTTTCGGTGGGCAGCACCACGCGGCGCTCGCCAATTTCGTACTTCATCACTCGGCCGGCCACGTACACGGTGAAGCTATCGCCCTTGTCTAGGTCGACTAGGCGGTCCCATAGTGTCGCGTTGGGTAGGCCGGTGTGTCCGGTGAGTACTGAGTGGCTGCCTTCGCCACCGACGGGCAGGGAGGAGCCGTAGAGGTGTCCGATGCCTTTACCCAGCGTCTTTTCGTCGGTGCCGTGGTAGATGGGCAGGTCGGAGTCGATCTTGGGGATGATAATGCGCCCCATTACATCGTCAAGATCGAGTTCCTTGAGGTACTCCTGATATTCGAGGTTCGATTCATCCACACGCGCAAGCCAGGGATCCAGCACCGGCCCTTGGGCGTGGTTGCGGTTCCACTCTTCTGCGGAGGCGAGCGAGGCTGCTCGTTCTTCCTCGGTGGTTTCGTCGTTGATGCGCGAGGTGTATGCCTCGGCCTGCTTCGTCTGCGTCACGTTACGAACCCACGTGCCCATCACGGGGTACATCACGATGGCGAAGCCGATGAGCACAATAATCAGCGGCATGATGCGCTGAAGCATGGAGCGCTCATTCGTGTGCTTGCCACCTTCGTGGCGTTCAAGCGACGCAGTTGTCACAGTGATCCTCTTTGGATTTTGAGTTATATGAAAAAGCTTAAGGAAGGTGGCGGGGCGCCAAGCTTGTCGACGCCCCACGCCACCAATTCAGGCCGCACTCAAAGGAGTGCTGAGAACTTAATTAGGCCTTGTTCTCGCGGCGGTTGTTACGCACCATGTACAGTGCGCCACCGGCCATGATCAGGCCACCGATGATCAGCAGCATGGTCACACCGGTACCACCGGTAAGCGGAAGCTTGAAGCCAGCGTTGTTCTTGACGTTTTCAACCGTCAGGGAGCTCAAGGCAACAGTGCTGGCGCCACCCTTCTTCACCTGGAAGTAGTAGGGCTCAGCAAGAAGGGCGTAATCGTCAGCGGTCTGGGTTTCCACGAGGCAGTAGCCGTTCGGAGTAGTGGTGCCAGTTTCACCGTTCACCCAGTCGTTAACGTGCAGATCGGTGACGGTTGCCGTACCACCTGTGGTGGTGATGCCTTCCTGGATTGGGTCACCGGAGAGCTTGGGGCTGGAGGGGTTATCAGGCTGATCGACAGAGCACTTGTAAAGGTCGAACGTCGCCTGAATGTTTTCTCCGTCACCCTTCTTAGTGATGTTCACATCACCGTAGAAGGTCTCAGGCTGCTTTTCTTCTGGAACCTCAACCTCGGGGCCAGAACCATCGCCGGTGTCCACTTGGAACTTGGCGTTGTTCTTGATCGGGGTTTTATCACTTTCGGAAGAAGTCTTCTTGATGTCGAAAGTGTAATTGACGACCACAGTACGCTGTTCACCGTTGAGCCCGCGAAGCTTATCCAAGCCGGTGGAGGTCAAGATGACTTTTGCTTCACCATCGGTCTCAATGTTGAGGTTGTAGTCCCCAGGCGCGAGTTCGGTTCCGTCACCAAGCTCCACCGAGCTAACCGTGGGATTCTCAAGTCGGGTGGAAGGGTACACGTCGGTGACGGAAACAGCCTTCAGGGAATCAGTCTGCGGGATCTTGGCCGTGACTTCGTAATTGATCTTGTTGCCGACAGTGGTGGCGTTCTCGTCATTTACCGTCTTGAGAATCGGATCCTCTTGGCGCTTATTCTTAGGGTAGACGTGAACGTCATACATCCACTGACTGTTGTTCGTGGGGTTAGTCATCGGCAATGTCACCAGGAAGGGCGCGGTGGTTACCTCAACACCTGCAGGTGCACCAACCTCAGTGACACGATAGAGACCAACAGGCAAGGTCTTAGACGCTTCGCCGTTGACGGTGCTCACAGTTTCTTCGCTCTCAACAGGCAGCTCAGAGATATCTGTGCCCTGGAGAGCAGCAGCCTTCTTCCAGCCTTCGTTGGTCTTTAGATCGATGCCAGAAACACGTTCAATCTTGAAGCGAGCACCCGTTACTGGATCCCCGGGAACACCCTCAACCTGGGTGCCGTCGTTCTTCAGCCCCTTGTCACCGTTGCCGGATTCATTCACAAACTTGTGAATGTGCAGGGTGCCGTTATCTTGGTTGATTCCGGTGGGGTTGGGGGTGGCGGTCTCCTGTGCGTATGCAGCAACAGGTGCGAGGGTCACGCCTGCGCCAGCGCCGGTCACGGCGATTGCGCCTGCAGCGAGGGCTGCTGCCCAGCGGTGCTTGAGAGTAGTCATATGTTTTCCTCTTCTGAGTTTTGAGGTTGTGGTTGAACTTCAGTGGCAAAGTCAATTGCCAGGGGTCTCAAGGCAAATGCCTTTGAGAGGTTGCCACGGGTGATGCGATTGTGAGTAAGTTCGCGCCCGCGAGCACGTCGGTGCGCTTTACTTACTCGCTATTGCACCGGGGACGGTCCTGAATCATGACTGCTCCTTTAATAGATGTTCGTTTGGACTATTGAGTTGTTGATCTTGCGTTATGCGCGGCGTCGGTAGGCCCAGAAGGCACCTGCCATTGCGATGAGCCCGCCGAGGACGAGGTACTGGGTGGGGCCTTTAGCGCCAGCGTCGGGCAGGACGCCTACTGCGACGGGGAGCTTGAACACCCAAGCGTCGTTTTCGGCACTTACAGGCTTCACCGTCCCACCCTGGCCTTCCGGCAGAGCGTAGGAGGCGAGGATGATGCCTCGGTCACCGTGGTATTCACCTTCAGCCGGGACGATGGGAGCCTGAGCATTCCAACGGCACTTCAGGGTTTGATCCTTAGCCAGTGGCTTGGTCGGGGTGATGACCTTGGTCTGGTTATCGTCACGGACCGAAGCAGCATCACAGGTCAAACCGGTCATGTTGATCTTGCCCTGCTGCGCGCCGGAATCCTTGTCGAGGTTGTAGTCGTCCAAGCGGATCTCGGTCAGCGGAGTGGTGCCGGTGTTCTTGACCTGGTACTCGATCGTGACCTGGTTGGTGCCACCCATGATCGAGGTGGCCTCTTCCTTGGTGTTGGCATCGGCGTTGTTGATGAGCTTCTTTAGCTCAACACCGGGAACAGTAGCGCTGACGCAGGCATCAGACTTCTGCTTGTCCTCTTTGGCGCCCTCAAACTCAACGTGGTTGAACAGACCCTTGGAGTTATTGCCACTCTCGCAGGTCAGTTGATCCTTGTTGACGCTGCCAGGCTGGTTTACCCGGTAGGTGACAACGATCTTTGCCGTGCGAGTCTCATTGACGCTGACGTCATTGGTCTTTGCAGGGTCAAGCTTCCAGGTATCGCCAGTCTTAGCGAGTTGGGTGCCACTCTGCACGAGGGGCTTGTCGCCATCGGGGAGAGCCTCAACGCTGGTGACGCTCATGCCGTTAGGTGCGGAAGGCTTCTCAATAATGGCAGGAACCTTGCCAGCACCAGTGCCTTTGTTTTCGGCAGACACAAGGTACTCAACTTTGAGCGTCTGGTTTTCTTCGCCGGTGATTACTCGTGGCGAAGAGTTACCAAAAGGCTTCTTTGTCAGAGTGAAATCTGGCTGCCCCTCAAAGTTCTGCACAGTGCAAGTCACGCGGTGCTGGGTTCCAACACCGGACAAGGTGAAGGCGTTTTCTTCCTTCTTGCTAGTTACGACGATGCCAGAACCGGAGCCATAGGAAACAGCGACGTTCCTACCGTCTTTATCTACAGCGGTACATTTCGCCAGAGTCTTATTGCCGTTTGCGGTCTGCTCGTAGAGCTTGTAGCCGTCACGCTCGGTTTCGGTTAGCTTCATAGAACCAACGCCTGCTGTTGTCGGGTAGTGGAAGGCCGCCTTGCCTTGAGCGTCGGTGGCAACAGTGAAGTTATTCTGAACGTTCGAGCCGTTAAGCGCTTTGTCGGCAACGAATTCAAAGCCGGAGACCGGTTGGCCAGATTGCGCTTTACCGGTGGCGTCCACAATTTCCTTCTGGAGATTTACCGTGCCCCAGCAGCCAGAGGTAAGAGCGTCAATCTTCGTCTCTAAGTTGGACAGGTCAGAATTCACGGTGTCATAGGAGTCGACCCACGACTGCATGAATTTATTACCGTCCAGGGTACGCATCGTATAGAGAGGCGACGAGCCTGTGCCGACCGTTCGGTTGGGAACCGTACCTTTTACCGGAAGCAATCCGATGTCGTAAAGACCCTTCAATGTTACGTTGTAGTATTTCCAGGCCGGAAGGTAATTATTTGGACCAGCTTCTTCCAATTTTTCATCTCGGTTTGCGCGACGCATGTAAGAAGGCAGAGGATCCGAATCCGCGAACCACCAGCTGTCAACACCTCGCCCGCCAACCGGATTGTTCATCAAGTTGTAAACAGCCGTTTCGCCACCGCCGGTGATACCAAGTCCGAAGATGGCAGCACCCGAACTTTTCACTGCGTTTGCGGCATCAATGGCGTTGAGCAGATCCCTATCACTTGTATTATCTCCAGACGCACTGGTGTTATTCGGCTGGCCATCACTAACCAAAATGACGGCGTCATAACCACCAGCAGCAGCGAGGTTTAGTGCTGCTGCAATATTCGTGCCGTCCTCGTTTTGAATATCCTTCCGATTAAACCAGGTCATTGAGTCCACTGCTTGGCGAGCCTGATTCACGTTCCCCGAGTCGAGTGCCTGTTTCTGAACCACATAGCTTGCAGTGCTGGCAAATTGGATAATGCCCAGTTCAGAACCGGTATTGACTAAATTGTTGATGGCCCGTTTTGCGGCATTCTGTGACTGATTTTTGAAAGGCTGAGTCGAACTGGAGATATCCATTAGAAGCGCAATGCTCAAACCACAGGTATAACGGGGATCGTTTCCGGGTTGGACCGCGCGCGTTGAACGACGCCTATTCTGAGCAGCCAGCTGAGCCATGATCTCGTTGTGCGGCTCCGATTCAAAATAGGGAGCATCCGGATCAAATTCCTCATCTTCCTCACTCGGACCCGATTCGGGATCTTCGGAAGGTTCCTCAGATTCGCTGGTGACAACCTCGGGGGTTTCACTCTCTACTGGCTTGTCTGCCTCGGCAGGAGCTTCAGGCTGCGCCGAGGGTTGATCCTCAACCTCATCGGCCACAGCCTGTTCAGCAGCATCGCGAGTGGCGTCGCTTGGAGTATCCGCCGCGCTTTCTTCACTAGTCGCCTCAGTTTCCTGCGCGTGGGCAGGCGCTGGTTCGATCAAGACGATAGTTGAAATGGCAATGGCGAGCGCTGCAAGGAGCGCGAGCACCATCTTGAGGGTGCCCGTCACCTTGCGTGCGGGTTCAGTGTGAATGTGCAACGAACTGCCTTCTACTTCGAGCGCGGGCGTGGGTAGCCCAACTCCAAATTTGCTAACTATCAACATTCTTATCCCATCAACGCCTTAATGGCGTTACTCAGGCGATAAATGTTTGCCAGAAAAACCTCTGACCTTTCGATTTGTCAAGGGTCTTTTTCGGAAAAGATTGTTTATATTTGCACTTCAAAACCCTAGGGATGGCAATGGCATTAATTTTCGTAAACTTTCACCCCTAACCCCATCCGGGTGTAATCCAAATGATGCACCCCTGACAATTCGTGTAGGTGTGCCAACAAAACCTCGACGGCACTCCAGCACTCCGTGGACGAAAACCAATGGCAGATGGGGATTCGACACCGATCTAAGTGGATCTAATACTTATCAATAACCACCCGCATGATCCCATCCAATTTCTTAACTCGGCAACGCCACAGTTGAATAATTCCAATCGAAACGAAGCCGAAGAAAAGGCGGGCATAATGCCCGCCGAAAAAGCCACTAGAGACTCATGGGTAGTGCTGACTCTTTATTTGCTGTAGTAGCGCCCTAGGAACTCGGCTTTGAACTCCTCGTAGGTGCCGTTATCGATGCTGGCGCGGATATTGTCTACCAAGCGCACCATGAATTCCACGTTGTGCATGGTGCACAGGGTGCCTGCGAGGAACTCCTTGGCTTTGAGCAGGTGGTGCAAGTATGCGCGCGAGTAGTTCTCAGAGACATAGCCACCGAACTCTTCGTCGATGCCGGAGAAGTCTCGTTTAAAGCGAGCATTCTTCAAGTTGAGGCGCCCATCCAAGGTGTACACGCCACCTCGACGAGCCAGGCGCGTAGGTGCTACGCAATCGAAGGTATCGGCACCGGCCTCGATGGCGGTAAAGAGATCATCTGGTTCTGAAATACCCAGCAGGTGCCTTGGCATCTCACGCGGCAGCTCATCACAGACCCACCCAACGATGGTGCCAAGGTTTTCCTTTTCCAGCGCACCACCAATGCCGAAGCCACCAAAACCACGGCGGCCTTCATCTAAGGCCTCGCGGTGCAAATCCAGCAGCCCGCGGGTGGCTTGACGGCGCAGGTCCTCATATTGTGCGCCTTGCACCACGCCCCACAGGGATTGCTTGGGGCGGTGCGAACGTTCCAGGGTTAAACGGTCATGTTCGATCAGGCAGCGTCGCGCCCAGCGGTGGGTACGAGCCACGGAGGATTCTTGGTAGGCGCGGGTATCTACCAAGGTGGTCAGCTCATCAAAGGCGAACATGATGTCTGCGCCCAAACCATGCTGGATCTGCATGCTCACTTCTGGGGTAAAGCGGTGCTTGGAGCCGTCGATCACGCTGCGGAAATTCACGCCCTCTTCATCCACGTGCGCATAGCGATCCTTATGGCGGGCTCGAATATCTTTTTCTTCCCAGCCCTTGGTATCCATAGCCAGCACTTTTTTAAAACCGACACCAAGGCTCATCACCTGAAAGCCGCCGGAATCGGTATAAGTGGGGCCGTGCCAATGCTCGAACTCCGCCAAGCCACCGGCTTCATCCACCACATCCTGGCCTGGCTGCAAGTACAGGTGATAGGCATTCGAAAGAATGGCCTGAGCGCCAGTCTGCTTGATCTGCTCTGGAGTTAGGGTCTTCACCGTGGCCTTCGTTGCCACGGGAATGAACGCCGGGGTGTGAATATCCCCGTGAGGGGTATGAATAACTCCCGTGCGCCCGTGCTTGCCTGGCTGTTGCTGTGCCTCGGGCAGCTCCGTGCCTAACTCAAATGCAATATCTTCGTGCTGTGCTTTCGCTTCACCTTCAGCATTGTTCATGCAGGCAACCTTAGCGCCTTAGCTTAAGCCTGCACCTTTTCGGTAGCTTTTCGATGTTGCTGCTTTGCCTCATATTCCTTTTCTAGGGCCGTACCCTCGACGTCGATACGCGGCAAAATGGCGTTGAGCCAACGCGGCATATGCCAGGTCCTGCGCCCCATCAAGAACATGGCGGCGGGAACGAAGGCCATGCGGATAAAGAAGGCATCAAAGAGCACACCGGCGCCAAGCGCAAAGCCGAAGATCTTAATAAAGGGCAAAGGCTGACCAATGAAGGCCACGAACACCGCGATCATAATCAGTGCTGCGGCAGTGACCACGCGGGCGGTGGAGCTAAAGCCTTCCACGATGGATTCCTCGATGGGGTTATAGCGGGAATCGCCAAGCTCAGTCTCACTGCCATTGGGGTGAGCCACATAGTGCTCGCGCATCGCAGACACCAGGAACACCTGATAGTCCATAGCCAAACCGAAGCACACACCGATTAAGAAGATCGGCATGAAGGCGATGATCGGGCCTGGGGTATTGACCAAATCCCACAGACCTTCCTGCCAGAACAACACCGTCACACCAAAGGCCGCACCAATGGAAAGCAAGAAGCCCACGCCAGCGACCACCGGAACCCAGAAACTGCGGAAGATCACCATGAGCAACAAGATGGCCAAGCCCACCACGATGCCCAGATACAGCGGCATCACGCCGGCGAGCCTATTGGTGATGTCCTGCTGGATCGGCACCAAACCAGTGATACCGGCACGCACACCCGTGGCATCTTCTACCGCCTGCTCCTTGGTGCGAAGCGTGGAAATCATCTGATTCGTGGACTCATCTTCCGGGGTGCTTTCAGGAGTAATGAGCATCTGCGCACCCAAACCATCCTCAGACACACCAATGATCTGCACATGCTTCACATCCGGGGTATTGGAGTAGTTCTGCACAAGGTATTGGAAGGCAGCATTGGCAGCGGCGCGGTGGCGATCACCTTCTTGGGCACGAATCAGCGGCTGTAAAACGGGGGCATCATCGCGAACCTCATGGGCATCGACGGCCACGAGCATCTGCGAATTGATACCCGGGCCAAAGCCCTCACTGAGCAGCTCAGCAGACTTACGCTGGGTGGTGTCTTTATTGGACTGCGTATCCGAGGGCAAAGAAAGGTGCAGCCTGGTTGCCGGATAGGTCAAAGCACCAAGGCCAATGATGCACACCACGATCACCAAAGCCGGCACCTTGTGCACAAACTGCACCCAACGGCGCCCCATCGACTTCTTCGGGGCCGTGCGGGTACGCCGCCTGCGCCCGCCCCGGCGCGAACGGAAACCGCGATCACCCAGCACACCGAGCAAGGCCGGCACCAGTGTCAGCGACACCAGCACCGCCACCAACACCGTGAAGGCCGCGGCATAACCCATGTAGCTCAGGAAGGTAATGCGAGCCACCGCCAGGGCCACCAGCGCGATGATCACGGTAAGGCCAGCGAAGGTCACCGCCGAGCCCGCGGTGCCCACGGCCATGCCGGCGGCTTCTTGGTTGCTCATGCGCAGCCGCTCGCGGCGGTAGCGGAACATAATAAACAGCGCGTAGTCGATGCCCACGGCCAAACCAATCATCACCGCCAGGGCTGGGGTGGTGTTGTTGAGGTCTACAAAACCCGTGGCCAAGGTGATGGCCAAAGAACCGATGCCCACACCAACCACGGCGGTAATCAGGGGCATACCGGCGGCCAAGAGGGAGCCGAAGGTGAAGACCAAGATCACGGCAGCCACCGAGATACCAATGATCTCCGAGGTAGAAGAAATAGCGATCGGATCACCAAAACCAGGGCCACCGGCTTCTACCTGCAGCCCTTGGCTACGCCCCAGCTCCAAAGCCTGATCAACCACATCGCGCTGCTCCTGGGTGACCTCACCAGGCATCGGCACATCAATAGAGAAGGTGGTGTAGCCGATGGTTTGATCGGGGCTTAACATGGCCAAATTATCAGCATCAGCTCGGGCAGTAAGTTCCGGGAGGCCCTGATTGGTGAGCTGGTCATACACGCCACGCTGCAGCTCCGGGCCCAAGATGGCCGGGTTGCCAAAACGTTGCGTCTCTGTGATCTCGTGGAGGTTATCGCGGATATAGCCCACCACTTGATCCATGACCTCAACATTGTGCGGCTCTGTCAGCGTCTGACCCTCTGGGGCCTTAAACACCAAGTTCACACTCGTGCCACGCAGCGGGTTACGAGCCTCCGGGAACTGCTCTAAATAGATATCAGTGGCTTCTTGGGAGGGAGTGTTCTTGATGGCGAAGTTATCCACATAGGTGCCACCCCAGGTGGCGGCAGCACCACCCATGGCCCCAAGAATCACAAACCACGCGGCGATCACGAACCATTTCGCTCGGAATGACCACGTGCCGATCCGATACAGCAACTTTGCCAATGGGTGCTCCTAGGAGTGGGGGGAAGTCGGGCTTTAGCTTATCCCAGCTCTAGAATTTGGCACTATGAGCACCAAAAGTTTGCAGGCGCGGGTGCGCCTCATCGTGGGAATCGCCATCGCATGGAACGTGGTAGAAGCAGCAATCTCCATTTGGGCAGGCCGCGAAGCCTCATCTGCAGCCCTCATCGGCTTTGGCCTGGACTCCACAGTAGAAGTGCTCTCAGCCGCCGTGGTGGCCTGGCAATTTTCCGCCCCCGATCCAGAAGAACGCGAAGAAGTAGCCCTCAAACTCATCGCCGGCTGCTTCTTCCTTCTGGCCTTCTACGTCACCTATGAGGCGATCAGCTCACAACCTGCCCAACACTCCACCATCGGCATCACCATCACCGCCTTAAGCGCCATCGTGATGCCAGCGCTGGCCCTATGGCAACGCCGCACCGGCCAAGCACTCGGCTCAGCATCGGTGGTTGCAGACTCCAAACAGCGCCTCATCTGCGCCATGCTCTCCGTAGCCACCCTGGCAGGGCTGTTATTGAACTCGCTCTTTGGCTGGCACTGGGCCGATTCTGTAGCAGCGCTCGTAATCGCCGCATTCGCCGTGCGCGAAGGCATCGAGGCACTACGAGGCGACCCCTGCTGCTAAATACTGCGCCGTCAACTGCCCGCCGGCGTCCTCGGCGGACGCGGCTCACCCGCCCGCGCAAATTATTCTCCCGCGCGCCGCGGACAAGAATCGAGGTGGTGGGGTTGGGGTTGAGGTTGGGGGAGGTGGGGTTGGTAGTTGACATGTCGATGCTCTTAGGAGGTTTTATGACTGGTTCTGGAACCAACCGTGCACTTTCCCATGACAAACCGCGCCCAAATCTGGAAATTTCTGCCAAACGCCACGGGAAAACGCACACCTCGCGGCTATAACGCCCGTTTCTGGAACCAAATGTGCAGTTTCCCATGACAAACCGGGCCTAATCCCGGAAATTCTGGCCAAATGACACGGGAAAAGGCACACCCGCACGGGAATTAGCGCAAGAACCGAACCCAAACGTGCACTTTCCCATGACAAACCGGGCCTAATCCCAGAAATCCCGGCCAAATGACACGGGAAAACGCACACCCGCAGGAACCAGCACCCGGTTCTGGAACCAAACGTGCACTTTCCCATGTCAAACCGCGCCCAAACCCAGAATCCGCACCCCAAATGACACGGGAAAACGCACACACCCCACACCCAACAAAGCAAAAACCTCCCACTTGCATGTGGGAGGTTTTTTTCTTGGCGGTAGCGGCGGGATTTGAACCCGCGGTTGGGGGTTACCCAACACTCGCTTTCGAGGCGAGCACCTTCGGCCGCTCGGACACGCTACCGTCGATCAGCTTATAAAACGCCAGTGCCAAACCCCAAATTAGCTGCGCAGGCGCCGGAAGAAGGACTCGAGAAGCTCCGCGCACTCAGCTTCACGAACCCCACCAAGCACCTCCATGCGGTGCATCACCATGGGATCACGAATCACATCGAAAACGGAACCACACGCACCAGTCTTAGGTTCAAATGCACCAAAAATGAGCCGGCCCAAACGCGCCCCCACCAAAGCCCCAGCGCACATCGTGCACGGCTCCAACGTCACAGCCATCGTGCAATCACTCAAACGCCAACCATCACCGCTGCGCCCGAGCGCCTCCTGGATGGCAAGCATCTCCGCGTGCGCCAAAGGATTCTGATCCGCCTCACGACGATTCACCCCACGGCCAATGACGCGCCCCTCAGGATCAAAAATCAGCGCCGCCACGGGCACATCAGCGGCGGGGGTGGAAGCGGCATGCTCAAGAGCCATGCCCATGAGGGCGTGGGATTGGGCACGCAGGGACGTCGAAAAGCTATGCATCGAGCGCGTCGGCGAACTCGTCTTCCATACCCATCTCCTCCGCCAAACGCTGCAACTGCTCAGAAGCCCACCAATCAGTCTCATCACAAATAACAGCCATGACCTGCTCACTTATGCCCAAATCGGCGAGGATATCAAAATCGCCCTCAGCCCACGGATCCTCATCAATATCATCCGTATCCACCCCAAGCGTCTCCAACACCTCAAGCGCGAAATCATCCTCACTCGCAGCCGAGGCATCAGAAATGAGCAAACGCACCCCCTTCGGCGTGGGGCGCACAAGCACAAAATAATCATCCTCCACGCACAACATGGCAAAGGCAGCGGATTCAGCGCGCAGGTTGCGCACGGCCCGGATTGAAGTACGAAGAGAGGTGAAATCGTCTTCAAATTCCCTGATCTGCCACGCGCCATCCGCGCGCGTTACCGTCACCGCAAAATCCTGCTTCATATGCCAAAGGGTAGTCGGAATGTGCCACACTTGTCAGGTGACTTCCTTCCGCATTTCCCGCCCCATCTGCGTATTAGGACTCGGCCTCATCGGAGGGTCCCTTCTCCGAGCGCTTGTCGACGCCAACGTCCCCACCTTCGGCTTCAACCGCTCCCCCTCCGGCGCCCGTGCCGCAGCGAAAGACGGCTTCGACGTAAGCTCAGACCTCCAAACCACCCTCACCCGCGCCGAAAAAGAAGGCGCCCTCATCGTGCTCGCCACCCCAATGACGGCCGTGGCGCCCCTGCTCGACGCAATAGCAGAACACGCCCCCAACTGCGGATTCACCGACGTAGTAAGCGTCAAAGGTCGCGTGCTCGACCAAGTCAAAGAACGCAACATGGAAGAACGCTACGTAGGCGGACACCCCATGGCAGGCACCGCCAACAGCGGCTGGGAAGCCTCCGACGCCACCCTCTTCCGCGGCGCCCCCTGGGTCGTGACCTTCGACTATGCAGTCGAACACCAGGCCTCCAAAACCTGGATCAAACTCTGGACCGACGTCGCCCTCATGGCCCAACTCGTCGGCGCCGAAGTCATCCCCGCCCGCGTCAAAGTGCACGACCGCGCCGTGGCCCGCATCTCCCACCTGCCACACATCCTCGCCGAAACGCTCGCCATCGTCGGCGACAACGGAGGCGCCCTCTCACTCTCCCTCGCCGCCGGCAGCTTCCGCGACGGCACCCGCGTCGCCGGCTCCGCCCCCTCCCTCGTGCGCGCCATGTGCGAAACCAACTCCGAAGCCCTGCTCAGCGCCCTCGACGAGGCCATGGTCTTGCTTGCCGACGCCCGCGCCCACCTCGCCGAAACCAACCCCAACCTCGAAGAACTCATCGACGCCGGCTACCGCTCCCGCATCCGCTACGAAGCCCGCTCCGGCCAACCCTCCGCCGACTCCGTGAGCCCACTGCAAATCTCATCGCGCCCCGTCTTCCGACTCCACCCCGGCGCCCCCGGCTGGCTCAACCAACTCAAACAGGCCGAAAACATCGGCGCCCGCGTCGAGGTGCTCAACATCGCCTAAGGCGAGGTGGGTTGGGGGCTTGTTTGGGTTGGGGCTTGGGCTGGCCCTTTTATGCCGTTTCCCATGGCAGTCACCTGGAGATTTGGGGATTCTGGGTTGATTGACACGGGAAAGTGCACAGCGAGGCCGGATCGGGGCCGATTTTGCTCCCCTTTGTGCCGTTTCCCATGACAAACGCCAGGGAATTTGAGAATTCTGGCCCGAATGACATGGGAAAGTGCACACCCAGGCAGGTTTTGGTCCGTTTTCGCACTCCCTTGTGCCGTTTCCCATGACAAACGCCCGCCAATCCGGAGATTCTGCCCCAAATGGCACGGGAAAGTGCACACCCAGCCAAGAATCAACCCAGTTCCGCCACTCCCCCGTGCCACTTCCCATGACAAACGCCAGGTGATCTGGAAATCCTGGCCCGAATGACATGGGAAAGTGCACACGCGGGCGGGTCTTAGCCCGTTTTTGCCCTCCCCTGTGCCACTTCCCATGACAAACACCAACAAATCCGAAGATCCTGCCCCAAATGACACTGGAAAGTGCACACCCAGCCAAGAATCAACCCAGTTCCGCCACTCCGCTGTGCCACTTCCCATGACAAACACCAGGAAATCCGGGAATTCTGCTCCGATTGACATGGGAAAGTGCACAGCGAGGCAGGTTTTAACCCGTTTTTGCACTCCCCCGTGCCACTTCCCATGACAAACGCCGACAAATCCGAGGATTCTGGGTTGATTGACATGGGAAAGTGCACAGCGAGGCAGGTTTTAGCCAGTCCTGGCACTCCCCTGTGCCACTTCCCATGACAAACGCCAACAAATCCGGAGATCCTGCCCCACACCAAACCAACCCACACCCCCCCCGCCCCGACTGGGCGGGGGGTCTAAGTCCTAGGGCGCGGGTGTTGCCATTGGAGTTGTCGGAGTTTGCTGTGCCATCGCCAGGCGCCGGTGGTTTCGGGGGCTTCGTGTTGGTGAGTGGGCAGGTGGGGTTGGGTGGCGCGCATGACTTGGTCGATGCAGGTGTCGAATTGGGTGTCGATGCAGGCTGCGGAGTAGCGCAGGATTGTGTAGCCGTGGAGTTGGGCGGCGTTGGATTTCCAGCGGTCGATGATGAATTGTTCTTCGCTGTTGTGGTAGGTGTAGCCGTCGATTTCGATGATGAGCTTGGCTTTTTCGCAGACGGCGTCGAAGCGGTATGGGCCTATGGGTTTGTTGTGGCGCATGGTGAGGCCCATGTTGGCCAGGGTGGCGAAGAAGCGGCGTTCGGTGTTGGAGTCGCAGCCGATGGGGGCGTGTTTGAGGTCTTGTTTGAGTTGTGGGCCTAGGCGCGGGGTGTGGGTGGAGTCGTGAAGGCAGTTTTGGAGGCCTTCGCGTCCGGGGTAGGCGCGGGCGAGGAAGTCGCGTCGTTCGGTGGTGGTGAAGGCTGTTTTGAGCACTCTCGCGGTTTCGAGCGCACTGGCGAAGGGGGCGCTTGTGGAGCTCTTGTCTGGGAGGTTGCGGCTGTGCCTCATGCGGAAGTATTCGTTGTTGATCAGCGCTTTTCCGCGGGGGACTTCGATGTGGAGTGGGAGGCTGAGGGGCCGTTGTTCGTGGTGTTCTTGGGCGGTGATGCCTGTGAGCACGGCAAAGGGTTTGTGCTGTTGGAGCCATTGGATCAGCGTCTCGATGCTCGGGCGTCCGCGGCTGTAGTGGCCGCGGAATACGCGCACGAGTTCGCCGTTTTTGAGCAGGGTGCTGAGGGTGCGGCGGCTCATGCCTTGGCGTCTGAGTGTGTTGATGTGTAAAAGCTTCACACTATGGTTAGACGTATTTCAGGCGCTGAGGTTCCCTAGCCATTGTTTGTGCAGGTCGGTGCGCCCGTTTTCTTCGGGGTGGAAGGAGTAGGCCACGTGGTGTCCGTGGCGCACGCCGACGATTCTTCCGTCTGCGAGTTGGGCGATCACTTCGGTTTCGCCGGCGTCGGTGACTTCGGGGGCGCGGATGAAGGTGGCCGGGTGGGCGTCGATAAGCTGCTCGAAGGAGTCTTTTTGTGTGCCGAAAGCATTTCGACGCACGCGTATGGGCAACACGCCGAGCGTTTCTTGGCCGGGTGCGGGGTTGTCTAATTGCGCGGCGAGGTAGATCAGGCCGGCGCAGGTGGCGAAGGCGGGCAGCCCGGATTGCAGGGCGCGGCGTAGGGGTTGGGCGAGGCCGAAGGCGCGGGCGAGTTTGTCCATGACGGTGGATTCGCCGCCGGGGATGATGATGCCGTCTAAGCCTTCGAGGTCTGCGGGGAAGCGCACGAGGCGCACATCGTGGCCAAGCTGCTCCAAGACGGCGCGGTGTTCTTCAATGCCGCCTTGGAGTGCGAGGATGCCGATTACCATCCGCGCTCCGCGAGGCGGTGCGGTGCGGGGACGTCGGCGACGTTGATGCCGACCATGGCCTCGCCAAGGTTGCGGGAAACGTCGGCGATGAGCTTGGCATCGTCGTAGGCGGTGGCGGCTTTGACGATGGCCTCGGCGCGCTTGGCGGGGTTGTCGGACTTGAAAATGCCGGAGCCCACGAATACGCCTTCGGCGCCCATCTGGCGCACGAGGGCGGCGTCGGCTGGGGTGGCCACACCGCCGGCGACGAAGAGCACCACGGGCAGCTTCCCGGTTTCGGCGACCTCGGCTACCAGGTCGTATGGGGCTTGGAGTTCTTTGGCGGCCACATAGAGCTCATCGCGGTCGAGGCGCTGGAGGCGGGCGATTTCGCCCTTGATGGTGCGCAGGTGGCGCACTGCTTCGGATACGTCGCCGGTGCCGGCTTCGCCTTTGGAGCGGATCATGGCGGCGCCTTCGGTGATGCGGCGCAGGGCCTCGCCAAGGTTGGTGGCGCCGCAGACGAAGGGGACGTCGAAGTCCCACTTATTGATGTGGTGGGTGTAGTCGGCGGGGCTGAGCACCTCGGATTCGTCGATGAAGTCCACGTTGAGGGCTTCGAGCACCTGGGCTTCGACGAAGTGGCCGATGCGGGCCTTGGCCATCACGGGGATGGAGACGGCGTTGACGATGCCTTCGATCAGGTCCGGGTCGCTCATGCGGGCCACGCCGCCTTGGGCGCGGATGTCGGCGGGCACGCGTTCTAGGGCCATGACGGCGGAGGCGCCGGCGTCTTCGGCGATGCGTGCCTGCTCGGGGGTGACGACGTCCATGATGACGCCGCCTTTGAGCATATCTGCGAGGCCGCGCTTGACTCGGGTGGTGCCGCGGCGTGGTTCATTTTCATGTTGATCGAAAGACATGGGCTTCATTGCAGCACGCGAAAGTGGTTCAATGGAAGATCCATATTCAGCGTGTTGCAATAGACCACTTGGAGGATGCGTGCGTTCCGAGATCGCGGCGGAGTTAAATCTTTCAATACAAAAAGATGCAGAACAGCCCATTCCCGTGCAGCTCACAGCGGAAATTCGCAAGCTGGTAGCAAGGGGCACACTCACCCCCGGCGACCCAATCCCCTCCACCCGCGCTCTCGCCGCCCAATTGGGGGTAGCCCGCGGAACCGTGGTGGCCGCCTATGAGCAACTCCAGGGCGAGGGCTATCTCATTTCCGAGCGCGGATCGGGCACCTGCATCAATCCCCACCTGCACCCCGTTCAGCCGACACCACCCCCGAGCAAAAAGCCCAAGGCCCATAAAACCCTCTTGCCCCTCTCCCCCGGCGCGCCCGATACCAGCACCTTGGTGGACCCCACCTGGCGCGCCGCTTGGCGTGAAGCAGCCAGCCAGACCCGCGCCTTGCCCGCCGCCGGCGCCTATGAGTTGCGCGAGGAGATCAGCCATCATTTGCGCCACATGCGCGGGCTGGTGGCCGAGCCCGAGCGGATCATTATTGCCTCTGGCGCCCGCGAGGGGCTGATGGTGTTGTTACACGCACTTGGCCCGCAGCTCAAGGTTGGGGTGGAATCGCCTGGTTATCCCAGTTTGCGCAAAATTCCTGGTCTGTTGGGCCATCGTTTGCAGGAGGTGGGCACCGATGAGCACGGCATCCGCACTGATCAGCTCGGCCACATGGACGCCCTGATCGTCACCCCCAGCCACCAATACCCCACCGGCGGTTCCCTGCCTGCGCAAAGAAGAACGGCTCTGGCCGAGTGGGCTTGTCGACGCAACACGCTGCTCATCGAAGACGACTACGATTCCGAGCTGCGCTACGCAGGCCAACCGCTGCCCGCCCTCGCCGCACTCGCGCCCAATAACACGGCCCTGCTGGGCACCTTTTCCACGCTGATCAGCCCCTCGATTGCCTGCGGCTATATTGTGATGCCCCCGGATTTGGTGGAGGCGGGGTTGCGGGTGCGCGAGCTTCTCAGCCAACCGGCGGGCACGATCACGCAGATTGCCCTGGCGCGCTATATGGCAAGCGGGGCGCTTCGGCGCAGGACCCAGCGTTTGCGCAGGTTATACGCCAAGCGTCGCGATATCGTCAGCGAGGAGCTCAGTGGTTTGGCGCACGCCACGCTGCGGCCTATTCATGGTGGCTTGCATGCGGTGGTGTTGTGCGAGCGTGACGCTCATGAGGTGGTGCGCGCCTGTGCTGCCCAAGGTCTTGGGGTGACGGCGCTCAGCGAGCACTGGGGCGGCTCGGGCGTAAGCGACAATGGGGTGGTCTTTGGCTTTGGGGCTCATAGCGATGAGGAGCTGCGGCGCGCGCTTCGCATCCTTGCCGGAGAATTGAGAACACCCCCGGCCTAGGCCGGGGGTGTTCTTCGTTGGTGCGCCCGGAGGGATTCGAACCCCCAACCTTCTGATCCGTAGTCAGATGCTCTATCCGTTGAGCTACGGGCGCTTGCAACAAGAGACTAATGTAGTCGCACCTGATTACAATGGTCAAATCTGCAGTTCAGGCTCCTATTGCGGGCTTAAAAACTAGCGGGGCATATTGCGGATATTGCTCTTGGCTAGATCGATAAGCTCACGGAATCCGCCCTGGATCGCGGTGCGGGCAGAGGACTTGGCAAAGCCAGCGATCATTTCGGCCGTGATGTCTGGTGGGACTGAGAGGGAGTCTGGGTTTGTTACTGCGTCGACAAGCACTGGGCCATCATGCTGCATGGCCTCCTGCAGCGCCGGGCGAAGCTGCTCGGGTTCAGTCACGCGGATCGACTTAATGCCCACGCCTTCGGCGATGGCCGCATAATTGACCGAGCCATTATCGGTGCCGAAGGTGGGCAGGCCCTCCACCATCATTTCGAGCTTGACCATGCCAAGCGCGGAGTTATTAAACACCACCATCTTCAAGGGCAGCTCGTGCAAGCGCACGGTAATGAGCTCGCCAAGCAGCATGGCCAAACCACCATCACCGCACATGGCCACCACCTGGCGTTCGGGGTGCGCCAACTGCGCGCCGATGGCTTGGGGCAAGGCATTGGCCATGGTGCCGTGGCGGAAGGAGGCCAAAAGCTGACGATCGCCGGGATTGTTCATATACCGAGCGCCCCACACCGTGCACATGCCCGTATCCACCGTCACGATGGCATTGGGATCTGCCTCCTTATCCAAGGTGGCGGCCACGAACTCCGGGTGCAAGGGCACCTGGTTGTGGTCGCTGCGCGCATAGGCATTGACCACATGCTCGGTCTTCTTCTCGTGCACCTTGAGCATCTTGCGCAGGAAGGAGTCGTCTTCCTTGGGCTCTACTGCGTCGATGAGTTGGCGCAGCGTCACCTTGGCATCACCGTGCACCGGGTACTTGGTGGAGGTGCGACGGCCAAGGCGGGTGCCATCGACGTCGATCTGCGCCACCTGCTCGGGCAGGAAGTCGCGATAGGGGAAGTCCGTTCCCACCAAAATGGTCAGATCCGCCTCGTGGATGGCCTCGTGGCAAGCGCCGTAGCCAAGCAGGCCAGTCATGCCCACATCGAATGGATTATCCGGCTGCAAGCCCATCTTGCCGCGCAGGGCATGGCCGATGGGGGCCTTGATCTTCTGGGCCAGCTCTAACAGTTCCTCGCGCGCGGGTACAGCGCCATAGCCTGCAAAGAAGGCCACGGAATCGGCCTCGTTGATGGCCTTGACCAAGGCATCAACCTGCGGCTTGGGCGGCACCACCGTAGGCGCAATATCCGAATAGTGCCCATCAAGGGAGGAGTGCTTGACGGCATCGAGCTTTGATACATCGCCGGGCAGCACCAGCACCGAAACGCCATTGCCTAAGAGGGTGGATTGAATGGCGTGGTGCAGGGCCTGGGCACCCTGGGCGGGATTGTGCACCATCTCGCAATAGGCCGAGGCATCTTCAAACACCTTGGTGGGGTGCGTTTCCTGGTGGTACTCGCTGCCGATATTTGGGGTAGGAATGTGGCTTGCAAGCGCCAACACCTTGGCGCGGTTGCGGTGCGAATCATAAAGACCCTGCAAAAGGTGGGTATTGCCCGGGCCGCAAGAACCGGCGCATACCGCTAGCTCGCCGGTGAGCAGGCTTTCTGCGCCCGCCGCGAAAGCCGCGGCCTCTTCGTGGTGGACGTGAACCCACTCGATGCTGGAGTGAGAGATGGCATCGGTAATGGGGTTGAGCGAATCGCCAACCAACCCGTACACGCGGCGCACTCCAAGCGCCTCGAGATGTTGCACCAACTGCTCAGCAAAACTTTGCGACATATCTTCGAAGCCTCTCGTAGACGCAGGACTTAGCCCCACAATAGCGCCGAAATATCGCTGTGCGCACCAGAAATGCAAAAAACCTCGGCATTGCTGCCAAGGTTTTTTCTTGTGCGCCCGGAGGGATTCGAACCCCCAACCTTCTGATCCGTAGTCAGATGCTCTATCCGTTGAGCTACGGGCGCGTGCTTCACCAGGCCCGGTGAAACCCTCCCCCAAAAAGGGAGGTTGGCGGAGACGACAGGATTTGAACCTGCGGTCCCTTGCGAGACAACTCCTTAGCAGGGAGCCCCATTCGGCCGCTCTGGCACGTCTCCAGCAGTTCTTAGCACAAGGCTTTGAACCTCCGCTGATTGTACAAGTGACGCCCACAATGGACAAATACGCCCCTACCACCAGCGGATGCGCACCCATTTTCGCCCTCAAAGTCCGAACCAAGCCCGCCGGAAAAGAAGGAAAGTTTAGAATGACGAGCATGGCCAATTTCGCAGATTCCCCTGCCCGCTTCCGTATCCGCGGCGATCTCGGCGGTATTCCTAAGTACCTGCCGGGCAAGAGCTCCCCGGATGCCATCAAATTATCTTCCAATGAAGTGGCGCATACCCCGCTGCCCGGCGTCGCTGAGGCCATGGCCAAAGCCACCGCACAGGCCAATCGCTACCCGGACATCGTGAACGTGGAATTGCGCAAGAAATTAGCCGAGCACCTCGGGCTGGACTGGGAGCAGGTGGCCGTAGGCGTTGGGTCTTCTGCCCTGTGCCAGCAATTGGTGCAAATTAGCGCAGGCCCCGGCGACGAGGTGATCTACCCCTGGCGCTCCTTCGAGGCCTACCCCATCTTTGTGCAGGTCACCGGCGCTACCGCCGTGCCAGTGCCCCTGACCCCTAGCGGGCACAATGACCTAGAGGCCATGGCTGATGCCATCACCGATCGCACCAAGCTGATTTTTGTGTGCAACCCCAATAACCCCACCGGCACCACGGTGAGCAAGGCCGCCTTCGAGCGCTTCCTAGAGCGCGTGCCTAAGGACGTGATCATCGCCCTCGACGAGGCCTACACCGAGTACCTGCGCGTAGAAGACACTCCTCATGCGCCCGAGCTTCTCCACGATCACCCCAACCTCATCGGACTTCGCACCTTCTCTAAGGCCTATGGCCTTGCAGGCGTGCGCGTGGGCTACGCCTTTGGCGATGAAGAGATTATCGACGCCCTCAACCGCGTCGCCCTGCCCTTCGGCGTGAACGTGGCCGCCCAAGCCGGGGCCATCGCCTCCCTGGAGGCCAATGAAGAACTGCTGGAACGCACCGAAGAAGTCGCCCGCAATCGCGATATTGTTTCCGAGCGCCTTGGCCTGCCGCGCTCCCAAGCGAACTTCGTGTGGATCGACACCGATCAAGGCGAAGCCATTGCCGAGCAGCTGCTTGCCCACGGCGTGATCGTGCGAGCCTTCCCAGAAGGCGTGCGCATCACCGTGACCAGCGATGAAGAAACCCAGCGCCTGCTTGAGGCCTGGGAGCAGGTGCAGATTTAGCCACCGGCAAAAGGAGGCAGAATATCGACTCGCTGCACGCCTGTAAGTGGCGCATCGGCTTCGGCGCGGGCGCCATCGAGAAGGAAGGTGCAGCGCTGGAGTACGTCGCCAAGGCTTAAACCACTATCGGTGTGCTGCGTGCCTAAGTGGGCAAGGTGCTCAAGCAATTGGCCCAAGCTGCCCTCAAATTCGAGGTGCTCAACCTCCAAGCCCCGGGCAGCGCGCGCAGCGGCGAAATAGTGGATCTCCATGCAGCACAGCATAACGCTAAATTAGATAGAAAATAGCCGTGCTTAATGGTCAGGAGTAAGCAATGAAGCGCAGCGCGCGGGTCCTGGTGGCCTCCACACGAGCTGCCGCCGGAACATACCAAGACACCACCGGGCCCGAACTCGTCCGGTGGCTCCGCGGCCTCGGCTTCGACACCCCCGAGGCCACCGTGGTGGCTGATAGGGATGTGGCGTGGGGCGTCGAAAAGCTCCTTGGCGCAGACGTCATCATCAGCACCGGCGGCACGGGCATAGGGCCCGAGGATCAGACGGTGGAAGCGGCGCAGGCGCATATAGATAGGCCCATGCCCGCGATCATGCACGCCATCTGGCAAGAAGGGCTCAACAACACCCCATACGCAGTGCTTTCGCGCGGAGTCGCGGGCATGGCCGGGCGCAGTTTTATTTGCACGCTGCCAGGCAGCCCCAAAGCCGTGCGCGATGGCATGACGGTGCTCGAACCACTGCTCGGTGCGATCATCGACGCCGCGCGCGGCAACACTCACCAAGGGCACAACGACCCCGAATACGTGCGGGAACAAACCGGGAAAGTGATCGCAGCCAGGATCAGCGACTCCCCCATCGACGCAGAGCACGCACGGCGCGAAACCGCCACCCCAGCCATGGGCGCCGTGGTCACATTCGACGGGGTGGTGCGCGACCACGACGGCGGCGAAGCAGTAGCCGACCTCACCTACACCGCGCACCCCGACGCCGAAAACGTCATGCGCGAAGTGTGCCAGCGCATCGCCGCCGAACACCCCAACGCGCGCATCTACGCCGCCCACAGAACCGGGCCGCTGACCATTGGAGACACCGCCTTTTTAGTGGTGGCCGCCGCCGCACACCGCCACGACGCCTTCCACGCCGCCAGCGCCCTGGCCGACGCCGTGAAAGCGGAGGTGCCCATCTGGAAGGAACAGCACCTGCGCGACGGCCGCACGCAATGGGTGGGCATCGAGTGAGATACGCCCGCCAAGAAACACTCATCGGCCC
The DNA here is from genome assembly GCF_014635485.1 of Corynebacterium pelargi. GTDB lineage: Bacteria > Actinomycetota > Actinomycetes > Mycobacteriales > Mycobacteriaceae > Corynebacterium > Corynebacterium pelargi. Next base: position 33,085 of record NZ_BMCX01000002.1, on the reverse strand, counting down.
TAAGCTGCAAGAAAAGCTTTTCGACGCCCACGTCACCTGCATCGGCGCCGGCGGATTAGGATCCCCCGCCCTGCAATACCTCGCGGCCGCCGGGATCGGGCGCATCACCATCATCGACGACGACCACGTCGACGAATCCAACCTGCACCGCCAAGTGCTGCACAACACCGCCGACGTAGGCAGACCCAAAGTGGAATCGGCCCGCGACGCACTCTTGGCCTTAAACCCCGACGTGCACATCGAAGCCGTGCACCAGCGTCTGCGCTGGCCAGAGGCCATGGACCTCATCCAAGGCCAGGTGGTGCTCGACGGCTCCGATAACTTCGACACCCGTCACATCGTCTCGACTGCCTGCGCCCGCAAAGGCATCCCCCACATCTGGGCCGCAATCTTGGGTTTCGACGCCCAAATGTCAGTGTTCTGGGCAGGCCACGGCCCACTTTATGAAGACCTCTTCCCCCAACCTCCCCAACCAGGCCAAGTGCCAAGCTGCGCCCAAGCCGGCGTGCTCGGCCCCCTCGTCGGCGTCATGGGATCCGCCATGTCCATGGAGGCCATCAAACTCATCACCGGACTCGGCACCCCACTGTTAGGCACCCTCGCCTACTACTCCTCCCTAGAACAAACCTGGGACCACATACCTTTGCGCAGTTCAAGCACCACCCTCAACCGCGTGCTTAGCGAACCCCCAGCCACCCAACCACACGCCCCCACCATCACCGACCCCGCCTTTACCGACTCCGCCTTTACCGACTCCGCCACGCCACTCATCGACGTGCGCGAACCCCACGAATACGCCCTCACCCACATCCCCGGCGCCCAAAACGTACCCCTATCCGCCATTAAGGCCGGAGCCCTCGTCCCCAACAACGCAGTGCTCTACTGCCAGGCCGGGATACGCTCCGAGCAGGCATACTTCCTGCTCAGCGAGCGCGGAGTCACGGGCCTGCGCAGCCTGCGCGGCGGCATCGACGCCTGGGAGGGCTAATACGGGCTGGGGTTGGTTGGGTTGGTTGGGCTGGTGTGCACTTTCCCATGGCAAACGGGGTGCAATTCAGATTTTCGTGGCCGAATGACACTGGAAACTGCACACCGAAGTGGCCCTAGGCAGGTGACTAAGACCCAACCGTGCACTATCCCATGGCAAACGGCGCCCAACCCCAGAATCGGAACCCGATTGACACTGGAAACTGCACACTTTGTGGAACCTACAGCCTCTTCTGCACCCAACCGTGCACTATCCCATGACAAACGAGGTGCAATTCAGATTTTCGTGGCCGATTGACACTGGAAAGTGCACACACCAACGCCCTAAGCCAGGCAATCGGACCCCAACCGTGCACTATCCCATGACAAACGGGGTGGAATTCGAGATTTCGAGGCCGATTGCCACTGGAAAGTGCACACACCAACGGCCAAAGCCAGGTAATCGGACCCCAACCGTGCACTATCCCATGACAAACGGCGCCCAAACCCAGAATCGGGACCCGATTGACACTGGAAAGTGCACACGCGGGGTCATTCAGGGCTCGAAGAGTAGTGAGCACTCGCCAGGCTCCTCAACTTGAACAGATTGGGGTGCCTAGAAGACCGAGACTTAAGGCGCGCGAAAGCCCCGCCGTGAAGTTCAGAACTCCGGCGGGGCTGGGCGTTGGAATGTTGTTTTTACTCAGCAGATTCCGCAGCGGCATCCTCGGCAGGTGCCTCGGTGTCTTCAGCCGGTGCTTCAGTGGTTTCCTCGGCAACCTCTTCGGTGGCTTCTTCGGCAGGTGCCTCGGTGGCCTCTTCGGCAACCTCTTCGGTTGCTTCTTCAGTTACCTCAGGGGTGGCTTCTTCGGTGGCGGGCTGCTTCTCGGAAGAAATTGGGGTGGGCTCCTTGTCGGCAGAGCTCGACTGCGCGATCGGAACGATGAGGCCCGCGATGGCGGTGATGGCGGAAATGATGAGGGTGAAGGTGGACATGTAATGCCTTCCGTTGAGGGAATCTACGATCGGTCGTCGGGTTCAAAGCGTTACATCCTTGAACCGACTGGTTGAACATTACACATAGCCACATTTTGTTGGCAACCGTTAGCGTTAAAAAACTTCAAAAGGCTGCCTAAAACGAGTGCTACACCCACGAAAAACCCCCACCAACCAGGCAAAACACCAGGCCAGCGGGGGCGCTCAAATTGCGGAGGCACAGGGATTTGAACCCTGGGTTGGTTTCCCAACGCTGGTTTTCAAGACCAGTGCATTCGGCCGCTCTGCCATACCTCCAGCTCGTCCTGCCCAAACGTCTTTGCTGGGCTGGAACAGGCTCAAAGTCTACCCCAAAACTGAGTTTTCTTTTAACGTGGGAGGGTATGAAGGCAATTCAGGTACAAGACGATCAACAATTGGTGCTCGCTGATGTCGAGCGCCCCGAGCTCAAGCCGGGCGAGGTGCTGGTGAAGGTGAAGGCTGTGGGTGTGAACCGCGCTGATCTTCTTCAAGCAGCCGGACATTATCCGCCACCGCCTGGCACTTCTGAGGTGCTGGGACTGGAGTGCGCGGGCGTCATTGAGGATGCTGGCGATACTGATCGCGAGCAGGGTGAGAAGGTTGCTTGCTTGCTCGCCGGTGGTGCCTATGCCGAGTATGTGGCCGTTCCTCAAGGGCAGCTCATGCCAATCCCCGAGGGCTATTCCTTTGAAGAGGCCGCCTCTGTGGTGGAGGTCGCCTGCACTGTGTGGTCGAACCTTGGGATGCTCGCGGGCTTAGAGCCTGGTCAAACGCTGCTGATTCATGGTGGTGCTGGCGGCATTGGCACCTTCGCCATTCAGTTGGCTAAGCACCTTGGCCTCACGGTGGCCGTGACCGCTGGTTCCAAGGAGAAGCTTCAGGCGTGCAAGGAACTGGGCGCGGATGTCCTCATCAATTACAAGGAGGAGGATTTTGCTGAGGTGCTGAAGAACAAGTGCGATCGCATCCTCGACATCATCGGTGCGAAGTACTTGGATCAGAATGTGAAGGCCTTGGCTAAGGATGGCCACATGGTCATCATTGGCATGCAAGGTGGCGTGAAGGGCGAGCTGAATATCGGCCGCCTGCTTTCTAAGCGCGGCACCATCTCGGCCACTGCGCTTCGTGCCCGGGACTTAGACGATAAGGCCAATATTGTGCGCAGCACTACTGAGCACATTTGGCCTTTGTTGGCCAAGGGCGTGATTCGCCACCACATCCATCAGACGCTGCCGCTTGAGCAGGCGCAGCGCGCTCACCAGATGCTCCAAGACGGGGAAGTCACCGGCAAGCTGGTGCTCAGCGTTTAGCCGAGGCTGGCGACAACGCGGGCGAGCTGGTCAATATCGGCCACGGTATTAAATGGGGCGAGCCCGCAGGTGATGGCCCCTTCGGTATCACCAAGACCCATTGCTTCAAGCAGTGGGTCTGCTTCGCTAATGGCGGCCACCAGGCCGTTGGTAAGCAGCCGCTGTTGGATGGTGGCTGCTGGTACTCCTTCGATGGCGAAGGTGGCGGTGGGCAGGCGATCCACATCTGCGCCGGCGGCCACTTCGCCGGTCACGCCAAAGACGTGCACCTTGGGCATGGACTGCAGTGCCTCGATGAGCGCGGCGCTGAGTTGTTCGCCGTGGTCGCCAAGGCCCTCGATGGATTTGGCCAGGCGGTTCCTGCGGGTGCCGCGGGCGGATTCGTCGAGGTCGGCTAGGTGGTCGACGGCCGAGGCCAGGGCCATGGCTAGGGCTGGGGAGGCGTCGTCGATGAAGGCGCTGCGGTCGATGCGGGGGAACATCGTGTAATCGCGAAACGCCAGGGCTGCGATGCCCGGAACTCCGAGCGCGCGGCCGTCGATGGCGACGATATCGGCGCCTAGGTCGCTGTGGCGGGCGCTGCGGTAGGTGATGGTGGGCGTGGCGTCGATAAGCATCCAAGCACGCGAGGCGGCGCGAACGTACTGGGCAACGTGGTAGGTGGAATGCACGCTTCCCACCTGCGGCGATGCGGTCTGCATCACGATGAGGCGCGTGGAGCCGTCGACAAGCCCACCAAATTGCCAGCTCGGCACCTCGCCGGTGCCCACATCGGGCTCGGCCCAGCGCACCGGCGCATCGATGTTCATCATGCGCGAATCGGCGCGGGAGAGCACCACCGAGGCATCGCGGCGCAACAGCGGGCGCGCGGCGCGGGAAAAGCGCGAAAGCAATACCGGCAGGCTGGGGCCCAAAATCACCGCATCGGAAGAGGTATCCGTGAGATCCGCAATAGCCCGGCGCGCGGCTAAGAACATGTCGCGGCCAGAGGCTGCGGGGGCAACGGCCAGCTTGGCGTGCGAGCCCACCTGCTCGGCTGGGGCATCCATGCGCGGCAGGGTCGGCGCGGAGCGAAACGCCCGCGCTGCTGCGGCGGCCACGCGCTCGGGGATCTGAGGCTGAATGTGTGCGTCCAGGTAGGTCCAGCCGTCGCCCAGCGAGGTGTAGAGACCTCGAATCCGAGCTACATCAACTGCCATGCCTGTTGCTCCCTCACTTCTGCTTCAAACCTTCGACCTTTTGCCGTTACAGTATGCCTGTCGTATCCAATCCTTGCACTATCCGGGCTATCGTAGGACGTTGTGCAGGACAACGCAGAGCATCGCAATATAGAGGCCACGATCGCCCGAATCACCAGTGCTGGTGACGGCGACCCGGAGCCCTCGCAGTCTCAAACGCTCGCCAGTGCCTGGAAGGATCTTACTTTCGGCTTCTCGCAGCACGAGCTTTGGCTGCAATTAGGCTGGCAGGACATCAAGCAACGCTATCGACGCAGTGTGCTCGGCCCGCTTTGGATCACCATCGCCACCGGCGTGATGGCCTTGGCGCTGGGCCTTTTGTACTCGGTATTGTTCAAGATTCCTGTGGCCGAGTTCCTCCCCCACGTCACTGTGGGATTAATCATGTGGGGCTTTATCGCCGGCTGCATCAAGGAGGGCTCGGAGGTCTTCATCGCCAACGAGGGCTTAATCAAGCAGCTCCCCTCAGCACTTTCGGTGCATGTGTATCGCCTGGTGTGGAAGCAAACACTCTTCCTCGCGCACAACATGGTCATTTGGGCCATTTTGATGCTCATCTTCCCCCGCCCTTTGGGTTGGGACCTGGCGCTGGCGGTGCCCGGTTTGGCGCTGCTGATTATCAATGGCGTGTGGGTGTCGATGTTCTTTGGCATCGTGGCCACGCGCTACCGCGATTTCTCCCCGCTGCTTGAGGCACTCACCCAGCTTCTGTTCTACGTCACCCCCATCGTGTGGACCACCGAAACGCTCTATGCCCAGGGCGGGGCGGTGTCTGAACGCGCGGCCATTGCCAAGCTGAATCCGCTGTATCACTACATGGAGATCGTGCGCGATCCGCTCATTGGTAAGCCGATTGAGGCGGAGAACTGGATCGTGGTGGGCGTTTGCACCGTGGTGGGCCTGTTCTTGGCGCTACTGGCCATGAAGCGTTGGCGTTTCCGCGTGAGTTATTGGGTTTAAACGATCAGGCAAGGTTAGGAGCACACCATGGTTTCAATTGATACTTATGACGCCTGCGTCGATTTCCCAATTTTCGACGCCAAATCCCGTTCCATGAAAAAGGCCTTCCTGGGTGCCGCTGGCGGTGCCATCGGGCGCAACCAAGACAACACCGTGGTGGTTGAGGCCTTAAAGAACGTCAATCTTCACCTCCGCGAAGGAGACCGCATCGGCCTGGTCGGCCACAATGGCGCAGGCAAATCCACCCTTTTGCGTCTGCTTTCTGGCATTTATGAGCCCACCCGCGGCTCTGCGCATATTCGTGGGCGCGTGGCCCCCGTCTTTGACCTGGGCGTGGGCATGGACCCGGAGATCTCCGGCTACGAAAACATCGTCATCCGCGGCCTCTTCCTCGGCCAGACCCGCAAGCAGATGAAGCAGAAAATGGACGAGATCGCCGAATTCACCGAGCTCGGCGAATACCTCTCCATGCCGCTTCGCACCTACTCCACCGGCATGCGCATCCGCCTGGCTTTGGGCGTGGTTACCTCCATCGAGCCTGAGATCTTGCTTCTCGACGAAGGCATCGGCGCCGTCGATGCTGCCTTCATGGCCAAGGCGCGCACCCGTTTGCAGGAGCTGGTGAAACGCTCAGGCATCCTGGTCTTTGCCTCTCACTCCAATGATTTCCTGGTGCAGCTTTGCGATACTGCCCTTTGGGTAGACCACGGTGAAATCCGCCAAGCCGGTGCCGTGGATCAGATCGTCGAGGCCTATGAGGGACCCAAGGCCGGCGAACATGTGCGCCGTTTGCAGCAGCGCATCGCCCAGGAACAAGCAGAGCGGGGAGCCTAAGCCATGCCACTGAAGCCAAGTGATGCCATCGCCGCCGTGATCGTCACCCACAATCGCCCGCAGCTTCTCGCCCACTCCTTAGAAGTAGTGGCACAGCAATCTCACCCGGTGGATTGGGTGATCGTGGTAGACAATGGCGATGATCCCGAAGTGCAGGCCTTGCTCAAGCAGCACGCGGGCGATCACGGCGTCTATCTTGCCTCCAAGCACAATCTCGGCGGCGGCGGCGGTTTTGCCTATGGCTTCTTGCACGCCCTTGCCCTTGGTGCCGATGCGGTGTGGTGCGCCGATGATGATGGCCGCCCCGAAGGCCGCGAGGTGTTAGCCACCCTGCTTGAGTGCGCCGCACGCCATGAGCTTGAGGCCGTCTCCCCTGTGGTGTGCAACCTCGAAGAACCAGAGCGCCTCGCCTTCCCCTTGCGCCGCGGTGTGCAGTGGCGCCGCCAGCGCTCGGAGCTGATTGATCCAGCGCACCCCGAAGATGATCTGCTTGAAGGCATCGCCTCGCTGTTTAATGGCGCTGTGTTTTCCGCCCATGCCCTAGAGCGTGTGGGCGTGCCGGATTATCGGCTCTTTATTCGCGGCGATGAGGTGGAATACCACCGCCGCCTGCAGCGCTCCGGCCTGAAATTTGGCACCTGCTTAAGCACCGCCTATTTACACCCCGATGGCTCCGATGAGTTCAAGCCGATTCTCGGCGGGCGCATGCATACCCAGTACCCGGACCAGCCGGGCAAGCGCTTTTTTACCTACCGCAATCGCGGCTATCTGATGAATCAGCCGGGCATGCGGCGGCTATTGCCGCAGGAGTATGCGCGCTTTGCCTGGTTCTTCCTTGTGCAGCGCCGCGACCCGAAGGGGTTTGGCGAGTGGCTGCGCCTGCACCAGCTTGGCCGCCGGGAGCGCTTCGAGCGCCCCTAGCCAGCCCTCCCCCAGCTAGCCGCGGGGCATATTCACAAAGCGCGAGAAGTGCAGTTGGTGTGCCACGGACACGGTGCCGATAGGGCCGCCACGGTGTTTAGCCAAGATGATGTCGGCTTCGCCGGCGCGCTCATCTTCGGTGTTTTGAGAGTCGGGGCGATAGAGGAGCATGACCATGTCGGCGTCCTGCTCCAGCGAACCCGATTCACGCAGGTCGGCTACCTGGGGGCGTTTATCGGTACGTGATTCTGGGCCACGGTTGAGCTGCGAGATGGCAACCAGGGGCACGTCGAGTTCCTTGGCCAGCAGTTTGAGCTGGCGGGAGAATTCGGAAACTTCCTGCTGGCGTGATTCCACGCGCTTACCTGAGCTCATGAGCTGCAAGTAGTCCACAATGATGAGTTGAATATCGTGGTCTTGTTTGAGCTTTCTGGCCTTCGCGCGGATCTCCATCATGGTGAGGTTGGCGGAATCGTCGATAAACAGCGGGGCTTGGTCGATGCGCCCGACACGGTCGACGAGGCGATTCCACTGTTCTTGGTTGAGGTGGCCGCCGCGCATATCGGCCAGCTTGACTTCCGCTTCTGCAGAGAACAAGCGCATGGCGATTTCCTCGGAGCTCATTTCCAGGGAGAACACCACCGCTGCTTTGTTTTGTTTGATGGTGCAAGAGCGCACGAAGTCGAGCGCGAGGGTGGATTTACCCACACCGGGGCGGGCGGCCACGATGATCATCTGCCCGCCGTGGAGGCCGTTGGTGAGCTTGTCCAGGTCGCTAAATCCTGTGGGCACGCCCATGGCCAGTCCACCTTGAGAGTCGATCTCCTCGATCATCTTCATGGTGGATTCGGAAATATCCGCCAAGGCCTTGTAGTCGGTGGTCTTGTTCTTCTTGGAAATGCGGAAGACTTCTTGCTGAGCCAAGTCGATCACTTGCTCAACCTCTTGGCCCTCGGTGCCCTCATAGCCCATTTGGGCCACGCGCGTACCGGCGTGCACCAATTGGCGCAGCAGCGCCTTTTCCGCCACCAATTCGGCGTAGTAGCGGGCATTGGAGGAGGTGGGCACCGAAGAAATGAGCGTGTGCACATAGGGTGCACCGCCGACGCGTTCGAGTTGATTGCGTCGGTCGAGCTGGCCGGTGACGATCACGGCGTCGATCTCTTTATTATCCGAGTAGAGATCGATGATCGCCTCGTAGATCATCTGGTGCGCTGGGCGGTAGAAATCTTCGGGGCTGAGCAGCTCGATGATGTCTGCCACCAGGTGGGGGCTGAGCATGATCGCGCCGAGCACGGATTGTTCTGCCTCAATGTCTTGGGGCTCGCGGCGCGCCTCGCGGGTATTGGCCCGCGGCGCAGGTCCTGGTTCTGCCGGCGGCTCGGGTGGGAAGAAGTCGTCGTCAAAGCTGGGGTTAGTCAAGGTGTGCTCCTTCGGCGCGGGCAATGGCGTCTGCTGCGCGGATCAAGGACAGGTGTGAGAAGGCTTGGGGGAAATTGCCTGCGAGGCGCTGCGAAGCAGGATCATATTCTTCTGCCAGCAGGCCAAGATCATTGGCGATGCCCACGAGCTGCCACATGCGTTCGCGGGCTTGTTCAAGTTGGCCTGAGGCCGCGAGCTGTTCGATGTACCAGAAGGTGCAGATCAAGAATGGGTACTCATCGCCCTCGATGCCGTCCATGCCCCCTTCGGTGCGGTAGCGGTAGACAAAGCCGTGGGCGTCGACAAGCTCCTTTTCGATCTTTTCCACCGTGCCCAGCATCTTTGGATCTTCGGCGCGGATGAATCCGGTGTGGGGCAATTGCAACAGGGAGGCGTCTACTTCGGTGTTGTCGTAGGTTTGGGTGAAGCTACCCAATTCCTCATTGAAGCCCCTGGCCATGATCTCGTCGTAGAGGGCGTCGCGGTGATAGCGCCACAGCTCCGCATCCCCGTCGAGGCCGTGTTCTTCGACGGCGCGAATGGCCTCATTGAAAGCAGCCCACATCATCACCCGCCCGTGGGTGAAGTAGTGCAGCTCGCCTCGCATTTCCCAAATGCCGTGGTCTTTGCGGTGAATATTGTTAATCGTGTACTCGATTAGGCGTTTTTGCAGGCCCCAGGAGAATTCATCTTCGGGGTATCCGGCATCACGCAGGCGGGCAAGCGCCAGCATCACCTCGCCCACCACATCGGCCTGGTACTGATCGGCGGCTCCGTTGCCGATGCGCACGGGCGTGGAATTTTCATAGCCCTTTAAGTGCGGCAGTTCTTGTTCTGCCAGTTCGCGCTCGCCGCCAAGACCGTACATGATCTGCAGGTTTTCTACATCGCCGGCCACGGCGCGCAGCAGCCAGTTGCGCCAATCGGTAGCGCCCTGGACAAAGCCGTGGCTGACCATCACCTCCACCGTCAAGGCGGCATCGCGCAGCCAGGTGTAGCGGTAGTCCCAGTTGCGCACACCACCGAAATCCTCGGGCAGGGAGGCGGTGGGAGCAGCGACGATGCCGCCGGTATCGGAGTGGGTAAGCGCGCGAAGCACGAGTAGGGAGCGGGTGACTTGCTCCTTCCAAGGCGAGTCCACCTCAAGGTTGGACAGCCAATTGGTCCAGAAATCGTAGGTGAGCTCGAAGGCTTGGCGCGGCTGCGCTGGGGTGGGCACCTGTTGCCAGGAGGGGAACCAGGTAAGCGACCAATCAAGGGTTTCGCCTGCGCGGAGGGAGAAATCGCCCACCAGGCGCGGCACCACGGCACCGCCGGTTGGGTCCTCGTCGGCCTCGGTTGTATCAAACAGCCTCGGGCCGGAAATCATGATGCCATCGGGGCCTGCGGTACACAGCAGGACTTCCTCGCCGGTTTCTTCTACCTCTGCGCTTCTAAACCACGGCAGGGCGCGCGCATAGGAGAAGCGCACGCGCAGATCGTGGGTGACGGTGACTTCGCCTTCGAGGCATTCCACGCTGCGAATCAGGTCTGCTTGCACGGAGGCGGGAGGCAGATAATCCAGGACTCGGGCTTTGCCGGTGGGCGTTTCCCAGATGGTTTCGAGGATGAAGGTGTTGTCGAGGTAGCGTCGTTGGGTTACTTGTCCTCCGCGCATGCTGAGTTTCCAGCGTCCATCGTCGGGCGTGCCCAGGATGGAGGTGAACACCGCTGGGGAGTCGAAGCGCGGTAAGCATAGCCAGTCCACGCTGCCTTCGCGGGATACTAGTGGCCCTGTTTGGAGGTCGGAAAGCAGGGCATAGTCTTCCAGTGGGGTGGCGAGGTGTCGCTCGGCTTGGTGGGCTGGATGCGCATTCATGTGCTCCATTATGGTGCACGACCCCCGATCGCTCGAATGCCCTGCTAGCTTGTCGACGCCACGTTATCCACAGGCCTCTGTGGATACTTCGGCGTTTTCCCCGGTAGTTTTCCACAGCCCATGTGGAGAAGCTGTGAAAGAAGCTCGTCACCGCCCTGGGCTTTTATGCATCCGCGCAGCTCAGGGGCTGTTTATAAACTTTGATCAACCCTCAACTAGCACTTGAAGGTCTGTGTATAACCCGGTCTAGCAGGGGGTTTGACAAAGCGAAATTCCCCACTTTTCTTGCGAGCTGGGGAAACACGCCCCCAAGTTATCCACAGGGGGTGGCTAAGAAAAAAGCCTCCCCCTAAAGGGGAGGCTTTTTTCGTGCTGTTGTCTATGTGGCCGCACGCCTTTTCGGGCGTGGGCGTCGTCAAGCTTGAAACTTAAGCGGAAACGACCTTGAAGTTCACCTTGGCTTCTACATCGCTGTGCAGCTTGACGTCCACGGAGTAATCGCCAGTGGACTTCACCAGGTTCTTGGGCACGATGAAGGCGCGCTTGTCCAGGGTAGGACCGCCAGCGTTCTTCACTGCCTTAGCAACATCATCAGACTTCACGGAGCCGAAGATCTTGCCCTTCTCGGAGGTGCGCACGGCAACCTCTACGCCTTCGAGCTTTGCCAGCTCTTCCTTGAGCTCCTTAGCGTGCTCCAGGTCGCGCACGGCGCGAGCTTCCTGGGCGCGCTTGATGCCCTCAACCTGCTTCTCAGCACCGCGGGTAGCCACAATAGCCAGGCCGCGGGGAAGCAGGAAGTTACGTCCATAGCCGTTCTTGACCTCAACGATGTCGCCAGCGACACCGAGCTTGTCAACATCGGCGGTGAGGATCAGCTTCATGATCCCTGCCTTTCGTGAATGATCACCGCTGCTGCTACTCACAGCCCCGGTGGAAAAGTTTTCGTGATTTTAAACCTATGCCAGTCGCAGCTTAGAACGGCGGCTCGGAGTCATCTCCGGCAAAGCCACCCTGCTGGGGTGCACTATTCCAAGGATCATTGCTCGGGGCCTGATTACCGCCGAAGCCGCCCTGGTTAGCACCCTGGTTGCCACCAAAGCCACCAGCGTTGCCGCCACCGAAACCACCTTGATTGCCCTGGTTAGCACCCTGGCCGCCGCGGAAGTTTCCACCATCGCGGGAGTTACGATCCACCTGAGCGGTGGCGTACTTCAAGGAGGGGCCGACCTCTTCTACTTCCAGCTCCATCACGGTGCGGTTTTCACCTTCACGCGTTTGATAGGAGCGCTGCTTCAGTCGGCCGGTAACGATCACGCGCATGCCCTTGGTTAGGGTCTGTGCCACGTTCTCTGCTGCCTGGCGCCACACGGAGCACTGAAGGAACAATGCATCGCCATCGACCCACTGATTGCTTTGAGAATCGTAGCGGCGAGGCGTGGACGCGATGCGGAAATTCGCCACCGCAGCCCCGCTCGGGCCGTAGCGCAGTTCAGGGTCGGCAACCATGTTGCCAACGACGGTGATATTGACGTCGCCAATAGCCATTGTTCTTCCTTAGGGTTTCAGTGCTCTCGATGGCTTACTTGTCGTCGCGCAGCACCTTGGTGCGCAGCACGCCATCGTTCAGGTTCAAACGACGGTCGAGCTCGAGCACGGTAGCGGACTCGCAGTTGAGGTTGAGCACCACGTAGATGCCCTCTTCCTTCTTAGCGATGGGGTATGCCAGCTTACGCTTGCCCCAGATATCCACCTTTTCCACGGTGCCCTTGTCCTTACGGACGATTTCCAGGAACTTATCCAGGGACGGGGCAACAGTGCGTTCATCCTGGGAAGGATCCAGAATAATCATGACTTCGTAGTGACGCATGAACCTCATCACCTCCTATGGTCTTCTTCGTTGTTTCATCGGCCATACCCCCATTGGGCATGGCAGGAGGGTCGTTGCGTCAGCAACCCCACCAAGATACCGCATTCAGAAGCCCAAGTCGATTTATCCGGCGGAAACACCCACCGCTAACCCCACCGGAATCAGGGTAATGAACACCACCGCGACGCTAAAGAGCGTCCAGGTCAGCTTCTGGGATTTGCCCGTGCTGTAGCAAAGAAACGCACCACAAAACAGAGCGAAGCCAAAAAAGACGCTGGCGATGGTAAACCACATCACTGGATCAGACATGCGCGAAGCCCAGCTCCTTCTACAACGATCACTGCATTATCTACACAGCAGTCTTACACATCTGCCCAGGCACCGGCGCATCAACGCTCCGTGAGCGCCGACACGTCAGCGTCTTGCTTGTTGGGCAGGAAAAGCTGCACCACATAACCCACGCCCACACCGATCAGCAAGGGCGCCACCATCACGTGATGGGCCAAAAGCAAAAGGATCAGCACGATGGTCAAAGGCTTGCGCAGCGTCACCGTCAATGCTGCACCAATACCCGCGATGGCTGTAGCAGCCAGTAGGTCGGCGGCAAGCACACCCGATTCGCTACCGGCAACCCACATACCGGCGCAGGCGCCGATGAGCATGAGTGGGAAAAATTCGCCGCCCTTCCAGCCGGCGGCCAAGGTGATGATGGTAGCGATGAGCTTGCCCACAGCAAGACCCAAAAGCGCCAGGCCTGTGGTTTGGCCAGGGTGGGCCACAAGATCGGCGAGGGCATCTTGGCCACTGAAGCGAAGTTGCGGAAGGCTAGCAAGCAACAACGCCAGCAGGATGCTCCAGCCGATGGTTCTAACAACGGGGTGCCCGATGCGCTCATTGAGCACCTGGTAGCCGTGGTGCAAGGCGCTAAAGCCCAGGCCAAACGCTGCGCCGATGATTGCCGCGAAAAGCGTTGGCACCATGAGGTGCATGGAGAAATCCCCGGTGGCCATGAAGTCCAGTTTGGCGTGGTGGCTTGGGGTGGCATTGATAACGAGCAAGAAGCCACCCATGCCGGCAATGGCGGCCAGGACCGGCACCACTTTGTGGTTATCAAAGGTGTCGTCTTCATAGGTGGCACCGGCAGGTGGGGAACCGTAGAGCGAACCTAGGGCTGCGGCATTGCCTATTTTTGCCAGAGCCACTGCCTGCTCGCGCGTTTGGGTGATACGCATATTTACCAAGGCTGAAAGTTGGCCCACCACGCCAACGAGGCCGGCTTCTGGTCCGATGGCTCCGCCTGCTGCCACAGCAACGATGGCGCCGGCGGCAATGAGCATGGCTTTGCCACGGTGGAAGCTCTGCAGATCCTCTGAGGCCTCGATTTCCTGCTGTAACTCGAATTCGCCGGCTTTGATGTTGATGCAGGCGATGAGCACACCAGCGATGAGCACCACCGAGAAGGTGTAGATCCAGCTTGGTTGCTCGGACCAGATCAGGTGTTGGAGCCATTGCATCAGGCCATAGGTAAGCCCGGAGAGCACACCGGCTACCCCACCGAAGATGATGGCTACCAGCACCATCTTCCCTGTCCAAACTCTTCGCTTTGTCACCTGAGGCATCTTAATGCCAAAACGCCCCCTGCAGTGCAAAGGGCGTGTGGCAAGTGACTCAAATACTAGAAGATCGGCAGCAGCGGCGGTGCGCCCTCGGCCGGTTGCTCGGGCGCAGGTTCAGCCGGTGCCCCGGGTTCGGGGTTAGCCGGTTCGGGATCGCCCAAGCCGGGGATCAAATCGGGCAACGAAGGTGCCTGGTTCGAGGTGGTCGGGGTGGTGGTGCTGGTAGTGGTCTCAGGAGCAACTTCCTGGGTCTGCGTTGCAGGTCCGCTGCTGCTGTAGTCCGGGCCAGTGGTGTAGCCACCGGATGCCCAACCAATGGGCTCAGGATCCTTGAAGTACTCCACGTCGTCATTGACCAATGCGCCATTCATGGCCGATTGCCAGATATCGGCGGGCAGATTCGAGCCATACATTGGCCCGCCCCAGGCGTTGAGCAGGGGCTCGTTATCGTCGGTGCCTGCCCACACAGCGGTGGCGAGCTGCGGGGTGGAGCCGATCATCCACGCATCTTTGTTATTGCCGGTATCGCCCAATTGGGTGGTGCCGGTCTTGGCTGCCGAGGGGCGACCAGACAGGGCATGGCCATTAGAGAAGGCCGCAATCGGACCCATGGCGTCGAGCACCTGGGTAGCCACAGCCTCGGAAACGGCGCGCTGGCCTTCGCCACCGTCGTGCTCGTAGAGCGTCTCGCCGGAGGCCGTCTCTACCTTCTGCACGAAGTAGGCATCGTGGTAGACGCCGTAGTTGGACAAGGTGGCAAGAGCGTGGGCCATATCCAGGGGACGAACCAGGTACTGACCCAAGATGATGCCGTCGAAAGGCTTCTCGCCGTTTTCGGTCAGCGTCTTTTCAATGCCCGGCAGGGAACGAGGCACACCGAGCGCATGAGCCATATCGGCGGTGTCTTGGGTGGTGTTTTCCAGGTCCTGCTGCATGCGGATGAAGCTGGTGTTATAGGAGTTCTTCAGCGCCTGCTTCAGCGAGCAGGAACCGCAGGATTCGCCACCAACGTTGGTAATGGTGTGGCCGCCAGGCAGCGTCACTGGCGCCGAAGAATAGTAGGCGTTGGTGGGAATGCCCTGCTGCACCGCGGCGGCAAGGCCGAAGATCTTAAAGGTAGAACCGGCCTGCAGCGGAGCATTGGCGTAGTCATATCCGATGGCATCGGCGCCGCCGTAGTAGGCACGCACGGCACCGGTTGCAGGCTCCACGCTTACCGACGCCACGCGGGTGTTTTCCTGCTCGCCCGCAAGGTTATTTTCCACCGCATTCACCGTTGCCTCCTGGGCAGTGGTGTCGATGGTGGTGGTGATGCGCAGACCAAGGGTTTGCACCTCATCTTCGGTGATGCCGAGGCTGCCGAGCTCTGCAAGCACCTGGTTGCGAATCAAGCCATTGGGGCCATCGGCCTCGTTATAGGGCTGATTGCTTGCCGGATCCACCGTCTCTGGGTAGGCCATGGTGCCGCGTGCGGCTGGATCTAACCAACCCTGCTCCACCATGCCGTCGAGCACGTAGTTCCAGCGTGCTTCTGCTTCTTCGCGGTTGGTCCAGGGATCAAGCTGGCTGGGGCGCTGGATAGAGGCTGCGAGCACCGCGGATTGCGCGGTATTTAGCTCGCTGGCGGGGATACCGAAGTAGGCCTTGGCTGCAGCATCGATGCCATAGGCGTTGCGGCCAAAGTAAATGGTGTTGAGGTAGGCCTGCAGCACCTCATCCTTGCTCCACTCATTGGCCATCTTCACCGAATACACCAGCTCTTTGGCCTTACGCACCAAAGAGTGATCATTGCCCACCAGGGAGTTCTTCACATACTGCTGGGTGATGGTGGAACCACCGCCGGCGGAGGCATCGCCCCGGAGCTGACCTAAGATGGCGCGCCCAAAGCCGGTGATGGAGAAACCGGAGTTGTTGTAGAACTCGCGGTCTTCTGCCGCCAGCACTGCTTTTTGCGTCTCATCCGGCACATCGCTCAGGCTGACTTCCACGCGGTTGCCTTCGGGTGGGACGATGCGCGCAATCTCAGTCTCGCCATCGGAGGCGTAGATCTGGGATACCTGCTTAGTCACCAACTGTTCTGGTTCAGGCACATCCACCACCACATAGGCGAGCATGAAGGCCACGATGGGGCCGATGATCGCCACGGCGATGGCGGTGAGCAGGGTGGGCTTTACCCAAGACTTGCCCTGCTTTTCCTGCGAAGCGCCCTTGGGGCGCCCCTGGTTGTTCTTGCTATGTTCGTTCGCTGCCAACTTACAAAGCTTTCTGGTGTTCTAGTGTGCTGCGCCACGGCCATCAAAGCCCAAGCCCAGGTTGCTGGGATGTGACACAACTGTTCTTCCATAGCGTACCGCCTGTGGCACGGCAGATAGTAGTGGCGAGTTCAGAGCTTGGTTAAGGTCCTGGCTTTGAGGAGTTGATTCCATCGGCAATTCGGGCACACCTCGACATCGTGAATACTGCATTGCTCCCCTACTTGCAGCATCCCTGCTACCTCCTCGGCGGTTCTTGCAGAACCGGAGGCGCGTCCCAGCGCCTCTCCGTACACCCATGTAACGATCCGAAGATCCTCGCTCTGACAAATCGGGCATGCATAGCCGGCAGGCCTGCCATGATGATGCGCCGAGGCCTGCAGCAAAAACTCGGCATCGCAGACGTCTTGCCTGCGGATATACCCCGCCCGGAACTGGGCCAGGGTCTTATTTCTTAGCCAAAGATAGTTAATTTCATCGCTGTACTGCAGCATCGTGGCCAGTGTAGGCGCTTTGCCCCCAATGGGGGTAACGCGCATTTTGCATGTAACAAATTTAGAAAAAATGTCAATGTTTTCTGTTCCTATGGCTAAGATAATCGGCATGACGCAAAAGACCCCCCTTGAGCTAGCACAGTATGTTCGTCCGGCGCTGACGAAGTTATACGTGCTGTATTTCCGTATCGCTGAGCAATCTGACCTCACGGGGCCACAGCTAACGATCCTGACGCGCCTTGCCGAAGACGGCGACTCGCGCATTAGCCACATCGCCAATGCCGAAGGCATCCGCATGCCCACCGCATCGAACGCGCTGCACCAGCTTGAACAGCGTGGCATGGTGCGTCGCGTTCCCGATAAGAAGGACCGCCGTGGCGTGCGCGTGACCCTTACCGATAAGGGTCGCCGCGAGCTCAAGCGCGTTGGTCGCGAACGCGACTCCTATATCGCCGACATGCTCGACACTCTGCCCCCGGAGAAGTTCGCCGACGCGGAGATCGCTGCGGATGTGATCCGCGAGTTGGCTAATACCTATCAGCACACCCTAGAAACGCAGCACAACCGCGAGCACTAAGGCCCCGATGGTCCAGCGGAGCAAACACAGCGAAGACAGCGAGCCTTATAGCTCTGAGCGCTTCGCTTTCGACCACCAGCCAGCCCGAGTACTTGTGGCTTGGAGCCCCTCGGCAACCGGCGCGGAGGCAATCGCCTCTGCCGCTTGGCTTGCTCGCACGGCCAATGTAGAGGTTCAATGCGTCACCACCTTCCTACGGCCGTGGCCTTCGCCCTCGGTGAGCAAGCTTGGCTCTAAGTACAAAAAGTGGTTTAAAAAAGAGGCAGCAGCCTGCGAAAAGGCAGTGAAAAAGCAGCTTGAGGCCGCCGGCGTGGATCAAGCGCACTGGGCTAAACAGGTGTCCATTTTTGCCGATGGCACCAATGAGGCCAACCTCATCGCCCAGGCAGCCCAAGACTATGGTGCCGATATCGTGCTGCTGGGATCCAGCGCGGCGGCGTCGAAAGGCCGGCTGCTTGCAGGCTCTACCGCCGATGCCCTCCTGCACACCTCCCCGGTGCCAGTGGGGCTGATTCCTCGTGATCCCAAACTTTCTAAGCGCGGTGTCACCCGCCTGAACTTCGGCATCATTGGCGACGAGATCGACGATGCCGCCCTCATGCGCACCGCCCGGCTGGCAGAGATTTGGGCTACTCCTTTAAGGATCCTCGCCCTTTCTCCCTCCGGTTTTGGAGATCCGCCTATTTCTGAAAGCCTCGAACTGCCCTCCGATATCACCTTGGAGTGGCGCGAGCGCACCCTGGCAGTATTGGATCGCTGCCGCGACCGGGTGGCAAAAGAGATTCCCAATATCGAGATCACGACCCAGATCGGCTCCGGCAATGGCTGGGCCGGTGCCCTCGATGCACTGAAATGGAAAAAGGGCGATCTTTTATGCTTAGGGTCTTCACCCATGGGCGCGTTTGAGCGGGTATTCATTGGCTCTCAAGCAACCGAGATGCTGCCCTATGTTTCCGTGCCGGTGTTGATGATTCCAAAATCTGCGCAGCGCTAGGCCCACATACCACCCAAGGAGCCGAACATGACTGTTCTTGTCACCGGAGCCAGCAAAGGCATTGGCTTGGCTACCGTCACCGCACTGCTGGATGCCGGATATGAGGTGATTGGCCAGTATCGCGATACTGAACCAAGCCTTACGCATGAGAATTTGAGCTGGTGGCAGGCAGGCTTTGGGCCCGGCGCGAGCCTAGAACCACCGGCCGCAGATATTGAGGCCATCATTCACTGCGCCGGCGTTGCCATCTTGGGCACGTGCGCCGAGCTTGATCCGCAGGCGTGGCGGGATCATATGGAGGTCAATCTCTATGGCCCCATTGCGCTGACCACCATGCTCTTGCCGGAATTGCGCAAGCGCGATGGGCACGTCATCTACATCAATTCCGGTGCTGGTTTGCACACCAAGCCGGAGTGGGGCGCGTATTCGGCCAGTAAATTTGCCGCCCGTGCCTGGTGCGATACCTTGCGCGCCGAGGAACCGGGCATCCGCGTCAGTTCCATTTACCCAGGCAGGGTGGATACGGATATGCAGCGCGGAATCGTGGCCTATGAGGGCAAAGAGTACGATGGTTCGCAGTTCATTGCGCCGGAAACTATCGCCCAAACGGTGCTTTCGGTGCTGCAAACCCCGCGCGATGCGCAGGTCAACGACGTATCTATCCGCCCACGCTAGGAGGCCGAGCGCTGTGGCTGCACCAAAAGAGCACCCGGAAAATGACCTAAGCTCCGATGCCGACTACGCCAATCGGCACCGCCCGGCGCCGCGCAACTTCGATGAGCTTGCCGACGCCCCCGACCCCTTCATCGAGGCCCAGCGCAACCGCCGCTCTACCAAGCAGGCAATCGCCTTTGTGCTCTTTATCCCAGGGCTGACCATGCTCGTTGCCCTGCTGCTTGCCATCGTGGCTCGCGTCATGGGTGGGCCGTTGTGCGAAAGTGGGCACGCCACCTGGATTTGTAGCCGCTCAGCAGAGATCTGGTGGCCCATCGCCACGTCCGTGGTGCCGGTAGGCAGCATCGTTGCCTGCGGCATCATCCTGTGGCGCAAATACCTCGGCTATATTCGCTGGCGCCCGTGGATGGGCGCGTTTTGGGCCACCGCTTTATGGGCCATGTTCTGGATGTTGGTGACATTCCAGATGCTCATTGTCGGCCACTAGTAGGCCGCTAGCCAGCCACTAGTGCGCGGCGGCCTGCTTGGCCACTTCCTTGCAACGCTCCTGGCCACAATTGCGGGTTTCGATATTGGCATGGCAATCGGGGCACATGAGCACAAGCGCGCGGCATTCGTCCTCGTTGATGCAGTGCTCGAACTTATTGGTAGCCGCACCACATTGCACGCAGTGCCCCAGTTGGACAAAGCCGGGGTCTTCGGTGCCGGCACCGAACTCCATGTGCATGCGCTTGTCAAAGACGTAGAGTGAGCCCTCCCAGAGGCCATCGTTGCCGTATTTTTCGCCATAGCGCACGATGCCACCGTCGATTTGGTAGACCTCTTCAAAGCCACGGTTTTTCATCAGCGAGGAAAGGATCTCGCATCGGATTCCGCCCGTGCAATAGGAAATGACGGGCTTGTCCTTCATCCAATCGTATTTGCCTGATTCGAGCTCACGGATGAAGTCGTGGGTGGTATTGACGTCCGGAACCACGGCGTTTTTAAACTTGCCGATCTCCGCTTCCATGGCATTGCGCCCATCAAAGAAGACCACTTCATCGCCGCGTTCTTCTACGAGCTTGTTCACCTCTTCGGGCTTGAGGTGCACGCCACCACCAATGACGCCCTTCTCATCCACCTTGAGTTCCCCAGGGGCGCCAAAGGCCACGATCTCGTCGCGAACTTTCACGCTGAGTTTAGGAAAGTCCTCCGCCCCGCCCTCAGACCACTTAAATTCCGTGCCCTTAAAGCCGGGGTATTCGCGAAACGCCCGAACATAGCGTTTGCAGGCATCCATCGGACCGCCCACGGTGCCATTGATGCCGTGTTCGGAGATGAGGATGCGGCCTTTGAGCCCAAGCAGGCGGCAGAGTTCGCGCTGCCAGAGCATCATCGCCTTTGGGTCGGCGATGGGAGTGAACTTGTAATACAACAGGATTTTGCTTTGGTGCACTCCCTTGATGCTACTACGCTCGAAAGTGAGTATTTTTCTACATCAAGGGAGCTTGGCGTGCACATCATCCTCATGGGCGTTTCTGGCAGCGGCAAAACCACGGTCGGAACCCTTTTGGCGCAGCGTTTGAACATGACCTACCGCGATGGAGATGATTTACACCCCCAAGCCAATGTTGAGAAGATGGCTGCGGGTATTCCGCTTAACGACGAAGACCGCTGGCCTTGGCTCCAGCGCGTGGGGGATTGGCTGGCCGAACACAATGGCATCATGGCCTGCAGCGCCTTGAAGCGCTCCTATCGCGACTATATCCGCGAGTACGCGCCCACGGCGGTCTTTGTGCACGTGCACGGCTCAAGGGAGCTGCTTGCTAGCCGCATGGCGGCGCGGAAGGGACACTTTATGCCCGTGTCCCTGCTTGATTCACAGCTCGCCACATTGGAGCCGCTTGAAGATGACGAACCCGGCGCGGTCTTTTCTATTGAACCGACGCCGGAGGAGATCGTCGAGGCGATCGTCGAATGGCTTGAGGCTAAGGCTTAAAGCGCGAGGCTGATGCCGTAGAGCACGAGCGTCATCAAGAAGCCGACGGTGCCGATGAGCACCTGGTTCATGGTCCAGGTTTTCAAGGTGGTGGCAACGTCCATGCCCATGAGCCTGCCCACCAGCCAGAAGCCGGAGTCGTTGACGTGGGAGCCAAAGACGGAGCCTGCGGCGGCGGCGAGCACCATGAGTGCGATCTGGAAGGAAGAGAAGTCGCCGGCGGCAACAGCGGGTGCCATAAGCGCTGCGGTGGTGGTCAGTGCCACGGTGGCAGAACCCTGAGCCAAACGTAGCAGCACGGCCACGAGCCAGCAGCCGAGGATCACGGGCACGCCGAGGTTTTCCATGGAGTTGGCCAGGGCATCGCCAATGCCGGAGGTGCGAAGCACACCACCGAACATGCCGCCTGCGCCGGTGATCAATACCACGGAGCAGATGGGGCCTAAGGAGCCTTCGAGGATGCCTTCGACATCCTTGCGGCTGCGCCCCTGGCGCAAACCAAGCACCACGATGGCCACGAGGGTGGTGATGAGCAGGGCGATTGGGGTAGAGCCTAAGAAGCCCATGACGGTGCCAAAGACGGTGCCTTCTTCGATCCAGCCTGCTGCCACTGCCATGTTCATGCCGGTGTTGCCGAAGATGAGCAGGATGGGCAGCACGAGCAGAGCCACCACGGTGCCGGGCTTTGCGGGATTGTCAGGCATTGCTACCTGCTTGCCGCCGGTAAGCAGATCAGGCACTGGTAGTGGGAACTTCTTGCCCAGGAACAGACCCCAGAGGTAACCGGAGACGTACCAGGTGGGTAGTGCCACGATCAGGCCGAGCAGCAGCACGAGGCCGATGTCGGCGTTGAAGAATTCGCTGGCCGCAATGGGACCTGGGTGTGGGGGAAGGAAGACGTGCATGACGGAGAATGCGCCCGCTGCGGGAATGCCGTAGGCAAGCACAGGGCCGTTGAGCCTGCGGGCCACGGCGAAGATCACGGGCAGCATCACCATCAGGCCGGCATCGAAGAAGATGGGGAAGCCCACAATCAAGCTGGCAATGCCGAGCGCCAAGGGCGCTTTATCCTCGCCGAATTTGCGCACCATGGCGTCGGCAAGCGACTGTGCACCGCCGGAGGTTTCCACCAACCGGCCAAGCATGGCGCCAAGGCCCACGAGCAGGGCGACGCTGGCGAGTGTTTTGCCAAAGCCGTCGGTCATGGTGGGGATCACGCCGGTGACGGGGATGCCTGCGGCGAGGGCGGTGATGGCTGAGACGAGGGTAAGTGTGAGAAAGGCGTGCAGTTTGAGCACGATCACACAAAAGAGGATCACGGCGATAGCGCCGGCGGCGATGGCCAGGAGTGGCCCCGCCGAGAGCGTTGGCTCCCAAGTATCCATATGTTAAAGACCTCACAGTGTATAGAGGATGAGGGACACACAACAGTGTATATTTCCTTGAACTAGCCGTGGCATTTAGCATCGGGAATATGCCCGAAGGACACGTGATCCACCGCCTTGCCAAAGAACTCGACCAGCACTTTGGCGGCACCATCCCCGAAGTGAGCTCCCCTCAGGGGCGCTTCGCCATAGAGGCCAAAGCCTTAGATTCTCTTGCCTATGATCATGCAGAGGCCTGGGGCAAGCACCTCTTTGTGCACTTCGCACCCGAACGATTCGAACACATTGTGCATATTCATCTTGGGCTCATTGGTAGTTTTCGCATCGAGCCGGCCGAAGAAGTGTGGGGCCAAATACGGTTGCGCATAGCCAATGATGCCATCGCGGCGAATCTGCGCGGCCCGCAGTGGTGCAGGCTGATTAGCGAAGAAGAACAGAGCCGGGCAACAGGAAAACTCGGCGCCGATCCGCTGCGCGAAGATGCCGACTTTGCAGCGATCCTCGGCAAAGTGCGCCGCTCCAAGCGCACAGTGGCCTCGCTGCTCATGGATCAAAAACTCTTTGCCGGGGTGGGCAATATTTATCGCGCAGAAACGCTCTTTCGCCTTGGCATTGATCCCTTTACCCCAGGTGAGCGCCTGGATTGCTGGCCTGAGGTGTGGGAGGACCTTCGCTTTTTAATGGCCGAGGGAGTCCAGCGCGGCCGCATCGATACCGTGCGCGAGGTCCACACACCCGAAGCCATGGGGCGCCCGCCGCGCAAGGACGATCATGGCGGCGAGGTCTATGTGTATCGCCGCAGCGGCCAGCCCTGCTATGTGTGCGGCCACCCGATTGCCGAGCGAAGCATGGAAGGACGCAATCTTTTTTGGTGCCCTGCGTGCCAACGCCAGCACTAGGCTGGATTGCTATGAGCCTGCCCGCACTTCCTTCCGCAATGATCGCAGCAATTGAAGCACCCCTGATTGAGGCAGCGGCTCCGGATGCTCTTATGCAAGAGGCGGCGCACCACGTGGCCCTTGCTGCGCGCAGCATGGTGGCATCGGGCAGGGTAGTGGTGCTGGCGGGTTCCGGCGGCAATGGTGGCGATGGCCTCTACGCGGGGGCCGAGCTGGCCATGCAGGGCTATCAGGTGCAGGCCATCTTGACTGGCTCAAGGGCACACGAGCCGGCACTGCAGGCCTTTATGCAGGCAGGCGGCGAGGTTATCCAAGAACCAGGGCATGCCGATTTGCTTATCGACGCCATGCTTGGCATCGGAGCGAGCGGGGAGCTACGCCCGAACGCAGCCGAGCTGGTGCGCCATTTTGCAGGCACTCCCACCCTCAGCGTGGATGTGCCCTCGGGTATTCACCCCGATACTGGCCTGCCCGAGGGTGAGGTGTTTGTGCAGGCAGATGTGTGCGTCACCTTCGGTGCTCCACGGATGGTGCATGGGCTTAGCCACCACTGTGGGCAGGTGTGGGTGGCAGAGGTAGAGCCGATTGGCTCGGCGCTGAAGCAGGCCGCCCGTGACGATGCTTCATGCGCCCTTTGGCTACTGCGCGCCATCGAACGCGATCGCTACCAGGCACCTCAAGGGCTTCGAGCAATACAGGCTGATCTTGCCTGGCCGCAATGGGAGCCAACACCTACAGAACATAAATACAGCGGCGTGGCCGGCATCCTGGCTGGTTCCCAGGAATATCCGGGTGCCGGAGTACTCGCGGTAGCAGGTGCCATCCACACCACGCCAAGCATGAAGCATGTGGTGGCACCGGATGATCTAGTCAAGCACCTCGTGCTCCAGCGCTACCCGGAGATGGTGTGCACACAGGGCATTGAGGCCAGTAGTAAGAAGGTACAGGCCTGGCTTTTTGGCCCGGGCTGCACCAAACGCGAACCACTGAGGACGTTATTGCAGCGCCCAGAGCCACTGGTGCTCGACGCCAGCGGCTTGGGCATGGTGATAGAAGATATTGCTGGGCTGCAGCAGCGGCAGGCGCCCACAATACTCACCCCACACGCAGGAGAATTTGCCACCCTGGCCAAGGCCTGCGGTGTGGGCACTGAGCCGAGGCTTGAACATGTGCAAGCGATGGCGAGAAAGCTTGAGTGCACCGTGCTGCTCAAAGGTCGCTTCACCTTAATCAGTGATGGCACGCAGGCTTATTCCGTGGATGCTGGCCATGGGTGGTTAGCAACACCAGGCAGTGGCGATGTGCTCAGCGGGATCCTGGTGGCCTTGGTGGCCAAAGCTGTTCATACTGCTCATCGTGTTAATTACGCCCAGGTAGCGGCCCAGGCGGCCGTGCTGCATGCCCGCGCCGGTTGGTTGGCGGCGCGCACCCCTTCAGGGCACAGCACGATGAGTGCCTTGGCCATTGCCGAGGCTGTGCCAGAGGCCACAGCGCAGACAGGTTAAACTGCGCCAAAGCCGCACAACCCGGCGGCCAGTACACAACGAGACCACGAGGACACCACCATGTCTACTGCGCCTACGTTGGCGAGGCCAACTTCGCCTGCCCGCCCCAGAATCTTTGCCGCCACCTTCGTTTCCGAAATTGCCGTCGGCGCCCATGTCGGTGGCGTCGGTGCACTCATCGCGCTGCTTGCCCAAGACTTCGATCTTCCGATCAGCCACTTCGCCATTCTCGGATCCTTCCTTGGCGTGGGCATGGTGCTATTTAGTTTGCTGTCCAAGTGGGTCATGGACGCCACCGCCGGCATGCTGCTCAAGGCATCTTCCGTCATGGTGATCCTGGGGGCTATTGGTCTAGCTTTCGCGCCCTGGGCCAACCTGGCCATTGCTTCTGGTTTAAGCGTTGCGCTGGGCACGTCCTTAGTCATTTTGATTGTGCCCTCGGTATTAGCTGGGCCGAACCGCGCGCGAGATATTGCGCTTGCCAATGGGGCTTCTTCAGCCGCATCCATCGCCTCACCGCTGCTCTATGGCCTTTTTGCATCGCTACCCCTGGTGGAAGGGCGCTGGGCAGCACTGATGTTGGCGTTCCCAGCCCTGTATGTGATGGTGACGATCCGCAATGTGGACTTTGTGCATACCCCCTCCGCTTTTGCAGAGCGACGTGCAGGAAGAAAAGGGAAGCGACGCCGCGATCTTGCAGATGCCTTTGGCAAAGTGCCTTCCGTCAAGGCCTTTGGCGGCGCCGAAAATGTGGCCGATGATGAACTTGCCCGAGCAGCGGTAGCCTCAAGTGCTCAAAGCGTGCACGTTTCTTCCTTTCACGATGCACCTTCGCAGCGCCTGCCCAAGGCATCAAAGCGCGAACGCCGCCAGATCAAGGTGGGACTGCTGCGCGTAGCGCTGAGCGTGGTGGCTGAGTTCGCGTTGTACACCTGGGGTGTGGCTCGCCTGCTCGATATCGGTGTACCCAATGCCACCGCAGCAACCCTTGGTGCGGTGTTCCCCCTTGGTATGGCTGCAGGCCGTTTATCTGCAGGAGTGCTCATTCGCTGGCGATACATCTTTCACACAAGCGTGGCCTGCGCCATGCTGGGCACCATCATCATCGGCACCGGCACTTCTAGCGCGGTGGTTGTGGTGGGGTTGCTTGTAGCCGGCATGGGCAACGCCTTGCTATATCCCATCACCGTTGATGACTTGGTTGCGCAGCCTTCACTTTCTCCAAATCGTGCCGCGGCGTTATCAGCGCTCGCCGGGGGAGTAGTGGTGTTTGCTATGCCCCTGGTCTTGGCTTGGATGCAGAACTTCCTCACCCTTGGGCACTCACTCCTGCTTCTGTTCCCGGTGACATTGGTGCTTTTCCTTATACCGAACGGGCGCAAGAACTAGCAGCGCTACTGCGCTGCAGGCACTCCAAGAATTTCGCAGTGGCGATAAATAAAAGCACCGCCCCACAAAGGGACGGTGCCAGCTCTAAGAGCGCTTATTTCACCACGAGGTTGACCATGCGGCCAGGCACCACGATGGTCTTGAATACTTCCTTGCCCTCGGTGTGAGCGGCAACGGCCTCGTTAGCAAGGGCGATCTCGATGATCTGCTCTTGGCTAGCATCGGCGGGCACCATGATGCGCGAGCGCACCTTGCCGTTGATCTGCACGGGCATCTCAACTTCATCGTCTTTGAGCCACTGCTCATCAAAATCGGGGAAGGGTGCAAAAGCAACGCTGCCGCTATTGCCAAGACGGTGCCAGAGTTCCTCGGCAATGTGCGGGGCCACGGCGGCGATCATAATCACCAGCGGCTCCACGGCTTCGCGAGGTGCGCCGTTCGGGTAGGTCTTGGTCAGGTAGTTCACGTACTCAATGCACTTCGCTACCACGGTGTTGATGCGCAATTCGGTGTAATCCTCGCGCACACCGGCGATGGTGCGGTGAAGCTGCTTGAGGTCTTCTTGGGTGAGTTCTGCATCGCTGAGCACCAGTTCGCCACTGTTTTCGGAAACCACGAGGCGCCAGAGGCGCTGCAGGAAGCGGTGCGCACCAATCACGTCCTTCGTGGCCCAGGGACGGGAAGTATCCAGTGGGCCCATGGCCATTTCATAGACACGCAATGTATCTGCACCGTAGTCGCGGCAGATTTCATCGGGGGAGACGCTGTTTTTCAGCGACTTACCCATCTTGCCGTACTCCTGGAATACTTCCTCGCCCTGGTAGAAGAATTTGCCGTCGCGCTGTTCTACCTCTGCAGCCGGGACGTACACGCCACGGGCATCCGTGTAGGCGTAGGCCTGGATATAGCCCTGGTTGAAGAGCTTGCGATAGGGCTCGCTTGAGCTAACGAAGCCCAGGTCGAAGAGCACCTTGTGCCAGAAGCGCGAGTAGAGCAGGTGCAGCACGGCGTGCTCCACGCCGCCGACATAAAGGTCCACGCCGCCGGGGTCGTTTTCGCCACGCGGACCAGTCCAGTAGCGCTCATTTTCAATATCGCAGAAGGCCTGGGTGTTATTGGGATCGATATAGCGCAGTTGGTACCAGGAAGAACCGGCCCACTGCGGCATCACGTTGGTATCGCGAGTGTAGGTTTTGAGGCCATCGCCAAGATCGAGCTCAACCGTGACCCAATCGCTTGCCTTTGCCAAAGGTGGCTGCGGCTCGGAGTCGGCATCGTCGGGCTCAAAGCTCACCGGCTTATAATCTTCTACCTCCGGCAATTCCACGGGCAGCATGGACTCGGGCAGCGCGTGGGCATGGCCGTGCTCGTCGTAGACCACGGGGAAGGGTTCGCCCCAGTAGCGCTGGCGGGCAAAGAGCCAATCGCGCAGCTTGTACTGGATTTTCTCCTCGCCGGCGCCGCGCTGCTCTAGCCATTGATTCACAGCCTTCTTGGCTTCTGCCTTGTTCAGGCCGTTGATATCCAGGCCTTCGTCATTGGCAGAGTTGATCACTTCGCCTTCGCCGGTGAAGGCTTCTTTGACCACTTCGCCTCCAGCTACTACTTCGAGCAGGGGGAGGTCGAATTCGAGGGCAAATTCGTGGTCGCGCTCGTCGTGGGCGGGCACGGCCATCACAGCGCCGGTGCCATAGCCAGCCAAGACGTAGTCGCCAATGAACACGGGCAGTTGTTCACCATTGACTGGGTTGGTGGCGTACACGCCTAAGAACACACCAGTCTTTTTCTTGTTTTCTTGGCGCTCCACATCGGACTTCGCGGCAATGGCTTTGCGGTAGGCAGCCACGGCGGCAGCGGGGGAGTCCTCGCCATAGGTCCACTTCGCTGGCGCCTCCTGGTAGGCGTCGGGTGCCTGGGTCAGGAGGGCGTCGACAAGCTCATGCTCGGGTGCAAGCACGAGGTAGGAGGCTCCGAAGAGGGTATCCGGGCGGGTGGTGAATACGGTGATGCGGTGTCCGGCGGCGTCAAAGTGGACCTCGGCGCCGCGGGAACGGCCGATCCAGTTGCGCTGCATGCTCTTGACCTTCTCGGGCCAATCGAGGGTGTCGAGGTCATCGATCAGGCGATCCGAGTAGGCGGTGATGCGCATCATCCACTGCGAAAGCTTCTTGCGGAACACCGGGAAATTGCCGCGCTCCGAGCGGCCATCGGCGGTGACCTCCTCGTTGGCCAGCACCGTGCCCAGGCCAGGGCACCAGTTCACCATGGATTCACTGCGGTAGACCAGGCGGAAGGAGTCAATCACATCGCGGCGCGCGACCTCATCTAATTGTGCAAAAGGTACTTCGCCGGGGGTTTCGACCTCACCGGATTCCAGCAAGGGAATCAGCTCATCGATGGGGCGAGCCTTCTGCTGCTTGGTATCGAACCAAGAATTAAAGATCTGCAGGAAAATCCACTGCGTCCACTTATAAAACTCAGGATCCGTGGTGGCAACGCTACGGCGGCGATCATGCCCCAGACCCAGCGCATCGAGCTGACGGCGCATGTTCTCAATATTGGCCATCGTGGTGGCACGCGGGTGGGTGCCCGTCTGGATCGCGTACTGCTCGGCGGGCAAGCCGAAGGCATCATAGCCTAGCGTGTGCAGGACGTTCTTGCCCAGTTGGCGGTTGAAGCGCGCAAACACGTCCGTGGCGATGTAGCCCAGCGGGTGCCCCACGTGCAGGCCCGCACCAGAGGGGTAGGGGAACATGTCCTGCACAAAGAGCTTTTCCTTCTCCAACTCCGCGGGGTCCGCCGGGGCCAGATCACCCACCGGGTTCGGCGCATTGAAAGTGCCTTCGGCCACCCAGCGCTGCTGCCAGGTGCGCTCCAGCGAATTCGCAAGCTCGGCAGTGTAGCGGTAGGCGGGCCCTTGGGAGTTCTCGGAAGGAGTAGTCATAGGCAAATATCTTAGCTTTTCGACGCCCCACGCCGCGCGCTTACCCACGCGCACCCTGGGAAGTGACGCCTGTGCAATTTCGGGCGACTGCTACTGCTTGCGGTGCTTGGGTGGGGTGGCGGGGAAGTCCGCCACCAACATCGGGTCGCCCACTATCAGGGGCACATGCCCGAAGGTGAGGCTGGTGATGAGTCGGTTGAGCCCGTACATGAGGGCGTGGACGGGGAAGGCTGATACGACGTAGAGATCACAAAGCAGACGAGTCCAACTACGGTGGCGGAACCAATGGATCGAGAACGAGTAGGCGAAGATGACGTAGGTGAGCAGAATTGTTGCCGGCACCGAATCCACCGACGCCCAGGTAATGGCACTCAAACCCAGACCGCAGCCAGCAACAATAAGGCAATGCTTCAGGCGGTAGGGCAGCGGCATGCTGAGCGGAACACCGATGCCACCCACGAGGGCGAGAATTAGCAGCTCTTGCATATTCCTCCTCGGCGAGGGCAAGCGTTTTGATTTAGGGATAGCCATACAGTGCCTGGTTGCTTCATTGGCCACCAAGTCCACTTGAACAAGCTCACGCGCATCCCGAAATGCAACAGCACTAACAAATGGATAATCTGCGTCCAACCGGAAGAGACGAGCTCCAGCCAAAGCGCCGCTGACATCGAGAACAGAAAGCCTGGCAGCGTATAGACGGAAAACTTATTCAGCTTTGCCATGCACATCCGCCTCTTTTCTTCACCGATGGCAATATTTCCAAGCAGAAGATCTGAAGGGCCCCAAGTTCGAGATCGGGAGACAGCAAATCAACATCCTAATGGCGGGACACCGGTCAGAACTCTTGATCGCAAATCGCCCGATCATAGCTATCCCCATCGCAAGGCAAGGACGAGGACGCCAAGATACGCCAAGCAGACTACAAAGATGTTCTCCCCCCCCCCAATCAGTTGAAATTGGATGCACCCAATAGGAAATAATGACTGAGAACACAACGCCAGGAAGCGTGACCTTGAGGGTATCTCCCAGGGCCTTCCGCATACGCTCCGTTTCGGAAAGTCTTGGATCAGTAGGACGGTGCAAGATGTAAGCAAAACCGGGGTTGTACATCGGCAACACAATAATGAGAAACTTTAGGGTAATTGGGTCAATTGATATCTTAGACATTTCTGATTGGAGGGCCCTCTCGAATCCAATTCATTCGCCCAAGACTCCTGCAACGCTCCTTAGTACTTCGGGTGGGCGTCGGCGATGCGCATGGGATCCATGATGAAGACTGGGATCTTGCCTGAGGTGAGGTGGGTGATCAGGCGGTTGAGCCAGTAGATCACGAGGTGGAATGGAAAGAGTGTGACGATGTACATGTCGCACAGGATGCGCAGAAAGCTGGTGTGATCCCACCAAAACACCCAGGAGCCCATGAAGAACAAACCCTGAGTTACAAATATGTTTGCCCCAAGCGATTCATCGGCGTCCCACAACAGGATGACGTAGCCACTCATACCCACTATGGCGGCGATTCTTTGTTTGAATCCGTATGGTTCCTCCATAATTGATGCAATGATGACGGCGACGAACATTATTGCGGTTGCCGAATAGTAATTCATGTGACTAACCCAGGTGTCGATCGTAGAGGTCTTCTGCTAGCTTGGGTCCGGCTATGGAGAACACAGCAGCGCCGATGAATCCTCCTACAAATGCGCCGGGTGGCCCAGCGATGAGCTCTCCGACAGCAGCACCGGCGTATCCGCCGACTTCGCCGGCAACAAACCCACCTCTTGGCACGCGACCTGCAGCGAGAGGTACTCGGCAAGGATGCGATCCCCGATCAGGCGGATCACCCGATCCTTCGCCGGTTGGTCACACTTCATTGGCACACACCAAATTCTCCCATCTCCTCAGACGGAACAAAACCTGGGACACTTCACAGGCTCACTGATCGTGGTTCCATCGCTTCGCGAGTTCGACGGGAGCCTCCAAGTGGTTAGCCATGAGCTCAGCTAATTCCCTAGGCCCATAAGTCAAAAAATTGGTCAACCAATACGGTGAACGTGGACGAGGCGCATCCGGGTTGGAAAAACGAATGGAAATACTCGGTCGCCACAGACAATCCTTAAGCACCACAGCTTCCACGTCATCAGCGTGAAGCGTCACCGCATGCGGACCCAAAACCTCCACCTGACGGTAATCAAACCGCATTATCGGAGGATTTAATCTTGCATTTTGAATGATTTTGGCGTTTCCATAAAGCAGTGGAATGAGTAAAACCAACCAAAACCGGGCTTTGACTAATTCGCCAGGCAGTGTGAACTGCGAGCCAAAATTCCAAATTACTATGCAACATGCGACCGCAAATATGAGGACCATCCACAACTTCCAATAGTGGGAACGGATTGCAATGCCGACACCTTCAATACTCTTCACCTGAAGGAATTTAGAAAGTGCAAAGATGGGAAGAAATAGATAAGTCGCCATGACGCTCAATACCAGAGCGAGTAAAGCCCCTGAAATCCAGTACCAACGACTATTTGTTTCTTCAGGGAAAGTCGAAATCCAAAGGAGGATCGCGGGAAATACAGAACTTAATAAGATCCCCAGGCTTTTGAAACCGACCTTTCGCAGCAACGCCGATCTCATTCGGCCACCTTGTCCCACATTAATTTCGCCCCTTTAGTCGCGAGAAGACCGACAGCCGTGCTAACACCACCAATGACGAGGCCGGTCGCCCAGACTGGTGCAGTCGCTGCAATTGCTCCTGCAGCCACTGTGACTAATGCACCCGTCGCAGCTCCTGCTCCTACACCAACGAGATTTGTAGTAACTGCTTTTTGCATAGATTCACCGCTTTTCATGTCGGCGCCGATGGATAGTCCTGTACCGATCGGGCCGAGGGCTTTGCCGGCGATCTTGACGCTGCGGAGGGTTTTCGCCGTATCCAGGTCATCAAGA
Organism: Corynebacterium pelargi; assembly: GCF_014635485.1. Taxonomy (GTDB): domain Bacteria; phylum Actinomycetota; class Actinomycetes; order Mycobacteriales; family Mycobacteriaceae; genus Corynebacterium; species Corynebacterium pelargi. The sequence goes on along the minus strand of NZ_BMCX01000002.1, from coordinate 1,035 downwards.
TGGCCGGTGCCTAGGTCGCGAAGTGTTTGGTGTTTGGCCATTTCTAAGGGCGCTAGTGTTCCAATGCCGTAGGTGATGCCAGCTACATCTGAGGGGGTCAGGATCGCAACACCGTTGTCTGCTTGGGTTGTGCCGTGTTCGATCGGATCATGGGCGGTGACAATGGGTGCACCGTTGGTGTCCCATTCAAGTTCGCGAACTGCGGCAACGCCGCCATCGTTGGTGACTATTACCCAATCGGTGGTTCCTTCCTCGTTGTGCTGGCCATAGACCAATGAACCATCATCGAGACGATAGATGGGGGTATCCCTTCCTTCGACAACCGCACCGTTGACCCACTGACCTGTGTCCGGGTTATAAAACCGCCCGGTATCTACAGATGGCTGATCATGGACTGATATGTCGTTGCCAAGCTCATCAATTTCGGTGACGGGACCATTGTCTACGCGTACACGGGTACCGGCAGCATCTTGAACCAATTCAGAGGTGGTGCCTTGACCAGTATCTGTGGAAGTAATCGTCGAGGTGGATTGATCAGGGTTTTCCACCAATGTGGTCACTTGGTTCGATGCTGTCTGGGCAGCCAGACCGTGCGAAACGGTCCCATCGGGATTTGCTGTCGTAAATTCCGAGACCTCACCACCGGCTGGGGTATAAGACACCGCTACAGGATCTTCACTCAACACCGGTGATTGCTCATAGGCAACAGCATCTAAGTTGCCGTGTTCATCAAATGTCCCATATGAAGCAGTGCCGGTACTTTCATCAGCCCAAACCGTCGCACCACCGTTGCCATCATCAACGCTACGGATGTCAGCAAACGTGCCATCACTGCGAGTGACATGCGTATCAACGGTTTGCCCCCCGGTTCCAGGAACCAACGTATGCTGCAAATGGTCCCCGTTAGGGGCAATCTCTTCCCACGTTTCACCGTCATGACGTCCTTGAGTGTTCACCACACCAACCTGGCTTGGCTGTTGTTTGGGGTCGGCGAGGATTGGGTAGACCGTGGTGGTCGTTGGTTCGGTGTGTTGG
>NZ_BMCX01000001.1:241633-811215 GCF_014635485.1 Corynebacterium pelargi | reverse complement strand
ATGCAGGTGACTGGTACTAATCCACCGAACAACACACCAAAACACACCCACACAACACACACCAGTGTGCTACACATTTTCGCGTCCACTATGCAGTCCTGACACAACACCCCCAACAGGCAAACCAACACAACAACAAATAAAAATCGTGTCGGTGGTTATAGCATCGGGGTCACGCCCGGACCCATTCCGAACCCGGAAGCTAAGCCCGATAGCGCTGATGGTACTGCACCCGGGAGGGTGTGGGAGAGTAAGACACCGCCGACCAACAACTTCACAACACCAAAAACGCACCCCCACCAGGGTGCGTTTTTGCTATATCTAGGGTGCCTTTGAGCATCCAAACCCCGCCTCAGACAAAAGGATTCAGGTAGGGAATAATAACGGGTATGACCCACAACGTACCCGCCGCCCGCGCAGAAGGGCTCTACAAAGTCTATGGCTATGGAGACACCGCCGTCGCAGCCCTCAAAGGCATCGACGTAGCATTCAACCAAGGTGAATTCACCGCCATCATGGGCCCTTCCGGCTCAGGCAAATCCACCCTGATGCACTGCATGGCTGGGCTAGACGCCGCTACGGGCGGCAAAGTCTATCTCGGTGATACTGAGCTCTCCTCGCTCAAAGACCGAGACATGACCAACCTGCGGCGTGATCGACTCGGGTTCATCTTCCAGTCCTTTAACCTCGTTCCCACGCTCAATGCTAAGGAGAACATCACCCTGCCGCTCGATATTGCGGGCAAGAAGGTAGATCGGGAATGGTTCGAGCACATCACCCAGCGCCTAGGTCTGGATCAGCGTCTCAAGCACAACCCCTCCGAACTTTCGGGTGGCCAGCAACAGCGCGTCGCCTGTGCCAGGGCGCTCGTGGCACGTCCGGAAATTATCTTCGGTGATGAGCCAACCGGCAATCTCGATTCCAATTCCTCTTCCCAGGTGCTCTCCATTTTGCGCGCGGCGGTAGATGAATTCGATCAAACCGTGGTGATCGTGACCCACGACCCCAAGGCCGCCTCCTTTGCTGATCGCGTGATCTTCTTGGCCGATGGTCAAATCGTGCACGAGCTCCAGTCGCCTTCCACCGAGCAGGTCTATAGCACCATGGCTCGTTTAGAGGAGCTGATCTAAGTGGCCTCCCAATCAGCCATGTGGCGCGTTGGGTGGCGCTCAGTGATGGCCCACAAAGTGCGCTTCGGGCTCACCGTCATCGCGGTGGTGCTCGGTACCGCCTTCGTGGCCGGATCCCTGATGTTTACCAGTGCGCTCAGTGCCACCTTTGACCAGGCCCTGAACAAGGCTTTTTATAATATCGACGCCGTGGTCAAGGGCAATCAACAGCCCATTAGCCAAGAAGACCTCGACCGCACGCGAGCCCTGCCTGAGGTATCCACCGTCTTTGTGCACGACACCACCTCGGTGGTGATCGCCAAAGCCGGGGAAGATAGCCCACTTCCAACCGGAGGCATGCAAACCTCCGTGGGGGTGTGGTACGAAGCAGCCCCCGATAGTGATGAGGCTGTCGTGGATACGGTCACGCTCCAAAGTGGCGCGGCACCGGAAGGCGAAAACCAGGTCGCCATCCCCGAGTCCCAAAAAGCAATGCTCGGCTTAGACGTAGGCGATGAGCTCATCGCCGTTAGCGCGAATGGGCAATTTACCTACACCATCAGCGGCACCTATACCGACGAGGGCGTGGGCGAACCCGGCATTAAATTGCTCATGGCAGAACCGGCCTTCCTCGGCCGCTACGACGCAGGCGGTATCTCGACGTTGCTGGTACGAAGCGATGAGCTTTCCGATACTGCCACCGTGGATCTGTTGAAGCAGAATTTCCCTGCCCTTGAAGTGCGCACCGGTACGCAATTTGCAGACGACGTCACCGGCAGCTTCAAAGAATCCATGGCCTTTGTCACCTACTTCTTGGTGGCCTTCGGCCTTATCGCCCTGGTGGTTGGCACCTTCATCATCGCCAACACCTTCTCTATGCTCGTAGCGCAGCGCACTAAGGAGTTTGCGCTGCTGCGTGCCCTAGGAATCTCGCGTGGCCAGCTCCGTCGCTCCGTCACCTTTGAGGCGATCATCGTCGGCATTAGTGGCTCGCTACTGGGTGTGCTCGGCGGTATCGGGCTCGTTGCGGCCATCCGTGCGCTCATGAGCGCGATGGGCGTGGAACTTTCCGGCATGGGCTTCGGTGTGACTCCGCGCTCGGTGATTGTGCCCCTCGTCCTCGGCGTTCTCGTTACCGTGATCTCCGCATGGGCACCGGCTAGGCGCGCCTCTGCGGTGCACCCGGTAGAAGCAATGCGCCAGGGCAGTGGTGCAAATGAGCGCTTGAAGATGCGCACCATCGGCGGTGCTGTGTTGCTGCTGGCCGGCATCGCCTTTGCTCTGGCAGGCGTACTCCTGGATCAAGAGCCCACCAAAACCAGGGCAATCCTTGTTGGCGTCGGTGCTTTCGCCGCGATCCTGGGCGTGTTCTTTGCCTCTGCTGCGGCATCCATCCCGATCGTTGGCGGCATTGGCAAGGTCGTTGGCGCCCCCTTCGGTTCCGTGGGGCGTTTGGCGCAAACGAATGCTCGTCGAACCCCGAAGCGCACCGCCACCACCGCCTTCGCCTTGACCCTGGGCGTGGCACTGGTGACCCTGATTTCAATGTTCTCGGCCACGTTGGATAACAGCATCCGGGATCTCTCGGAAAACGAGATCAAGGTTGATTACATCTTGATGGGCCCAGGCACCGGTGAATTGCCGCTGCCCGAAGACGCCATTGAGAAGGTCAAAGAGGTACCAGGGGTAGCCAATGTAAGCGAATTGTCCTACGCTCTGGCAACGCTAGAAGAGCCGCCGGCGCAACCAATGATGCAAAGCCCCACCGGCTTCCTATCCACTATGGACGGCAACATTGCCGATGTGTTCGTTATGGAAGGCGTTCAAGGCGACACGGACCTTAGCCAGCCAGATCGAATGGTGGTAAGCGAGGAAGTGGCCAAGCAACGCAACTGGCAGATCGGCCAGCGCGTGCCGCTGTTTAATGGCAATGGCGTGCCCATCGGCGATATAGAGCTCAGCGGCACCTTTGCTGCATCAAAGGTGGCCAGCCCGATCACTGCTTCGCAGTCCACGTTCAATGACAAATTCGCTACTACAGCGGTGGTGGCAATGTTTGTCAACGGTGATGGAAGCCGCAGCAAAGAGGAATTACGCAACGACCTTGAACAAGCGGTGGCCGGATCGCTGTATGTGCGCGTGCAAACCCCGGAGGAATTCGCCGATCAGCAGGCAGGGATGGTGAAGAACATCATGAATATCCTCTACGGCCTGCTGGGTCTTGCGGTGATCATCGCCGTCATCGGCATTATCAACACGCTGGCGCTGAATGTGATTGAGCGTCGTCAAGAAATCGGTATGCTGCGCGCCGTCGGTATCCACAAGCGTCAGCTTCGGGGCATGATCACCCTCGAGTCGGTACAAATTGCCCTCTATGGCGCACTGCTTGGTGTCGCACTGGGTGTGGGAATCGGAACTGCGTTTTTGAAGGTGCTGGCAAGCCAGGGCCTTGATGCGCTCACCGTCCCAACAACCCAAATCCTTTGGGTACTGCTTGGTGCCGCGATCGTTGGTGTGATCGCCGCGTTGTGGCCAGCGCAAAGAGCAGCCAGCACACCACCGCTGGAGGCGATGGTGGACTAAAGCAACCACGCCCCGAAGGCGCCGCCTGCCCAAAATGCCAAGGCTCCCAGAAAGAGATTGAGCATGATGGTCACGGCGGCGCTGGTGGTTTGAGCGGCTTGAATCAATCCACCGAGTTCTTTGGCCAAGGTTGACCAGGTGGAAAAAGCGCCCGCAACCCCGGTGATAAGGAATACGCCCCAGAACCCCTCGATGCCGATGGCCATGCATAGTCCGAGCAGCCCGCAGGCGAGGGTGTTGGCGGCCAGGGTGCCGCGAATTGGGCCGAGGAAACTTAATGCCCAGCGTGCAAGGCCTCCGAGCGCACCACCGAGGGCAATAGCGAGCAAGTCGATTGCAGTCATGCTTGTTGCCTCATACGGGATCCCAGCAACCATGCCCCAACACAGCCGATCACGGTGCTGAAAAGGAATAGGGCAGATGCAAGCAATGAGTTCGTGGTGCTCAGGAGTGCGGTGAACGTCGAAAAGCTAGTAAAGCCGCCGAGAACTCCCGTGCCAAGCCATGCCGGCGGGGCAAGCCTGCCCATGAGGAAGCTTCCTAGGACGTTGATCAAGACCAATATCCACAATCCGGGCAGCAGGACGAGTAATTCTGCGCGCAAGAGTGATCCGCAGGCGGCGCCAAGGGCGATGCCGAGGGCCGGGGACTTGAGAATGCGCATGGTTAGTCATTCTAGAACTGATGTGGCCAAACTTAATGATGTGTTCTTCGGCCAAAGCCATGCAAGAAACGCCAAAAGGGGGAAAGATGGGGAAGTGATCGCAAATGTTGGTGCGTCCGGTTGCTCACCGAAAGGATCAACCGGTGCCACATATAAGGAGCAGATATGGCACATCCCCGCGCAGGTCAAGTGGCCCAGCCCGAAGATTTGATTGACATTGCCGAGCTGGTAACCGCCTACTACACCCGAATTCCCGATCCGGAAAACCCTGATCAGCAGGTGGCGTTCGGCACATCCGGGCACCGAGGTTCCTCTTTGGACACTGCCTTTAATGAGCAGCACATTTTGGCCACCACCCAGGCCATCGTGGATTATCGCCGCAAGCACGACATCGGCGGCCCGATCTTTATCGGCCGCGACCCCCACGCCTTGAGCGAACCAGCGATGATCTCGGCACTTGAGGTGCTGCTGGCCAATGACATCGAGGTGCTTGTCGACGACCGCGGCCGCTACACCCCGACCCCTGCGGTATCGCACGCAATTTTGCAGCACAACGCCGCACTTTCGGGCGGGGTGACAGGAAGCGATCCGAAGCGCGCCGACGGCATCGTGATCACCCCTTCACACAATCCGCCACGCGATGGTGGCTTCAAATACAACCCGCCCAATGGCGGGCCGGCAGATACCGATGCCACTGACTGGATTGCGCAGCGCGCCAATGAGCTGCTGCGTGGCGGGCTGCAGGAAGTCAAGCGCAGCAGTGTGAGCGGCGTGCTGGATCCACGCACGCGCAAGTACAACTACCTGGATAACTACATTGCGGATCTGCCCAATGTGGTTGATCTTGAGGCCATCAAGCACGCCGGGCTTTCGATCGGTGCTGACCCGATGGGTGGCGCATCGGTGGATTATTGGGGTGCCATCGGCGAGAAATATGGTCTTGACTTGGCGGTAGTGAATCCGCTGGTGGATGCCACCTGGCGGTTTATGACCTTGGATACCGACGGCAAGATCCGCATGGACTGCTCCTCGGCGCATTCCATGGCCTCGCTGGTGCATAATCGCGATCGCTATGACATTGCCACCGGCAATGACGCCGACGCCGATCGCCACGGCATCGTCACTCCCGACGCTGGGCTGATGAACCCCAATCACTATCTCGCCGTGGCAATCGAGTACCTGTTTGCCCATCGTCCGGGCTGGGGTGAGCACACGGCAGTGGGTAAGACCTTGGTGTCTTCTTCCATGATCGATCGTGTGGTGGACAATCTTGGGCGAAAGCTCGTCGAGGTTCCCGTGGGATTCAAGTGGTTCGTTCCTGGGCTTATCGACGGTTCCGTTGGCTTCGGTGGCGAAGAATCCGCAGGTGCTTCCTTCCTTCGCCACAATGGCCAGGTGTGGTCCACCGATAAAGACGGCATCATCTTGGATCTGCTTGCCTCTGAAATCACCGCCGTGACCGGCAAGACGCCTTCGCAGCGCTATGCGGAATTGGCTGAACAATACGGAGCTCCCGCCTATGCGCGCACCGATGCAGAGGCCAACCGTGAGCAGAAGGCAATCTTGAAGGCCCTTTCACCGGATCAGGTCAGTGCCACTGAATTGGCAGGCGAAAAGATCACCGCCAAGCTGACTGAGGCGCCGGGCAATGGTGCAGCGATTGGTGGTTTGAAGGTCACCACCGAGAGCGCATGGTTTGCTGCTCGCCCCTCGGGCACGGAGGATAAGTACAAGATTTATGCTGAGTCTTTCCGCGGTGAGGATCACCTCAAGCAGGTACAAGAAGCAGCACAGAATCTCGTATCCGAGGTGCTTGGCCAAAGCTAAGCCTCACGTGTGAGGAATCTGCCCGCTTGAGTCGCGCATTCTACTTGCGGCTGAAGCGGGTATGTTTTGGTGCGAGCACATGTTGTGGTTAGATCAACAAGTTAAGGAAAGGAGGGTCGCGTGGCAGCAACACTGAGTAATGCCGATACCAGCAATGCAGATACCGGCAATCGCGCGCCTGCTGCTCAGTGGATCCTTGAGGCACTGAGTTTTATCTCGCGTTTTGGCCTGGCGTTTATTTGGATCTTTGCAGGTTTTGAAAAATCCACTGACCCGGTGGGCACGCAACAGTCTGTAGAAGGCTATGACATTTTCAGTCCCACCTGGGCGCAGTGGATTGCCCAAGTAATCGGGCCGCTTGAAATCGCCGGCGGTGTGGTGTTGCTTCTCGGCATCTTCCTGCGTCAAGCAGGGAAAGTATCGGCAGTAGTGCTGCTGCTTTTTATCGTCGGCATTGCCCAGGCATGGGCGAGGGGCCTAAGCATCGACTGCGGTTGTTTTGGTGCTTCGGCGACCGGCCACATGGATTATTTGTGGACGATTCTGCGAGACATCCTCTTTATTGCCATGTCGCTGATATGCGTTCTTAGGCCGTATCGACGTTTCGCGTTGTATTCATAGTAGGCGTTTCGCCCAGCATTTCATACGGGTTAAAATGGGCGAAACATTTTCGAGGAGAGAAGAGCAATACGCAGTGAGTAGCAAAAACAAGATTCAAAATCCGAACGAAAAGTCCAAGAGCTTCGTCTGGGCTTTGGTGGCGCTAGTTGTTGTGGTCGTAGCTGTGGTTGGTTATATCGTGATGCAGGGTCGCGAAAATGCCAAGAACCAATTCGCCGATCACCCGGTTGAAGACGTTGCATTCAACGTCGCAGTCGACGGCAATGCCATCACCTTGAAGTCCGATAAGGCAGCCAAGGACGCCAAGGTTGTCGATATCTACGAAGACTACTCTTGCCCTCACTGCGGTGACCTCGCCATCGAAACCGATGAGCAAACCCGCAAGCTTCTCGACGAAGGCAAGGTCATTTTGAACATCCGCGACCTGAACTTCCTCGACGATAAGGACGGCTCCGATGGCGAGCCTGCCACCGATGGCAACTCCACCCTCGCTGGTGCATCTGCCCTTGCTATCGCGCAAGATGGCGACGCCAAGACCTACTGGGCATACCGCGACCTGCTGTACAAGGAGCAGGGCAGCATCTACAACAAGTGGAACGCTGATGACTTCGCTGATGCCGCAGAGCAAATCGGTGCCTCCGAGGATGCCGTAGCAAAGATTCGCGACTACGCCCTGCGTGAAGAGCTCGTTGAGCACGCCGAGGCAAATGCCAAGGAACTCGAAAGCAAGCTCGGCAAGGTTTCCTCCCCGCAGGTGTTCGTCGATGGCAAGCACATCGAGGGCAATCCTGCAGAATGGGTGAATAACGTTTAAGCAATTTCCATGCCCTCACCAGTGGTTTTGTACATTGGTGAGGGCATGCGTATGATGTTGCAAGTGCACAAGCACGGGGCTATGGCGCAGCTGGTAGCGCACCACACTGGCAGTGTGGGGGTCACGGGTTCGAATCCCGTTAGCTCCACAGAATAAAACCCCTGTTCCTTAAAAAGGAGCAGGGGTTTTTCTTTGTTTTCATCCTTTAGTCAGTGGGCGTGGCTTGTGGGCGAGGACAAGGGAGGGGGCAGGGGAGAAGGTAGGGGCTTGGGGCTCGGGGCGGGGAGTCTTAAGGGTCTCAGCGGTTGAAGGTGCGTGGGAGCCAGCGCCTCCTTGAGGTGATGCCGGGCTTAGCTCTCGGTGGCCACATTGGGGGTAGTGGATAACAGCGAATAGCCTTAAGAGTTAGGCAGGGCTAAGCTAATAGTGAACGCCATTCAGTTTAGGAGAAGGCGATGCCCCCTTCGCTATGGCGGCACCGGATTGGCAAGCTTCGGATGAGAGTGAAGACGCATGAACAGCGACACCATACAAAGCACCACGAGTACCGGCAGCATCAGTCCCGACACCACCTACGACGAGCCCGACGTGGTGAGTAGCCGGGAAAAAGATAAGGCGGGAAGAAAAGCCTTTCAAAGGCTCATACGTCCAATCTCCTTAGAACTGGCCATCGCAAGGATCCTGGCCTTTATCTCGGCTGTGCTCAGCGTCGGACCCTATATCGCCTTGGTGTGGTTGGCTAAGGCCTTGCTCGGCCAAGGAGGAGCTCAGGGCAGTAATGAAGGCGAAGTGAAATCGGCGCTCACGCTGCTGATTGGGCTCTTCGTTGCCCGGCTGGTGGTGTATTTGGTGGCCTTAACGGTCTCGCATTTCGCAGACGTGAAATTGCGGCACCTGTTGCAACGCCAGATCGCCCAGCGCCTCTCACAAGCCCCGCTGTCGTGGTTTTCGCGCACCAATTCCGGTCAGGTGCGAAAAGCGGTCCAAGATGACACCGCAGAAATCCACGCGGTGGTTGCACATGCTCCGGTCGATAGCACCGTGGCCATCGTGAGCCCTTTGGCGCTGTTGGCCTATGTGTTTTATCTCAACTGGATGTTGGGGATACTCGCCATCATCACGCTTCCGGTCTACCTCGGCCTCATGGCCTTCACCATGAGGGGCATGGGGGAGAAAACCGCTGAGATGGATACTCGTCTCGGCCACGTTTCCGCCACCATGGTGGAGTTTGTCACGGGCATTTCGGTGGTCAAAGCCTTTGGTCAAACCGGTAAGGCGCACGCCAGATACGATCGTGCCACCAAAGACTTTCACAAGTTTTATCTTGCTTGGTGTGGCCCGATGCTGCGGATCTCTGCGATGTCCTATGTCGCCATTTCCACCTCGGTGCTCGTGTTGGTCAATCTCGGACTAGGCTCACTGCTGATCCGCAGCGGCCATGCCCAAGCCACAGACCTCATCCCCACCACCATCGTCGCCTTAGCCATCCCGCAGGCTTTCGAAACCTTGGCCAACATGGCGTGGTCGCTGCAAATTGCTGGCAGCGCGGCACTTCGTGTTCAAAACATTTTGAATATCCCCCAAATCTCCCAGGACGCCGCCAGTGCTGCTGCACTCCCCGAAGGCATCAAGGGACAATCCGTGGACTTCGTGGATGTCAGTTATAGCTACGGCGCCCATAAGGCCGTCGATCACGTCTCTTTGCACCTAGAAGCCGGTACCACCACAGCCCTGATCGGGCCTTCCGGTTCAGGCAAGACAACACTGGCAACGCTCTTAGCCCGCTTTAGCGACCCGGATGAAGGATGCATCCGCATCGGGGGAGTCGATTTGCGTCATTGGCCGGCGGAAACGCTGTATCGGCACGTGGGGTTCGTGCTGCAAGATCCACAGATCCTGAGTCTTTCTATTCGCGACAATGTTGCGCTTGGCAAAGAGGACGCCAGCGATGAAGAAATTTGGCAGGCACTCGAAAGCGCCCAGGTAGCCGACGAGATTCGGGCCTTGGCGCACGGGCTCGACACGATCTATGGCGTCGATACGCACCTATCGGGTGGCCAATGTCAACGACTCGCCATCGCCAGGGCTCTGCTGTTGAACACCCCGGTGCTGATCTTGGATGAGGCAACTGCCTTTGCCGATCCCGAATCCGAAGCACAGATTCAGCAGGCCTTAAGCGCCCTAGTCCATAACCCCCAGCACCCCAAGACAGTGCTGGTGATCGCGCACCGTCCGGCCTCAGTTCGGCACGTCGATCAAGTGGTGATCATGGAAAACGGCAAGATCAGCGCCAAGGGCACACCACAAGAAGTGAGTGAAGAACCGCTCTACATGGCTCTCTGGGAAGGAAGCACACGATGATTGCTACCCAACATTTTTCGCCCAGTTTTCTCCGCCGCGTTGCCCAATTGCTTTCCGTCGAGGGCAAGCAGCACCTCCGCCGAATGTTCGTGCTATCGCTGATCTGCGGTGTCATTCGCGGCCTCGCGTTGGTGGCCTTTTTGCCGGGAGCCGCAAGCTTGGTCAGCGGGGATCCAGTATGGGGGCTTCGTTTTAGCCAGTGGCTGCTCGTATTGGCGCTTGTGGCCTGTATCTCGGCGGTATTGGAATACTTCCTGGCAATTGCCAACTACAGCGTTGCCATTGACGTGGTGGCAAGCATTCACTTAAAGATCGGCCAGCGCGTCTCCCGCCTGCCGTTGGGCTATTTCAAGCCGCAGAGCGCAGGTGAATTCTCCCGCTTGGTATCGCGCCAAATGCTCATCTTGGGCGAATCTTTTGCCCACATGTATTCCCCGATGATCATGCACGCCTGCACCATGTTGGTGCTGCTGATAGGCACGTGGGTGTGGGCGCCAACGATGGGCTTGATTCTCAGTGCAACGGTGCCGGTGGTGGTGCTCGCGGCGTATCTGGCCAATCGTTGCGAACGTCGTTCTTCTGCACTAACCGATCCGCCAAATAGGGAAGTGGCCAGCCGGTTGGTTGAGTTTGCCCAAAATCAAGCGATCTTAAGAGCCTGCGGTAAGGCCCAGGCTTTCCAGCCCCTTGAGGCTGCGATCAACACAAGCGAACGGCGAAGCTCGAAGGCGCTGTGGTGGGGTCTGCTGGGTCAATTGATTAATGGCACCGCCGCCCAGAACGTCGCTGTGCTCGCCATGGTGCTTGCCGTAGGCGTTGGCACCGGGCTGCAAGATCCTGTGGCCACCATCGTGTTCATCGGCATCATGTTGCGCTTTACCACCATCTTGAATGAGATTGGCCAATTGGGCATGGGCGTGCAGGCTTCGCAACCGCTGCTTGAGCAGGTATTTGAGCTTCTCGACGAGCCGATCATCGAAGATCCCGAGCGCACCCGAAGGATCACTGAGCCGGGTGCCATCGCGATGCGCAATGTGAGCTTTTCATACACCAAGGACTGCCCCGTGCTTCGGGATGTCTCCTTTGCATTTCCTCCCCATTCCTTCAACGCCATCGTCGGCCCGTCCGGCAGCGGAAAAACAACGATCGCCCGGCTGATCGCGCGCTTTTATCCCGTTGATCACGGCGAGGTGCTCGTGGGTGGGGTGCGTGTAGAAGAACAGGCACTGGCCCAGCTTATGAGCCAATTGGCGTGGGTATTCCAAGATGTGTATCTCTACGATGACACCCTTCGGGCCAATATTTTGGTGGGCAACCCCCATGCCAGTGAAGAGCAATTACGGCACGCGGCCCGTCTTGCAGGCGTGGAGGAGATTATCCAGCGTTTGCCCCAAGGCTGGGATACCCCGGTAGGCGAGGGGGGCCGCGCGCTTTCCGGTGGGGAACGCCAGCGCGTTTCTATTGCCAGGGCAATTCTCAAAGACGCCCCCATCGTCCTGTTCGACGAAGCCACCAGCGCCCTCGACCCGGCCAATGAGCAGCGAGTGGTCCAGGCTCTTGAGTACCTTCGTCAACGCTCTACACTGGTGGTGATTGCCCACAAGCTCTCCACGATCGAATCCGCTGACAATATTGTGGTGCTCAATGATCAAGGCCGCATCAGTCAGCAGGGAACTCACGAGGAGCTGCTGCACCAAGACGGCACCTATCAACAGTTCTGGCAACGCAGACACGCAGCTCAAGGATGGTCACTGACATGACACCAGCAGGCCCGGGGCGAAAAACCGGGCCTAAGCCCAAATTTTCCACCCACGACGTGGTTGATGCCGCGCTTTCGATCGGCATCGACCGATTCACCATGAACGCCGTGGCAGAGCGGGTGGGCGTCGGTGCTCCGAGCCTGTATCGCCTCTTTGCAAGCCGCGACGACCTCGTTGGGGCTTGCCTCAAAGAGATTCTTGCCAGAAACCCCTGGCAGCAAACGGATCTTGCTTGGCCAGACAAGCTCAAGCGTTGGTCGCGCTACTGCTGGGATCTGTGCGAGGCGTACCCAGGGTTGGCACTGACGCTCTACACCTATCCCTTCCCTCAAGTGCATGGCATGAGGCTGCTGGGGCAGGTGCTGGAGGATTTCGAGGATTCCGGGCTTGACCGCGATACCGTGCTGTATGCCCTGGATTTCATCGGCGATACCGCCATCACCCTCAGCCTTGGATTGCAAAGCTACAGAATCGAGCCACGCAATGAGCAGCGAAACAAGCTGCTTGCCCAAAACCGTGAGCTGCTAGAGCAATACCTCCCCCAAGAGGTCACTCAGATCGAGCAGTCCCAAGACCTGTATCAGCACAGGGTCGCGCCCAAAACCGAATTCATCATTGCTGCTCTTCAAGCAGGTATCCGCCCAGATGTTCCAAAGCCTTGAGTCGCTTGCTGGAGTGAGGATTAGGCTAGGAGCTACATCATTGATGTGGCTAAAAGAAGGAGAATAATGGTGAAAAGAACAGTCGGTTTGAGCGCACTGGTGGCAGCCCTGGCACTGGTTGCTTGCGGGGGAGAACAGGAGGCGGAATCGCCTTCGAGCACAGCGGTGCTGAAATCCGCGGAAAGCACCGCACCTTCCGAGGCTTCAACTGAGCCTTCTTCCCAAGCACCTGCCGAGGAGCCTGAAAGCGAAGAGCCTCAAGAGGCTGCCGAGGAGCCTGCGCCCCCGGCTGAGATCGTTGATGTAGATCCCGAGGCCTATGTGCAAGGCCAGGCGCACATGTTCCGCTATACCGTCGGCGGTGAAAGCGGGGAGTGCTATATCAGCGATAAGGGTGTGTCTTGCACCGGCCAAGCCCCTGAGGATGCCCCGGAAGTAGAGATGGCGCCGCTGCCTCGTCAAAAACCCGGTGCCATCGCTGCCGGTGAAAATGGCCTCTACTACACCATCTTTGAAGGGGTGCCGCCTGCCCAAAAGGACTTAGAGCCAGGCCAGCGCATCACCGCGGGCGCCGGAGTATGTACCGCTGAAAGCGCTGATGTGTTGCGTTGCGAATCCAACGGCAAGAGCTTTTCCATCCAGGCACCGGGTAAGAAGATCGTGCCTGAAGGCGAACTTGCTCCTGTGTTTGACGCCCAATAAGGGCTTCACAGGAGCAAGGGGGCCTGGCAGTGCTTAGGACTGTCCGGGCTCTTTATACTCTTCGGCGTCGAGCTCGAGGTTCGGTCGTTCCTCTTCGGCCACAGTGGCCAGGAGCTTATCGTTATCGGCCTGGGAGCCTTCGAGCTCGTGGTTGAGCTCTAGGGAATTATCCACATAAATCTCGGGGTGGATATGCACGCGGGTGAGTTGGCGAATACGGTTGCGTCGCGCTTTCTCGCCTGCGATGAGCTTGGACCAACGGATGCGCCATGCCACAAAGACCACGCCGATGACCATGCCGATATAACCCAAGATGGGGAAGATGATCTGAATCAGCGAGCCGAAGCCCACAAGGCTGATCAGCCAGCTAATAAAGAGGATCACAAAGAGGTTGATCTTGGGATGGCGAGGGGCGAGCACATTGACTCGCCGGGAGAAGGCGTAGACATCGCCAAGGGCGGTGTTAAAGATCATCACAAGAATCAGCGCGGAAATTGATACACCGACGATGGGGTGAATCTCGCTGCCGATGGCTGCCATGGGGATGTCCTTGCCCGCTGCTGCATCCACGTTGAGGAAGAGCACCAAGGTTTCAAAGGTCAGCATCACCGTCAAGATGATGCCGCCGAGCATGCCGCCGATCGCGACGTCGCGAAGCTTGGTATAGGAACCACCAATCACCAGGGACATGCCCACCGCGCAGATCAAGCTCATGCCGGAGTAATTCACTGCCGACCACCACCAGGGCTGCACGGGGGAGGGCTCCTGCTGGGCAACGGCGTTGGTTGCGGCTAGGGAGAAGTCATCGGGGATGTGCAGCAGGGAGTAGATGAAGACCGCGATGATGGCCACGATCATCAAGGGGGTGACGGCGCCGATGACCTTGGCTACCTTGTCGGGGTTCAGGAAGCAGACGAAGTACACCACCACTGCCATGAGCAGGGAACCCAGCCAGGCCGGTACGTGGAAGGCCTGCTGGAATGTCGAGCCGGCGCCAGCGAGCATCATCATGCCCATGGCTGCCATGGTGATGGATACTGCGGCGTCGAGAAGCCAAGAAAGGCGAGGGTGTGCGACGTTTTTGAGTACGGCTCCGTGTTCATCGGCGAGGAAGTAACTACCGATCTGCAGCACGACCGCGCCGAAGATCACCATGATCACGCCGGTAACTACCAGGCCCCAGATGCCGGTTGAGCCAAAGGAGACAAAGTACTGCATCATTTCCTTGCCAGTGGCGAAGCCTGCGCCGATGAGCAGACCGACGAATGCCATGGCGATGGACATGCTCTGTTTCATGGGATCCCTTCATTAGTTTGAGCGCTGATTTTATCAGTGCTTTGTTATAGAAAAAATCGAGCCGACATCGTTCTTTGCCCCGGCAGTGTTACAAGGTTTTGGAAAAATAATAATGTTACAGGTGGGGGTAAAACGTTAAAAGCCACTGCTTAAACGGTTAAATTCTTGGGTATGGGAATGATTCCAACCCTCCCCATAAAGAAGGTAGTTGGGGTGCTAGCGGGCGCGTGTCTCGCCTGTTCCGGCACCGTAGCGCCAGCAGTGGCCGCTCCCGAATCGCTCCTGCCTGCGCAGGTGCAACAATTCCTTCCAAGCGCCGAGCAAAGCAGCCAGGTAGCAGAACAACTCGGCAGCACCGGCCTCGCAGAGGCGCTAGGCCAAGGCGAACTACCAGCCCTCACACCCGCTGCCGCTGAGCCAAACAGCGATGCAGCCGGGCCTGTCCAAGAAGAGCCCGTCCAAGAAGTGCCATTCCACTGGGGCGTGGCCACGGCGGGTTTCCAAATCGAGGGGTCCAACCGCGACTCCAACTGGAGCCGCTATGCCTCGGAGGATCGCCAAGATGGCGATAAGCACATCGACGGTGTGCGCAATGCCGTCGATTTCCGCCACCGCTACGCAGAAGACATCGCCAACGCCGCGTCCCTTGGCGTGAATACCTTCCGCTTGAGCATCGAATGGTCGCGCATCGAACCCGAACCCGGGCACTTCGACATGGAAGAAGTTGCCTACTACGACGATGTGCTGCGCCTGATCCGCGAACACGGCATGACCCCGATGATCACCATGATCCACTACGTCTACCCCGGATGGATCGTGGATCAAGGTGGCATCCTCAGTCAGCAGGCGCAGGACGCCTTTGCCCGCTACGCTGCGTTTATTACCGATCGATGGGGCGGCGACGGCACCATGTGGGTCACGCTGAACGAGCCCTTTGTGTGGTTCGGCCACGATGTAGAAATTCACCTTGCCGAGCGGACACAATTGCCCGAGTACCTCGACATGATCGTAAACTTCAACCGCATTGGCTACGAGGCGGCCCACGCCAAGGACCCCAATGCGTTGTCAGGCACCAACTTTGCCTTCTTGCCCACGATCGCCCCGGTGCAGCGCGCCCTGCTCTTTGAGCGCCTCAACCCTCACATGGACTACGCGGGCATCGATTACTACTACTCCGTTTCGGCCACCAACCTCTCGGCCATCCACGCCGCCTTTGCCGATTTCGCCGCCGTCACCCCCGAGCCCGAGGGCATCTACTACGCCACCCGGCAGTACGCGCAGCAATTCCCCGGCAAACCGATCTATATCGTGGAAAATGGCCAACCCACGGACAATGCCCAGCCGCGCGCCGATGGCTACCCACGCGAGCAGTTCCTCCACGACACGATCTACTGGATCCAACGAGCCATCGCCGATGGCGTGCCGATCATTGGCTATAACCACTGGTCCTTGGTGGATAACTATGAGTGGGGCGACTACAGCGCACGCTTTGGTTTGTGGACGGTGGACGTGAAAAACGATCCAACGCTCACTCGCCACGCCACCCCCGCGGTGGAGGAGTATCGCCGCATCATTGCCAATGGTGGAGCCGAAGGCCCGCTGTATCGCCAACCGGCGGTGTGCAGTTTTGCCGCCTTGCCCGAAAGCTGCTTAAGTCCCGCCGCTGTTGATGGGCCAACAGTGAAGTTGCGCTAAACCCGATCCCCCGCATCCATGCTTGGTTATGCGCCAGGCTTATCGACGAATCCCCCACGCCACTGGTACGTGACGTGGGGGATAGGGCTTTGTGGGTTTTTAGCGCTGGGCGTTGGCCTCTTCGCGCTGGTTGTGCTCGTCAGGTTCGGGGAGGAAGCGAGCAAGCACCTTGCCTGTGGGGCCGCGCTTGAAGTCTTCTACGTACACCACGTCGCGGGGAACGTGGGCGTCTGAGAGGTGGGCGCGAACATGCTCACGAATGGTGTCGGGGGCGATGTCATCCTTGGCAATCACGTAGGCGCGCAGTGCCTGGCCGGTGTGCTCATCCGGGACGCCGTGCACGAAGCAATCGCGGATCTCGTCCAGGCGCATGACCTCATCCATGATCTCCACGGGGTAGATCTTCTCGGCGAATTGGGTGATCACAAGGTCGTCATCGCGGCCGAGGATATACAGGCGGTTGCCCTTCTTATAACCACGATCGCCCATGTAGTACATGCCGTCGATCATGCGAGGCTCGATGGCCGGATCGGTATAACCAGCGAAAAGGTCGTAGCTGGAGATGGCAACCACGCCCTCTTGGCCGTCGGGAAGCTCATTGCCGTTATCGTCGAAGATCTTGACAATGCAACCGGGGTAGATGAAGCCGGAAAGGTGCGGATCCCGAATCAGGTCATGGGGGCCTGCGGTGGAGATCGCGGTGGTTTCAGAGGAGCCGTACATCGAGCACAGGACCGGGCCGAACTTCTCGTAGGTCTTCTGAATCTCGATGGGCAGCAAAATCGAGCCGGAGTTCGTGATGGCCTTCAGGCCTTCGTAGTGGTCGATGTTGTTGTCGTCCATGTACGCCACCACACCACGGATACGGGTTGCCGCAGCCACCCACAAGGTGATGTCGTGCTCCTTGAAATCGTCGAGCACCTTCGTCGCATCGAAGTGACGGTGGGTGACGATGGTGGACTGAGTAATCAGGGCCATGCCCAAATATGCCCAGCCATAGGCGTGGAAGAGCACGGCAGACAGCAGCACCCGCATATTGCGCTCAAAAGGCACCACGGCGGCAATATTGGCCGAAGACTGCGGCGATTTCAGGTGGCGGCGAATCACTGCCTTGGGCATGCCGGTGGTGCCGGAGGTCATGAGCACGTGGTGGCTGCGAGCGGGCTTTTCAGGAAGATCAACGCTCATATCCGCTGTATCCATGGCGTGCTGCATGGTCTCATAGGGGCGACCATCAACATCGCCGGTTTCCACCGGCTCATCTTCGAGGTGCGCAATCAACACGGTGCGCTGACGTGCGGCATCGGTCATGCGCTCAAGGAATTCCTCGTCCACGATCATGGCCTTGATGTCGTGGAAGTCGAGGTACTCCTCGATCTGCACGGCAGAGGAGTTGCCGTTAATCAAGAAGATATTAAAGCCGGCCATCTGGCGAGCGATCAGTGGCAAAATCACTCCGCGACCATTCAAAGCCATCACGGCAACGTTGGCGCCGGAGTGGCAACCGCGCTGGTGAAGCGCGCGGGCAAGCTTTTCGGCTTCGTCGATCAGTTGCTTGTAGGTGAGCTGGCCGTCGTCGTCGATCAGCGCTACGCGATCGGGAACCTGACGTGCCGCGCGGCTGACGATGGTGGCTTCAAGTCCACCCCAGCGGCGGATGTTTTGAACGTCGGCAAGAATTTCTTTAGGGCCGCCAAAGGAGATGATTTTGCGTTGGCGCATCCTTTGCAAGAAGTGCAAGAACTGGTGAGCCACGTGCCGGCGTGCGATATTCGTTTTCACACGTGCACTCAGTGTGTACCTGGACATTGAATCTCCTTTGTGATCTTCCTTGTGGCGCCGGGTTGCCCCGGCATCCCGAGCGATCCTGCGCGGGAGTGCAGCGTCTTCCATTGCTGTGGTGTTGCGCGACGTGTCGTGCCGCGCAGTTTTGCCGGATAAAACCCCGGCAGCACCCTGGTAGTTTAGCGTAGAAAACTAAAACTGGAAGGGGGTTGCCTGAGCGTTTGCCTGATCATCCTATCGTTTGGCAAATGTCAAGGGTTACTTTGAGGTTGTTATCTACCCGTAATCAACCTCGGAAAAAACGTTTTAACAACCGTATCAATTAACGCACCCTGCACATTTATTCACTCCTGTAACAGTTTTCCTGCTGCTTTGATACACCCTTACTTGGGGGTGAAATGAAAAAGCTGCCACCTGAAGAAGAAGCTTCAGGTGGCAGCGAGAGGCGGGCAATTAGTGGGGCAGCATCCCCAGAAGCTGAGCCCACTGCTCGGGCAGGCCGGCAGAAAGCTGATCAATGCGGCCCATCAACTCGAAGGTAATCGCGTTCCACTGCTCGGCGAAGGCGGCGATGGGGGCGGGGATGTGATCGAAAAACAGCATGAAAGTCCTTCTTTAGAAGTGATGGAGGATTAACGGATCTTATTGGCCACGTCGGAGCCGATAGCCTCGACGCCTTCGTCGGTCAGGTGCAGCGCGAGGTTGTGCTCGCCAGTGGTGGTGTCGATCAAGATGCCAGCCACCCAGCGATCAGCGGGAGCGGCGCATTCGCCATGCCCGGCAGAGAAAGCGCGCTCATCGGCAAAGAGCACACCGTGGCGCTGTGCTGCCTCGGCTAGCCACTTTTGCACGTTCATCTCGCCTTGGGTGTCGAAGAAGATCGGCACTGCGTAGCTTGCGCCCCAGACGTTATCGCGGCCGTAGCCATCACCAATGTGGTAGAGGCACTGCCAGCCGGCGGGGGTGTTCTCGGTGATCTCGTGGTAGCCCACCAGTGCAACCTTGGCGTTCGGGGCGGCCTGCTTGATCTTGGCAATGGCGCCGTCAATGGCAGCGGCGAACATATCGCGCTGGGTCGGCTGATTGATCCGAGCTGCGATCTCGGCGTCGTTGGCGCCTTCACCGGTGAGGGTGAAGTAGTTGTTGTAGACGTCGTTATAGCCACCCTGAAGCGTGACATAACGGGTCTGCGGGTTGAGGGCACCATCGGCGATAGCAGCATCGACCTGCTGCGGGATGGTCAGTGCGGCCGCGCTCGGGGTGTACATGGTGGCACCGGGGCAGGAGTAATCATTCAGCGGCACGCCAAGATCAGCGGCGATCTTCTTAGGAAGGCTTGGGGTGCCCTGGGCGCAACCGTGAAGGTTGATATTCGGATCCAGGGTAGAAATCGTTGCTGCCGCATTGGGGTTTGCTTTGCGCGCACCCTTGGTGGCCATGGAGAAGGCTGCATCGCCTGCGGTCATGTTGGCCATGATGGAATCGCCAAAGGTGACGAGGTTGCCCGGTTCAACAGTCTGCGGCACCGAGGGATCGGTCCACGTGGCCTGATCAAAGGCTGCTTCCATATTGATATGGGGCAGCTCGCGGCCCTGGCTGGCAAAGGGGTTATTGGGGCTAATGCCCTGGGCTGCGGCAGGCATAGCTAATGCTGCCGAGCAAGCAACGGCGCAGAGGGCGCTAAGGTAGCGAAGCTTCATGGGAGTCTCAATTCTGCTTTTGGGGCGGGGTTAGGATTCGCGCTGATTGTGTTGATCGGGCTCGGGAAGATCTCGCGCGATCACCTTGCCGGTGGGGCCGCGAGGGAAATCCTCCACGTAGACGATGTCGCGGGGGACGTGAGCCTCGGAAAGCTGCTGGCGCACACGCTCGCGGATCTCATCTGGGGTGACCTCCTCATTGGCCACCACATAGGCGCGCAGCGCCTGACCGGTGTGCTCATCGGGCACGCCGTGAACGAACGCGTCTTCTACGCGCTCATCGCGCAAAATCTCGTCTTCGATCTCGATGGGGTAGATCTTCTCGGCAAATTGGGTGATCACCAGGTCATCGGCTCGGCCGAGCACGTAGAGGCGATCGCCCTTGAGGTAGCCACGATCGCCCATGTAGTACATGCCATTGACCATGGGGGCGTCGATGGAGGGATCGGTATAGCCCGCGAAAAGGTCGAAGCAGGAAATGCCCACGACGCCTTCTTCGCCCTCTGGTACTTCTTTGCCGTCTTCATCGAAAATCTTGACCATGCAGCCCGGATACACCCGGCCGGTGAGGTGGGGATCGTCCACCAGGTCTTGTGCGCCTGCAACGGCCACGGCTGAGGTTTCAGAAGATCCGTACATCGAGCACAGCACCGGGCCAAATTTTTCATTGGCGCGCTGAATCTCCACCGGCAACAGCGGGCTGCCGGAGTTGGTGATCACCTTCAAGCCCTCGTGCTTTTCAATGCCGTTTTCGTCCATGTAGCTAATGACGGTGCGGATACGGGTAGCAGCGGAAATCCACGTGGTGATGTCGTAGTCGCGGAAATCGGCCAGTACTTGCTCGGCGCTGAAGTGGCGGCGGGTAACCACGCGGGATTGAGCCAGGAAGGAAAAGCCCATATAGGCCCAGCCATAGGCGTGGAAGAGCACGGCGGTGAGTAGCACATTCATATTGCGCTCAAGCGGAATGGCGGCGGCTACCGATGCGAAACCTTGCGGTGAGTTCAATTGTCGGCGCACCACGCCCTTGGGCATGCCGGTGGTGCCGGAAGTCATCACCACGTGCATGCTCTTTTCCGGCTTCTTCGGAAGCGGGTGATGCACGTTGGCGGTGTAAATGACGTGATCGAGAGATTCGAAGGCGCGGCCTGCGTGTTCGCCGGCTTCTACCGGTTCGGCTTCGAGGTGGCCAAGAATGACTTCGCGTTGGCGTGCACGCTCGGTGATGCGGGGGAGGAATTCCTCGTCCACGATCAGTGCCTGAACGTTGTGGAAGTCGAGATACTCTTCGATCTGGGCGGCAGAAGCGTTGCCGTTGATCATGAAGATGTTGTAACCGGCCATCGAACGGGCGGTCAGCGGCAAAATGGCGGCGCGGCCGTTGAGTGCCATGACGGCAACATTGGCGCCTGAGTGAAGCCCGCGCGCATGCAGTGCTCGGGCGAGGCGATCAGCCTGTTGGAAAAATTCGAAATAGGTTAGTTCCCCGTCGTCGTCGACAAGGGCTACTTTATCGGGTACTTGGCGTGCACCTCGAGCCATGATGGTGGCTTCGAGCCCACCCCAACGTCGGATATTTTTTAGATCCTTAGCGAGCTCTTGCCCCCCCCCTGAAGCAATCATGTTGCGTTCGCGCATCTTCTTTAAAAAGAAGCGAAGCTGGCGAAACACTTCGCGCTGGGGCACGCTTCGATCCACTCGGGTTTCGAGTGTGTAGCGATGAGTCATCCTGCTCCTCAAAGTTTTGACCTGCAGATAGTTCACCAAACAAACCTATTCTTACACAATGCAGAAAAGTGTTAAGCTGGTGATTGTTAATAAATCACTGTAGATATCGCAGTGATGCCCTGTCACGTTGCGCTTACCTTCGAAAGTGGGGCGTTCGTCACAATGTTTGGTGATACATCAGCGGCAAAATGCCGTTGGAACAGCCAGAACAAACCCATGCCGCACAGTCACAGCCCCTAGTGGTGTTGTCGTTCTCCACCCGCGGGCGGGGGTGGTTTCCCCAGCCAAGGTAGCCCGCCGCCACACAACCTCCGGTGCCACCTTGCAAGGCGCAGACACAGCCTGAGTCCGCGCACTAAGCAACACCGGCCTGGCGTATCCAGGCCAACACCACGATTGAAACGAGGTTTCAGCCATCATGCAGACCTATCAAAAGAGCTTCCCCACGGATCAATTTGGTAATCGATTCGTCCAAAACGACCTGGGACGCTACCTAGAAATCCGCCCCGAAGCTCCAAAGAATATTGAGCAACGCAAGGCCTATTTTGTTGGCGGAGGTATTGGCAACCTCATCGCCGCTGGCTATCTACTTCGCGATGGCCACATGCCGGGAGAAAACATCACCGTGCTCGAGCAAATGGCCGTACCTGGCGGTTCCTTCGACGGTGCCGGCAACAACGAAGACGGCTTCATTGCCCGCGGCGGCCGCGAGATGGGGCAGCACTTCGAATGCTTCTGGGACATCATGAAAGACGTCCCCGCGGTTGATCTGCCAGCCCCGCACACCGTCTTGGATGAATTCCGTATGTATAACGAGACGGATCCAAATATCTCCAATTGCCGTTTGATCAACGATCAAGCGCGCAACCGCCTGCGCGTGCCCGAGATGGGGCTATCCAAGCGCTCGCAGTTGAAGATGATCAAGCTGCTTGCCGTCAAAGAGGAAAAGACCTACTACAAGACCATCGAGGATTGGTTCGATCAAGACTTCTTCGAATCAAACTTCTACACCCTGTGGCGATCGATGTTCGCCTTCCAGGACTATCAATCGCTGACGGAAATGAAGCGCTACATGCACCGCTTCTTGCAGTACCTGCCTGGCTTCCCCGATTTTTCCTGCCTGCGCTTTTCTCGATACAACCAGTACACGAGCTTCATCGAGCCGCTGGTGAACTACCTCAAGGCTCAAGGCGTGCGTTTCCAATACGACACGGTGGTCCAAGACCTCGATATCGAGGTCGCCGGCAATGCCTTCGAAGTCACCGGAATCCGTTGTACCCACGAGGGCAAAGAAAAGCTTATCGACGTCCGCGCCCAAGACATCGTGATCGTGACCAATGGCTCGCTCACGGAATCCACCGGCTACGGCGATAACCTCACACCCGCACCCTTTAAAAAGGAGCCGGGTCCTGCTTGGGATTTGTGGAAGAACATCGCAGCCAAAGCCCCCAACTGCGGCCGGCCTGAGGTCTTTTGTAGTGATCCAGAAAAGACCGTGTGGCAATCGGTGAGCTTCAACTTCTATGGCGGGTACGACAATCCCTTCAATGCCAAGTTGCGCGAGCTTTCTCGCAATGACTTGTTCAGCGGCAAAACCGTCACGGCAGGCATCATCACCGCCGATGATTCCCCCTGGTTGTGCTCTTTGACGGTGCACCGCCAGCCGCAATTCATCGGCCAAGAAGATGGGCTTTGTGTGGCCTGGGCCTATGGCCTGCACTGGTGGAACAAGGGCACCGTGACGGCCAAGCCCATGCTCGAGTGCACAGGCGAAGAGGTCTTGCGCGAATTCTGCCACCACTTCGGCGTGGAGGACGTAGAAAAGACCATCGCCATGACCAAAGTTCGCTTGGCCACGATGCCTTGGATCACCGCAGAATTCATGCCACGCGGCGAAGGCGATCGCCCATGGCCTGTGCCTCAAGGTTCCAAGAACCTCGGCTTTACGGGGCAATTTGTAGAAACTCCGGACGATTGCGTCTTCACCACCGAAGGCTCGGCACGCACTGGTCAAATGGCGGTGTATGGGCTTTTGGGCATTGAACGCGATATCCAGCCGATTTGGCCCACCCAATACGACATCCGCTCGATGCTGCACTCCGCTTCGGCCATGAACGATGGCAAACTGCCCGGCGGCAAACTGCTTCGACGTGTACTCAAGGGCACGTACTACGAAGACATCCTGCCGAAGGGGCGCGAATCCGGTTCCGTGCGCTAAGCATGAATGAGCCCCACACCTCAGCCCGGCTCACGTGTGGGGCTTTTGCCGTGTTCGGACATTGTCATGTGCTCGATACCACCCCCATATTTAGGTGTGCATGCTGCCCGCTTCGGCGTTCCAAGGGGAGAATGGACGCATGAGTAACGACGCAATCAAAGTCCTCGACGAACAGGCCTGCTTAGAAAAGCTGCGCGGTGAAAAGCTGGGGCGTCTGGTCGTGCGACGCAAAGACGATATGGATATCTTCCCGGTGAACTTCGTGCTCGATGAATCAGACGAAGCTCCCTGCCTGTACTTCCGTTCCGCAGAAGGCTCCAAGCTTTTTAGCGTAAACCTCAACCACGATGTGCTCTTCGAAATCGACCACCTCGAAGGCGAAGAACACGCCTGGTCTGTGGTGGTAAAGGGAACGGCCGCTGTGGTTGAAACCTTCGCGGAGATTCGCCACGCCGACACCCTCGACCTCAAACCCTGGGTGCCGACGCTGAAGTACAACTATGTGCGCATTAATATCGACTCCCTTTCGGGGCGCGCATTTGATCTCGGCGAAGAACCAGAACGCTACTAAAGGCCGCGACATTTGTCTGTATTTGAAAAGCAGCCAGCCGAACCCCAATCAGCCCTGGCAGAGGCTGCAGGCCTGCGTTGGCTAGGAGAAGCCAGCAAGGCGGTGGTGCGGGTCGAGCATGCAGATGCAACGCGCATCTGCACCGAAGGCGTGCAGATCGTGTCTGCGGATCCCCAGGCTGCACGCCAGGCAGGCGTCGAATTGGCGCGCATCCATGCCGCGGGCGCTGATGCCTATGGCTGCCCGCCGCCGGGTTGGGATGGGCCAAACTACATCGGAACCCAGCAGCAGTCTTGTATCCCCACCTCGGACTGGAACAGCTTTTATATCGAGCAGCGCGTGCTGCCTTTTGTAAAGGCGGCGAAAGATCGCGGCAATCTTCGATCCACCGCACGCATTGAACGCGCCTGCGCACTGATTCAGCAAAGCCCCGAGCTTGCTCCGCAACAACCGGCGCGCATCCACGGTGATCTCTGGGCGGGCAACCTCCTATTTGGCGCTCAAGGGCCAAAGTTCATCGACCCGGCTGCTCATGGCGGGCACCCGCTGACCGACCTGGCCATGCTTGAGCTATTCGGTGCGCCGTATCTCAAAGAAATCTGGGTTGGTTACCGAGAACACAATGATCTCGACGCACTCGATGCTTCATTGATCCCCATCCACCAGCTTCACCCAGTGGCAGTGCATGCCGTTACTCATGGCCCTGCCTATGGTGACCACCTTGAGCAGCTTGCCCAAGCCACCATCGCACTGCTTGGTGGCTAGCCAAAAAGGGAAGAGCGGATCGCTAGCCGCTATCTGCGCCACCAATCATCCTGCGGGCCTACGGGGAGGTGGCGCTTGTGCTGGCCTACCTGCCAGAGGTGCTCGATGCGCTCCTGAGCGGAAGTGTCTACTTCCTTGCCTTCGAGATAATCGTCGATCTGCGAATAGCTCACGCCGAGCGCAACCTCATCGGGCAGCATTGGCTTGTCGTCTTCAAGGTCCGCGGTGGGGATCTTCTCCCACGTGGATGCGGGGGCGCCGAGGTGGCGTAGAAGAGCAGCGCCCTGGCGCTTGGATAGTCCAAACAGGGGCAGGACATCGGCGGCGCCATCGCCAAACTTGGTAAAGAAGCCGGTGACATTTTCGGCGGCATGGTCGGTGCCGATCACTAATAGCCCTAACTCGCCGGCAAGGGCGTATTGCGCCACCATGCGTTGGCGGGCTTTGACATTGCCTCGGTTGAAGTCGCCTAAGTCCTCTTTATCCAGCGTTGCTGCCACCGCATCGTCCATGGCATCGGTGGCTGCTTTGATATTGACGCTCACGCTGTGATCGGGGGCAATAAAGCTCAGGGCGGTTTGGGCATCGGCCTCGTCGGCTTGTACCCCATAGGGCAGGCGCATGGCCCAAAACTCGGCTTCTACTCCTTCGGAGCGGAGTTGCTCGCAGGCCATCTGGGCAAGCTTGCCGGCTAGGGTGGAATCCTGGCCTCCGGAGATGCCCAGGACAAAGCCGCGCGTGTGGGAGGCGCGCAGGTACTGGCAAAGGAAATCGACGCGAGCTTGTACCTCTTTGGCTGGATCGATGCTGGGCTTGGTGTGCAGTGAGTTCAGAATTGCTTGGCGTTGAGAAGTGCTCATGGCAGCCATCGTAGTTTGGTGTTTGAATTGCCGTTGCGATAACATAACTCCTCGTGTCATGGCTGCTTCACGCTTTGCACTGGAAGTTTCGCTTCTCAAGTGCTGCTGAGTAGTCGTTATTAGCAAAGTAAAGTCTGAAACTTCGACTTTCGTAGAAAAGAAAGGAGCGCCCGAATGAAGGTCCGTAAGTCCCTTCGGTCGCTGAAGAACAAGCCGGGCGCCCAGGTTGTGCGTCGCCGCGGCAAGGTGTACGTGATCAACAAGAAGGATCCCCGCTTCAAGGCTCGCCAGGGCTAATCCCCTCCGAGCATTCAGCGCGCAGGAGTGATCCTGCATCCTGGAAAACCCATCGCCAGTAATGGTGATGGGTTTCTTTTTGTCAGGTGGGGGTGGCGCTGACCCCCGTTTGGGAAGAATTTTTAGCAGGAATATTTTCACGCATATTTTCGCCTCTTTCGGCACATTCCTGCGGGTAGGGGTGGGTAGAGGCGAGTATGCATAAAGCCCACTGTGACTTACATCAGTGTGAGTACTTGGGTGCCGAAATCGCGCCTCAGGGGCTACATCTTGTGCGCGTGTCTGCTTCCATGCTGGGAATTCCCTCGGTGTAACTACTACATATAGTGCAGTTGCGCCGTGTTTGCCCTAGGTATAGTGTTTCTTCATGTCGCCGGGGTCGGCAGCACGGGCATTGCCGTTGCTGAGGATTCCTGCCCCGAGCCGGCCTAGATACACGTCAGATTGCAATACGAAAGCCATGCCGGGCCACCGGCTATGACCACGCCGCAGGAGAACACGCCAATGTCGATCACTGTTTACACCAAGCCCGCTTGCATGCAGTGCAACGCCACCAAGAAGGCACTTGACCGCGCTGGTCTTGAATACGAGCTGGTAGATATCAGCCTCGACGAGGAAGCCCGCGACTACGTCATGGCACTTGGTTACCTCCAGGCTCCTGTTGTGGAGGCCGGCGGCGATCACTGGTCTGGCTTCCGCCCCGAGCGCATTCGCTCGCTTGCTGCCCAGGTTGCCTAAGGGCCTAGCCCAACACTCCGGTACAGGAACGACCAAGGTTTCAGTGCCGGTTTTTCTTTTTATCAAGAGGAACGATCCCCGTGCTCATCGTCTACTTTTCCTCCGCGACGGAAAACACCAAGCGCTTTGTAGAAAAACTCGGCTTTCCCTCCGCGCGCATCCCGCTTAGAAAAAACGATGCGCCCCTTCGAGTCGAAGAGCCCTATGTGCTGGTGTGTCCCACCTACGGCGGGGGAGCGTCGATAAGCGGAGCTAATACCCGCCCGGTGCCAGGCCAAGTCATCCGATTCCTCAATGATGAACACAATCGATCCTTGTTAAGGGCAGTCATCGCCGGGGGCAACTCGAATTTCGGCAGCGATTTTGGCAAAGCTGGCGACGTCATTTCCGCAAAATGCCAGGTGCCCTACGTCTATCGCTATGAGTTGCTGGGCACTGAGGAAGATGTGAGGATCGTCCAAGAAGGCCTCAAGGCTAACGCTGAGCAATTGGGGCTGTATATGGAAAAGGAATGCGCCTAAGCGCAGTAGCCATGCACACCAGCGCGGGGAATACTTAGGACTCCTCGCGCCATTGAACTTCAAGTATTCATACCCACCATTTTCAAAGGACACCAAGACTGTGGCTCCATTAGGTAAGAACGTCGCTGAACCAGTCTCGCGCGAAGAGCAGCTCGATTATCACGCACTCAACGCACTGCTGAATCTCTATGACGATGAAGGCAATATCCAATTTGATAAGGATCGCGAGGCTGCGAATCAGTTCTTCCTGCAGCATGTAAACCAGAACACGGTGTTCTTCCACGATCTGGAAGAAAAGATCGATTATCTGGTGAGCAACAATTACTACGAAGCGGAAGTGATCGAACAATACGACTTCCCATTTATTAAGGCACTGTTTAAGCAGGCCTATGCTCACAAGTTCCGCTTCAAGACCTTCCTCGGGGCCTATAAGTACTACACCTCTTATACGCTCAAAACCTTCGATGGCCGCCGCTACCTCGAACGCTTTGAAGATCGCGTGTGCATGGTGGCACTTACCTTGGCAGCCGGCGATGAGGACCTGGCCAAGCACCTGGTAGATGAGATCATCACCGGCCGCTTCCAGCCAGCGACCCCCACCTTCCTAAACTCCGCCAAGGCCCAGCGCGGCGAGCCCGTGTCCTGCTTCTTGCTGCGTATTGAAGACAATATGGAGTCCATCGGCCGTTCCATTAACTCCGCACTGCAGCTTTCCAAGCGCGGCGGCGGTGTGGCCCTGCTGCTTTCCAATCTGCGTGAGGCCGGCGCGCCCATTAAGAAGATTGAGAATCAATCCTCTGGCGTTATCCCCGTGATGAAGCTGCTCGAGGATTCCTTCTCTTATGCCAATCAGCTCGGAGCCCGTCAGGGCGCCGGCGCGGTGTACCTGAATGCTCACCACCCGGATATTTTGAGCTTCCTTGACACCAAGCGTGAGAATGCCGATGAGAAGGTTCGTATTAAGACCCTCTCGCTTGGTGTTGTGATCCCCGATGTCACCTTTGAGCTGGCGAAGCGCAATGATGACATGTACCTGTTTAGCCCCTATGACGTCGAGCGCGTCTATGGCAAGGCCTTCGCTGATATCTCGATTAGCGAGCACTACGAGGAGATGGTGGAGGATCCGCGGATCCGTAAGACCAAGATCAAGGCGCGTGAGTTCTTCCAGACCATCGCCGAGATTCAATTCGAGTCGGGCTATCCCTACATCATGTTCGAAGACACGGTCAATAAGGCCAACCCCATTGCCGGCCGTGTGAACATGAGTAACCTGTGCTCCGAGATTCTGCAGGTCAATACCCCCTCGGTGCTCAACGACGACCTCACCTACGCAGAGGTTGGCGAGGATATCTCTTGTAACCTTGGCTCGCTGAATATCGCCATGACCATGGATTCCCCCGATTTCGCCGCCACGGTGGAAACCGCCATTCGAGGCCTGACCGCCGTGTCGGAGCAGACCTCCATCGATTCGGTGCCGAGTATCCGCAAGGGCAATAACGCCGCCCACGCCATCGGCTTGGGCCAGATGAACTTGCATGGCTACCTTGGCCGCGAGCGCATCTTCTACGGCAGTGAGGAGGGCTTGGACTTCACCAACGCCTATTTCGCGGCCGTGCTGTACCAGTGCTTGCGCGCCTCCAATAAGATCGCGCGCGAACGGGGCGAGACGTTCGAGGGCTTTGAGAATTCCAAGTATGCAAGCGGCGAGTACTTCGATGGCTTCGACCCAGCCGAATTTGCGCCCAAGACTGAGAAGGTCAAGCAGCTTTTCGACGCCTCCACGATCCACACCCCAACGGCTGAAGATTGGCAGGAGCTCAAAGCATCGGTTGCCGAGTACGGACTGTATAACCGCAACCTTCAGGCCGTGCCGCCGACGGGTTCGATCTCCTATATCAATAACTCCACCTCCTCGATCCACCCCATTGCCTCCAAGATTGAGATTCGCAAGGAAGGCAAGATCGGCCGCGTGTACTACCCGGCTCCTCATATGGATAACTCCAACCTGGAGTACTACCAGGATGCCTATGAGGTGGGCTATGAAAAGGTCATCGATACCTACGCTGTGGCAA
Source organism: Corynebacterium pelargi (assembly GCF_014635485.1). Classification (GTDB taxonomy): domain Bacteria; phylum Actinomycetota; class Actinomycetes; order Mycobacteriales; family Mycobacteriaceae; genus Corynebacterium; species Corynebacterium pelargi. The sequence goes on along the minus strand of NZ_BMCX01000001.1, from coordinate 781,866 downwards.
CCAAGTACGTGGATCAGGGCTTGTCGCTGACCTTGTTCTTCAAGGATTCCGTGACCACCCGTGACATCAACCGCGCACAGATCTATGCATGGCGCAAGGGCATTAAGACCCTCTACTACATCCGCCTGCGCCAGGTAGCCCTGATGGGTACTGAGGTAGAAGGTTGCGTGAGCTGCATGCTCTAAACGCCGTTTGTGCGCTTAGCTAGCGGCAGCGCACAACAAAAGGCCCATGGCTAAAGCCATGGGCCTTGATGTTTGAGTAGCTAGTTTTTAGCGCTCACCCAGTTCGGCGTCGATAACCAAAACGCCGGTGCCGGTATCAGCAAGCTTCAAACGATCGATGATGTCCTTCACAGAGGACTCCTCTTCGATCTGCTCGTCCAGGAAACGATCCAGCAGCGGACGGGAATCGAAGTCCTTCACGGACTGGGAAAGCTCAGCCAGTTCGCGGATCATGCCGGATACCTTTTGCTCGTGAGCAAGGGAAGCCTCGAAAGCGTCAAGCGGGGTGGCAACGTCTACCTTCGGGGGAGCGATGTCGCCAATCTGAGGGGTGTAGTCGCGGTCGAGGAGGTGGTCGGCGAAGCGCTGAGCGTGCTCGAGCTCTTCGGCGTGCTGTGCACGCATCCAGTGAGCCATGCCGGACAGGCCGAGTTCTTCCAACTTGTAGGAAAGCTGGAGGTAAATCATGGCTGCCTCAAGCTCAGCAGTGACTTGGTTGTTCAGTGCGGTTGCGAGTTTCTCGTTGATCTCCATGACTCACACTGTAAGTAGAGCTAATCAATTTGGCATCTAAATGAAGCCGAACCTAACGTTGCCGTTCAGGGGGCTAAAACATAGCGAGATAGTGATCTAAATGATAAGGCTGCTGCCATTTTTCTGTGGGGTCATCGGGGGTCTGGGCCCCTCAAACGCTGTTTGCGTAGTTCCCGTAAATGTGAGCAAGAACACGTTTTAGGGGCGTCGAAAAGCGAAAAAAGCGGGTCGGAATTGCTATTGAAAGACCGTGGGGGAGGGGTGTGTACCTGCCGTCATAGTCTCCGAGATGGTGCTCGGGTAAGCTCTGCACAGAAATTGATGCGATGGTGGCGTAGCCAAGCGCGCACCACAATCCAAAGAAAGATCACCGGAGGCGAGACGTTCGTGAGCAGCTACGAGTCCTATATCGACCAACATCCAAAACCGGTCGAGGCCATCAACTGGAACACCATTCCGGATGAAAAAGACCAAGAAGTTTGGGATCGTCTCACCGGCAACTTCTGGCTGCCTGAAAAGGTGCCGGTGTCGAACGACATCAAGAGCTGGAAAACGCTGAACAGCCTTGAGCAACAAACCACCATGCGTGTGTTTACCGGTTTGACCATGCTGGATACGATCCAGGGCACCGTGGGCGCAGTCTCGATGATCCCCGATGCGCTCACGCCTCACGAAGAGGCTGTCTATACCAACATCGCCTTCATGGAGAGCGTGCACGCGAAAAGCTACTCCAATATCTTTATGACGCTTGCTTCGACCAAGGAAATTAACGAGGCGTTCCGCTGGTCTGAAGAAAACGAAAACCTTCAGAAGAAGGCAAAGATCATCCTTTCCTATTACGAAGGCGATGATCCGCTCAAGCGCAAGGTGGCTTCAACGCTGCTCGAGTCTTTCCTTTTCTATTCGGGCTTCTATCTTCCGATGTACTGGTCGAGCCACGCAAAGCTCACCAACACCGCCGACATTATCCGCCTGATCATTCGCGATGAGGCGGTGCACGGCTACTACATCGGCTACAAGTATCAGCAGGGCCTGGTCAAGGAAACCCAGGAGCGTCGCGATGAGCTCAAGGAATACACCTTCGACCTGCTTTATGATCTCTACGACAACGAGACGCAGTACACCGAAGATCTCTACGATGATCTCGGCTGGACTGAAGACGTAAAGCGCTTCCTGCGTTATAACGCCAATAAGGCGCTGAATAACCTCGGCTACGAGGGCCTCTTCCCGGCTGATGAAACGAAGGTGTCGCCGGCAATCCTCTCCGCCCTTTCCCCGAACGCTGATGAGAACCACGACTTCTTCTCGGGTTCCGGTTCCTCCTATGTCATTGGCAAGGCCGAGAACACCACCGACGAGGACTGGGACTTCTAAGCCAAGCGCCCACAATGTCATCTGCCGCCCTTCGGGGCGGCGTTGGTTTTTCTCCCCCTTGGGGGTGCATCAACCTTAAGAATGACACCCGGCGGGGGTGGGTTTGAGGCTGCCTTCTGCGTTCCGGTGGCGGCGCGCCGTATCAAAAACTGTGGTGGTAGTCACTAATGAGGGCGATTTTTTAGGCAAGTCTCCAGCGCCGCTCGAACAGGCCGGGAAAATGGCAGCTCACGCGCTTACATTTCTATTCACGCCCCATTAAGGTCGAAAGTGACCCCAACCAGACTTGGTTGGAAGAAGACTTACGCTCTCTTAAGATAGAGCAGTGTAATTTCGGTGGCTTTTCTGCACGCGCACGCGGGCTGGGAAGCAACCTACAAGTCAGGAGGAACGTATGACCGCTGTGGAGCCACGGCTGGAGAATTACTCCGAGCCAACCAGGCCCGCACCAACCGGCGGGGCCCGCAAGGGTTCGCTGGCTTGGAAGATGCTGACCACCACTGACCACAAGCTCCTGGGCATCATGTACATCATCATGTCCTTCGTGTGGTTCTTCGTTGGTGGCCTAATGGCACTTTTGATCCGCGCTGAGCTCTTCTCGCCGGGTCTGCAATTCTTGTCCAACGAACAGTTCAACCAACTGTTCACCATGCACGGCACGATCATGCTGCTCGCCTTCGGTACTCCGATCGTGTGGGGCTTTGCTAACTACGTGCTGCCGCTGCAGATCGGCGCTCCCGACGTGGCCTTCCCCCGTCTGAACGCCTTCGGTTTCTGGATCACCCAGATCGGTATCGTCTGCATGCTCGCAGGCTTCCTCACCCCAGGTGGTGCCGCAGACTTCGGCTGGACCATGTACCTGCCGCTGGCAGACCACGTGCACTCGCCCGGCGTTGGTAGCGACTTCTGGATCGTCGGCGTTGGCGCCACCGGTGTGGGCACCATTGCCTCCGCCATCAACATGATCACCACCCTGATCTGCCTCCGCGCACCGGGTATGACCATGTTCCGTATGCCGATCTTCTGCTGGAACATCTTCGTTGCTTCCGTGATCGTGCTGATGATCTTCCCGCTGCTGACCTCCGCAGCACTCGGCGTGCTCTACGACCGCAAGCTCGGCGGCCACATCTACGACTCCGGCAACGGTGGCGCAATCCTGTGGCAGCACCTGTTCTGGTTCTTCGGCCACCCCGAGGTGTACGTCCTGGCGCTGCCATTCTTCGGCATCGTCTCCGAGATTCTCCCGGTATTCGCCCGTAAGCCAATGTTCGGCTACATCGGCCTGGTATTCGCAACCCTGTCCATCGGTACCCTTTCCATGGCAGTGTGGGCACACCACATGTTCGTTACCGGCGCCATCCTGCTGCCGTTCTTCTCCTTCATGACCTTCCTCATCTCGGTTCCTACCGGTGTGAAGTTCTTCAACTGGCTCGGCACCCTGTGGCGCGGTCACATCTCCTGGGAGACCCCAATGCTGTGGAGCATGGGCTTCCTGGTCACCTTCCTCTTCGGTGGTCTGACCGGTATTATGTTGGCCTCCCCGCCGCTGGACTTCCAGTTGGCTGAGTCCTACTTCCTGATCGCCCACTTCCACTACACCCTCTTCGGTACCTTGGTGTTCTCCTCCTGCGCAGGCGTGTACTTCTGGTTCCCGAAGATGACCGGTCGCATGCTCGACGAGACCCTGGGCAAGCTGCACTTCTGGCTGACCTTCGTTGGCTTCCACGGCACCTTCCTGGTCCAGCACTGGGTGGGCAACATGGGTATGTCCCGCCGCTACGCCGACTACCTGGAGTCCGACGGATTCACCATCTACAACCAGGTGTCCACCGTCTTCTCCTTCCTGCTCGGCATGTCGGTACTGCCCTTCATCTGGAACGTGGTCAAGTCCTGGCGCTACGGCGAGATCGTCACCGTGGACGATCCCTGGGGCTACGGCAACTCCCTGGAGTGGGCAACCTCCTGCCCGCCTCCTCGCCACAACTTCACCTCCATGCCTCGTATCCGCTCCGAGCGCCCCGCGTTCGAGCTGCACTACCCGCACATGGTGGAGCGCATGCGTGCAGAGGCCCACGTTGGCCACGACAAGCACAAGCAGCACCCGCTGGAAGAAAACAAGTCCCGCGTAAAGGCCTAATGCCTACGTAGGAACACACATCCTGGCTTGAAGCCGCGGTCGTCACAGACGGCCGCGGCTTTCTGCATATCCTGAGCACCCCACACCCGAACACCCCACAAATGAGGGCATCGAGCACTCGCACATGAGACAATGCAACGCGTGCAAACAGAACCCTCAGCAGTGCCAACCGTAGGACTGACCCCCGGCTTTTCACCAGCCGTCATCACCGTCTCCGGTGTCGACCGTCCCGGACTAAGCGCCTCATTCTTCCGCGTACTCGCCGCCCAAGACGTCCAAGTGCTCGACGTTGAACAATCCCAATTCCGCGGCTACTTAAACCTCGCCGCCTTCGTCGGCATCAAGGCCGAGGAGCGCGACGTCATCCTCACCGGGCTACGAGATTCCCTCAACACCGCGCACCTGAAGGTGACCCTCGAAATCCCCGATGAGCCCGAATTCTCACGCCCGCGCTCAACACACGTCATGGTGGTCCTGGGCAACCCAGTACCAGCAGCAGCCATCTCCAGGATCGGCCAAACCCTGGCCGACTACGGCGCCAATATCGACACCATCCGCGGCATTGCCGATTATCCCGTCACCGGCTTAGAAATGAAGCTCACGGTGCCAAACCCCAAACCAGGCGGAGGCATCCCCTTGCGCAAAGCGCTTGCGGCCCTGACCCAAGAGCTCGGAGTAGACATCGCCATCGAGCGCAATGGCCTCCAGCGCCGCTCCAAGCGCCTGATCTGCTTCGACTGCGACTCCACGCTGATCACCGGAGAAGTCATCGAGATGCTCGCAGCCCACGCCGGCCGCGAGGCAGAGGTAGCGGAAGTAACCGAACGCGCGATGCGCGGTGAGCTCGACTTCGAAGAATCCCTGCGCGAGCGCGTCAAAGCCCTCGCCGGCTTAGATGCCTCGGTGATCGATGAAGTCGCCCGCGATATCGTGCTCACCCCCGGTGCCCGCACCACCATCCGCACCCTCCAGCAAGTCGGCTACACCACCGCCGTGGTATCCGGTGGCTTTATTCAGGTGCTTGAGGGGCTATCAGAAGAACTCAACCTGGATTATGTTCGCGCCAACACCTTGGAGATCAAAGACGGCAAACTCACCGGCAACGTCATCGGCAAGGTCGTGGATCGAGCCGCCAAGGAAGAATTCCTGCGCGAATTCGCCGCAGACTCTGGCCTGGAGATGTCTCAAACCGTAGCGGTTGGCGACGGCGCCAACGATATCGACATGATCTCCGCCGCCGGCCTGGGTATTGCCTTCAACGCCAAACCAGCGCTTCGCAGCGTGGCAGACACCTCCGTGAACTCGCCATTTTTGGATGAAGTGGTGCACATGCTCGGCATCCCGCGCTCCGAAATCGACGCAGTGCAAGCAGAGCTGGAAGGCGAGCCACGCAGAAAGCCCCTTGATGGCTAATCAGGAGGCACTTGCCCGCGCCCACCAACGACTCGCCCAAGCAGTCGATGGCAGATCCTGGGAGCGCGACCCGGAGGATCAAGCAGATCCTTCCACCGTGCAGGCGATGCAGATCGTGCTGCACCTGCCCAAGCAAGACCCGCCGCTGAGGTATATGGCGCTGCAGGCCGCAGCCAGGGCCGTGGTGGCTGTATGCCTCGATCCTCGTGCCGGGGCAGATTTCGAGGATCCGGAGCAGGGCTACTTCGCCCGCGCCTTGGACACCTGGTATCGGCACCGGATTCGTAAGGTCACCAGACGCGCTCGTAACGCCGGCTGGCGCAACGTCCAAGACCTTGCCGGGCTTAGCATCGACAACACCGCTCGCGCCTTCATTCCCAGTGCTGTGAGCGAAGTCCCGGCATTGATCGGCAAATTGCAGATCGCCGGCACCGATCTTCCCTATAGCGAAGAACCTGCGCCTCAACCTGGGCAGCCGGTGTTATATGTGGATGCCTCCTTAGGCATGAGCGCTGGGAAAACAGCGGCCCAAGTGGGGCATGCATCCATGCTCCTAGCCGGCCACCAGTCCCTCGAATGGGCTCAAGATTGGGCGGCGCAGGATTTCGGCCTGAGCGTGTGCGAGGTATCGCATGAGCAATTTCAGGCCGTGTGCTCTCGCCCCGATGCCATCACCGTGGTGGATGCCGGCTTTACCGAGATCGCCCCAAACACCGCCACCGTGTGCGCTCTGCCAAATCCTGACTTCTAAGGAAAGTTAGGAGGAGGCCACCAGCCGTTTCAGCGCGGCCTCCACGGTCGCGGCATCCGAGGTACGCCAAAACTGCGGCAGCGAAGATAACAGGAAGCTGCCGTAGCGTTTTTCTACGATGCGCTTATCAAGGATCGCCACAACTCCGCGATCTTCCACGCTCCTTAGCAACCTGCCGGCGCCTTGGGCCATGAGCAAGGCGGCGTGGGTGGCAGCGACTTCCATAAAGCCATTTCTTCCATCGGCATCGGCGGCGATTTTCCTTGCCTGCAATAAAGGATCATCGGGGCGGGGGAAGGGGATGCGGTCGATAATCACCAAGGAACAGGATGGGCCTGGCACATCCACGCCCTGCCAGAGGGTGAGGGTGCCAAAAAGGCAGGCGTTGTGGTTTTTGGCAAAGGCCTGGATCAGGGTGCTGGTTGAGTCATCGCCTTGGCAATAAATCTCAAAGGGCAGCCGTTTCCGCATCGCCTCGGCTGCCTGCACGGCGGCGCGTTTGGAGGAAAAGAGCCCCAGCGTTCTTCCGCCGGCTGCCAGAATCAGGGTGGCGATATGGTCAAGCCAGCTTTCATCCAAACCGTCTCTGCCGGGTTCGGGCAGGTGGGTGGGGGTATAAAGAATGCCTTTGGTTGCTGGATCAAAAGGCGAGCCCACATCGATGGCCTCGAAGCTGCCGCGGGGCAGACCCCAGGCTGCGGCCATGGCCTGGAAATTGCCGCCAATTGCCAGGGTTGCCGAGGTGAGCACGCAGGTGTTTTCGCCGAAAAGACGTGTGTGAAGCAAGCCGGCTACCGAAAGGGGAGCCACCTTAATGTGGGTGCCGCGGCGTTCGTCGTGAAGCACCCACACCACGTCCTCGTGTTTGGCGGGATCGGGCTCTTCAAACACTTCGAGGATGCGCACGACTGAATCATGTTGATCCAGCAGGTGATTATTCAGCGCAAGGCGTTCGGCAAAACGTTCCGGGGCGTTTGTTTGCTCGCCTTCTGGGCTTTTGGCGATGGCGTCTTTCAGCCGCCATAAGGCATTGCGTACCGCCTCTAGCTGGGATTGCAGCGTTTGGGCTAAGGCCGTGATCCTTCCTGCCTCTACGGCTAGAAGTTCCTGCTCCCATTCTTGGGCGACCTCTTTGAGCTCCTTGGCGCGTTCTTCCGCCCCGAGCTTTTGGGCGCGATTGGCCGAGAGCGAAAGTGTGGTGGCGCCGATTTCATTGGTGGCCACGGCGGTGATCCTGCCGTCGAGTTCATGCGCCTCGTCCACGATCACCACATCGTGTTCGGGCAGGATTTGAGCATCCGAGAGTGCGTCAATAGCTAGGAGGGCGTGGTTGGTGACGATCACATCCGCATCCTGGGCCTGTTTGCGGGCGGCCTCGGCAAAGCAGGTATCGCCATGGGGGCAACGCGATGCACCCACGCATTCACGAGCGCTCACGCTGACTGCCCGCCAGGCCAGATCGGGAACGCCCGGTTCGAGATCATCCCGGTCGCCGGTTTCGGTGTCATTGGCCCACTCGTGCAGCCTTGCTACATGGCGGCCAACCCAGGTCAGGGAGTCCTCGTCAAGCAGCGCATCATCGGGTTCTTCCACGCCAATTTTGTTCTGGCATAGGTAGTTCGAGCGGCCCTTCATAATGGCGAAGGTGGGGCGGCGCTCAAGTAAGGGCTCAAGGGCATCGGCGAGCCGGGGTAGATCTCGGCCTACGAGCTGACGCTGCAACGCGATGGTGGCGGTGGAGACCACCACGGTGGTGTCGGTGGCTTGTGCATGGCGGATGGCGGGAACCAAATACGCCAGCGACTTACCGGTGCCGGTGCCAGCCTGTACGGCTAGGTGACGTTCGCGTTGCATCGCCTCGGTCACGGCCTGAGCCATGCGCACTTGGTTCTCGCGCTTTGTACCCCCAAGGGCTGCTACAGCGGCTTCAAGCAGCTCGGTGGTTGCTGGCACCGCCTCCATCTACTCGAAGCCCATGAAGCGGGTAGAAAGTACCGGCTCATCCTTTGATAGTGCCAAGCCTTCCCACGGCAGCGTGACCAATTGCTTTGCCAGGTACTCGCGGGACTGCTCCAAGGTGGGAAGCCCTTCGACCACTTCGCCCGAGCGCATCAGCGGCACGGTGAGCTCATAGGAGGTGAGCTGGCCAATCTTCGGGGCTTCGTGCTCGTAGGGGAACACGATTTCTTCTACTGCGGTGCCGGTGGCGCGGTGGGTGCGCACGGCACGCTTGGTGCCGCCGGTCATGTTCTTGCCGCGTGAGCGTTTTGCCACGGGGTTGCCTTCGACCTCTACCAGCTTGTACACCATGCCGGCGGTAGGAGCGCCAGAGCCTGTTACAACCGAGGTGCCCACACCAAAGGCGTCGACTGGATTGCCGCGCAAACCGGCGATGGCGTATTCATCAAGATCGGAGCTGACCACAATGCGGGTGTTGTGGGCGCCGAGATCATCGAGTTCCTGGCGCACCTTGGACGTCATCACGCCGAGGTCGCCGGAATCAATGCGCACTGCACCAAGTTCGGGGCCTGCCACCTCAATGGCGTTGCGCACGCCTTGAGAGATGTCGTAGGTATCCACCAACAAGGTGGTGCCGATGCCGAGGGTGTCGATCTGGCTGGCAAAGGCGGCCTTCTCATTCGGGCTGCCATCGTCTTCTACGTGCAGCAGGGTCCAGGCGTGTGCGGCGGTGCCGGTGCCAGGAATGCCATAGCGATAGACCGCTTCGAGGTTGGAGGTGGAAACAAAGCCGGCCAGATAGGCCGCGCGGGCGGCGGTCACGGCGGCTTGTTCATTGGTGCGACGCGAACCCATCTCGAAGATCGGGCGGCCATCGGCGGCGGTGACCATGCGGGCTGCGGCCGAGGCAACCGCCGAGTCGGCGTTCATGATGGACAGGATGACCGTTTCTAAGATCACGCACTCTGCGAAGGTGCCGCGAACCGTCAGCAGGGGGGAGTGGGGGAAGTACAGCTCGCCTTCGCGGTAGCCGTCAATATCGCCCTTGAACTCATAATTGCGAAGGAAATCGAGCGTGCGCTCGTCAAGGAAGCTCAAGGATTCAAGCTGAGCTTCATGGAAGCGAAAGGCTTTGACCGCTTCTAAAACGCGCGCGGTACCTGCTACAACACCGTAGCGGCGCTCGTTTGGAAGTCGCCTGGAAAATACCTCGAAGGTGCACTGCTTGGACGCGGTGCCGTCGGCAAGCGCCGACTGCAGCATCGTCAGTTCGTACATATCGGTGAGCAGTGCAGTGGAGTCTAGAGAAGTCACGAGTTCCAAGTGTAGCCCCAAGCCCAGGGCCAAGGTGGGTAGGCTATTTGGCATGATGCTTGACCCTCACGTATCCGATGCCAGCGCGGCCTCGCCCGTGCGAGCGATGAGTTCGCCCATGGCCACCCCAGAACTGGATGAAGCACTCGCCGTCGATGTAGCAGCCAAGGAGAACCTGCCCTGGATGTGCATCGTCTGGGACGACCCGGTGAACCTGATGAGCTATGTGGTGTACGTCTTCCAAACCATCCTTGGTTTTTCCAAAAAGCGTGCCACCGAATTGATGCAGCAGGTGCATACCGAGGGCAAGGCCGTGGTGTCTTCCGGTGAGAAAGACAAGGTAGAAGCCGATGTGAAGAAGCTGCATACCGCGGGGCTGTGGGCCACGATGCAGCAAGGGGGTTAGAACGTGCAGCCGTGGAAGAAGAAAAAGGGCCTGCTTCGTGGTGCCAGGTATGAAACGGTGCTGGAGCCGCTTGAGCGCGAGGTGCTTGGCGATCTCGCCGCCAATATCAGCGAAGCACTGATTGCCAGGGCTCAGTCTGCCCCCAAGGATGAATTAGCCGAGCTCACCGGCATGGCCCAGGGGCACACTGAAGCCCCGGAGGATCCGTCTTTGGCTCGCCTGCTGCCGGATTTCGAACGTGCCGAGGATCAAGAATACGAAGGCGATAACTCTCTGCTTCGCTCCTTGCATGAACAAGACATCACCAAGGCGAAGTTGGAAAACCTCAGAGCAATCGGCGATGCGATCGGCCCCGATGGCTCGGTGATGGTGAGCATTACAGAAGAAGACGCCCACAAGTGGCTGGCAGCGCTCAATGATCTTCGCCTGTATCTTTTTGCCGCTGAATCGGAAAACCCCGATGCCGATCACGACCGCCTGAACCTGGTGGAGTGGCTTGCCTATAACCAAGAATCGCTGCTGACTGCGATGATGGGGCCGCTGGAGTAAGCAGTGGGAACCACACCACTTCCTGGGCTGTATCTTGGGCACGCCAGCTTGGAATCTTCCGGTTGCACGGTGATTGTGTGCCCCGAAGGTGCCATCGCAGCCGTGGATGTACGCGGGGGAGGCCCAGGTACTCGCGAAACTGACCTGCTTGAAGCCCACAACACCGTCGAGCGCGTCCATGCGATTGCCCTGTGTGGCGGTTCCGCTTTCGGTCTAGCAGCCGCCGGGGGAGTGATGAGGGAGCTTGAAGCAGCAGGCATCGGCTTTCCGGTGCTAGGGCCCGGCCGCCCAGGGCCACTGGTGCCGATTGTTCCCGCGGCGGTCATCTTCGATCTCTTGGTGGGCGATCCTGATTGCCGCCCAGGCGAAGACACAGGCGCTCGTGCTTGCCGTGAGGCTCTGGCACATTCGCTTGTCGACGCCCCCGCCAGCACCACCGACGTGGCCGAACATCATGCTGGCGCGGCCGATGATCCTGCCAACCCGCACACCACGGCGCAAGGCTCAAGCAATACCGGCAGCACTATCAGCAGCAATATCGGCGCCGGGGTAGGGGCAAGCGCCGGGAAGCTTCGCGGCGGCTTTGGCAGCGCCACTGTGCAGGCAGGCCAGTGGCAGGTCCAGGCCTTCGTGGTGGCCAACCCGGTAGGCCATGTGGTGGACCCTGCTAGCGGCAGGCTTTGGGGAGCACCGGAGATGGACCCGGTTGATCCGGTGGCCTACGGGCAACTCCAGGGGCTGGAATCCAAACTCAACACCACCATCGGTGTGGTGGCCACCGACGCGCCAGTGAGCAAGGCCCAGGCCAAACGCCTTGCGATGGTAGGCCACGATGGTTTGGCTCGGGCCATCCGCCCGGCGCACTCGCCGCTCGATGGCGATACGCTTTTCGCCCTTTCCACCGGCGATGGCTCAGGGGTCAGTACTCAAGCGTTGCTCACCCTTTCCATGGCAGCCGCCGATGCGGTGGAAGCAGCGATCGTGCAAGCGGTCGTGCATGCAGATCCCGGCTTTGGGCTTAGCAGCTATCGCTCGCTACGCTGCAAGACATCATGAACATGTATCAGGGATATACCCCGCAGCCAGTAGTGGTCCGTCGAGGTGGCTTCGGCACAGGTATCGGACTGGCAATTGGCTACCTCTTCACCATCTGGGCGGTGCACATCATCAACGTCCTCTTCTTTGGAGGCACCTTGGTGTATTTCGGCGTGCAGCCTTTGGACGTGTCCTCGCTATGGCACATCTTCACCTCCCCGCTGGTGCATGGTTCCCTTGCGCACCTGATAGCCAATTCGGTGCCCGGGGCTATCTTCTGCTTCCTGATCGGCTTCAGCGGTGCCAGGGCGTTTTGGGAAGTCACCGGCATTACCTGCATTGTGAGCGGCCTCGGTACGTGGTTTTTCGGTGGCATAGGCACCTCCCATATCGGCGCCTCGGGGCTGATTTATGGTTGGCTTGCGTATCTGGTGGTTCGGGGCATCTTTAATCGCAGCTTTGCGCAGGTCGCCCTCGGCGTGGCCTTGGCCTTCATTTATGGCGGCTTGATTTGGGGCGTGCTGCCAACTGATGCCGGTGTGTCCTGGCAGGCGCACCTATTTGGGGCCATCGGTGGCGTGATCGCCGGGGCCATTATCACCAGTGATGATCCACCCGCCTTACAGGCAAAGCGCGCCAGGGAAGAACAGCGCCGCCTCCAGGGCTGGCGCGGTTAGGCGCTGCGCCCAGCAAGGGCGGCGAAGGTGGGCATCTGCAACGCAGGTATCTTCGATACACTTCCTGGTATGCCAGACCCATCCTCACCCATCGGCATTTTTGATTCCGGCCTTGGCGGCCTCACGGTGGCACGCACCATCATGGAGCAGCTCCCACATGAATCAGTGCACTATATCGGCGATACTGCCTTTGCCCCTTATGGGCCAAAACCCATAGCCGAGGTGCGCCAACGTTCCATTGCCATTGGAGATGAGCTGATGGAACGCGGGGTGAAAATGATCGTGATCGCCTGCAACACCGCCACCTCTGCAGCGCTGCGAGATCTCCGCGAACGCTACGACGTGCCGGTGCTTGGAGTGATCCTGCCGGCGGTGCGCCGAGCGGTTGCCACCACCCGCAATGGCAAAGTGGGCGTAATCGGCACAGAAGGCACCATCAAATCGGGGGCGTACCAGGAACTCTTTGCCGCTAGCCCCTCGGTGGAAGTAACCGCTGCTGCGTGCCCGAGCTTTGTAAGCTTTGTAGAACGCGGCATTACCGCCGGCAGGCAGATTCTGGGTGTGGCACAGGGCTATTTGGAACCCCTGCAGGCCGCGGGGGTAGATACCCTCGTGCTTGGCTGCACCCACTACCCATTGCTTACCGGCGTGATCCAGTTGGCCATGGGCGATCACGTGACCTTGGTGTCTTCTGCCGAAGAGACTGCCAAAGATGTGCTCAGGGTGCTCAACGACGCCGATATGCTGGCCGCTGAGGATCACACACCCGCGCATTATTTCCATTCCACTGGCGATCCGGAAACCTTCGCCCAATTAGCTACGCGCTTTTTAGGGCCGCATGTGAGCAATGTAGAACGCATCGCCACAACGTGATTCCTTCAACTTCGCAGGCGTATTGGTTTTATATTTGCGTGCACCCCGTGGCAAAGTTGCCAGTATGAAGGTGATCGTTCTTGGTAGCTCGGGTAGCGTTGGCGCTCCCGACAATCCAGCCTCTGGCTACCTCATCCTTCCATCAACCGGCGCCGGTGTGCTGATGGATCTTGGCCCTGGGGTGCTTGGCCAACTCCAGCGCCATCATGACCCGAATGATGCCCACGTGGTGTTTTCTCATCTCCACGCCGATCACTGCCTGGATTTCCCCTCGCTCATGGTGTGGCGGCGCTACCACCCACAAGCCCCCGCGGCAGGGCGCAATCTGCTCTTCGGGCCTGAAGCAACCTTTGATCACCTCGGGCGCCTGAGCGCCGATGAGCCAGGCCAGATCGACGATATGTCCGATACGTTTGCCTTTAGTGCCTGGAAGGCGCATCAAACAGAGATCGTCGGCTCGGTCAATATCACCCCCTACCCAATGATTCACCCGGTAGAAACCTATGCCTTGCGCATTGAAGAACACCGCACCGGCACCGTGCTGGCCTACTCGGGCGATACCGCTTGGACGCCTGAGCTGATTGCATGCGCCCGCGGGGCCGATGTGCTCCTCTGCGAGGCTACTTGGGGTAAAAGCAGCGAGGGCAAAGCCCCCGATATGCACCTATCTGGTGCCGAGGCTGGTCGAGTGGCCCGCGAAGCAGGGGTGAAGCGCCTGGTGTTGGTTCATATTCCGCCGTGGGGTGAACCCGAGGCTGCCCTGGCCGCTGCGAAGCAGGAGTTTTCCGGTCCTGTAGAAGTCTCCTATTCCGGCATGGAGATCACCTGCTAAGCAGATCTACTGCCACCTTGGGGTGAGCGACTGCGCGCCGGGTACGCTTGGGAGTTATGACTGAAACCTTCTCTCGTGCCGATGGGCGTGCTGTTGATCAGATGCGCCCTGTCAAGATCACCCGTGGTTTTACCACCAACCCTGCAGGCAGCGTGCTCATCGAATACGGCAATACCCGCGTGATGTGTACCGCTAGCGTGGAGCTGGGCGTTCCGCGTTTTAAGAAGGATTCCGGCGAGGGATGGCTGACCGCCGAGTACTCCATGCTTCCTGCTGCAACCCATGACCGTATGCGTCGTGAGTCGATGGCCGGCAAGGTCAAGGGGCGTACTCACGAGATTTCTCGCCTGGTTGGTCGTTCTTTGAGGGCGGCTGTGGATCTGGGCCAGCTTGGTGAAAACACCATCAATATCGACTGCGATGTGCTTCAAGCCGATGGTGGTACGCGCACCGCCTCCATCACCGGCGCCTATGTGGCACTTGCCGACGCCATCGCGCACCTCAAAGCCGAAGGCGTTGTCCCGGGTGAGCCCTTGTTGCCCCCGGTTGCTGCGGTCTCCGTTGGGCTTATCGACGGCCACGTCTGCCTCGATCTGCCCTATGAGGAAGATTCGCGTGCCGATGTCGATATGAACGTGATTATGACCGAGGCCGGGAAATTCGTGGAAATCCAAGGCACCGGCGAGCACAACACCTTTGACCGCGAAGAGCTCAATGCCTTGCTGGACTATGCCGAGAAGGGCTGCCGCGAGCTCATCGCCGCCCAGAAGGCAGCCTTGGCGGGGGAGTTGCGCTAAATGCAGGTGCTGCTTGCCTCCAATAACGCCAAGAAACTCCGCGAGCTCCAAGCCATCGTGGATCACGCCGGTATTCAAGGCGTAGAGGTTCTAGCCTTAAGCGATGTGCCTGCCTATGAGGAGCCGGTAGAAGACGGACGCACCTTCAGTGATAACGCGCTGATTAAAGCGCGCGCCGGCGCCAAGCACACGGGGCTTGTCACGGTGGCCGACGATTCCGGTATTGCTGTTGAAGAACTCAATGGCATGCCCGGTGTGCTCTCGGCTCGGTGGAGCGGCAGCCACGGCAATGACCAGGCAAATAACGAGCTGCTGCTCGGCCAGATGGCCCATGTGCCAGCAATCCGCCGAGGAGCTGCCTTTATCTCTGTGTGCGCACTTGTCACCCCAGATGGCACAGAGCATGTGGTGGAAGGCCGTTGGCCGGGTCGTCTTTTAACTGCACCCCAGGGTGAGCACGGCTTTGGCTACGATCCGCTATTTGTTCCGGCAGAAGAAGACGCCGCCGGAACAAAGCGCAGCGCCGCAGAGCTCAGCCCCGAGGAGAAAAACGCGATCTCGCACCGTGGGCGTGCCTTGGCCCAGCTTGTGCCGATTATCCAGTCCTTGGTGTAAGTGAGAACCAGCACAAAGCCCGCCGATCAACGGCGGGCTTTGTGCTTGCTGGCTTAAGAAAGCTGGAATTGTGCTTTAACTTCTTGGCGGCGCCAGTGCTCGACGAAAAATGAGAGGAAGGGAATGGTGCCGGCCAGGGCTGTCACGAGCCACTTGGTGGGAGCCCAGCGCGCCTTGGTGCCCAGGTTCAAGGTGGCAACCAAGTAGGCCATGTAGAACAGGCCGTGGAGCTGGCCAATGAGGCGAGTCCAGCTCGGCATATCAATACCGACGAGGTACTCGAGCACCATGCGCCCGCAAAGGATGAGCAGCCACACACCCGTGACCCAGGCGGCGACGGAAAAGAGGTTCAGTGCCTTGCGCACGCGGGCTTGGCGTTGGGGATGGACTTGGGGAGTGTTCGTCATAAAGATGATTCCTCGGCAATGGGTTTAGCGATCCTCGCCGCGGCGGCGTCGCTGTGGTTGCTGGAGCTGATTGAATTCCTCCACGCTGAGTTGTTCACGCTGGGGGAGGAACGATGGATCGATCTCCGTGATCGTCTGTGCGGTGTCGCTGGACGTGGGCTGCGCGGTGGCGTCGAAAAGCTCCTCATCGGAGGCAAGTTTCTGGTTCTCGAACTCGACAAACTTGCGGTAGGCATAGACAAAAAAGGCACCGAAAAAAGGCCATTGCAGTGCATAACCAAGGTTTTGGAAGGTGCCGGAGCCCGATTGGAAGCGCGTCCACTGCCACCACGCCAGCGCGAGCGTGGCAATCACGGCGATGATGAGAAAAAGGATGTGCCACAGCCGCACGCGAAAACGACGCGGCTGCTCGGGGGCGGTATCGCTTAATTTCTCGGTGCTCACGGCTGCAAAGTCTACCCTTTGGGGGATCTTCGATGTGCAACAAAGGTTGGTGTGGGGTTTTGGTGCAAACCGGGTGCAAAGGTGTACCATGCCAACGAGCAACATCAATGCAGTTGCAATGCGCCCGTGGCGGAATTGGCAGACGCGCTGGATTTAGGTTCCAGTGTCTTAGGACGTGAGAGTTCAAGTCTCTCCGGGCGCACCATCTGGCACCGCCGTCAAACGCTTGAAAAGAAACAACAAGCTGAGACGGCGGTTTTTTCCATCTACACTGGTTGCTATGGCAAAAGTGCGCAACCCCTGGTCCGACCTCTTCCAGCTCGACGGCAAAAAAGACGCCGATTGGCACTCCCGTGAAGCATTCTTCACGCAGATGGATGCAGAGGCGCTTGATAGTTTCCACTCCGAGCTGCCCGAAGGCTCCACCGCCCGCGCAGATCTGAGTGTGCCGCCCGAACCTTTTGCCGGCAATATCTACTCAGCGAACGTGATCGTGCTGGCCTCGCACCCCACGGTGGTGGAAAACGCCGAGGCACTTGAGTGCGAAACTTGGAGGAAGGCCTACCGCAAGAACCTCAACACTGGTGGGCTCAAAGGCGGGTTCTACTACGCCAAGGGGCTTGACACGCTCGAGCTGCCGGGTGCACAACCGCTGCTAGGCGTGCGCCGAGTGGAAGGCGACCACACCGAATCCGGCAGGCCGCAGCGGGCACAGGGTGGGATGCTGACGCCACTGCTCAATGACCTCGCGCTTCGCATGGGCGAAGAGGGCTTTAATCACGCAAGCGACGAGGTGCGCGAGGAAATCGCCGCCAAGTTATACAAGAACTTCATGGTGATCAACCTCTTTCCTTATGCGGTGGATTACTCGCGAGAAGCCTTTGGCCACCAAGACGGCCAATGGTTGCCAAGCCAGCGCTATCAACAAGCCTTGGTCAAGCTCGCGCTCAAGCGGGCCAAGCAGGAAAAGCACCCACCCCTGGTGATTGTGAGCAGGCGCCAGCAGGAGTGGTACGACATGGTGCCGAAATTGCAGCACAAGTTTGGCAAGAAGCCGAAATCTCTTTCCCTCATGCAACACCCTGGTTCGGTCTTAAGCCAAAGTGCGTTGGATTCCGTCAATGGCAGGGGTGCCTATAAGCAAGTGCTCAAGCGCCTTCGCGCTTAAACGCAGGCGGTTCACCCGGGCAGGCAGCAGCTAATGCGCTGCGCTGCCCGGTGTTGCGAGCAGCCGCTTCCAGCGAGCGGGGGTAGCGGGTGTTATGTCTGGGTGCAAAGGCTTTCTTAAAGCGCCCGCTGTGCAGTAGTTTTCACCTTGGTTATTTGAATCACAACCTCGGATTGGAAGGGATACGCTGCACAATGACGGCAACCCAACAGCGCCAAACACCTGCTTTAACCATGGGGCAGGGCATTGCGCTTATCTTTGGCACCAATATCGGTGCAGGCATTCTCAGCCTCCCCTATGCAGCAAGAAACGGCGGTTTCCTGGCGCTTATCATCGCGCTACTGGTGGCTGGAACGCTCACCACCATCGCCATGCTGTATATCGCCGAGGTATCGCTGCGTACCTCCAAGCCCTTGCAATTGGCAGGTCTTGCAGAACGCTACCTCGGTGGCCTGGGTCGCTGGCTGGTATTCGCGGCGGTGATGATCAATGCGATCGGCGCGCTGACCGCGTATGCCTCGGGCTCGGGGCTGATCCTGCACAATCTCGCCGGGTTGCCGCCGCTGCTTGGATCGGTCATCTTCTTCGCCATCGGCTCCTTTGTCATGTTCAAAGGGCTCCACGCAACCGGCTGGGTAGAAGCGCTGATCACCGCCGGCATGGCCACGATCATCTTCGTGCTGTGTTTCTGGACCATCCTCGGGCCAGGCATCAACTTTGAAAACCTGCTGGTGCTCCACCCATTTTTCATCATCCCGATCGTGAACCTGGCCATCTTCACCTTCATGGCCCAGTACATCGTTCCCGAGCTTGCCCGCGGCCTCGACCACTCCAACCCGAAGGTGGTGCCAAGAACCATCGTCGCCGGCATGGGCGTGACCGGATTGGTGATCTCCCTTGTGCCCTTCGCGGCGCTGGGATTTTTAGGAAAGAACGTCTCCGAAGTGGTGACCGTTTCCTGGGGTGAAGCGCTCGGGCCTGTGGCCTACTACGCCGCGAATATCTTCGCGCTGCTAGCGATGTTCACCTCCTTTATTGCCATCGGCTACACCGCGATGCGCAACGTCATTGATATCGGACGCTTTGATGAGCACGGTCCGCTGCGTTGGCTCAGCCTTGCTGTGGTGGTCATTCCTCCATTCGTGATCGCCCTGTTCCAGCTCGGTGGTTTTGCCGATGCCCTGGGTTATGCCGGTGGTTTCGCCGGTGCAATCATGACCACGGTGCCGGTGCTGTTGCTGCGCAAAGCCCGTGCCCATGGCGATCAAGAACCGGTATGGAAAGTGACGTGGCAAGGCTCGCGGATAATCCAAGGCCTGCTGCTGTTCGAAGGCCTGATTGCCCTGTGCTACTCACTGGGTTCGTTGCTGCAATTGCTGCCCAAAGGTTGGTAAGAACTCTGCGGCGAGTCCACGCTGGGCGCATGCGCGTGGGCGTGAAGTACTTCTTTTAGGTCGATGATGAAAGGCGGGCTGGGTAGCAGCCCGCCTTTCGGCTGTTAAAACGGTGAATCGGGGGTGGGTCGCTAGAGTATGAGCCATGAGTATTTCTCGGGTATTCGACGCCTATGTGGCAACGCGTGACGTGCCGAATGTGGAAGCAACCTTTGGCGAGCTCGATTTTGTTTATGGCTGCGCCACGCAGGGGGTAGAGGATGAATCCGAGGCGATCCAGCGTGCTTCGGAATTGGTATTTGCCCAGCTTGTGCAGGATGCAAGCGATGAGGCAGCGCCGGAGCGGCAGGGAATTTCTGGGGAGGATCCGCGGTTGCTTCCGGTAGATACAGACCCGACCGGGGGCGAAATATGACAAAACCCTCACCTTTTATGGCATATTTGTATTCCTAAACAAACGTACCTCGGGTGCTTTGTCGAGCTTTGCCAAGCCCTAGCGCTGTGAAGTCCGAAGAAGTCCCCACCCCATCACTACAGGAGTATTTGCTGGTGAACGACCATAAACTCGCAGCCAACACCGCCCACGACGCCCCCCGTTTGGTCTCAACACTAAGCGATACCCCCTTCGCCCTCGTATTCGCAGGCCAGGGCGTGAACTGGTTGGAAACGCTGCGCGAGGCTTTGGCGCAAGGCGCAACGCGCACCATCGAACCCATCGTTTCAGCAGCAGCCGAAAAACTCACCACGGTTGCAGATCACATCATTGGCACACGCCCCTTCGGATTCGAACCCTTGCAGTGGGCAAAGGATGAAGATTCCGCACCCCAAGACCCCAATGTTGCGGCGCTGAGCGTGCCGGGCATCCTCGTTGCTCAGCTCGCCACCCTCGATGTGCTTGAACGCCAAGGACTCGACATCGATGCAGCCCAGGGCGTGATCGGCCACTCTCAAGGCGTGCTGGGCAAGCTCGCACTGAAAGATCTTGCCAACGCCGCTGAGGTGCTTGCCGTAGCCGAGCTCATCGGTGCAGCCATGAGCCGACGTGCCCACATTTGTGGTTTAAGCCGTGAAGGCGAGCTGTATCCGATGATCGCCCTCAATGGCATCACCGAAGAAGTACTCACCCAGGCCATCGAGGCATCATGCGAGCACGTCGAGCAGGAACTGCGCCCTGTCATTGGTTTACGCAATACCCGCGATGGTTATGTGCTGGTCGGCCGCCCACAGGATAACCAGCGAGTGGTGGAGTGGATCCAGGCCAAGGCCAAGCGCTCCCAAGCGGAGGTGGAACAAAAACTTCGCGGTGGCAGTGCCTTTTCCCCGAAGATTCAGCCACTGCCCATCGAGGTGGGATTCCATCACCCCCTCATGGCAGAAGGGGTAGAGCAAGTCGTTGCATGGGCCGAGCAAGCAGGCATCGATACCGACCTGGCGCGTGAGGGTGCGGAGGCCGTGATGCTCGATCCGGTTGATTGGCCCGCACAGGTCCACGCCGAGCTCGAACAAGGAGCGCACTGGTTCCTCGACGTCGGACCTGCCGAAGGCGTGAGTGCCTTAAACGCTCAGATTCTCAAAGGCAGCGGTGCCGCGACCTTGGCCATTGCTACTCAGGCAGGCCAAGCACAGCTTTTCGACGCCGGCCAAGCCCCCGAACTACCGGTGCCCTATAGCGCCTTCGCCCCGAAACTTCGCCGCGCCGTCGATGGCAGCGTTCGCATCGCCACAAAGTTCACCGACACCACCGGGCGTAGCCCGATCCTGCTCGCGGGCATGACACCGACCACCGTGGACCCCGGAATTGTGGCTGCCGCTGCCAACGCCGGGCACTGGGCTGAATTAGCCGGTGGTGGCCAAGTCACCCCAGAGATCCTCGAATCCAATATTGCCAAGCTCAGCTCCTTGCTCGAACCTGGCGTGAATGCCCAATTCAACTCGATGTTCTTAGACCCCTATCTGTGGAAGATGCAGATCGGTGGCAAGCGCCTCGTGCCCAAGGCCAGGAAAAACGGTGCGCCCATCGACGGCATCGTGATCACCGCAGGCCTGCCAGAACACGACGACGCGGTAGCGTTGGTGCGCGAATTGCGAGCCGAGGGCTTCCCCTGGATCGCCTTTAAACCAGGCGCGGTGAAGCATATTCAGAAGGTGCTGGCGATCGCCGCCGATGTGCCCGATGTACCGATCATCATGCACGTCGAAGGTGGTAAAGCAGGAGGCCACCACTCCTGGGAAGACCTCGATGAGCTGCTCATCGCCTCCTATGCCGATATCCGCGCACACGACAATGCCATCTTGTGCGTCGGTGGCGGCATCGGCACCCCAGAGCGCGCCGCCGATTACCTCACCGGTAGCTGGGCCAAGAGCTATGGCCTGCCAGACATGCCCGTCGACGGCATCCTCGTCGGCACCGCAGCCATGGCCACCAAGGAGGCAACCACCTCCGAAGCAGTGAAGCAATTGCTGGTAGAAACCCCTGGCTCTAGCCAATGGGTGCCAGCAGGTGGTGCTGCATCAGGCATGGCATCAGGACGTTCCCAGCTCGGCGCCGATATTCACGAGATTGATAATTCCTTCGCCCGCGCCGGGCGCCTGCTGGACCAAGTGGCCGGCGATGCCGAAGCCGTTGCACGACAACGCGAGGAGATCATTGAGGCCATTGCTAAGACCGCCAAGCCCTACTTCGGCGATGTCGATGCGATGACCTACCAGCAGTGGCTGGAGCGCTACCTTGAGCTTTCCGGTCCCTATCAGGGGCAGTGGACTGATCAGAGCTGGGCTGATCGCTTTGCCCGGATGATCGAGCGCGCCGAAGCACGCCTGAACGCCCAAGACCACGGGGAATTCGATGCTCAGATCAGCATCGACCAGGATGATCCGCACGCCAGCCTGCGCTCTTTGATCGAGCACTACCCGAGTGCAGCTTCGCAGGTACTCCACCCCGCAGACGTGGCCTGGTTTATGCAATTGGCGCGCACTCCCGGCAAGCCGGTGAACTTCGTGCCGGTGATTGATCAAGACGTTCGACGCTGGTGGCGCTCGGACTCGCTGTGGCAGTCCCACGATGAACGCTATAGCGCCGATCAGGTGGCGATCATTCCAGGTATCGAGGCCGTAGCAGGCATCGACCGAGCCAATGAGCCCGTAGCGGAACTCTTTGCACGCTTCGTTCAGGCCACCCAAGAAAGGCTCGAGGGACAACAAGCAGCCCAAGACTCAGTCTTGGAGGCTTTCATCCAAGCCCCAGATATTTCCTGGGCTGGTCGGATCAGCACCAATCCGGTGCAGCGCCTCGGTGCGGTTGAACAATGGCACCTTGACAAGGACGAAGCCACGCACGAGGCCAGCGGTGCGGTGCTGCGCATCACCGGATCGCAGCGAGCCGAACTGCAGGTGCCCCTGAATGCATCCGCATCACTGACCTTGCCGCTTAGGCTGAACCCCGTGCCTGGTGGCGCCCCGCTGCTCAGCCGCGAGGACGCCGAAGCCGCAATGGACGAGCTCTGCCGCATCGCCGCCGGTGGGCAGCTACCAAAGGTGCATGCAAAAGACGGCATCGTCACCACCAACTGGGAGGCAGTACTCAGCGAGGAAGACATCGCCGATTACCGCAACGTCACCGAGTCCCACCTTCCTCAGGGCATCACCGCATCCGGTGTTGCAGCCGATGTATTGGTGGGGAAGGCCTGGCCGGCAATCTTCGCTGCTGTAGCGGCAGCCCGTGTGCCCGGCCACGATGCCGCACGCGTTGTCGAAGGCATGCTCAACCTGGTGCACCTCGAGCACCACATCACCATGCTCGACCAGCGCATCGTGCGCGCAGGCACCCATATCGCCATTGAGGCACGCGCCGAAGAAGTCCACGACACCACCATTGGGCGCCTGGTACTGATCCGCGCCGAACTTCGCGTTGATGGCGAAGTATGCGCGAAGCTCTCCGAGCGCATGGCCATCCGCGGACGCCGCGGCTCCGATGTGGCCAGGACCAATACCTCGGCACTGCCAAGTGTTGCAGATGCACCACGCTCCTTCCGCGCCCAAGCCAGGCTCAAAGCACCGCAATCCATGCGCGCCTTTGCCGCTGTATCCGGTGATCACAACCCCATCCACACCTCAGATACCGCAGCCGCACTCGCCGGCCTGCCGGGTGTGATTGTGCATGGCATGTGGACTTCCGCCATGGCCGAATTGGTGGCTTCGAGTGCTTATGCGGATGAGACTGTGAGCACCCCTGCCGCCAAGATCAAGGAATTTACTGCCACGATGCTGGCCCCGGTACTGCCTGGGCAAGAAATTGAGTTCCTCGTAGAGCGCAGCGGCATTGATACCCGCCCAGGCTGCGGTGAAGTGCGCGAAGTTACCGCCACCGTCAACGGCACCGTCGTGCTTAGCGCAACTGCCGTGATGGCTCAAGCACGCACCTTCTATGCCTTCCCCGGACAGGGCATCCAACATCAGGGCATGGGCATGGAGGCGCGTTCTCGTAGCGCGGCGGCCCGTGAGGTTTGGGATCGCGCCGATGCGCATACCCGAAACCAATTGGGCTTCTCGGTGCTGCACATTGTGGAGCACAACCCCACCGAGGTGCGAGTCCAAGGCGAAACCTTCACCCACCCGAAGGGCGTGCTCTTCTTAACGCAATTTACCCAGGTGGCCATGGCTACCCTTGGCGTGGCACAAGTCGCTGAGATGCGTGAGGCTGGAGTGCTTCAAGAACGCGCATTCTTTGCAGGCCACTCGGTAGGCGAGTACAACGCGCTGGCCGCCTTTGCAGGCGTGCTGAGCCTGGAAAATGTGCTCGAAATTGTCTACCGCCGCGGGCTTACCATGCACCGCCTCGTGCAGCGCGATGAAGAAGGCAACTCCAACTATGGCCTTGCTGCCTTGCGTCCTCACAAGATGGGCTTAAGCGCGGCGGAAGTCTTTGAGTATGTGCAGCAGTGCAGTGCCGACTCGGGTGAATTCCTAGAGATTGTGAACTTCAACCTCGAGGGCAAACAATATGCGGTGGCCGGAACCGCCAAGGGGCTTCGTGCTTTGGCCGCCGATGCTGAAACTCGGGCTCCCGGTGCACGTGCCTTTATCCAGATCCCCGGTATCGATGTGCCATTCCACTCCACGCAATTGCTCGACGGTGTGGATGATTTCCGCGAGCACCTCGATCAGCTCATCCCCGAAGATGTCGACCTCGATGTCCTCGTTGGCCACTATGTGCCGAACTTGGTGGCGCGTCCCTTCGAGCTCAGCCGCGAGTTTGTCCAAGCCATGTGCGATGTGGTGGACGCGCCGGTGCTGCACGGCATCATTGAAGATTTCGATGCTTGGGCCGAAACCCCAGTCAAGCTGGCGCGCACGCTTCTGGTGGAACTGCTGGCCTGGCAATTCGCCTCACCGGTGCGCTGGATTGAAACCCAGGATCTCCTCCTTGATGCCGAAGAAGCCGGTGGCCTTGGCGTGGAGCGCTTTGTAGAAGTTGGTGTGGCGAATGCGCCTACCTTGTCTAATCTTTTGGCTCAAACCCAGGCGCTGCCAAAGCACCGCGATGCCAATGTTGAGATCCTCAATGCTGAGCGCGACCGTGCCATCGTCTTTGCCACCGATGAGCTCCAGCGCGTCGTTGCTGAGCCGGTCGAAGATGAGGCTCAAGCACCCGAAGCCGCACCGCAACCCGATGCCGCAGTACAGGCTGCGAACCAACAACCCACCGAGGTGTCCGCGGCAGCGCCGAGCGGGGGACCGCGCCCCGAGGATCTTCAATTTGGTCCGGCAGAAGCAACGGCGATGCTGATCGCTTTGTGGACGAAGGTGCGCCCCGATCAAATGGCGCCGAATGATTCCATCGAAGCACTGGTAGAAGGCGTTTCCTCCCGCCGTAACCAGTTGCTGTTGGACCTGGGCGTGGAGTTCGGGCTTGGCGCCATCGATGGTGCGGCCGATGCGGAATTGGCGGATCTGAAGGCCACGCTCAACCGCATGGCAAAGGGCTATAGCCCCTTTGGTCCCGTGCTCAGTGACGCTATTAGTGATGCGCTGCGTCGCATCACCGGCCCCACCGGCAAGCGTCCTGGTTATATCGGCGAGCGCGTGTCCCAGACCTGGGAACTTGGGCCCGGCTGGGTGCAGCACGTTACTTCCGCGGTGGTGCTTGGCGCCCGCGAAGGCGCATCGCTGCGCGGTGGCGATCTTGCCACCTTAAGCCAGGCAGCACCTTCCAATGCCTCCGAATTGGATTCGCTTATCGACGAAGCGGTCAAGACCGTGGCCGCTGCACATGGGGTCCAGGTGGCACTGCCAGGTGGTGGCGGCGCAGGTGGCGGCGTGGTCGATTCTGCTGCTTTGGGCGCATTTGCTGAGCAAGTCACCGGCGAGCAGGGCGTCTTGGCTGCCACTGCGCGCACCATCTTGGAAAACCTTGGCCTCAACGACGCATCGAGCCATGATTTCGCCCCGAGCGATAGTGATGCCGCGGTGGTGGAGCTGGTGAGCAGGGAGCTCGGCTCCGATTGGCTGCGCCAAGTTGCCCCGAGCTTTGATGCCAATAAAGCCACGCTCATCGACGATCGCTGGGCCAGTGCCCGCGAGGACCTCTCGCGTATTGCCGCTGGTGAGCAGCTCGATGTCTCCTTCCGCGGCGCCGGAGAAATTGTTGCAACCCAGGCCGAATACCTAGGCCTTGATTGGGCGGCACAGCAGGCACGCGATGCATCGAAGCTGGACTACGCCGATGATGTTGCCGTGGTCACCGGCGCATCACCTGGATCAATCGCTACCGCCGTGGTAGAACGCCTGCTGGGTGGCGGCGCAACGGTGGTGCTGACCACCTCCTCGCTCAACCACGATCGCCTGGAGTTTTATAAGCAGCTCTACCGTGGCGCAGCCCAAGGGCAGGCAGCCTTGTGGGTGGTGCCAGCAAACCTTTCCTCCTTCAGCGATCTCGACGCACTGGTGGAATGGATTGGTGCCGAGCAGGTCGTCACCGTCAATGGCGCATCCAAGGTGCTCAAGCCTGCACTGGTGCCCACCTTGCTCTTCCCATTTGCAGCACCACGAGTATCGGGTTCCTTGATGCAGGCAGGTGCGCAATCGGAGCTGCAGATGCGCCTACTGCTGTGGTCGGTAGAACGCCTGATTGCCGGTTTGAGCGGCATTGGCCATGGCACCCATGTGGGCGAGCGCCTGCATGTGGTGCTGCCCGGTTCGCCAAACCGTGGTCGTTTCGGCGGCGATGGTGCCTATGGCGAGTCCAAGGCTGCGCTCGATGCGCTGGTGAATCGCTGGCATGCAGAAAGCTCCTGGCAGCCCCACACCTCCTTGGTGCACATGCTCATTGGTTGGGTCCGGGGCACCGGACTCATGGGTGGCAACGACCCGCTGGTCGAGGCCGTTGAAGCCGCTGGCGTGCAGACCTACTCCACTCAGGAGATGGCTGCCAAACTGGTGCAACAGATCAGCCCTGAGGTGCGTGCCCAGGCAGCGAAGGCACCTGTAGAGGTCGATGCCACCGGCGGCCTTGGCCAATCAGATGTGAATTTGTCTGAGCTTGCCCAAAAGGTACGCGCGGAACAAGGCGCGCAGGAAGACGTCGAAAAGCAACAACGCACCCTCCAAGCACTGCCGAACCTTCCAGAGGTACTTGCTGGCAACGCCCCGGACTTCCAGGGGCAGGTCAGCCAATCCCTCGATGAGATGGTGGTGATTGTTGGTACAGGCGAGCTCGGGCCTTGGGGTTCGGCGCGCACGCGTTTCGAAGCCGAGCTGCAAGGTGATCTCTCTGCCGCCGGTGTGGCCGAATTGGCCTGGACCATGGGACTGATTCACTGGGATCAGGATCCAACACCCGGCTGGTATGACCAGGAAGATCAACCGGTTGAAGAAGCCGAAATCTACCAGCGCTTCCACGATGAGGTGCTCGCGCGCGTCGGTGTGCGCCGCTACCACGATGATTTCGGGATGGTGGATAACCTCGCCCCTGAGCTGACCAATGTCTACCTCGACCGCGACCTAAGCTTCAATGTCGCAGATGAGGCCACCGCCCGCAGCTTCGTGGAGTCGGAACCGGAAAGCACCACCGCGCTTTTCGACGAAACCACTGGCGAATGGGTAGTAACGCGCAAGGCAGGTTCTGCTGTTCGCGTGCCAAGGCGCATGACCATGAGCCGTTTCGTTGGCGGGCAAATCCCTGAGGGCTTCGATCCTTCCGTCTACGGTATTCCCGCCGATATGGTGGATAACCTCGACCGCGTGGCGCTGTGGAACATCGTGTGTACCGTCGATGCATTCCTCAGCGCAGGCTTTAGCCCCGCAGAGCTTTTGGCAGCCATGCACCCGGCACGTGTTTCCTCCACCCAAGGCACCGGACTTGGCGGCATGCAGTCGATGCGTTCGCTGTATATCGACGGCATGTTGGCAGAACCTCGCCAAAACGACATCCTCCAAGAGGCCCTGCCCAACGTGATGGCGGCGCACGTCATGCAGTCCTATGTGGGTGGTTATGGTCAGATGATCCACCCCGTGGCTGCTTGCGCCACCGCCGCTGTGTCGGTGGAAGAAGGCGTAGACAAGATCAAGCTCGGCAAGTCCGACTTTGTGGTTGCAGGCGGCTACGATGACCTCTCCATCGAGGGCATCACCGGCTTCGGCGATATGGCAGCCACGGCTGATTCCAATGAACTTGCAGCCAAGGGCATTGAAGATCGCTACTTCTCCCGCGCCAATGATCGCCGACGCGCAGGCTTCGTTGAATCCGCAGGTGGCGGCACCGTATTGCTTGCCCGTGGTTCCGTGGCCGCCGATCTGGGCTTGCCGGTGCTTGGCGTTGTTGGTTTCGCAGAATCCTTCGCCGATGGTGCGCACCAATCCATTCCGGCCCCAGGCCTTGGTGCATTGGGTGCTGCACGAGGTGGGCGCGATTCCCGCCTGGCCCGCGCACTCCAGCAAGTCGGTGTTGGCGCAGATGATGTGAAGATCGTGAGCAAGCACGATACGTCCACCAATGCCAATGACCCGAACGAGTCTGACCTGCATGAGCGCATCGCCCGCGCCATCGGACGAAGCGAAGGCAACCCGCTGTATGTGATCTCTCAAAAAACGCTCACCGGCCATGCCAAGGGTGGCGCAGCGGCATTCCAGCTCGTGGGGCTCACCCAGGTGTTGGCCACGGGTGTTGTTCCGGCCAATATGAGCCTGGACTGTGTGGATCCGGTGCTTGCAGAACATGAGCACCTGGTGTGGTTGCGTCGTCCCCTCGACCTTTCACGCCAAGCGCCCAAGGCAGGTTTTGTTACCTCACTTGGCTTTGGTCACGTCTCTGCCTTGATTGCCGTGGTGCACGCTGGTGCCTTCGAGGCCGCCTTGCTTGCCCAACGCGGCGAAGAAGCGCTGCAGCAATGGCGTTCACGTGCCCAGGCTCGTTTGCGCCAGGGTGCTCGACGAGTCCTCGAAGGCATGTATGGGGTGGCAACGCTGTATGAGCGCCCCAAAGATCGCAACCTTGGCAATGTCAGCGCCAAGCAGCAAAAGGAGCGCGAGGCAGCCATCCTGCTGGATGATCAAGCCCGCTTGATCGAGGGCGTGCTGAGAACTCACTAGGCCCTTGATGCTTTGGCCCCACCTTGAGGCAACCGCCGGGTGGGGCCTTTCCTTTTGGTGAAAAACTGACTGTGCCACACTACAGGCATGGTCATTGGCACAGATTTGGTGTACGTTCCTGAGTTCGCCCGCCAGCTCAGCATGCCCGGAAGCCGATTTGAGTCAGTATTTAGCGCACAAGAGCTTCGAGTGGCGGGGCAAAAGTCCGATAGGGCGCAGCACCTCGCGGGCCGCTGGGCAGCGAAAGAGGCATGCATCAAAGCCTGGGGGCAATCACGCTATGGCCAGCCGCCACTGCTTGAAGACGCACCATCGGTGTGGGCGGATATTGAAGTGGTGCCGGATGCCTTTGGGCGTGTGGCGTATCGCTTCCACGGCCACGTAGCCGAGCATCTTTCGCAGGCCAAGGTGGCCTTGAGCATTTCGCATGATGGTGATTATGCGATTGCACAGTGTTTGCTCGAGATGAGCTAATTCTGCGCTGCGTCGAAGAGGTAGGCGAGAATCATGCGCTTGATTTCGCGGACCGTTGTGTCAAAGCGAGCGTCATCGATGACCGCGAAATTCAACAGCGAGGTCATGGTGTGCACCAAGATGCGCGCAAGATCGCCGCGCTCGGCGTCGCTACGCTGCGGGGCAAGGGGGCGAATGACCTGGCCGAGCAGTTCTAACAGCGGGGCTTCGGTGGCAGCAGCCGTGGCGCGAGTGGCGGGGGTGGATTGCACCGCATGCCACACGGCCCTGCGCGAAGGGTCTGCGCGCCACATCAGCGCCAGGTGATCAATGAGCTCATCTAAGACCACGGGCCATTGCACGCCGGGGACTTGCTCAGCAAAGCGCTGCATCTCTGCGATGGCGCCGGCGGTGTCTTGGCGGTCGAGTTCGCAGATGAGAACGTATTTGTTGGCGAAGAAGCGATAAATGGTGCCGATGGGAACGCCCGCGCGTTTCGAAACCTCATCAAAGGTAAAAGACTCAAAGCCTTGCTCCACCAGCACCGCACGTGCCGCGGTGAGGATTCTTTCAAAAGACTCCCGGCTGCGCTGCTGGGCCGGGCGCCTCCGAGGCACCAAAATCTCGCTCATACTCAATGCACCTTGGCTAAAAGTTAGGAGGAGGGGAGATCCCGGATTAGGCGCGCAACGTGGCCAGTGGCTTTGACGTTGTACTGCGCAAGCGCAATGGTGCCGTCTTCTTGAATCAGGAAGGTCGAGCGGATTACGCCCTGGACGACCTTGCCGTAATTCTTCTTCTCGCCAAAAGCGCCATAGGCCTTCATCACGTCCTTGTCTTCGTCGGAAAGCAAGGGGAAGGTCAGCTCGTGGTCTTCGCGGAACTTGGCGAGTTTTTCAACCTTGTCGGGCGAGATTCCCACGACGGCAATGTCTTGGTCGTTGAGTTGAGTCAGCGAGTCGCGGAAGTCGCACGCCTCTTTTGTGCAACCTGGGGTATTAGCGCGAGGGTAGAAGTAGACGATGACTTTTTGGCCACGGAAATCTTCCAGGCTGGTGGTTTCGCCCTGGTCGTTGGGCAATGAGAAGGCAGGTGCGGGGTCGCCGACTTGGAGGCGAATCTGTTCAGTCATGGCTTTAAATGTACCGGCTTCGTGGAATTTGCTCTTGAAGTACTAAGGTATAAGGAGATCTCAAACAACGAACTTTTGCTAGGGAGTCCCTCAAGTGGCACGCAACATTGATGATATTCAGCGCGACATCGAGCGCACCCGCCGTCAGCTCGCCAGCACCCTGGACGAGATTGCAGACCGTTCCAAGCCATCGAACCTTGTCGATGACGCCAAGAACCAGGCAAGCGCCAAGCTGAAGGATCCGCAGGTGCAAAAGACCCTCCTGGGTATTGGCGCAGCCGTGGCCGGCTTGGTCATCCTCGGTGTTGTGCGCGGCCGCAAGAAGAACAAGGACCTCAAGGAGCTTCAGCGCCTGCTCGCTGAGCGCTAAACAAGGCCTTTTACAGCACGGAGATCGCTAGATGCCTCCGTGCTGTTTTTTGCTGCCCATTGTCAGGTATTAGGCAAGCTGCGCGCCGGTGCCAACCATCTCCTGGAAGGCCTGCTCGGCGGCTTCCTCACTCACCGGCGAACAGAGCTCTGTGAGCACTCGGACCTCAAAGCCTTCTTCAAGGGCATCGAGCACGGTCGCTTTGACGCAGTGGTCGGTGGCGATGCCGACGACGTCGATGATGTCGATGTCATGCTCACGCAACCAGCTTGCTAGATTGCTGCCATTGTCAGCCGCGCCCTCGAAGCCCGAATAGGCCGCGGTGTACTGGCCCTTATAGAAAATCTCTTGGATATGCTCAGCATCCAGGTTGGGGTGGAAGGCTGCACCCTCAGTCTCTGCCTTGCAGTGCACCGGCCATGAATCCTTGAAATCCGGCGAGTCGGAAAAGTGATCACCCGGATCAATGTGCCAATCCTTCGTCGCAACAATCGCGCTATAGCGATCTGCATGCTCGAGGATGTGGTCATTGATGGCTGCTGCTACCTCAGCGCCGCGCTCGGTGGCGAGGGAGCCTCCGGGGCAGAAATCATTTTGGACATCGACTACGACTAGGGCGCGCATCGCCCCTCCTAACTTTCTTCACAACTTTGGAAGTTTTAAGCCTACGTGGCATTGCGTGCTCTGTGGCCGTAGAGGAGCGGTTTTCTTGAGGTGTTTGCCGGAAAGCATCGGTGCTTTCTCGTCTTCGGTGCCCCAGCTTGGGTAGGGGAGCATGCAAAGCTCTTGAGAAATAACAGATGGGTTTCAGATGGCTCGGGATAAAAAAGAACCCGGCCACCGCGTGTTAAAACGCTGTGACCGGGTGTTTTCTGTGCGCCATCAGGGACTCGAACCCCGAACCCACTGATTAAGAGTCAGTTGCTCTACCAATTGAGCTAATGGCGCATCTTGTACAGTTCGGCGTGTTGGCCGCGCTGTGCAACGAAGAAGAATATAACAACGCCGCGAGCTATTTGTAAAATCGCCAGGTGAGAGCGTCAATTTGGCTTAAAAGTTTCTGCTCGGAATTTCTCCTAACTTGCTGCTGTTGATGTATCTACAAGCACCGCGCTAAAACTCGCTCATGTGTTCGACTCCTTGGGTCGGGCGCTAGGGGGTGTGGTGCCAAGATGAAGCTATGGAACCTGAGAAAGCATTGAGCAAAAGCGGGTGTGTCAGCGCATCTATAGCCTGCGAGAAGGCTGAAATGATATCGCTTTTCTGCAGCTCAAGGCATTTTCGGTGAAATGCTTCGAGAAAATAACAATGTGCTAACGCTTCGCGTTGTAAGTGCGTTGTTTTCGGTACTCCGGTTTACGATAGGAAACGCTGCGGTCGATACCGCGCGAAGTGACAGCGAATAGTGAAGGCTTGTGTGGAAGTTGTGAAATTGCCAAATGCACGTGGAGGGCGAACCGCATTTTTGAAGGTGGTAGGTGCAGTTGGAGCTGCTCTACTGCTCGCATCGTGCACCATCGGTACCAACGATGAGGCCCAAGACCAACAGCAGGAGGTAGAAAAGCAACATCCTCCTGTGGTGAGTGTGAAAGACGACGCTGAAGACATCAGCCCCATCAAGCCCGTTGAGGTGAAATCGGAGGGTGATGGCCTGGAAAAGGTCACCATGACCAACGAAGAGGGCAAGAAGGTCAAAGGCAAGATGTCCGGTGATGACCGAAGCTGGAGCACCGACGAGGTTCTTGGCTACGGGCGCACCTACACCGTTGAGGCAAAGGACAAAAACGGCGAGACCACCAAGTCCTCATTTACGACCCTCGCACCGGCATACACCGCCTATGGCGCCCTTTCTCCCATCGAGGGCTCCGAAGTAGGCGTAGGACAAACCATCGCTGTGCGTTTCCCCTACGCCATTGAAGACCGCAAGGCGGCCCAAGACGCCGTCGAGGTCACGACCGAACCGGCTGTGGAGGGTGCCTGGTACTGGCTGAGCCCCTATGAGATGCGCTGGCGCCCGGAGGACTACTGGGAGCCTGGCACCAAGGTCAAGGTAGACGCCAAACTCTACGGCAAGAACTTAGGTGGCGGAGTCTACGGCGAAGCCGACAATTCCACCGAGTTCACCATCGGCGACCGCGTGGAAGCCGTCGCGGATGACAACACCAAGACGATGAACGTCTACAACAATGGCGACCTGGTGAAGTCCATCCCGATTTCGATGGGCTCCGATCAGTGGCCTACTCCGAATGGCGTGTACATCATTGGTGATAAGAATCCGACCATGATTATGGACTCTGAAACCTATGGCCTTGCCCATTCCAATGGTGGCTATCGCCTCACGGTGAATTACGCAACGCAGATGTCATATTCGGGCATCTATGTGCACGCAGCCCCGTGGTCTGTGTGGGCCCAGGGTAGCCAAAACACCTCCCACGGCTGCATCAACGTCACCACCGAGTACGCGAAGTGGTTCCAGGATTACGTCAAGCGTGGCGATATCGTCACCGTGAAAAACACCATCGGCGGTGTGCTCAACGGTGCTGACGGTCTTGGCGACTGGAACATCGACTGGGACACCTGGAAGAAGGGCAACGCCGACCAAGGCTAAGCACCAAGACCTAAGTAAACAAGGCCTAAGTCTCAGCGCCCAACACCAGAGCGCACCTGCACTCGGCAAGAAGCCAACACTGCATCAGGGGTGGAACCAATTTTTAAGGTTCCACCCCTTCGTGCTTTTGCCAAACAGCACCTCTAAGAGGCACGCACCATGAATCGGGGGGTGCAGGGACTGGCTGCGACTGGCAACGCCAACAAACAGCCGCCCCCCCCCAGAGAGCAGAAAAGAAGGGCTGAAAGTTAAACTTTCAGCCCTTCATCTTAGGGGTGGCTGACGGGACTCGAACCCGCGACACCCAGGATCACAACCTGGTGCTCTACCAGCTGAACTACAGCCACCATTGCTGCTGTAAAAAGCAGCGATAGCAATACTAACCCATCGCCTGAACTTTACAAAAACTGCTGGTAAGAGGCGGTACTGTCCTCGGCTGCCTGCGCTGCTTCCTCGCTTGTGGCATCAAGACGAAACAGGCTGCGACGGTAATAATCTAACTCGCGCACAGACTCCACAATGTCGGCCAACGCGCGGTGTGCCATGCCCTTTTCCGGCTGGCGGTGATACACCCTGGGCGCCCATCGCTTTGCCAGTTCCTTAATCGAAGAAACATCCACCATGCGATAGTGCAGGGCGGCATCAAGGCGAGGCATGTGCTCGCGGATAAAGGAACGATCCGTCGCAATGGAATTACCGGCAAGGGGAGCGGGTTGATCCTCGGGGCAGTACTCGGCGATGAGCTTTAGTACTGCGTCTTCTGCTTCGGAGATGCTGATCGACGATGCTTTGATTTCCTCGGTGAGCCCGGAATCGTTATGCATGCGGGTAACAAAGTCATCCATCTGCGCGAGTTCTTCCTCGCTTGCATGCACCACCAGATCCACACCCGGCCCAAGAATATTCAGATCCGCATCGGTGACGAGAGCCGCCACCTCCACGATGACGTGGCGCTGAGGATCAAGGCCGGTCATCTCCAGGTCGATCCACACCAGGCGGTTAT
Source organism: Corynebacterium pelargi (assembly GCF_014635485.1). GTDB lineage: Bacteria > Actinomycetota > Actinomycetes > Mycobacteriales > Mycobacteriaceae > Corynebacterium > Corynebacterium pelargi. Next base: position 747,812 of record NZ_BMCX01000001.1, on the reverse strand, counting down.
CTTTGGGCGAAAGCGTTTCAGACATACTCCCCATCCTAACTTTCCACCAAAGTTAGGAGAGGTTGGAGTAGAACTTGCCCATCACCGGAGCAAGCACCGCCGTCGGCGCCACCAGGGAAATGGCATTCATCGCCTTCGACAGCGGCCCTGGCACGACGCGTCGTTTGTTCTTGGCGATGGCTTCGAGCGTTTCGCGCGAGCAGGATTCGTAGGTGGTCCAGAGGAAGTCTGGCACGACTTTGTCTACTACTGATTGTTCTGCTTCGGGGATTTCCGCTTCGCGCACAGGCCCTGGGGCGAGCAGGGTGCAGTGCACGCCGGTGCCTTTGAGTTCGTAGTGCAGCGCCTCGGTAAAGGCATTGACTCCTGCTTTGGTAAAGACGTAGGTGGCGTTGTTGGGGATGGGCACGTTGCCGGCGGCTGAGCCGACGTTGCAGATGGCGCCTTCTTTCCGCTTGAGCATCTGCGGCAGCACCGCGTGGGTGAGTTCGAAGACGGCGGTGGCGTTGAGTTCAAACTGGGTGGTTTCGTAGTCCCAGTCTTGATCCTTGAAGGGGCCGAAGCTTGCGATGCCTGCTGAATTGATCAGGATATTGACTTCGGTGTTTTCTAGCTTTTCGACGAGCCCCTGGCGCGCCTCGGGATCCGCCAAGTCGCAGGGGTAGGCGATCGCATCGACGCCGTGGGCGGCGTGAAGCTCTTGAGCGAAGGCCTCGAGCACTGCTTTTCTGCGGGCAACGAGCATGACGTTGTAGCCCATGCGCGCAAGATCTTTTGCCATGGCATAACCGATGCCTTGGCTGGCGCCGGTGATGACGGCGTAGGCGTTGATGCTTGGTTTGGGCAATGCCATGAAAGCTCCTTGATCAGCGGTTGTGACAGTGCCCTTCATCCTAGTGCTTTGGCCCTGGGGCTTTGAGCGTGAGCGTGGTCAACCCCCTGCCGCAGGTGGCGCTTTCATGTGTGCAGTGCATCGCGCAGCTTGTGCATGCGGAACTATCGCGACTACTTGCCAGGTATCCGGTATCGCTGAGGTGGCCAAGGGCGGCGCTAATGGTGCTGCGGGATAATCCGGTGGCGCGTTGAATTTCTGGCACTGTGCGCGCACCATCGCGCATCGCCTGCGTTACTGCCGAAAGCGGCCCCATTAGAACCACACCTTGAGCAAGTGGAAGGTGGCAACGGCCAGCACCCAGGCGGAGGTCAATTGGATGACCATGCCAAAGAGCATCCACTTGGTGCCGATTTCTCGTTTCTGCGCAGCAAGGGTGGCAACGCACGGTGTGTAGGAAAGCAGGAAGATCATAAAGGCCCACACAGCCGCGATGGTGTGACCACCTGAGGCTTCCTTGAAATCCTGACGCACTGCCTGAGCAAGAGGCGAGGAGGCTTGTTCGTTGGGATCGGCGTCGGTGACGTCGTCAAGCTGATAGGTCTGTGCCCACGAAGAAATCACGGCCTCTTTGGCTACAAAACCCGTGAGCAAGGTGCCAGAAATGGACCAGGATCCAAAGCCTGCGGGCTCAAACACCGGGGCGATGGTCTCAGAGACGCGCCCATAGACGCTGTCTTGGGGTGGAAGATCATCATCGGCGAAGCCATAGCCGCCAACCACGGGGGTGGATTGCAGGAGGAAGACCACTGCCACCGTGGCAACGATGATGCCTCCGGCGGTGTGCAGGAAGCCTTTGAGGCGTACCCACATCACCGACAAAGCCAAGCGCAGGCCGGGGAATTGATACACGGGCAGGTCGATCACCAACGGTTCGGTGCCCATGCGCCGCCACAGCGTGTGCTTCATGCCAAGGCCCACCAAAATGACCAGGGCAATGGAGATCACGTACATGGCAAACACCACGCTGCCTGCGTGATCCGGGAAGAAGGTGGTGGCTAACATCACGTAGACGGTCAGGCGCGCTGAACAAGAAGTAAAAGGAATCAGCAGGGCGGTGAGCAAGCGCTGGCGGGGCTGGCCTAACACGCGCGTGGCCGAAATGGCTGGCACATTGCAGCCGAAGCCCACAATCAAAGGGATAAAGGCTTTACCGGGTAGACCGATGGCCTTCATCAAACGGTCGGTGACCACCGCGGCGCGCGACATGTAGCCCGAATCTTCCAAGACCGCGAGGATCAAAAACATCAGCGCCATCAGTGGTGCGAAGGTCAGCACCATGCCCACGCCACCGATGAGGCCATCGACAATCAGGCCGGTGAAAAATGGGTGCGATAAGCCAATGGTCTCAAGGAAGGAGCGGGCGGTATCGCTGACCGGGCCGCTAAAGAAGGATTCGAGCGAATCCTGGAAGGGGGCAGCCACCGTCGTGGTGATCTGGAATACCAGCCACATGCAGGCCAAAAAGAGTAAGGGGCCAAACAGTGGGTGCAAGGCTACGGCGTCGATTTTTTCCGTGGCGCTTCGCTTTTGTTGCTCCTTGGCATCCAGGGCTGCGGTTACGGCGTCTTCTACCCAGGCAAAGCGGGCATCGGCAAGCTCGAAGGCATCCTCACTTCCCGGGGTACGCAGGGTGCGTTTGGGTTGTGTCAGGCGCTTGGCCACGGCCTGTTCCACCGCCGCTAAGTTTGAGCGGCGTCGAGGATCAACGGCAAGCACCGGCACGCCGAGCGTTTCGCTGAGCTTTTCCGTATCCACGGTGCTGCCATAGCGTGCCGCAACATCGGCCTTGGTCAGTACCACCACGATGCGGTGATCTTGTTCTGCAAGCTGGGCCACCATATACAGGCTGCGGCTTAAGGCGGTGGCATCAACGGCCACAAGCACGAGGTCTGGGCGATCCTCCGGGGCGCATTCCACCACCAATTCGCGGGTGAGTTCCTCATCCGGGCTGATCGGATCAAGGGAATAGGCGCCGGGGAAGTCGATCACATCGTAGGTGCCAGATTGGGTGCGCCAGGCTCCGCGGCTGACCTCCACCGTGGTGCCCGGCCAGTTGCCCATTTTCGCCTTCGCGCCGGTAAGGCCATTAAACAAGGTTGATTTGCCCGCGTTGGGTGCACCAACGAGCGCAATAATCGGCGCGCCTTGAGGTGCCGGATTCGATCCGTGACTTTCGCAATGGCAAGTGGAGGTGGACATGCTTGATCATCCCTCGTGAACAGTAGGGCAGTAGTTGCATCGGTGTGCGGGCTTAGGCCACGTGCACAAGCATTTCGGCTGCGGTAGCGCCGTCGACTGCGTAGCGCGTGGTGCCGATCTTGAGCACTCGGCCACCGGCGCTCGTCTTTTGGGTAACAGTTACGTGCATGCCAGCGCGTAACCCGAGTTCTGCCAATCGTCTCTGGGTAGTGGAAGAAAGCTTGTGCTGGGCAATGCTTGAGATGGTGCAGGTGCGTCCGCAGGGGACGGCGTTGAGAGTGAATGTTTCCGTTTCGCCCTGGCATTCTGGGCACTGGAGGGTGTCGTTGGTGCCATTGGTGCAACGTTGTTGGGCTTCGCGTGAGCGACGTCTCAACGTCTTGGCGAGTGCTCCAAACATGACTGTGCTCCTTAGTTGGCGCCTTTCACGGCGCCATGTGGAAAACCCTGAGCTTGTTTAGGCTGGGCTACACTTGCTTATGTTTCCGAGCCTACTAGGCGAGCCTAAGCTTTGTGAGCTCAGCTTTTGTGTAATCAATCACCGTGCAACCCTGGGGTAGTGGGGCAGAAAACAGCACGCCCGCTATTCCAGCAACTGCTGAGCAACTGGGGTTTTGAAGCCTCCTTATTGCCTGCGGTAGGATGCTGTGCGCAATGCCTCCATAGCTCAGTGGATTAGAGCAGTCGGCTTCTACCCGATTGGTCGCGGGTTCGAATCCTGCTGGGGGCGCAACTTCACTCTTTCCCCCGTGGCACTAGGCACGGGGGTTCTTTCATCCCCTTGGCCATGCCCCTCGGCTTTCATCCCCCCCCCGGCCATGACCCTTCACTCAGGCAAGCAAACCTGTGCACAAGCGCCAAGGGACAAGCAAACGCAGCACTGTAACACCCAAGGGTTAGGCTAGTGAGCATGCTTTCTGCGCAACAAGCCTCCAACGTTCGGTCAATGTGGCCGCTGTACCTGTTGTTCTTCCTCGTTGCCGGTTCAGTAGGCGCAATGATCTCCTGGGGCTTTTTGTCGGAATCGCTGGCAGCCCTCGGCATCCCAGATCCCGGTCCATTCACTACCGCCGGCCTGCCATTTTTCCGCGCCGTGGGGTGGCTCATGGCGGCACTGGCCACCGGATCATTTCTGGCCTCCACCTTCCTCATCTCCCCGCAACCTGCACCCAACCTGCTCAAAGCACGGCTTTCTGTGGACGGTGCACTCGCTGCTCGCACCGGCTCAGTGGCGGCCTTGTGCTTCGGCTTCATCTCCTTATTGATGATCCCCCTGGTGCTTTCCGACGTCTCCGGCCAGCCCTTCAGCGAGGCCGTACAGCCCGATATGTGGCCAATGGCCATTGAGCGCGTCTCCGCGGCATTTGCGTGGATGTGGTCGGCAATCTTCGCCTTTATCATCGGCATAGCCTCGCTGTTGAGCAGGGCATGGCGCACCCAGTTTTTCTGGTTCATCGGTTCGATTCTGATCATCGTCCCGCTCGGGCTCGAAGGACACTCCGCAGCCGGTGGCGATCACGACTACGGCACCAACTCCTTGCTCTGGCACCTAATCTTCATGCTGCTGTGGGTCGGCGGGCTCATGGCGCTGATTGCTCATGCTCGTCGCTTAGGCCCAGGGCTGCCCACCGCGGTTCGCCGCTATTCCGCCGTGGCGTTGTGGTCGGTGATCGTGATGGCCATCTCCGGTGTGGTCAATGCGGCCATCCGCGTTCGCTTTGAAGATCTCCTCAGCTCCGGCTATGGGCGCCTGATCGTAGCCAAAGCACTCCTGACCATCGTCCTGGCACTCTTTGGCCTCATCCATCGCAAGATGACCATGCCAAAGCTGCGCCAAGCAGACACCCGCGGGCGCGCCTTTACCCGCGTGGCCATCGTGGAAGTACTGGTGATGGCCGCTATTTCCGGTGTGGCCGTCTCCTTAGGGCGCACCCCGCCGCCACCGCCGCGGGTGGTGGACCTGAGCCCAATGGCCCTAGAGATGGGCTATAACCTCAGCAAACCCCCAACGTTCTGGGGTGTGTGGACGGTGTGGCGCTTCGACATCATGTTCTCCACCCTGGGCCTGATCATGGCCGGTGCCTATATCTATGGCCTGCTCAAGCTCAAAGCCCAAAATAAACAGTGGAAGTGGCAGCGCAGCTTCTGGTTCTTGCTTGGCTCTTTGGGCCTAGCGGTAGCAATGAGCTCGGGCGTTGGCCTCTACATGCCGGCGATGTTCTCCATGCACATGGTCACCCACATGGTGCTGTCCATGGTGATCCCGGTCTTCCTCGTCCTTGGCGCACCAATCACGCTCGCCCTTGAAGTGCTCACCCCGGGAAGCGAAGAAGAACCAGGGCCACGCGAATGGCTTGAGGCATTCATCCATTCAAAGACCATGCGCGTGCTCATGCACCCGGCGTTCAACACCATCCAGTTCATCACCATCTTCTACCTGCTCTACATCACCCCCCTCTATGAGCTGATGGTCTCTGAACACGCAGGCCACCTCTCCATGAACTGGCTATTCTTGCTGTCCGGCTATCTCTACTACTGGGAGATGATCAGCCCGGATCCCCGCCCGGTGCGCAACTCCGTGCTTTCACGCCTGGGGTGGCTGGTCTTCTCCATGCCCTTCCACCTCTACTTCGGCGTGTACCTCATGCAGCTTTCCACCGTGCTGGCGGGAGATTTCTACCAAAGCCTCAACCTGCCGTGGCAGATGGACCTCATGCAAGACCAAAACGTCGGCGGTGGCATCGCCTGGGCTTCGGGAGCATTCCCGCTGCTGGTGGTCTTCGGTGCCCTGTTCCTGGAATGGCTGCGCGAGGATCGTCGTGAAGAGCAAAGCTATGAACAGCACGTGCAAGAAGATGGCGAAGACGAACTCGATGCCTATAACGCCATGTTGGCCAATATGCATGAAGGCAAAACCGATGCCGTGAGCCAATACCACGAGCAGGAATTTAGGCACAAGGATTCCGAGTAATTTGTTCTGACTGTGGATAACTTCGCGGCGGGCAATGGGTTGCAGGCGCAGTTATGCACAGCTTGGTGCGGTGTGCGTGCTTGCCCCTGGCGCGTTCGTGGCGCTGGGGGTGAAGATGTGGCTACCGAGGCTCAGCCGATCTCGGGTACATCATGTAGAAGGGGGAATCATTCATGCACACCCAAACCACCATCATCGGCAATCTTGTCGAGGATCCGACCTATGTCCGTTTTGAAAATTCCTCGGACGGTCCAGGCCACAAAGTCTCGATGCGCGTGGCAGCCAGCAGGCGTCGTCTGCGCCAGGTTAATGGCAAAGAGGAGTGGCACGACGCCGATCAGCTCTTTATCACCGTTGAATGCTGGGGCGAGCTAGCGCTCAATGTGAAGCGCTCCTTACGCAAAGGCCACCCGGTGGTCTGTCTTGGCCACTTGATCACACAGAGCTGGGGTGAGGGCGAGGGGCGTCGTTCAGCGATTGTGCTTCGCGCAAACCACGTGGCTTTCGAGCTCAGTCGCTATCTCGTGGGCTCGAAGCGCACCGATGCCCAGGAGCATGTGCCGGATAAGGATCTCAGCTTTGCCGATGAAGTTGAGCCCGATCGAGTTATCGAGTCGAGCCGGAAGCAGGAATTGGCTGCGGCACCATTTTAGGGAGCTTTTCGACGTGCAAGGGTTTGCTTTGCACGTCGTTTTGCTTTGCCCGCTCAGCATTGCTTCTTCCATGCGGTAGCCTGTGAGGTCGGTAGAAAATTTCAACAAAGATCTAAGGGGCGAAACAACACATGGGCGAATTCATCTACACGATGAAAAATGTGCGCAAAGCCATCGGTGACAAGGTGATTTTGGACAACGTCACCATGGCCTTTTATCCCGGTGCCAAAATCGGTGTGGTTGGTCCTAACGGTGCTGGTAAGTCTTCGATTCTGAAGATCATGGCCGGCCTCGACCAGCCCTCCAATGGCGAAGCATTCCTCGACCCCGGCGCCACCGTGGGCATCTTGCTGCAGGAACCGCCGTTGAATGAGGAAAAGACGGTGCGCGAAAACGTTGAGGAAGGCCTCGGCGAAATTTTCGAAAAGAAGCAGCGCTACGAGCAAATCGCGGAGCAAATGGCCACCGATTACTCCGATGAATTGATGGAGGAATTTGGCAAGCTCCAAGAAGACCTCGACCATGCGGATGCATGGGAGGTGGATTCCAAGATCGAGCAGGCAATGGAAGCGCTTCGCTGCCCGCCATCTGATGAGCCCGTCACCCACCTTTCCGGTGGTGAGCGCCGTCGCGTGGCCTTGGCCAAGCTGCTGCTTTCCGAGCCGGATCTGCTCCTGCTGGACGAGCCCACCAACCACCTCGACGCTGAAAGCGTGCTGTGGCTAGAAAAGCACCTGGCCGATTACAAGGGTGCGGTGCTCGCCGTGACCCACGACCGTTACTTCCTCGATCACGTCGCAGGCTGGATCTGCGAGGTAGACCGCGGCAAGTTGTACCCCTATGAGGGCAATTACTCCACCTACCTGGAAAAGAAGGCCGAGCGTCTCGAGGTTGCTGGCAAGAAGGACCAAAAGCTTCAGAAGCGCCTGAAAGATGAGCTCGCATGGGTTCGTTCCGGTGCCAAGGCGCGCCAGGCAAAGAACAAGGCACGTCTGGCTCGCTATGAGGAGATGGCCGCCGAAGCCGAGCAGTACAAGAAGCTCGACTTTGAAGAAATCCAGATCCCGACCCCGCCGCGCCTGGGTAACCAGGTTGTGGAGGTAAAGAATCTGACCAAGGGCTTTGATGGCCGCACCTTGATTAAAGACCTCAGCTTCACCCTGCCGCGCAACGGCATTGTCGGTGTGATCGGCCCGAATGGTGTGGGTAAGTCCACGCTGTTTAAGACGATCGTGGGCTTGGAAGAGCCTGATTCCGGTGAGGTGAAGGTTGGCCAAACCGTCAAGCTGTCCTATGTGGACCAGGGGCGTGAGAATATCGACCCCGAGAAGACGGTGTGGGAGGTTGTCTCCGATGGGCTCGACTTCATCCACGTCGGCCAAAACGAGATGCCTTCTCGCGCATACCTGTCCGCCTTCGGCTTTAAAGGCCCAGACCAGCAGAAGCCTTCGAAGGTGCTCTCCGGTGGTGAGCGCAACCGCCTGAACCTGGCACTGACCTTGAAGCAGGGCGGCAACTTGATTCTGCTTGACGAGCCCACCAACGACCTGGATGTGGAAACCCTCGGTTCGCTGGAAAATGCGCTGCAGAAGTTCCCCGGCTGTGCTGTGGTGATTTCGCACGATCGCTGGTTCCTCGACCGCACTTGTACCCACATCCTCGCCTGGGAAGGCAATGTGGCAGAAGGGCAGTGGTTCTGGTTCGAAGGTAACTTCGAAGATTATGAAAAGAACAAGGTTGAGCGCCTTGGTGCAGAAGCTGCACGTCCGAGCCGCGTGACGCACCGCAAGCTAAGCCGCTAGAAAGCGCATGCCCTACCATCCCCTCCTGTATCGCAGGAGGGGATGTTCTGTGTCTTCCCATGTGGGTGCGCACTCATTCCAATGTGCTTTTGTGGCAAAAAGTAGTTTTCGCGCTAAGGTGGTGTAGTTCACCTTGGTGGACCGCTATTGCTCGTATATGACAAGGACTTTGTTCTAGGTATGTCTTCATCTGATTACGCCACCGTTCACGAAAGCTTGATTCCCTTGCGCTGGGGTGACTTCGACCGCTTTGGGCACGTCAATAACGCGGCCTATGTTGAGCTTGCCCAAGAGGCGCGGCTGCGCTGGGCGCAGGACGAATTTGGGGCGGAAGGCTTTGATATCCCGCCGGTATTTGTGCGAAAGATCGAAGTTGATTACCTGCGCCCGATGATGCCCTCGACGGATAAAGTGCGCGTTGAGACGGTGGTGACCAATATCGGCCGCTCCTCGTTTACTACGCGACAAACGCTGCACGACGGCGAAGGGCATGTCTGCGCCACCGTACACACCGTGCAGGTGGCGATTGATCTGCCTACTTCCAAGCCAAGGCAGATCACCGAAAAGGAGATGAAGGTACTCACCCGTGGACACTCCTCCTAAGATTGCAGGAATGTTCGAAGGTCAGCATCGTCCAACTGTGCCAAGCGGAAATTTCTCGGCATTACTTCACCGCGCCCAGCGCCTCGACGCCCAGGCGCTGCTGAGGGTTCGCCAGCGTGATCACCGCCTGGCCCAGGCGTTTATCACCACCCCCTTCGAGGCCCTCCTCGCTATCGATGTGCCTCAAGATTGCGCCCTGGAGGAGGGCGTGATGGGTGTTGGTGACCTTCTTTCGGGCCACGTGGTTCGTCGAGAAGCTCAATGGCCCGGAGCCTTGCCGCCTGTCGAGGGTTTTTCTTTCCTTGACGAGGTGCCGGGGGAGGTGGTGGCGCAATTGGCCGAGGAGGGTCGCACCTTAGCCCGTGCCCATAGTGGCCCTTTGGGGGTGCCGCCGAGCCTGCTGGATCAAACGGTGCTGACCGTGGAGGGCCGCGAGGTGCCGATGCGTGTGATTTTCGCGTGTGATGTCTATGGTCTGATCCCGCCTGCTGATGTGTCTGCGCCTCGTCAGGTGCGTGTGAGTGCCGCCGGGCGCTGGTTGCGCGTGGATACGGTGGTGGCGAGTGCCTATTTCTCGCGGGGGCTGCCCCTCTTGTAGTTCGCTGGCTCACATGATTCAATGATGGTGTTTTAGATCACAGCGCGTCGCATCCAGGACGCGGACACGAAATGGAGACACCATGCGTATCGGAATTCCCAAAGAAGTCATGAACCGCGAAGGTCGCGTCGCCTTGCAGCCCCTAGGCGTGCAAGCACTGGTCAACGACGGCCACGAAGTCCTCGTCCAACGCGGCGCAGGCAGGGGCGCGGCCATGTCCGACGAAGAATTCCAAGCCGCCGGAGCACAGCTTGTCGACGTCGCCGACGCATGGGATACCGACCTGGTTCTCAAGGTGAAAGAACCCCAACCAGAAGAGTTTGAATACCTCCGCGATCAAACACTTTTCACCTACCTCCACCTCGCAGCATGCCCCGAGGTTGCCGAGGCCCTACTCAACGCAGGCACGACCTCCGTTGCCTATGAAACCGTCACCGACGCCCAAGGCGGACTGCCGCTGCTGGCCCCCATGAGCCAAGTAGCCGGAAGGCTCGCCACCATCGAAGGTGCTCACCACCTCCTCAGCCCCCAGGGAGGCCGCGGCGTGCTCCTGTCCGGCGTGCCCGGCACCAGCCCCGCAAAAGTCGTCGTCATCGGCGGCGGCCAAGTCGGCGCCAGCGCCGTCGCCATGGCCCACGGACTCAGAGCCCAAGTCACCGTCCTCGACGTCAACGCGCGCACCCTCGCGCACTTCGACGACCTCTACCACGGCCAAGTGCGCACCATCGTCTCCGACCCCGCCTCCATCCGCCAAGAACTTCTCGACGCCGACCTCGTCATCGGCGCCGTCCTCGTCGCCGGCGCCAAAGCCCCCGTACTTGTACCCGACAGCCTGGTTGCCGACATGAAACACGGCAGCGTGCTCGTCGACGTCGCCATCGACCAAGGCGGCTGCTTCGAATCCTCCCGCAAAACCAGCCACGAAGCCCCCACCTTCCAAGTGGCCAACTCCCTCATGTACTGCGTGCCCAACATGCCAGGCGCCGTCGCCAATACCTCCACCCGCGCCCTTTCATCAGCCACGCTGCCCTACGTTCGCGCCATCGCAGCCGGCGGCGTGGACCAAGCATTCGAGCGCTTCCCGGGGCTTAAAGGCGGGTTGATGACGCGCCACGGCCAACTGCTCAACGAAACCGTCGCCGCCGCCCTCTCCTAACTTTTGCCAAAAGTTAGGAGGGAGACGCCTGCAGCCAAAAGCAGCAACCCCAACACCTGCATCCCCGTCACCCGGGCACCCCGCACCCAATCGACGACCACACTCGCTGCCATCATGCCGCCCAACGCTGCCATGACAGTCAGACCGGTACCGATTTGCGGTGCCAGGAGTGCATTGACGGAAACAAAACTTGCGCCGCAAATTCCACCGATCCACATCCACCAGGGTCCCAGCGGCCGAGTTATCCACAGATTTGGGCGCCAGCGCGGGTAACAGTTGACAAGCGTCAACGTGGCTGTTCCCACCACAAAAGACACCAGGGCGGCAGAAAGCGCGGAACCCAAACTGCGCCCAAGCTGGCCATTAATCGCCGACTGGGCAGCAAGGCACATGCCAAAACCGATGCCGGCAAGCTGCAGGGGCAGGTGGTGTTTGGCGCTGGTGGTGTTGGGGCGCCAGACACACGCAATCACTCCGATGAGCACCACGGCCGCTCCTAAGATTCGCAGAAAGTTAGGAGGGATAATAGGGGCGTCGAAAAGCCCGAAACTGTCGATGAGCAATCCGGCAATAATTTGTCCGCAAATGGGCAGCACCACGGTTTGAATGGCCCCGAGTTTTGGGTAGAGGATGATGTTGCCGCTTAACGCGATCACGCCGAGTGCCCCGCCGATGAGTGTTGATGGTGGTTGTGCGAGGACTTGGTGGAGCTGGGGGAGCGTGCCGGTGATGCTGGTGATGATGAGCAGTGCGATGGTGCCGACGCTGAAGCTGAGCAGGGAAGCGGATAGTGCTGTGCCGGTGGTGCGGCTGAGCCGGGTGTTGGCAATGGTTTGGATCGGCACGATGGCGCCGGCGAGGATCCCGATGGCAATGAGCATTAGCCCGCGGTGTTGATCAGCATGTAGGCGACTCGTTGCATGTGTTCGCGTAGGGCTTCGCGCTGGGGTGGTGCGATGTCGGTAGTGTCGATGGCTTCGTCCATGAGCTCAAGCCAGCGTTGGGCGGCTTTGGCGTCGATGCGGAAGTGGGCGTGGCGCATTCTGAGTCGGGGGTGGCCGCGCTGTTGGGAGTAGTCGCTTGGTCCGCCCCAGTATTGGGCGAGGAACATTCTGAGGCGGTCTTCGGCGCCTTCCCAATCGTCTTCGGGGTACATCGGGCCGATGATGTCGTCGTTGCGCACCGATTGGTAGAAGCGGTGGACAACGTCTCGGAAGGTTGCCTCGCCGCCGATGGATTGGTACACGGACTCGTCGTTCATGAGGTTTAGCCTAGAGGGGCATTTTTATTCATGGAACACCGCATGAATGAACCGCTTGGTCTAGTATGTGCGTACATATCATTGCCCCCGACCCATAAGGATGTTCCATGAGCCAGGGCTTTCACACCGCAGCCATTCACGGCGGCTACCACCCCGACAACCTCTACGGGCCTGTTAATACACCCATCTACGCGTCAACGACCTTTGCCCAAAACGGCATCAACGAACTGCGCGGAGGCTTTGAATATTCACGCGTGGGCAACCCCACCGTCGCAGCACTAGAGCGCACCATCGCCGCGTTAGAACAAGCCAAGTACTGTCGCGTTTTCGCATCAGGCATGGCCGCCACCGACGTCGCCCTGCGAACCCTCCTGCGCCCCGGCAAGCACATGATCTTGGGCCACGACGCCTACGGCGGCACCTTCAGGCTCATCGACAAGGTATTCGGTGACTGGGGAGTGGAATTCACCGTCGTGGACACCACCCAACCCAACGCCGTGCACGACGCGCTCAAAGACAACACCGCCGTCGTGTGGCTCGAAACGCCCACCAACCCCGCGCTGAGCATTACCGACATCGCGGACGTCGCAAAGCAAATCGAACAGCACGACGCCAAACTCGTCGTCGATAACACCTTCGCCACCCCCTACCTCCAACGCCCCCTCGAACTCGGCGCCGACGTCGTGCTGCACTCCGCCACCAAATACCTCGGCGGGCACTCCGACGTCGTCGGCGGCGCGCTGGTGAGCAACGACGCCGAATTCGACGAACTCGTCTACGGCTTCCAAGGCGACGCCGGCGCAATTAGCTCGCCTTTCGACGCTTACCTCACCGCCCGAGGCATCAAGACGCTCGCAGTCCGCATGGACCGCCACTGCGAAAACGCCCAAACGATCGCCGAATACCTCGAAGCCGACCCCCGCGTAGCCAAGGTCTACTACCCAGGCCTGGCCTCCAACCCCGGCCACGAGATCGCCAAGAAGCAAATGCGACGCCCCGGCGCCATGATCTCAGTGCTCTTCCACACCGAAGCCGACGCACGCAACTTCTGCCTCAACACCAAACTCATCCTGCTCGCCGAATCCTTGGGCGGCGTCGAATCACTCATCGAACACCCCGCCAGCATGACGCACCAATCCGTCAACGGCTCCACACTCGAGGTGCCGAAAGAGTTGGTGAGGATTTCTGTGGGGATTGAAGATATTGAGGATTTGCTCGACGACATCTCCTCCTCCCTCCAAACTCTTGAGCAAAGTTAGGAGGGGAGAAGCCCCTAACTGTGGATAACTTTAAGCCCCACTATCCAACCTGTGGATAAGTGGGGCAAAGTTTTTTCTTCTCCGCGCCCGCGTTCCTAGCCGCGGTCGACGCGCTGATTGTGCAGCGCTCGTTGTTGCTCGGCGTTGCCTTCGGCGATCACGCGCTGAAGCCCGGCCGGCAGTGAGCGTTCAAGGAACTTCGCCGAGCGCTCATGAGCTTCCTCGCTGGTGTCCCAGCCGGGGAATAAGCCGGTGACGGTCACCAGTGCCACCTCGGAGGACATGGCTTGCCAGAGGTGTTCGGCGTGCTCGTAGATGGCCTGGTTGAGGCCACTGAGCGCGTTGCTTGATGCTGGGGCACGGAGCCCTTCAATCTTGTGGCGTCGGTACAGGTTGGACATGGGGTTGTCCGGGTCGATGAGCTCTTCGAAAATCGCTTCTTTGACCTTCGCGTCCGGCTGGGCAGCTTCTGCTTTGATGGCAAACAGCTTGGCTGCCGAGGTGGGATCGGATTCCAGCAGCGCGTTGATTCGACGCTCTACCTCATCGCCGGTGATAAAGCCGTTGGCAATCAGGGCGATCAAAAGCTGCCAGCGCAGATCGGTGTCGACAACCACGCCGGGGATGGCGTCGGTGTCGTCGACAAGCAATTGCTCGAAGATCGCTGCGGTGGATTCCGACACCTGAATATTGGCCAAAGTTAGGAGGAAGGAGAGTTGGCGGTCGCTGCCCGGTGCGGCCTGCTTGGCCCCCTGGAGGCAAATGTCTTCAAGCAGAGCATTGCCGTGCTCGCGCGCCCATGCCGGGTCGGCGTAGGAGTGGAGGGCTCGGCGGGCTTGCATGAGGACTCGTTCAAGCACGGCGATGTGGGTTTCGGCGGGGGCGCCGCGTTGGACGAGCTGGAGGAAGTCGCGGGCGCGCATCGTGCCGGCGCGGGTGGCCTCCCATGCGGCGGACCAGCAGAGGGTGCGCGGCATGGCGTCGTCAATCTTGTCGATGTTGTTGAGCACGAAGTTGCTCGAAGCCTCATCGAGCTGCATGAGGCAGTAGGTGAGGTCGTCATCATTGACGAGCACCAGATCAGCGACCTCGCAGCCAACGAGCTCAGGCACCGGGGTTACAGCGCCTTCGACGTCCACCTCAACGCGCTTGAACCTGTGAACCTGATCGCCTTCGAGGCGGTAGAGGCCAACGGCGACGCGGTGGGTGCGCAGTTCGCCGGCGCCGGGGGCGGCGGGGCCTTGGTGGATTTCGAAGCTCGTATACTCTCCTAACTTTTGCTCAAAGTTAGGAGAGAGGGGGTTGACGCCTGTGGTCTTGAGCCATTGCCCGGCCCACCCACTGAGATCCCTGCCCGACGCGCTTTCGAGTGCTGCGAGCAGATCGTCGAAGGTGGCGTTGCCGTAGGCGTGCGTGGCGAAGTGTTGGCGCACTCCGGCGAAGAAGGCTTCGCGGCCGACATAGGCTTGGAGTTGTTTGAGTACGGATGCGCCTTTGGCGTAGGTGATGCCGTCGAAGTTTTGCTCGACGGTTTCGATGTCGCCTGCGTCTGCGGTGATGGGGTGTGTGGTGGGCAGTTGGTCTTGTTGGAGGGCCCAGGATTTTTCTACGTTGGCGAAGGTGACCCAGGCGTTGGTGTATTCGGTGGCTTCGGCTTGGCTGATGGCTGCTGACCAGGTGGCGAAGGATTCGTTGAGCCAGAGATCGCCCCACCAGCGCATGGTGACGAGGTCGCCGAACCACATGTGGGCCATTTCGTGCAAGATGGTGTCGCAGCGGCGTTCGTAGCGGTATTCGGTGACTTTGGAGGAGAAGACGTATTCGTCGCGGAAGGTCACGGCGCCGGCGTTTTCCATGGCGCCCATGTTGAATTCGGGCACGAAGAGCTGGTCGTATTTGCCGAATGGGTAGGCGATGCCGAAGTGGGCGTGGTAGTAGTCGAAGCCCTGTTTGGTTTCTTTGAAAAGCTTGTCGACGTCCAAATGCTGCGCAAGGGAAGCGCGGCAGAAAATCGACATGGGGATCTCGAGTGTGTCGGGCTGATCCTCGGGCGTGGTGTCGTAGCGGGTCAGCGTGCCCGACCAAGTATCGGATACCTCGTAGTATTCGCCCGCGCATACCGCGACGAGGTAGGTGGATAGGGGATAGTCGATGCGCGAGCGGTGCACGCTGTGATCCCCGGCTTCGGTGATATCGGCGGCAGCGTTGCTAATGACCTTCCAGTGGGAAGGCGCGGTGATTTCAAAATCGTAGGTGGCCTTGAGGTCTGGTTGATCGAAGCAGGCGAACATGCGCTTGGCGTCGGCAGTTTCGAACTGGGTGTAGAGGTAGACCTTGTCGTCTTCGGGATCCACGAAGCGGTGCAACCCCTGGCCGGAATTGGAATAGCGCGCGGTGGCTTCAATCATCAGCTCGTGAGCGCCTGCACGCAGATCCAGCGAGATGCCTGCTGCCTCCTGGTAGACGCCATCCGTGCGCGGCACGGCGGCATCGGTGATGTCGACGTCATCGAGCACCAATTTGTGGACGTCCTCGGCGCGCAGGTCGATAAAGGTGCTGCCGTCTTCGAGGGCTTCGAACGACACCAGCGTGCGCGAAGGGAAGGTCTTCTCCGAGGCAGTGAGGTCGAGGCTGACGTGGTAATTATTCACGCGCACTAGCGCTGCGCGTGCCTGGGCTTCGGCTTGGGTGAGATTGATTGAAGACACCTTTGTGCTCTTCCTCCTACAATTGGTTTCACATTCCCCTCCTAACTTACGCAAGGAATTACAAGGAGCACCATGAGTGAAAAAGTGACGTTCTGGTTCGATGCCACCTGCCCATTTTGTTGGATCACCTCCCGTTGGATGAAGGAGGTTGAACAAGTCCGTGACGTGCAGGTGCAGTGGGTGCCGATGAGCCTCGGCGTGCTCAACGAGGGCCGCGAGGAACTGCCCGAGGCGTATCGCGAGCACATCAAGGCCGCCTGGGGCCCTGCGCGCGTGGCCACCATCATTGCGCTGCAGGCACCGGATCGCCTCGACGATTACTACACCGCCATCGGCACGAAATTGCACAATGAAGGCCAAGGCGGCCGCAGTGGTTTCGGGGCCTATGACGATGTGATTGCCGCGACCCTCGATGAGCTCGGCCTCGACCCAAGCTTTGCGCAGGTGGCGAATACGCAGGACGTCGACAAGCAAATGCGCGACTTCCACCAGCAGGCCATGGACGCGGTCGGCAACGATGTGGGCACACCGGTGCTCAAACTTGGCGACGCAGCCTTCTTCGGCCCCGTGCTCACCCGCATCCCCAAGGGCGAGGAAGCCGGCAAGCTTTTCGACGCCTCCGTCACCCTCGGCAACTACCCCCATTTCTTCGAACTCAAGCGCTCCCGCACCGAAGACCCCCAATTCGACGCGTAGGATAACCCCCATGCGTGTATATCTCGGAGCGGACCATGCAGGGTTCGAAACTAAAAATGCCATCGCCAAGCACCTCGAAGCCCAAGGCCACGAAGTAATCGACTGCGGCGCCCACGAATACGACGCCAACGACGACTACCCCGCCTTCTGCATCGACGCCGCCACACGCGTCGTCGCCGACCCAGGCTCCCTCGGCATCGTCCTCGGGGGCTCCGGCAATGGCGAACAAATCGCAGCCAACAAAGTCAAAGGCGCACGCTGCGCCCTCGCCTGGTCACCAGAAACCGCCAAACTGGCGCGCGAACACAACAATGCGCAGCTCATTGGCATTGGTGGGCGGATGCACTCTGAACAAGAAGCACTCGCCATCGTCGACTCCTTCCTAACTTCCGCATGGAGTCAGGAGGAGCGACACCAACGACGCATCGACATTCTGAGCAAGTACGAAGACGACGGAGTGCAGCCCGAGGCTTAACAGCGCGAAGAAAAAAGATTTGGCCACTTATCCACAGGCGTGGGTAGGTGGCCGATTGTTATCCACAGGTTTTGGGTGTTGCGGGGTGAAAGTTTAATTTTCCGCTGCGGTGCATTCCCAACCCCCACCCTCCTAACTTCCTCCGGAAGTTAGGAGGGTTTTCGGCCTTGAGCGCGTTGCTCGACCCACGCTTTGATTTCCTCGGAATTCCAAAGCGTTAATCCATGAAGTTTTGCGGTGGGGGCGGGCGCCCGGCCTCGCCCTGCGTAGCTTGTGAAGGTGCCGCGGGCGGTGCCGGAATATTCCGCGCAGTCCACGGCAGTCCAGAGTTCGATACCGGTTTCCGCGTCAATGATCTTCGGTGTCATGACTCATATAGTAGAGGTCTTATTGAAAAAAGGGTAGTTCCCTGCTCAGTGTCCTTATTCCCCTGAACTGCACTTTTGCAGCTTTTAGATCTTGATAGGTGAGTCTTTTAATGACAATAAGCGTTTGCTCATGAGAAAAACCTCCGATCGCTTGCTTGCGTTCGGAGGTTTTATTTTGACCAAAGGTGGTCACGGGTCCGCTGCGACGACAAGCCACGCCCGATCATCGAGTTCCATCCCGGATTGAACATCATCGAAGGTGCCGACGATGCACAAAACTCGATTGGCAAAACCACCTTCATGCAGATCATCGACTTCGTCTACGGTGGTAGCCAGTTTCAAGAATCTGACGTAGTCCGCCTAGGAGGAGCTGTCGGCCACCACACCATCTATTTCACTCTGCACCTGCACGGTACCGACCACCACTACTCACGCTCCACGGAACGCTACGGCTATGTGACTACCTACGCCGACCCAGACTGGAAAATCGAGACGGGCAGCTTGTGCCACTGGAGCAGTATTCACAGTTCCTCCTTACTAGCTATGGGCTGGAATACACCGATACAACCTGGCGAGACATCGTCACCCGCTTGGCCCGTCTAGACGAGGAAGTGCTCGGTACCCTCGACTGGCCACTGGCTGCAGTCTCACGAGAATCCAACAAAAATGGCGCCCTGGTCACGCTCCGTCTGTTCGGTTCCCACGAAAAAGCAGTCACCGCTCAAAAACAAGTTGATGAGCTGACCAAAGATATCAATGCGATTCAACGCGTCTCCAACGGCGACTACATGCCTTATAGGGCCCTAAAGGCAAGACGCAACGAAAGACAGCCGAGCAGGAACTCGCCCACGCGCGAGAAGAATCTAAACAGCTCCGGCGCGGCAACGACTTGGACCTCTTCCAAGCAGAGATCCAGGCACGCAAGGAACGCGAATCAGCACGCGCAGTCCTTCGCCCGCTCACTACTAAGCTAGCCCAACTTGAGGGCCGGCTCGCCAACGTGACAACCCTCCTAGACGGAGGAACCCGCATCACCACCAGCGATCTCGCAGAGTTCTACACCTACTTCCCACAAGCCAATCACGAAAAGCTCGAGACCGTAGAGTTCTATCATCACGAACTCTCACGAATCCTTCGAAGCCAACTCGAAGAACAACAACACGTATACAGGGCGCAGATCGAACACCTCACGGAACAGATCCGGCAGAAGAAAGCACACATTCTGGCCTTAGGAGAATCTGCCTTCCTCGATGAGGAAACCTACAATCACGCCCTGGAAGTACACGGCACAGTACTGCGCCTCGAAGTCCAAATTAAAATCTACGACGAGAAAGAAGAACTCAGGAACCAGCGCAAGCACCTGCTCGAAGACCTCCTAGGAAAAGCAGTCACCGGGGCGATCACAGCCGACTTCAAGGCTGTCATGAATGAAGTCAACAGTGAGCTGTATCCGCACGGCGACCGGAAGGTATGCCCAAAGTTCCGGTTCAAGGTGACCACCAAGGGCATCAATTACGAGTTCGATCACTGCGGAGACCGGGGCTCCGGAGCAAAATCACGACACGTAGCCATCTTCGACGTCGCGATGCTCCGCCACACCCCACTGCCATTCCTCATCCACGACTCCGCAATCATCAAGCTCGTCGGGCACGCACCCGTCAGGGAACTGCTCAGCGTCTACATGCAGTCCGCATCTCTCCAGCAGAGCTAGTGAGCCAAAGCAAGTCTTCTTCTCCTTCGACGCAACAAAGGCATACGGCCAGCGCGCCGAAGAACTCGTCGAAGCCACACGAGTCATCCATCTTGACGACGGCGCCCGAGCACTCTACGGCTTCACCTGGAACACAGAAACGACTGACGAGAACAACTAGCCATGCCTATCACCTTCAAACCGCTATGGAAACTCCTCATCGACCTAGACATGACAAAAGGGGAGATGTGAACCCAAGCAGGCTTGCCCCCTGCTACCATCGCCGAACTTGGTAAAGATGGCGACGTTACCTCCGAAGTCCTCGCCAAAATTTGTATCGCACTGGACTGCCAACTCTCTGATATTGCAACCATCATTCCCGAGGAGCCTGCGGAATGAAATTCAATAAGAAAGCACATCCGTAAGTAAGTATTAGTTCGACAAAGTCGACACGAGGCTCACACCCTTAGATTGGACCGACAAACACAGGGCGAGGAGCTGCCTGAGAGAGTGATCCGAAGTGACATCCGGACTTCACCAAGAGCTTTTCACCGGCTCCACACGACTCTTATTAGAGCTACGGAAATCTGCGCGAGAACACTAAAAACGTCACTCTGAATACCTCCCGGTTGTACCAAGACTCTTTGCAACCAGAGAGGCTCATGGGGATTACCCTTGGGAGACTGTGTCCAGCAGTTCCTGGACGCGTGTTCTAATTTGGTCGATGATGACCCGCACTTCTTCGAGTGGACGATCGCTGGGGTCGTCGATCTCCCAGTCTTGATAATGGACTCCCGGGAAGAAGGGGCAGGCTTCGCCGCATCCCATGGTGACGACCCAGTCAGATGTTTTCACCTGTGCAGGGTCAAGTGGCTTGGGTTGAGAATCAGGTTGAAGGCCGAGCTCGGCAAGGGCGTCAACGACGACAGGGTGAACAACATCAGCAGGTTCAGATCCTGCCGACAGGATCGTCACCCCTTCTGGTGCAAGTTGCTTAGCTAACGCTGCGGCAATCTGGGAACGTCCGGCATTTTGCCGGCAGGCGAACAAGATCGTGGTTCCTGAGGTTGCGGCATTAACGTTCATAGCGGCTCCTGGGGCTAAGTTCGCGAGAAGATTTTGATCAAAGTCTGGGTTGAGCGTGAAGTACGCCCATTTCCCTCGCTTCTGTCTTTCGAGAACCCTTGCCTTCACCAGTTTGGCCAAGTGGTGGGAGATCGTCGATTGGCTCATGCCGAAGGCATCAGGAAAGTTGCATGCACACACTGGGGACGGGGCAGCCCGCCTCACCATCAAAGCTAACTGCAGTCGAGTGATATCACCCAGTGCCTTGAACTGCTCCACCCGGGTTTCAAGCGACACCGACGGCAAATCCACCTTACCTACGGGGCGGGTACACGTGCGACTATCATTCACTCCTCCACGATACCACATATTGACAGTTGTCGATATGTGAGTCTAGTATGTTATGTATCGATAATCATCGATATGACACGTGGAGGTACGAAGATGGCCAAGATTGAGATCTTTGACCCGGCGATGTGCTGTTCGTCGGGAGTATGCGGCGAGAACGTTGACCAGGAAGTCGTTGATGCGGCGGCGGCTGTGAGTGCCGCGCGAAAGGAAGGGGTGGACGTGGTGCGGCACAACTTGGCCAGCGCTCCGTTGGAGTTTGCATCCACTCCGGTTGTACGGGAGTTGCTTGAGTCTGAAGGGGCTGATTCTCTTCCTGTTGTGGTGATTGACGGCGAGATCGTCCTTAAGGGTGTGTATCCCACCCTGGCGCAATTGCGTGCGTGGGTGCGTCGAGATTCTGTGGGCAACTCCGATTCTCAGGTTGCACGTGACGGCCGATCGGAGCTTCCGGTGGCAAGCTCGTCGTGTTGTGGAGGTGCTTCGGGATGCTGTTGAGCCAGTGGCCGCCAACAACGAAGTTTCTGATGTTCACCGGCAAGGGTGGGGTCGGTAAGACGACCGTGTCATGCGCTACCGCTCTTTCACTAGCTGCGCAAGGGCGCAAAGTCTTGCTGGTTTCGACGGATCCCGCGTCAAATGTTGCTCAGGTCTTCGGTCAATCCATTGGATCTGAAATTACTGCACTAGGCGACGTTGTCGCCAGGGAGATGGGGATGGAGGTCAAGCTCGATGCGATCGAGATTGACCCGAACGTGGAGGCAGAAAAGTATCGCGAGTCGATTCTTGAGCCAGTTCGTCACCTTCTGCCGCCCGAAGTGCTGCGCGAGTCCGAGGAGACGCTCTCTGGCTCATGCACGGTGGAGGTCGCCTCATTCAACAGCTTTGTTGACTTCCTCGTCTCCCCAGACATCGTCGATGCCTACGATCACATTATTTTCGACACCGCCCCCACAGGCCATACGCTGCGGCTGCTCGCACTGCCGGGCGACTGGTCGTCTTTTATCGAGAAGGGGACCGGTGATGCTTCCTGCCTTGGCCCATTGTCAGGGCTTGATAAGCATCGGCAGACCTACGAAGATGCGGTCAATGCGCTGAAGGACCCTGCGCTGACCACTTTGGCGCTTGTGGCACGTGCTCAAGATTCCACTCTTCAGGAGGCTGAGCGCGCAGCCAGCGAGCTCTCGGAACTCGGGGTTACGCCGCAGGCGCTGGTTGTCAACGCACTCTTGCCCAAAGCAGACAACGACCCGCTCCACCGTAGGCTCATGCTCGGTGAGCAGAGCGTCCTCAAGGGGCTGGCGACCACCCATCCAGCGCTCAGTGGTTTGGCATGCTTCACGATTCCCATGAACCCTGAACCCGTCATGGGAATCAACGGGCTAACTACAGTTGCCCCGCAGTTCCATGAGAACGTGCCAGGCCTTGAGGAACTACCATCCGCCAAAGTTGCCGACATTAACGAAGTGGTGCAATCTGCCCTGTCTCAGGCAACAGAACAGATCATCGAAGGCGGCCCCAAAGTCGTTCTGACAATGGGTAAAGGTGGAGTAGGTAAGACGACCGTCGCGCAGGCACTGGCCATCTCTGTCGCTAGCAAGGGGTTGCCTGTGCTTCTGGCGACTACTGACCCGGCTTCACACTTGGATATGACTCTTCCGCAGAAATATCCAGGCCTCGATGTGGTCAGCATTGATCCGCACAAGGTCGTGGAAGACTATCGTCAAGAAGTGCTCAACACCAAGGGCGCGACACTGGATGCTGATGGCCGAGCACAGCTCATCGAGGACCTCGCCAGCCCATGCACAGAAGAAGTTGCTGTCTTCAGGGCATTCTCTGCTGTCCTAGAAGAAGCTGACCACCGCTGGGTCATTATCGATACAGCTCCCACCGGACACACCCTGCTGCTTTTGGACGCTACCGGCTCCTATCACCGAGAGCTCCTTCGCCAATCCGGGGCAACCGAAGGTAGCGATGGCACACTGACCGCTCTTATGCGTCTGAGAGACCAGGACCGGACATTCCCGATCCTGGTAACGCTACCCGAGTCGACTCCGATCTTGGAAGCCAAGGAACTCGCTGATGACCTCGCCCGCGCTGGTATTACCCCACGAGCCTGGGTCATTAACCAGTACCTACCAATGAACCAGACGCAGTCGACGTTCCTTCAACAACGAGCCACAGCGCAACACAACACCGTGGAGCGTTACCTCGCCACAGACCAGATGCACACCCCTATCTGGGAAATCCCGGTGGCATAGCCACATCAGAGCAAAGGTGGGGTGTCCGGGAGAAGTCGACTTCTGGACACCCCACCTTGATCGTTTCTAAGGGCGTTAAACAAGAACTCGATTGAGAGATTACATCTACTTAACGACATCGGGCAGGCTATCCCATGAGGCCTTTAGCGAATACTATGAGCAGACCGAAAACACTCGAGCGCCCAGACAATTACGCTTTCCCATGCGATATGCGAGCTCGGTGAATCGCTTCGCAAGCACCATCAAAGATAACGGCTTTCTAACCAACATCCTCACAGATACATCGGGAAACCATTTGACGCTAGGCCATACTTTTTGACGCTTCCTGCCTCAACCAGCCAAGCCACCCACTGAGAGGACACTCCGAAGGCCCGATCAGCCACCGACAGGGCCCCCGACCACGACACCCAAAAACCTCTCTAGAACAGCGAAAACGCCACCCCGGACACTTCCCGGAATGACCGGGATTCCTTGTATCCAGAGTGACGTTCTTTTGAGGGAATGACGGGAATCGAACCCGCGTCTTCAGCTTGGAAGGCTGAGGTATTAGCCACTATACGACATTCCCGAGGGCTTGCCTTGCCTGTTGAGTAACTCTAGGTTGCTTGCCCTATCGGGTGCAAGCTGCGTTCGGAAAGCTCGCATTGACCTGGGAATTTATAAAAGTTAGGAGGGGCGATTCAGTAGTTTGGGCTTTGTCTGTGTACACTGCTGAACCAGGCCTTGTAAGGGCTTCACGGGACGTGGCGCAGCTTGGTAGCGCACCTGCTTTGGGAGCAGGGGGTCGCAGGTTCAAATCCTGTCGTCCCGACAAAGGTCCCTCCATCGCTTTCAGCGTGGGGGGATTTTCAACGAAATCAATTTGAGCAGGAGTGTGACTCGTGAAGAGTTCCGTCGAAAAGCTGAGCGAGACCCGCG
Organism: Corynebacterium pelargi; assembly: GCF_014635485.1. Classification (GTDB taxonomy): domain Bacteria; phylum Actinomycetota; class Actinomycetes; order Mycobacteriales; family Mycobacteriaceae; genus Corynebacterium; species Corynebacterium pelargi. Next base: position 723,886 of record NZ_BMCX01000001.1, on the reverse strand, counting down.
TCAAGCTCACCGTAGAGGTTCCCTTCGAGGAGCTGAAGTCGGAAATCGACCAGGCGTATGCCGCTTTATCGCAGCAGATCAACATCCCCGGCTTCCGCCGTGGCAAGGCGCCACGTCAGCTTATCGACGCTCGTGTTGGCCGTGGGCCGGTGCTGGAGCAGGTCGTGAACGACATGCTTCCCTCCCGCTACCAGCAGGCTTGTGAGGAGCACGAGCTTGCTGTGGTTGGTCAGCCCAGCATCGACATCACCAAGATCGAAGACAATGAACTCGTTGAGTTCACTGCCGAGGTTGATATTCGCCCCGAGATCAAGGTGCCGGACTTCTCCAAGATCGAGGTGACCGTGCCGGCGCTGAAGATCGACGACGAGGCCGTCGACAAGCAAATTGATCAACTTCGCGAGCGCTTCGGCGAGCTGAAAGACACCAAGCGCAAGCTGAAGACCAACGACTTCGCCGTCATTGACCTCTCCGCCACCGTCGATGGCGAAACCATCGACGAGGCCACCACCGAGGGCATGTCCTACCAGGTTGGCTCCGACGACCTGATCAAGGGTCTTGACACCGCCCTGCGCGGCCTGAAGACCGGCGAGTCCGCCGAATTCACCACCAAGCTCGAAAATGGCGAGCACGCCGGCGAAGAAGCCACCGTGACCGTCACCGTGCAGCAGACCAAGGAGCGCAAGCTGCCCGAACTCGACGAAGAGTTCGTCCAAATGGCCTCCGAATTCGACACCGTCGAAGAGCTGCGCGAAGCCACCAAGGAGCAGGTCGAGCAGCAGGCTAAGACCACCCAGGCCGGCGCCATCCGCGACGAAGTGCTCAAGGCCGCACTCGCCGAAACCGAATTCGAACTGCCCCAGGGCGTTGTCGACGAGCAGGTGCACGCACAACTGCACCAGATCCTCGGCCAGTTCGGTGGCGACGAGAAGATGCTCAACTCCATCCTCGAAGCCCAAGGCATGGACCGCGAAGAGTTCGACAACAACAACCGCAAGAACTCCGAAGAAGCCGTGCGCACCCAACTCTTCCTCGACGCAGTCGCCGAAGAAGAGCAGCCCGAGGTCAGCCAACAGGAACTCACCGACCACATCCTGTTCACCGCCCAGAGCTACGGCATGGACCCCAACGAGTTCGTCATGCAACTCCAGCAGTCCGGCCAAATCGCCAACGTCTTCGCCGACGTCCGTCGCGGCAAAGCACTCGCAGCAGCCATCTGCCGCACGAGCGTGACCGATGAAGAGGGCAATAAGGTTGATCCCGCCGATTACTACGGCGAAGAAGAAACCGACGAAGACTCCTAACTTCTCAGCAAACTTAGGAGGGGTTATCCACAGATTTCCCTAAATCTGGCGCCTAACCCCAAGTTATCCACAAGACCCACGCCCCTCGGCGTGGGTCTTGTTGCGTCACCACCTCGTTGATGCTCAGAATGCAGCCATGAAGGTCTCGGGGGCAATTGAAATTTTCGCATCGCGCGGTGTTGAGGTGGCGCGGTTTTTCTACCAACAGCAGGAATTGGGGCATAAGCGATCGGATATCGCGGCTGCGACGGGTTTGACTGAGTCGTGGGTTGGCAGCGTTTTAGCTTTAGGAAAAGTCCTGTTCGGCTTCAGCGAATCACCCATGCTGCGCGAACGCGCCATCGCGGTCGCAGAAAGAAACCTGCTCGGCATCGAGGTGCTCAAAGCTATCAACGCATCAGTGCGCTCCCTCACGCCCGCAAGTAGCCTGGGCAGAGAGGAACTCCGCCTCGAACTGTATCAATGGGCCGAGGGGCGCAGCGTGGCGGAAGTCAAAGCGCACGCCACCGCACGGGTTCGCGAACTCAACGGCGAAGAACACACCCCATGGCGACGCTCCTTAAGAATCTCCGCCACCGCAGACGCCGGCGGACAGCGCCACCTGCACCTTTCGCTTGCCGACGCCACCATGGCCCAAGTCGAATCCGACCTGCATCGCCAAGCCAGGGGGTTGCGCAAGCGCGATCCGAGCCTGAGCCATTCCCAAGCCATGGCCGACGCCGCCACCTCCCTCCTAACTTCTGGCGGAAATCAGGAGGAGCAGCAGCGGCTACCGATGGTCATCATCCCTATCACCGGCGCCCGCCACGCGGAGCACGGCCTGCTCTCAACCACCGACGGCGCCCAAATTCATTTTTCCGAGCTTGCCGACGCCATCCTGCACGACCATGGCCTGGCGCTGTTCTATGGCGAAAACGCCACCACCGGTGTGCCGGAACCCGTGGGCATCGTGCCTTTTGAACCAATCCACGACAATCCTGGGCGCTACGCCAACAACACCCAGCGACTGGTAGCACAGGCAGACCAAGTGTTGTGCGCAGACCCCGACTGCCACCGTCGGGCGGTCAATTGCCAGTTGCATCACGTACAGGCGGCGTCGAAAGGCGGCGTGACGAGCCAAGAAAACCTCGTCGCAGTCTGCGCCACTCACCACGGCGGAAACGACGACGACCCCGAAAAGCCAAAAAATGGGCGTTACGAGCGCTGCCCGAGCAGTGGAAGAGCAGGGCACAGGGCGCCCGGGGCGAAAGAAGTGCGCCAGAATCTCAGGCCGGCGGCAGCGAATTCGGCGAGAGCCATTGCACACCGAATGTTCGAAGAGTATCGAAACGACCCGGCTTGGCAGGAACTGGCCACCAACAAGATGCGCGCGCTCATCCAGAGGCTGGAATAGGCAAGACTCGCTGTTAGCGAACAGGCAACACCGAATGGCGGTGGGGGAGGTAACGTAGGTGCCATTCGATCGCCTCCCTCCTAACTTTGGGGCGGAGGCAGGATGTGATGAAGGAGAACCCCACCAATGTCTGATCTCACCCCTAAAGCACAGGGTGGCGCCGGCATGAATCTCAGCGATTCTGTTTATGAGCGCCTGCTTCGCGAGCGCATTATCTTCCTAGGAACCGACGTTAATGACGAGATTGCGAACAAAATTTGTGCGCAGATCTTGCTGTTGTCCGCTGAGGATCCAACTCGCGATATTTCCCTTTACATCAACTCACCTGGCGGTTCGGTCACAGCCGGCATGGCCATTTATGACACGATGCGATACTCCCCGTGCGATATCGCTACTTACGGCATGGGATTGGCTGCGTCGATGGGGCAGTTCCTGCTCTCCGGTGGCACCAAAGGCAAGCGTTATGCGCTGCCTCACGCCCGCATTATGATGCACCAGCCTTCTGCTGGCGTTGGTGGTACCGCCGCCGATATCGCTATCCAGGCTGAACAATTTGCTCAGACTAAGCACGAATTGGCTGAATTGATTGCAGAGCACACTGGCCAAACCTTCGAGCAGATCACGAAGGATTCTTATCGTGACCGCTGGTTTACCGCCCAGCAGGCCAAGGAATATGGATTGGTCGACCACGTCATCGAAACGGCCGAAAAGCCGCTGGCAAACTAAGGCAGGAGAATCAACATGAATCAAAACGGTATGCAAATGCCCGAATCGCGCTACGTCCTGCCTTCCTTTATTGAGCAGTCGGCGTATGGCACGAAGGAAACGAATCCTTACGCGAAGCTCTTCGAAGAGCGCATCATCTTCCTAGGAACCCAGGTTGATGACACTTCCGCCAACGACATCATGGCGCAGCTTCTCGTGCTCGAAGGGCTCGATCCCGATCGAGAAATCACCATGTACATCAATTCGCCAGGTGGTTCTTTCACCTCCCTTATGGCGATTTACGACACCATGCAGTACGTTCGCCCCGACGTGCGCACCGTCTGCTTGGGTCAGGCCGCTTCGGCAGCCGCAGTGCTGCTTGCCGCGGGTGCTCCCGGTAAGCGCGCCTGCCTTCCTAACTCGCGTGTATTGATCCACCAGCCGGCCACCGAAGGTACTCGCGGGCAGGTTTCCGACCTCGAGATCCAGGCCAAGGAAATCGAGCGCATGCGTGTGCTCATGGAAAACACTTTGGCACGCCACACCGGTCGTAGCGCCGAGCAGATCCGCGAAGACACCGATCGCGATAAGATCCTCACCGCTGAAGAAGCAGTCGAGTATGGCATCGTCGATCAGGTTTTTGATTATCGAAAAATGAACGGCTAGGTCATTGTTTGGCGTCCGTCTCCCCTCCTAACTTTCTTCGAAAGTTAGGAGGGGAGATTTGACGTAAGCACTAGAGTGTTTCTTAAACCTCCCAGCTTCTTCGACCTTCGGATTGGAAGTTTCTTCTTTTTATGACTCGTATTCAGGAAAGCGCTGATCTGCTCAAGTGCTCTTTTTGCGGCAAAAGCCAAAAGCAGGTGAAGAAGCTGATCGCCGGTGGCGGTGTGTATATCTGCGATGAGTGCATTGAGCTGTGTAATGAGATTATCGAGGAGGAGTTGGCCTCAGGCGCTGGTGAGCAGCTCGATTCGGATGATCGCCTGCCGCGTCCCTCTGAGATCTCTGCATTTTTAGACAAGTACGTGGTTGGCCAGGATGAAGCGAAGCGTGTTTTGGCCGTGGCCGTCTACAACCACTACAAGCGTGTGCGTGTCTTGGAGTCTGGGCGCCGTCCGAATGAGGACGATGCTGAGCTGCAGAAGTCCAACATTTTGATGCTGGGGCCTACGGGCACAGGTAAGACGTATTTGGCTCAGACGCTCGCTAAGCTTCTCGACGTCCCGTTTACCATCGCTGACGCCACTTCCTTGACCGAGGCCGGCTACGTTGGCGAGGACGTGGAAAATATCGTGCTGAAGCTGCTGCAGGCTGCTGACTTCGATGTGCAGCGCGCACAGCGCGGCATTATTTACATCGACGAGGTGGATAAGATTTCCCGCAAGTCGGATAATCCCTCGATTACTCGTGACGTCTCCGGCGAGGGCGTGCAGCAGGCCTTGTTGAAGATTCTCGAAGGAACCGTTGCATCCATTCCTCCACAAGGTGGCCGCAAGCATCCGAATCAGGACTTCATTCAGGTCGATACCTCCAATGTGTTGTTCATTGTCGCCGGTGCGTTCGCCGGTCTAGAAAAGGTCATCGCTGAACGTCGTGGCAAGCGCGGCATTGGTTTCGGCGCCGAACTAGGCGACGGCCAGCACAACCCCGATGCTGTCGACTTCCAGGACGTGCGCCCAGAAGATTTGGTGAAGTTCGGTCTTATCCCCGAATTCATCGGGCGCCTACCAGTGGTGGCCACGGTGCGTGACCTCGATGAGCCTGCCTTGATTCGCGTGCTCACCGAGCCGAAGAACGCCTTGGTCAAGCAGTACAAGCGCCTCTTCGAGCTCGACGATGTCTCCCTGGAGTTCGAAGAAGACGCACTGGCAGTCATCGCTCATAAGGCGGTTGAACGTGGCACGGGTGCGCGTGGTTTGCGCGCCATCATGGAAGAAATTCTCGTGCCCGTCATGTACGACATTCCAGACCGAGAGGATTTGGAGTCGGTGATCATCACCGCCGACGCTGCTCGTGGCGAAAGCGAGCCTAAATTCGTGCAGCGTGGCGGGGAAGAAAAAACTGCCTAAGGAGTAGAGACGACTCAGGGCCGTTGCAGCATCGCTGCAACGGCCCTTTCTCCTAACTTTCTTCGAAAGTTAGGAGAAGAGGTCGGAGGAGATTTCGTAGTCGCCAGATTTCTCCGCCGCTTCATCCTCCCGCTGCTCAGCCCCGCTGAGGTAGCTGGTAGCGGATGTGGTTTTGAGTGTGGAGGTTAAAAAGGCGAGGACTGCGTCGATGACGAGGCGGTTCATGCCTTGGGTGTTTTCCTCGTCCATCATGTCGATGTCGTAGAGGTTGATGGTGGTGGAGCGGGAGTTGATGCGAAAGACTGCTAGTGACGCGATGAGCGTGAATACGTCTTGGGCGGAGATTCCTGGGCGGAATGCTCCTGAGTCTTGGCCGAGCATGAGCAGTTTGTCGAGTTGCAGGGTGATGGCGGATTGGTCGGAGAGGGGAGTGGCCTCGGCGATTTTGCCGTAGTGGTGGAGGTTTTCCATTTGGAGCATGCGCACTGCTTCGGGGTTTGCCACGTAGGTGCGGTAGACCGCGTCGACGACTTTTTTCACTCCGTCGACAGGCACGGAGGATTCGAGCTGCATTTCTTCGGGGCTTGGGCGTAGGCGTTGCACGGCTGTTTCGAGGCAGCGGCGATAGAGGCCCTTTTTGTCACCAAAGTGGTAGTGAATCATTCGCTTGGACATGCCGGAGGTTTTGGCAATTGCTTCGAGTTTGGCGTCCGAAAAGCCCTTGGTGGAGAACATTGCTAGTGCGGTGTCGAGCACGTCTTCTGGTGTGACATTTTCGTTGTGTACCTGCTGATTGGCGTTTTTATTCTTTTCGCCGTTTCCCGTCACTGCTTTTTGCCTCCTGTGTACTCGCGGTCTGCGCTGCAATCGTTAGATTTGCAAGGTTTGCTCGTCATTGATCCTAAAGATGTGGGGTTGGATTGTCCTCAACTGTGACATGTGAGTCATGTGAAGCTTGGCTTTTATGTCCTTTTGGGGGTGATTTCGGCGCGGGAATGCCAACAATCGCCCTTGTGTGTTCGATCACTTGTGAGATATTCCGCAGAGCGCTGACCTGCGCTGAAGGTGAAGCTGCGGGGCATGCGTTCCCTGGGCGCGTTACCCTGGTGGGCGATGGTTCTCGCGGCTTTCCTAGTGCTGCGAATCTCAAACAATACTTCTTGAAGGAGTTGCACACATGAACGATGTGAAAAAGGTTGCCGTTACCGGTGCTGCTGGCCAAATCGCCTACTCCCTGCTGTGGCGTATCGCCAACGGCGACGTATATGGCAAGGACACCCCGATTCACCTCCAGTTGCTTGAAATTCCAGAAGCAGCCACCGCTGCCGAGGGCGTGGCAATGGAGCTGCTTGACTCCGCATTCCCCCTCCTGCGTGGCATCACCGTCACCGACGACGCCAACAAGGCTTTCGACGGCACCAACGCCGCCTTCCTCGTTGGCGCAAAGCCACGTGGCAAGGGTATGGAGCGCTCCGACCTCCTGGCCGCCAATGGCAAGATCTTCGGCCCCCAGGGCCAGGCGCTCAACGATCACGCCGCCGATGATGTGCGCGTGCTCGTCGTTGGTAACCCCGCCAACACCAACGCCTTGATCGCCCAGCACGCCGCCAAGGACATCCCCGCGGAGCGCTTCAACGCCATGATGCGTTTGGATCACAACCGCGCCCTTTCTCAGCTTGGTCAAAAGTTAGAAAAAGAGACCACTGAGATCGAGCACCTCGCTGTGTGGGGCAACCACTCCGCAACGCAGTTCCCCGACATCACCTACGCCACCGTTGGGGGCGAGAAGATCGTCGACAAGCTTGATCACGACTGGTACGTCAATGAGTTCATTCCGCGCGTAGCGAAGCGCGGCGCAGAAATCATTGAGGTCCGCGGTAAGTCCTCGGCTGCCTCCGCTGCTTCCGCTGCGGTGGATCACATGCACGACTGGATCAATGGCACTGAGCGCTGGGCATCGGCGGCCGTTCCTTCCGATGGCTCCTATGGCGTGCCCGAGGGCCTGATCTTCGGTCTGCCTACCGTTTCGCGCAACGGCAAGTGGGAGGTCATCGAAGGCCTCGAGCTCAACGACTTCCAGCGTGAGCGCATCGCAGCCAACGTGAAGGAATTGCAAGAAGAGCGCGATGCTGTCGCTGAGCTTCTGAAGTAAAACTTTCCTTCTTTCTTAAGCGCTCGTGGGCATAAGCCTGCGGGCGCTTTTCTCCTAACTTTTGGCAAAAGTTAGGATAGGGGGCGTGACTGCCAACAATGATGCATCGAATCCATCCGACCCCTCCACCCGCCTACCAAAATCTTGGGTGCCCCAAGACCACGAGGCTGATCTCTACCAGTCGTGGGTAGATGCGGGCTATTTCACTGCTGATGCCAGCAGCTCGAAGCCGGCGTTTTCCATTGTGTTGCCGCCGCCGAATGTGACTGGCCAGTTGCACATGGGTCATGCTTTGGACCATGCGTTGATGGACGCCATGGTGCGTCGTAAGCGTATGCAGGGCTTTGAGGTGCTGTGGCTGCCGGGTATGGATCACGCCGGCATTGCTACGCAGTCGAAGGTCGAGGCCATGTTGAAGGAGCGCGAGGGGAAGTCTCGTTGGGACTATTCTCGCGAGGAGTTCATTGAGCATGTCTGGGCCTGGAAGCGCGAGTATGGCGGCACCATTGGCGAGCAGATGCGTGCGATCGGCGACTCGGTGGATTGGTCGCGTGAGCGTTTCACCCTGGATGAGGGCTTGTCTCGCGCGGTGCAGACGATCTTCAAGCAGATGTTTGATCAGGGCCTGATTTATCGCGATTATCGCCTCATTAACTGGTCACCCGTGCTTGAAACTGCCGTTTCGGATATTGAGGTGGTGCACAAGGACGTCGAAGGCGAATTGGTCTCGATTCGCTATGGTTCGCTTGTCGACGATCAGCCCCACGTCATCGTGGCAACCACTCGTGTAGAAACCATGCTTGGCGACGTCGCCGTGGCCGTTCACCCCGATGATGATCGCTACCGCGATCTGGTGGGCACGAGCCTGCCGCACCCCTTCATTGAAGGCCGTGAGCTCAAGATCATCGCCGATGATTATGTTGATCCGGAATTCGGCACCGGTGCTGTGAAGATCACCCCGGCGCACGATCCCAATGACTACGCCATGGGCCAACGCCACGATTTGGATATGCCCATCGTGATGGATGCCAAGGGCCGCATCGCCGATACCGGCACCGAGTTCGATGGCATGGATCGTTTTGAGGCTCGCGTGAAAATCCGTGAGGCTTTGGCCGAGCAGGGTCGCATCGTCAAAGAGGTGCGCCCCTATGTCCACTCCGTTGGCCACTCTGAGCGTTCGGGTGAACCAATTGAGCCGCGCCTGAGCTTGCAGTGGTTTGTCAAGGTAGAACAGCTTGCCAAGATGGCCGGCGATGCCGTGCGTGAGGGCGATACCACCATCCACCCAACGAGCTCCGAGCCTCGCTACTTCGACTGGGTTGACGATATGCACGACTGGACCATTTCGCGCCAGTTGTGGTGGGGTCACCGCATTCCCATCTGGTACGGACCCGATGGGGAAGTGGTGTGCTGCGGCCCAGACGAGCAGCCTCCTGCAGGCTATGAGCAGGATCCAGATGTGCTCGACACCTGGTTCTCTTCGGCCCTGTGGCCGTTTAGCACCATGGGCTGGCCCGATAAGACCCCGGAGCTAGAGAAGTTCTATCCCACCTCCGTGCTGGTCACCGCCTACGACATCCTGTTCTTCTGGGTTGCTCGCATGATGATGTTTGGCACCTTCGCCGGTGTGCAAACCCCTGAGCTGCTTGGTGCCGGCAAGGATGGCCGCCCTGAGATTCCTTTCCATGACCTCTTCTTGCACGGCCTTGTCCGCGATGAGCACGGCCGCAAGATGAGTAAATCCCTTGGTAATGGCATCAACCCCATGGACTGGGTGCGCGACTATGGTGCCGATGCCTTGCGCTTTACGCTGGTGCGCGGCGCGAACCCCGGCGTGGATCTGCCGGTTGGTGAAGACGCAGCCCAAAGCTCTCGAAACTTCGCCACCAAGCTCTTTAACGCCACCAAGTTCGCCCTGCTCAACGGTGCACGCACCGGTGAGATGCCCGCGCGTGAGGAATTAAGCGACGCCGATCGCTGGATCCTCGATCGCCTTGAGCAGGTGCGCCAGCAGGTTGACGACTACCTGGATCGCTACCAATTTGCCAAGGCCAATGAACTCCTCTTCCAGTTCACCTGGGGTGAGTTCTGCGACTGGTACCTCGAAATTGCCAAGGTGCAGATCCCGCGCGAGGGTGAAAGCACCCAAGGCGAGAACACCAAGATCGTCCTGGGCAACGCCCTCGATGCCATCTTGCGTCTGTTGCACCCCTCCATGCCCTTCGTTACCGAGGTGCTGTGGAAGGCGCTCACGGGCGAGGAATCGCTTGTCGTTTCCCAGTGGCCGGGTGCCGAGCACACCAATGGTGGAGCTGCCAGCGATGAGCGCGCAGCCAAGCGCATGGATGATGTGCAAAAGCTCGTCACTGAGCTTCGCCGCTTCCGTTCCGATCAGGGCGTGAAGCCTTCTCAGCGCGTGCCCGCTCGCATTGACTTCGCGGCCGCCGATCTTGAGCAACAAGCAGCCCTGGTGCGCTCCCTTGCCCGTGTTGATGAGCCCGAGGATGGCTTTGCTGCCAGCGCGAGCATCGAGGTTCGCCTTTCGGAAGGCCCGCTTGAGGTGGCGCTGGATACGTCGGGGACCGTCGATAAGCAAGCAGAGCGCAAGCGCCTAGAAAAAGACCTTGCCGCAGCCGAGAAGGAAGTCGATACCACCGCCAAGAAGCTCGGCAATGAGAACTTCCTAGCCAAGGCGCCTGAGGCCGTGGTGGAAAAGATTCGTCAGCGCGCCAAGGTGGCCCACGACGAAGTTGAGCGCATCTCCGCACGCCTCAAGGAGCTTGCATGAGCGAAGTCGAACTCGACGCCAGCGGGCTTTCCTTGCCTATCGACGTCAACGATAAGCATGTCGAGGCGCCCAGCCAGGAGATCACGCAAGAAGATCTAGCAGCCCTTGCGGCGGTGGAGGCGGAACTCGATCAACGCTGGTCCGAGGTGAAAATCGACCCCACCTTGGATCGCATCCAGGCCTTGATGGATCTGCTCGGTAATCCAGAGCGCGCCTACCCGGCGATCCACATCGCTGGCACCAATGGCAAAACCTCCACCGTGCGCATGATCGAGTCGCTGCTGCGCGCCTTCCACCGGCGCACCGGGCGCACCACTAGCCCGCATCTGCAGCTTGTGACCGAGCGCATCGCCATTGATGGCCAACCCATCCACCCGCGTGATTATGTGCGCACCTGGGAAGAGATCAAGCCCTATGTGGAGATGATCGATGCGAAATCCGAGGCTGAAGGCGGGCCGAAGATGAGCAAATTCGAGGTGCTCACCGCCATGGCCTATGCGGCCTTTGCCGATGCGCCCGTGGATGTAGCGGTGGTGGAAGTTGGCATGGGTGGACGTTGGGACGCCACCAACGTGATCTCCGCCGACGTTGCCGTGATCACCCCCGTCGGTACTGATCACACCGAATACTTAGGAGAGACGATCGAGGAGATCGCCGGCGAAAAGGCGGGCATTATCAAGTCGCGCTGGGACGCCGAGGATCTGCTCACGCCTCCTGAAAATATCGCCATCGTGGCCGATCAGGATCCGGCCGCTATGCGCGTCATCCTCGAACAGGCGGTGTCTGTGGATGCGGCCGTGGCTCGTTTGGGCCAGGAGTTTGGGGTCGTGGAATCCCAGATTGCCGTGGGCGGCCAGCAACTGAGCCTGCGCGGTTTGGCCGGCGACTACGAGGACATTTTCTTGCCGCTTTCTGGGGCTCACCAAGCCCGCAATGCTGCGGTGGCCCTGGCTGCGGTGGAGGCATTCTTCGGCGCAGCCCCAGGAAAGCCCCTGGATCTTAATACCATCCAAGAAGGTTTCGGCACCGTCACCTCTCCAGGGCGCCTTGAGCGGGTGCGCAGCACCCCCAGTATCTTCGTTGATGCCACCCACAATCCTCACGGAGCTAAGGCTTTAGGAGGGGCCCTGGATCGCGACTTTGAGTTCTCCAGGCTCGTGGGCGTGGTGGGAGTGTTAGGCGATAAAGACGCCCGCGGCGTGCTCGAAGCCTTTGAGCCCCACCTGGCTGAGGTGGTCTGTACCCAAAACTCCTCGCCGAGGGCCCTAGCAGCCGAGGATCTGGCTGAATATGCCCGCGAGATTTTTGGTGAGGAACGCGTCCACGTCGAGCCCTACTTGCCGGGTGCGGTAGAGCTGGCGGTGGAATTGGCCGAAGACACCGACATCCAATCTGGTGCCGGTGTGATCATTAGCGGCTCGGTGGTCACCGCCGGGGAAGCCCGCACGCTGTTTGGAAAGGACCCCGCATGAGCAAGTCCGAGCAACCCATCGAATACGGCCCGCTTGGCCCAGGTCATGCTCCGGCCAAGGATCCGATGAAAGGCCTGCGAGGGGTGATGGCAGGCACCATGATGATGGAGTCGATCTCCTTTTATCTGGTGCTCACCGTGATCCTGCGCGTGGATGGCGGATCCTATTGGACCACCTTTAACTGGGTGTATGTCACCGCCGTTGCTACCGCGATGCTGTTGCTGAGCTTTATGCAGCGATTCTCGTGGGCAATCAAGGCCAATCTCGCCATGCAGGTCTTTGCCCTGCTTGGCTTCTTTGTGCACGTCTCCATGGGCATTATGGCCATCATCTTTATCGCCGTGTGGTGGTATCTGCTCTACCTTCGCAAGAACCTCATTGAGCGCATGAAGCGAGGTTTGCTTACCACGCAGCACATGTAGCGCAGCCTCATCCGTCAACGGGTCTGAGCACTGAAGCCTCCCTTTTGGGGGGCTTTTCTTTTTCCCTTCTTGGGGCGCTTCAACTATTTGCAACACCCAAGCTACCCCCTAAGAGGGGTAAGGAGACTTTGCTGATTTCTCGCCGCGCGCCACGCTAAGGGGTTAAAAACAGCACGTCAATGACGCTAATGCCAGGCGTTTGAGCCCCCGCGTGAGGCTTGGGCATTGATGGCTATCAAAGTGTTGCTCTTTCTGGTTTTTCCTACGGAAGGAGCCGGTCTTAATCTTTCCTGGTGGAGGTAGCCCGCTCACACAGAGCGCGGGTGAAACCGAGTGCTCCACATCTCAAAAGGAAACAAGCACAACCCATGGAAAAACTCTCCAGTTCTCCTAAGATTCCGGAGCCAAAAGGTGGGCACAAAGACCGCTCGCACTGGCTCTATATCGGCGTCATCATCGCCGTGATCGCAGGCATCATCTTCGGGCTTGTGGCACCGGATGCAGCCAAGGGCTTCAAAGTTCTCGGCACCGCCTTTGTCCACCTGATCGTCATGATGATCCCCGCCGTCATTTTCTGCACCATCGTGCTGGGTATTGGCTCAGTGCGAGCTGCAGCAACCGTCGGCAAAGCAGGCGGGCTTGCCCTTGCCTACTTCATCACCATGTCCACCTTCGCCCTCGCCGTGGGTCTGGTGGTAGGCAACCTCATCCAACCCGGCACCGGACTCAATATTGAGGCCTCCAAGGGCGCGGCCGATTCCCTCGTGGCCAAGAACGCAGCCGAAACCCACGGCACCGTCGACTTCCTGCTAGGCATCATCCCCACCACCATCTTCTCCTCGTTTACCAGCGGCAATATCTTGCAGGTGCTCTTTGTCGCCCTGCTCACCGGCTTCGCGGTGCAGTCCATGGGTAAACGAGGCGAGCCGATCCTCGGGGCCATCGCACACCTGCAGCGGCTTTCTTTCAAGATCCTCAACATGATCCTCTGGCTCGCCCCCATTGGTGCTTTCGGCGCCATCGCCGGCGTGGTTGGCCAAACGGGTATCGAATCGGTCAAGCAGATGGCCATCCTCATGATCGCCTTCTACATCACCTGCGTGCTCTTCGTCTTCGTGGTGCTCGGGCTGATCTTGAAGATCTTCGCCGGCTTTAACATCTTCAAGCTGGTCAAGTACTTGGCGCGAGAGTTCCTGCTGATCGTGGCCACCTCATCCTCGGAATCGGCCCTTCCTAACTTGATGCGCAAGATGGAACATGTAGGCGTGGATAAATCCACCGTCGGCATCGTCGTGCCCACCGGCTACTCCTTCAACCTCGACGGCACCGCCATCTACCTCACCATGGCCTCCATCTTTATTGCCGACGCCATGAACAAACCCATGGACATGGGCGAACAAATCGCGCTGCTGCTCTTTATGATCATCGCCTCCAAGGGCGCAGCCGGCGTGACCGGCGGTGGCCTCGCCGCGCTTACCGCCGGCCTGCAATCGCACCGCCCCGAGCTTCTCGACGGAGTGGGCATCATCGTCGGCATCGACCGCTTCATGTCCGAGGCCCGAGCCCTTACCAACTTCTCCGGCAACGCCGTTGCCACCCTGCTGGTAGGCAAGTGGACCCACACCGTGGATCGCCAGCGCGTCTACGACGTGCTCGACGGCAAGATCCCCTATAAGGAATTGCCCGAGGACACCCACGTGGACATGCACAACCCCACCGTCAGCAATGACCCGGCTGCCCAACTGCAGCCCACGCCACAGGTGGACATCGACAAATACAGCCACTAGCTGCCAATAGAAAGCACCCTCAAAGGATCGCACTGATCCTTTGAGGGTGCTGCGCTTCGTGGAAACGCTACTCCTTGCTCATCATGCCCACCGCAACAGCCAAATCTTCCCAGCTCATGCCGGTGCCTTTGAATACGCGCGGCTTGGTGTAATCCACCTCGACCTCGCCGAGCACCAGGTCCTTCAACGTGCGAAGGTCAGATTCGGCCAACGCACCGTCTTCAATCGCCATCACCACATCGCCGGCCTCACGCAGGGCAGTGGCCACGTCTTCAACCACCACGAGCGAACGCCCCATCAATTCGGCCGGTACTTCACGGCGATCAGTCTCATGCGAACCAATTGCCAAAACGCACACATCATCACGCACATCTGCTGCCTCAAACAGGGCAGAACCAGCAGAAGTAGCGCACACAATCACATCGGCATCGCGGGCATCGTCTTGAGCACCAACCCTTGCCGTAATGCCCATCTGCGCCAATTCGGCCACCGCAGCCTCCGCCTTGGTGTGGTCACGGCCAACCAGCACGCACTCGCGCACCTCACGCAGGTCCGCCAGCGCCCGGGCATGGCCAACACCCTGCGGGCCGGTGCCGAACACCACCAATTTGTCCACGGCGCCGGGTGCAAGCAGCTTCGAAGCCGCAAGCGCGCTCACGGCGGGAGTGCGAATATTGGTAATCGCCACGCCATCGATCATGGCTTGAAGCTGCAGCGTTTGGCCGTCGAAAAGCACATAGGTGCCATCGATCCTGGGCAGATCCGTGTTGCCGGGAGCCAGGCCGATAATTTTCACGCCGGCCCAACCAGGAATCGCTGCGGGCATGGACAGGATTTGGCCGGCGGGCACGGCGGTGATGCTGCGAGCCGGATCCTCGGCCGGTTCCACTCCTGAAGTTAGGGCGGAAGTTAGGAGGGAGAGAGCGCGGGCGGGAGAGATGGTTTCGAGTACCTCTGCATAATTAAAAATCTTCATACTTCACCTTTCTACCTGTGCCTGCGGCTTGCTGGGCACACGCGCCCGCATCGTGGCATTGGGCAGGGCAGGTGCGGGCAACCACGCAGGCCCTGTGCCCCGATAGCCCTCGAAGCTGCCAAAGCGGGCATCTTGGTTCTGCCATTGTTCGCGGTATTGCTCGATTTCTTCGTGGCTGCGCCCAATGAAGTTCCACCACATCACGAAGGGCTCTTCAAAGGGTTCGCCACCGAGGACCACGATGCGCGCCGGGGTATCGCCGGTGTTGCTGATGGTGCATTGCTGCTCGCCGATGCCCATATACGCCAATTCGGTCGGGGCAATGTGCACGCCTGCTACGTCAATGCGGCCGGTATCAACTAAGACGCCGTGTTCGAATGCTGGGTTGAGTTCGAGGGGCAATTGCGCGCCGGGATCAAGCACAATTTCGGCGCCGAGCAGGGGAGTAAAGGTCTGCACTGGGGATTCTTGGCCAAGCAAGGAACCGAGAAAGACGTGCGCATAGCCGCAGTCGATCGTGGTGCGTGGCACGTGATAGGTGTCGAGGCGGCGTTCGCTATCGCGATGTTCTTCGGGCAGCACGGTCCACAATTGCACCCCGTGCAGGCGCGTGGATTGGGATACTTCAGAATGCGAGATGCCGTGGCCTGCGGTCATGATCACCAGGTCGCCGGGGCGCACGAGGGCGTGATGATCGCCTGCATCATCGTGTTGAATTTCACCTTCGAACAGCCAGCTTACGGTTTGTAATCCAGTGTGCGGGTGCGGAGCTACATCCATGGTGAGCTCATCGGGTCCGTAGTGGTCTGCAAAGCACCAAGCGCCGATGGTGGGGCGTTGCCTATGCGGCAAGGTGCGGTGGACTGTCATGGCGCGAGGTCCGCCAAGAGGGACTTTGCGCGAGGTGATGCGCTCGATTGCGGTCATGGCATCATTATTGCGCTTTTCGACGTCCGGGGGTAGCCACCGAAGTCGCGATTTTTGATGCTTTCGCTAAAGTAACTGAACATGACTGAACGTACCCTGATTCTGATTAAGCCCGATGGTGTCGAGCGCGGCCTTGTAGGCGAGATTCTTGCCCGCATCGAGCGCAAGGGCCTCAAATTCGCTGCTCTGGACCTGCGCGTTGCTGATCGCGAAACCGCTGAAAAGCACTACGCAGAGCACGAGGATAAGCCCTTCTTTGGTGAACTTGTCGACTTCATCACCTCCGCACCGCTGATCGCCGGTGTGGTGGAAGGCCCCCGCGCCATCGAGGCATGGCGTCAGCTTGCCGGCGGCACCGATCCTGTGTCTAAGGCAACCCCCGGCACCATCCGCGGCGATTTCGCCCTTGAGGTGGCCTCCAATGTCGTCCACGGTTCCGACTCCGAGGAATCGGCAGCACGCGAGATTGGCATCTGGTTCCCGAACCTCTAAAAACCCCAAGCGTTGCGCTATTAGCGGCACCACCTCTTGCTAGGTGGTGCCGTTTGGCATTCCAAGGGAGGGGGTATGGAAGAATACGGGGTTAAGGATTGATGCTTCGCTCCGCCTGTTGTGAGTACAAAGGCGAGATCGCAGAACATCACCTTGAGTTTTAAACATTACAACTGCAATAACACGGCACCTGTGCGGCGGCGGCGATCACTGTGATGGATCGTTCAGCGCCCGGGAAGTCGAAGAGATGAAAGAAGGCTAAAGGCACGTGGCTCAAGGTAAACCAGGTCGCCCAAGAACCCGCCCCGAACCCAAGGCGGTAGACCCCAAGCAAGTGGCTGAAAAAGCCAAGCAATTCGATCGCGACAGCATCGGCGAAAAAACGCGAGTTTGGGCGCTGGCCCGCGAACTCGATGCAACCTCGCCCTATGTGGTGGAGGCGCTGCACGCCATCGGCATTGTCAAAGTGGCACAAGCTGCCCTTACCCCAGCCGAAGTTACGCGGCTGCTCGATCACCTCGCAGGTGATGGGCATACCCCCGGCGACGACGATAAATTGCGTCACCGTGTGGAAAAGAACGTAGAAAACGAGATCGAGCAGATCAAGCAAAAAGTCGATCGCGAGCTTGAGGCTGAGGTTGTCACCCCTGCCGAAGAAGCACCGATCATTCCCCAAGTAGAGGTGGAAAAGCCGGCACCCGTTGCCGCCGCCATCCCTGTGTTCATGCCTCCGAAGCCACTTGAGGTGGTTGAAGAAGCCGAGGAAGAAGACGAAGACACCGCAGCGAAGAAGCGCCGTCGCGGGCGCCGCGGCACCGGACGCGGACGCAAGCAAGAAGAGCGCAACGAAGAAGTCGAGCAGATCGAAGAGCCGAAGGCCATCGCCGGTTCCACTCGCCTTGAAGCGCAGCGTCGTCGCCGCGCAGAAATGCGCGATGAGCAGCGCAAAAAGCGCCACATCGTCTCTGAGGCTGAGTTCTTGGCGCGACGTGAATCCGTGGAGCGCACCATGGTGGTGCGCGAACGCGAACGCAAAGATCACCCAGGCACCGTGACCCAGGTGGGCGTGCTTGAAGATGGCATGTTGGTCGAGCACTTCGTCACCAGCGAAACGCAGGCCTCGATGGTGGGCAATATCTACCTCGGCCGCGTGCAAAACGTGCTGCCCTCGATGGAGGCCGCCTTTATCGATATCGGCCAGGGGCGCAATGCTGTGCTCTACGCCGGCGAAGTCAATTGGCGCTCCCTTGGCCTTGGCGGGCGTGGGCGTCGCATTGAACAAGCCTTCCACCCCGGCGACCAAGTCTTAGTGCAGGTTTCCAAAGACCCGGTAGGCCACAAGGGTGCCCGCTTGACCATGCAGGTCTCCTTGGCCGGGCGTTACCTCGTCTACGTCCCCGGCGGTCGCTCTGCGGGTATTTCTCGCAAATTGCCGGCAGGGGAGCGCGCTCGCTTGAAGAAGATCCTCAAAGATGTGATGCCGGAACACGGCGGTGCCATTATCCGCACCGCCGCCGAAGGCGTGCATGAGGATCAAATCGCAGCCGATGTGAAGCGCCTCGACACCTTGTGGAATCAACTTTCCCAGCGTGCCGAAAAGCAACGCGAGGCGAAATCCTCCCAGCCCGTTACCCTCTATGAAGAGCCGAACATGCTGGTCAAGGTCGTTCGTGACCTGTTCAATGAGGACTTCCACAAACTCGTCGTCGACGGCAAACGATCCTGGAACACGGTGCACGCCTACGTGCAATCCGTGGCACCGGAGCTGCTTGAGCGCTTAGAGCACTTCGATCGCAGCGAACACGATGGCCGCGATGCCTTCGAGGAATTCCGCGTCGATGAGCAGATCAAGAAGGCCCTTTCGCGCAAGGTGTGGCTGCCCTCCGGCGGCACCCTCGTGATCGACCGCACTGAAGCGATGACCGTGATTGACGTCAACACCGGCAAATTCACCGGCGCTGGCGGCAATCTGGAAGAAACGGTCACGCGCAATAACCTCGAGGCCGCAGAAGAAATCGTGCGCCAGATGCGCCTGAGGGATCTCGGCGGCATGATCGTGGTGGACTTCATCGATATGGTCTTGCCCGAAAACCAAGACCTGGTGCTGCGCAGGCTCACCGAGGCCCTGGGGCGCGACCGCACCCGCCACCAAATCTCCGAAGTGACCTCACTCGGCTTGGTGCAAATGACGCGCAAGCGCCTGGGCACCGGACTGCTTGAGACCTTTACCACCGAGTGCGAGCACTGCGAAGGCCGCGGCGTGATCATCCACGATGACCCCATCGAGGAGGTTGAAGAGCCCAAGAAGGCCCGCAAGAAGCACGACCATGGTGTGCGCCATCAAGATCCCAAGCGCCACCCAGCCGTGGTGGCCATGCACAAGGAAGAAGAAGACAAGCCGACCCTCGAGGAGCTTGCCAGCGCCGTCGTAGTGGATAACGACGCAGCGGAGTTGGAAGAAGAAACACCAACGCCGAAGCGTCAGAAGAAGCAGAAGCGCCGCAGCAGCCGCCGCGCGCAGAAGAACGACACCAGCGCCGAAGAGATCGCTCACGCAGCGTTGGAGAAGGCAGAAGCCGAAGAACCAGATGAGCCATCTGGTCGCGACCACATGCCGGAAACCTATGAGGAAGCGAAGCAGAAGTTCGAGGCCTCTCCGCGGCGCAAGCGTCGCGTGCGCGGCAATTCCCGTTCGGATCACAAGCCAAAGCCGGAAGACTTTGAGCCCAAGGCCGATGAAACTTCGCAACGCGCAGCCGAACAGCAGCCCGAGGAAACCCCCGAGGTGAAGGTGGTTTCGCGCAAGGGGCGTCGTCGAGCTATTCGACGCAGCCAGCCGCAGGTCGAGCGTGTGCAGAAGGGGAAACCTGAGCAAGAAAAGGGCGAAACTTCCCAGGCGAAGCACCCCCGTCGAGGCCGTCGGCGTGCGACTCGCAGGGCACGTCGATAAGCCAAGTTTGGCAATCGGCTGTGCTAAAGGGTAGTCTTTGACAGTCGCTGTTTTGCGCAGGTTTTGCCTGTGCTTTGAACAGCTTAGGAAACCAATAAACACCATTCAGGCGACTGGAACATCACCGGGTGCCTGAGCCGAGTAGAGATTAAGGGGTAGCCCTCGTATGTACGCGATCGTCAAGACCGGCGGCAAGCAGTACAAGGTTGCCGAAGGTGACCTCGTCAAGGTCGAGAAGATCGAGGGTGAGCAGGGTTCGACCGTTGCACTCACCCCGATCATGCTCGTCGACGGCGCCGATGTGACCACCAAGGCCGATGAGCTCGCTAAGGTGAGCGTCAACGCTGAGATCGTCGAGCAGGTCAAAGGCCCGAAGATCAAGATCCTGAAGTACAAGAACAAGACCGGTTATAAGAAGCGCCAGGGTCACCGTCAGAAGCTGACCCTGCTGAAGATCACCGGTATCAAGTAAGCCACACGGCCTTACGCAAGACCTTTTTAGGAGGGAAACCACATGGCACACAAGAAGGGTGCATCCAGCTCCAGCAACGGCCGTGACTCCGAGGCAAAGCGCCTAGGCGTCAAGCGCTTCGGTGGCCAGCGCGTGAACGCAGGTGAAATCCTCGTTCGTCAGCGCGGTACCAAGTTCCACCCCGGCGAGAACGTCGGCCGTGGCGGCGACGACACCTTGTTCGCGCTCAAGGCAGGCTCCGTGCAGTTTGCCACCAAGCGCAACCGTCGCACCGTGAACATCGTTGAGACCGTCGAGGTCTAAACGCTTCACCAAGAGCAACACTTTTTAGGAGAGCACCGCACCTTCCGAGGGTCGGTGCTCTCCTAACTTTTCAGCAACATTCAGAAAGGAAACACCATGGCGCGTTTTATCGACCGCGTAGTGCTCCACCTCGAGGCCGGCGATGGCGGCCATGGCTGTGCCTCCATCCACCGCGAGAAATTCAAACCCCTCGGTGGCCCAGACGGCGGTAATGGTGGACACGGTGGCGACATCATCCTCAAAGTGTCCAACCAGGTCCACACGCTCCTAGAGCTGCACTACCGCCCACACCTGCGCGCAAAGCGCGGCGGCAATGGCGCCGGCGACCACCGCAACGGTGCCCGCGGCGAAGACCTCATCTTGGATGTTCCCGTCGGCACCGTAGTGCTCGACACCGAGGGCAATGTGCTCGCCGATATGACCACGCTCGGCATGGAATTCATCGCCGCCAAAGGTGGCTACGGCGGACTCGGCAACGCCGCACTCGCCTCTGCCGCACGCAAAGCCCCCGGCTTCGCACTCAAAGGCGAACCAGGCGAAGCCCACGATGTGGTCTTGGAACTTAAATCCATGGCCGATGTCGGACTCGTTGGATTCCCCTCCGCCGGCAAATCCTCACTGATCTCGGTGATGTCTGCCGCGAAACCCAAAATCGGCGACTATCCCTTCACCACCCTCCAACCCAACCTCGGTGTGGTGGATGTGGGCCATGAATCCTTTACCATCGCCGATGTGCCAGGTCTTATCCCGGGAGCCTCCGAAGGCAAAGGCCTTGGCTTGGACTTCCTGCGCCACATCGAGCGCACCGCAGTGCTGGCCCACGTCGTTGATACCGCCACCCTCGAACCCGGGCGTGACCCCGCCTCGGATATCGAAGCGCTGGAAGCAGAACTTGCTGCCTACCAATCCGACCTCGACCAAGATTCAGGCTTAGGGGATCTGCGTGATCGTCCGCGCATCATCATCTTGAACAAGGCCGACATTCCAGAAGCACGCGAATTAGCGGAGTTCCTCAAAGAAGACCTCGAGCAACAATTCGGCTGGCCAGTCTTCATCATCTCGGCCGTCGCACAGCAGGGTCTTGAACCCCTGCGCTACAAGCTGATGGAACTCGTCTCCCAGGCGCGAGCCCAACGCCCAGCGCCCGAGGCAACACCGCGCCAAATCATCCGCCCAGAAGCAGTGGATAAGCGCTCCAAGAAGCAACGCCAAGACTTCGAAATCATCGAAGACCCAGAGGTCGAAGACGGCTTCATCGTGCTTGGCGAACGCCCAGCACGCTGGATTATCCAGACCGACTTCGAAAATGACGAAGCCGTGGGCTACCTCGCCGATCGACTCGCACGCATGGGCGTAGAAGACGCCCTCTTCAAAGCGGGCGCCCGCCCAGGCTGCACCGTCACCATCGGCGAAGTGTCATTCGAGTGGGAACCCACCATGAGCGCAGGCTCCGACACGCCACTTACCGGGCGCGGCACAGACCCCCGTTTGGCCCCGAATACACGCGTATCTGCAGCAGAACGCAAACGCGCCTCCCAGGCTCGCCGCGGACTCATTGATGAGTACGACTTTGGCGATGGCCAGGAGGCGGATCGTGAGCGCTGGCAGGGCTAACCCCTCCTAACTTTTGACGAAAGTTAGGAGGAGGTGACGTCGCGAAGCTCGGGGTCTTGGGAGAGCCAGTTATCCGGCCCCACATACACCTTCGCGGCTTCTGCATCATCGCGGACGGTGTAGTCGGCGAAGGAAATCACGAGCGCGTCGTAGATATTGGTGTCGCCGGCATCGAGGTAGAGGCCGTGCTCGGCGCCGCGGACAATCGCCCACCATTTCGGTCCGGTGGCGCGATCATAGGCGAGCTTGGATACAGGCCATGGCACGAGTGATTCGTGCTCTGCGGCCAGTACGAGGGTCGGCACGGGTGATGGGGGAGAAGCGAGCCCGAAGTCGGATGGGCCGGGGTTGATGCCAACGGCGCCGGCGACCGCTGCTTCAGTGCGACCGACCGAGTGGAGCAATTTATCAATCATGCCGGCTTCGCGCACGGCTGCTCCGCCGCCGGCGGAGTGGCCGACGAGCAGCATCTTAGAGAAGTCCACGTGCTCGTAGAGGGGGCTTGAGGGGTCGCGGTCTGCTTGGTTTGCTCCAAGGGCGGCGATGTCCATTTGTTCGCCGAACCAGTTGGCCACGCTGTAGCCGAGTGCCACGATGTAGCCGTGGGAGGCGTAGAACTCGGCGTGGTGGTGCACCATGCCGGGTTCGGATCCAATGCCGGGTGAGAGGACGATCAGCGGTGCGCGCTGGCCTTCGGCAAGGTCGGTGGGGTAGATGAATTGGAAGCCGATGGCGGGGTTGGGGCCTTCTGGGGTGACGCCGTAGCACTCCGGTGGCACGTTGTTGCCGTGGTTAAAGCGCAGGATTTGGTTGTAGAGCGCGTAGATGGGGGTGCAGTCGATGGTGGGGACGGTCGATGCAATGGGGTGGGGCCCTGGTGCGCCGAAGGTTTCGCGAATCTTGCCCGGATCCTGGTGGAATGGCGCGGTGATGCGGGTGCCGGTGAGTCCGATATCCGCCAATGGTGCGGGCACCTCGGGGGCGATGTCTTCTGCTGGTTGCTCGATGGAGTCGAGCACATCGATGATGGGGTTCAGCCCGTTGGTGATGCCGAAGTCGATGGCGTGGGCTGCGGGCATCGTGCTCAGGCCTAGCGTGAGGCCAAGTAGACCTGCGGTGATGCGGGTGCGGGTTGCTGCCACGGGAGGGCTCCTTTTTCTTGAAGGGGAATACAAAGGAAGTATTGGAGGGCAGCATTAGTGTACCCACCAGGGCATGAGCACGGTGAGTGCTTTGCCTGGTGGGTAGGGGTTGGGGATGTGAAGTCCCCCGAGTGTGGGGAGGGGCGTTTTAGGTGTGCTGGAGTTCGGGGGTGTGGGTGTGTTCTTCGGCCTTGTTCAGTTTGTAGTTTCGAGCGAACACGGAAAGGCCGATAAAGACGATGATGCTTACTACGAGCACGACCACCCCGGTGTAGTAGGTGCCGTCGAAGTTGCCGTCGACGGTGCGCACGAAGACGTCCTTGGCGTAGGTCATGGGGTGCAGGCTGTGCATGGCGCGCATCGGGGCTGGGGTGAGCTGGATGGGCCAGACGCCACCGAAGGCGAAGACGCCGTAGGCGAAGAAGCCCAGTGCGAGTGCTCCTCCTGCAAGCCGGCCGAAGGCCAGGCGAAGGAATTGGAAGATGCTGGTGCCGTGGGCTGCGATTAAGACCATGGCAAGGAAGTAGGCGCCCAGGTGTGCGATGTGGAAACCAGCGGCCATGCCCGCGCCGGTGAGCAACCACAGCAGGGCGGTGTTGCCGGCGCCAACGACTGCAAAACCAGCGAGCACGGCAACCAGGGTGGAGGCGTGTTTGCGGGTGCCCAAGATGTGCGGGGCAAGCATGCTCACCAGTGCCATGAGGAGGTAGCCGAAGACGAGGATCAGGATCATCGTCACGCCACCGGAAAGCACCTTGGAGGTGGGGTCGTGTTCGTCGCTAAGCTCCTGCACGGCGTGGCGGTAGTCCTCCTCATAGGCCACGGGCACGGCGATTTGGTGGGAGGATGCCTCGATATCTTTGATTTCGGGGGCCTGCTGCGCGCCTTCGCTTAGCCCCGCGTCGAGCTGTGAGGTGCCGTCTTTGAGTTTGGCTACGCCGGCGTCGAGTTGGTGGGTGCCGTCGAGAAGCTGGCCCATGCCGTTGTCAAGGCGAGCGGCTCCGGCGGCAAGCTGAGAGGAGCCGTCTTTGAGCTGCAGTGCGCCTTGGAGGTAGGGCGCTGAAGGGTCGTTGAGGTTATAGCTCATTTGGGCTGTGCCGTCTTTGAGCTTGGCTAATTGGTTGGCCAGTGCATCGGGGTTGGAGGTGTCCAAAACGGCGATGCGATCGCGGATTTCTTGGGCCTGTGCTTGCAGCCCGAGCATTTCAAGTTGGTCTGCGAGGGGTTTGAGCATCTCCACGGTGGTGCCGGCCTGCTTGAGCAGGGGGATGACCTTGTCGGTGAGTTGGCCTACCCCGGCATCGATTTGGGCCGCGCCGTCGCCAAGCTGGCTTGTGCCGTCGAGAAGCTGGCCCATGCCCTGATCGAGCCTGCTTGCGCCATCGGAAAGTTGCGCGGAACCGTCTTTGAGCTGCGTTGCGCCGTCGACGCCCTTTTCGGTTCCGGCCTTTAATTGCGCGGCACCATCGTCGAGCTGCTGGGCACCATCGGCGGCCTTCCTCAGCCCTTCTCCCAGGCGATTCATACCGCCGAGAATTTCCGAGCTATAGCCTTCCGCGATGCCCTTGGCAATGCCTTTTTGAATGCCCGGCACAAGCCCCGAGGTCAATAGCGGGGTATTGGTGCCGTATTGATCATTAAAAGAGATCACCACCTCCGGTTGCTTGGGGTGCTCATCGATGACGCTGGCTACTTCTTGAGAGAAATCCTTCGGGATCGAAAGCACCACCATGAAGTCGCCATCGCGCAGCCCATCATTGGCTTCGGCGGCTGGAAGTTCGGTGAAGTCCATGTAGCTGGTGTTCAGCAGGCCCTCCACCACGTCGTCACCAAAATTGACCTTCTGGCCATCTTTTTGAGTGCCGGCATCCTCATTGACCACCGCCATGCGAACGTTTTGCAGGTAGTGGGAGGGATCCCAGAGTGACCACATAAACGCTGCCGTTACCAGCAGGGGAGCCACGAGAACGGTCACGATGATCGAACGAATCAGCAGCGCCCGCTTACGTGAGGGGGAGGGCTTGGTGGTTTCTTTCATGCGCAAAAACTCCGTTGCGAGGTGAACAATGACGAGGTGAAGCGTCATCAGTGAGGGGCAATAGCGTAATTTTGTGGCGCTATAAATTTTGTCTGCTAAAGCTTAGTAATCCTTCGAAGGGAAAAGCAAAACTTTTCGCAGCTCAAGCTTTTCGACGCCACCCCACGCCCTCAAAGCGCCTCGATTAGAATTGCAATCTATGACTTTCGCAGCACCGGGAACTCCCCAAGACCTCCGCCATCACATCGCTGCTGCTAAAAGGGTGGTGGTCAAGATCGGTTCCAGCTCCCTTACCGGCGAAGACTTCGCAGTAAGCCCGGAAAGAATCAACCGCATCGTCGACGCCCTCGAACAGCGCATGGGCAAAGGCTCGGACGTCATCGTCGTCTCCTCCGGTGCGATCGCCGCCGGTCTAAAACCCCTCGGCCTGCATCGCCGGCCTGCAGATCTTGCCACCAAGCAGGCCGCAGCCAGCGTCGGCCAAGTGCACCTTGCCAATGCATGGGGTGCTTCCTTCGGGCGCTACGGGCGCACCACCGGCCAAGTGCTGCTCACCGCCGCCGATGCAGGCGTGCGTGAACGCGCACGCAATGCACAGCGCACCATCGATCGGCTAAGGCAATTAGGGTGCGTGCCCATCATCAACGAAAACGACACCGTGGCCACCTCCGAGATGCACTTCGGGGATAACGACCGCCTTGCAGCCATTACCGCCAACCTCATTGCCGCTGATGCACTGGTGCTGCTTTCCGATGTGGATGGCCTCTATGACCGCAACCCCAGCGACCCCACCGCGCGCTTTATCAGCGAGGTGCGAGACGCCAGCGATTTAGATGGTGTGGTCGCAGGCGATGGGGGCGTGGTTGGCACCGGAGGCATGGCGTCGAAGGTGTCTGCAGCGCGTCTGGCAGCCCGCGGAGGAATCCCGGTGTTATTGACTGCGACCGCTCGCATTGAAGATGCGCTCGATCGCGCCGATGTGGGCACGGTGTTTTATCCGGAGGAAAATAAGCTCTCAGCCTGGAAGTTCTGGGCCTTATACGCCGCCGATGTAGGCGGTGGCCTAAGAATTGATGCCGGCGCGGTGCGCGCGATCCAACAAGGCGGTAACTCTTTGCTGGCGGTAGGCATTACGGAGGTGATTGGTGATTTCCACTCCGGTGAAATTGTGGAGATCCTAGGCCCTGAAGGCCAGATCATCGGCCGCGGCGAGGTGGCCTATGATTCCGATACCCTCGTTGGCATGGTGGGCAAGCAATCGGCGGAGCTTCCCAAAGGCATGCAGCGACCAGTGGTGCACGCCGACTACCTTTCCGGTTCACGCGCCTAGCCGCCCCGCAGTCTGTGCTGGCCCAAGCCCGGTTGTTTGCCTGATCGTCTACATGGAAGGAGCGCTGCCATGAAATTTGCCATGATGCCTCAACGCTGGGATATCCCCGCACAGGCGCTAATCGATGCCGGACACGAAGAAGTAGAGCTTGATCAAGCCGACTTCCTAGTGTTCAACGGCGCCAAGGACTTTCCGGAGCTGCCGGAAAATATCCAATACGTTCAGGTCGCCTTCGCCGGCATGGATGCATTGCGCAAACAAGGGGTGCTCAACGATCAGGTGCGCTGGGCCAATGCCGCAGGCCTTTATGCCGACACCGTGGCCGAATCCACCCTGGCCATGTTGCTTGCGGTGGGGCATAAGTACCCGGCGATTCTCAACGCCAAGTCTTGGGGCATTCGCCCCCTGCCGGATCAGCACACCAATTGGCTTTACGACGATAAAACGCTCGCCATCATCGGCGCCGGCGGTATCGCCCGGCGTCTGCTGAAGTTTGTGTCCGGCTTTGATCTGCACACCATCGCCGTCAATACCAGCGGCAAGGCCGTCGAAGGCGCGGATGAAACCTTCAGTATCGAGCAAGTAGAGCAGGTGTGGCCCAGGGCCGATTACGTGGTGCTTTTGGCGCCACTGACTGAGGAAACTGAGCACATGGTCAATGCGAGCGTCTTCGAGCAACTGCCCAATCACGCCATCGTGATCAATGTGGGCAGAGGTGGGCTCGTGTGCACCGAGGAATTAGTCGCTGCCCTTGAACAAGGCCAGATTGGTGGTGCAGCCCTTGACGTCACCGAACCTGAACCGCTGCCCGACGGTCATCCTTTGTGGCAGATGGATAATGTGCTGATCACACCCCATGTGGCCAATACCACCGAGCGTATGCAGCAGCTTTTAGGGCCGCTGTTTGTAGAAAACGCACGCCGATTCGCAGAGGGTGAAACCATGCTCACCGAAGTTGAACCCGCGAAAGGCTACTAGCTGCTAGTTTAAGGCGGTATGAAACAGCCAACGGTATTAGAACGCGCCAAAGCCGCCAAAGCAGCAGCGCCGAAGCTTGCAGCACTCTCAAGCACTGAGAAAAACGCCCTCCTTGAAGATGCAGCCGAGTATCTCCTGGCGCACAGCGAGGCGATTTTAGAAGCCAATAAGCAAGACCTGGAAGCCGGTGAGCGCGCCGGGTTGAGCGAAGGGCTGTTAGATCGTCTTCGCCTCGATCACGGACGCATCGAAGGCATCGCCGGCGGCTTGCGCCTAGTGGCGGGCTTAGCCGATCCAGTTGGCGAGGTCATCGGCGGCGGCGTGATGTACAACGGCATGCTCATGCGCCAGGTTCGAGTCCCACTTGGGGTGGTGGGCATTGTGTATGAGGCTCGCCCCAATGTCACCGTGGACGCCTTCGGGCTGACCCTAAAATCCGGCAACGTGGTGTTATTGCGCGGCTCGAAGTCTGCCGTGCACACCAACACCAAGCTGGTGGAGCTGCTTCAGGAGGTCGTGCAAAAGCACGGCCTGAGTGCCGATACCGTGCAGCTTTTGCCCTGCGAGAGCCACGAGAGCGTCCAGGAACTCATTACCGCCCGAGGCTATGTCGATGTGGTGATTCCCCGAGGTGGCGCGAAGCTGATCGAGGCCGTGGTCTTGGGAGCTACCGTGCCCACGATTGAAACCGGCACCGGCAATTGCCACTTCTATATCGATCGCGACGCCAATATGGATGAAGCCATTGCCATGCTGCTCAACGGCAAAACCCGCCGCTGCTCAGTGTGCAATGCCACAGAAACGGTCCTGATCGACGCAGGCCTGCCGGCCACCGAACAATTGCGCATCATCCGCGCCCTCCAGGACGCCGGGGTGAAGGTGCATGGGGACGTCGACAAGCTTGCCACCATCGGTGCAGAAAACATCGTTCAGGCCGAGGCGAGCGACTGGGAAGAGGAATACCTCAGCATGGATATCGCAGCCCAGCTTGTCGACGGCCTCGACGGCGCCATCGAACACATCCGACGCTATAGCTCCGGACACACCGAAGGCATCGCCACCCGCAACACCGCCACCGCCCAAGCATTCGCAGCGGGCGTCGACGCCGCCGCCGTCATGATCAACGCATCCACCGCCTTTACCGACGGCGAGCAATACGGCATGGGCGCAGAAATCGGCATCTCCACCCAAAAACTCCACGCCCGCGGACCCATGGGACTGCCCGAACTGACCACCAGCAAATGGATCCTCGAAGGCCAAGGGCATACCCGCGCATGAGCAAACGCATCGGCATCATGGGTGGGACCTTCGACCCCATCCACCACGGCCACCTCGTCGCAGCAAGCGAAGTGGCCGCACGCTTTGGCCTCGAACTCGTCGTGTTCGTCCCCACCGGACAACCCTGGCAAAAAGCCGACCGCGAGGTCAGCGAACCAGAAGACCGCTACCTCATGACGGTGATCGCCACAGCAAGCAACCCCCGATTCACCGTGTCGCGCGTCGATATCGAACGCGAAGGCGCCACCTACACCATCGACACGCTCAACGACTTAAAAAGCCAATACCCAGACGCAGAACTGTTCTTCATTACCGGAGCCGACGCACTCGCCAAAATCCTGTCCTGGCGAGACTGGGAAAAAATGTTTGAGCTTGCCACCTTCGTCGGCGTCACCCGACCAGGCTATGTGCTCGAAGAAAGCAATATCCCCCAACGCTTCCAACACCGCGTGGAACTCATCGAAGTGCCAGCGATGGCCATTTCATCCACAGATTGCCGGGCGCGGGCCAAAAAAGGCATGCCGGTGTGGTATCTGGTGCCCGATGGGGTGGTGCAGTACATCAATAAGCGGAAGCTGTACTCGCCTTGCGGTGCCGACGATGACTTAGACCCCACCCCCTCCTAACTTTTTGCGAAAACTTAGGAGGGTGGGAGACTGCTAGTAGCGAAATTAAACTTTCCGCCCCAACCCAATTGAAGGAAACTTAAGGTTTATGACAGCAACTGCTGACACTATCCGCCTCGCGGAGATCGCCGCGAAGGCCGCCGACGAGAAACTCGCCACCAATATTGCGGTGCTTGACGTCTCCGATGTCATGGCAATTAGCGAGGTGTTCATGCTGGCATCGGCTGATAATGAGCGCCAGGTCCGCGCCATCGTCGAAGAAATTGAAGATGCCCTCACCGAAGCCGGTGAAGAACCAAAGCGCCGCGAAGGCAACCGCGAGAACCGTTGGGTGCTGCTGGATTACGGCATGCTGGTCATCCACGTGCAGCGCAATACCGAGCGTGACTTCTATGGCCTTGATCGCCTCTACCGCGATTGCCCACTGATTGAGGTCGAAGGCATTGAGCTGCCGCAGCGCCCCGAGATG
Organism: Corynebacterium pelargi; assembly: GCF_014635485.1. Lineage (GTDB taxonomy): Bacteria > Actinomycetota > Actinomycetes > Mycobacteriales > Mycobacteriaceae > Corynebacterium > Corynebacterium pelargi. Next base: position 694,196 of record NZ_BMCX01000001.1, on the reverse strand, counting down.
GACGAAGTTGATACCCGCACCGTGGAATCCCTCGACGACATTCCGCTGGCTGCCCAGCCGGAAGAGGAGTTCTAGGCGCCGATGGCTCGACGTCTTTTACTGCTGCGACACGGCCAAACGGAATTCAATGCCACCCGCCGAATGCAGGGACACTTCGATACTGAGCTTTCTCAGACCGGATGGCAGCAGGCACAAGCTGCCGCCGAGATGCTTGTTGGCCAGCCAATTGTGAAGATCATTGCCTCTGATTTGCGGCGCGCAAAAGATACCGCCCAAGTCATCGGTGATCAGCTCAACCTTCCCGTCAGCCTGGACTCGCGCTTGCGGGAAACTGATCTTGGCGATTGGCAAGGCAAAACGCATGAGGAAGTCGATAGTGCGTTCCCAGGGGCGCGTGCTCGCTGGCGTTTCGACGCCACCTGGGCCCCACCGAATGCGGAAACCCGCCAGGAAGTCGCCGCCCGAGCCTTCACCGTGGTGGAGGATCTCCTGCAAGAAGTAGAGCAGTGGGAGGGCAATACAGTGCTGATTGTTGCCCACGGCGGCACCATTTCCGCACTCACCTCAGCGCTACTCGGATTTGCCGACTCCAAGCACCCGCTCTTTTCTAATCTTGGCAACACCCAGCTTGCCCAGATCGTCGGGCGCGACGTGCCCGAAGGATATCCGGTGCATGGCAACAAGGCTGTGCAGTGGTACGTCGAGGGCTGGAATATCGACCGCGTGCTTTAGCGCTGGGTGGTGCGGTGCCTGCGCCGGCTGCCGCGCCAGCGATGCCCAGTCGCGCCGGGTGCTTGGGCGCTGAGATGCTTGGGCGCTGGGCACTTGGCACTGGGCGCTGGGACGCTGGGCGCTTGGGCTTAAAAATTTTCCCCACGCTAGTAGTTTGTGCCACCGAGCTTTTTGGTGCGCGCTAGTGTTGCAGATAGCCCATACGCCTAGCCCATACGCCCTGCAGGTGGCCTGATGTGCACTCCGCGCGCTCAAAGCCACCGCGTGCACTGCACTCATTGTTAAGAAAAGATTCCCATCATGGCTGTTCGCATTGTCACCGATTCTTCTTCCGGATTGCCGGTCGATCTCGCCCGAGAATTGGGTATCACGGTGGTGGACTTGCACGTGATGCAATCGAGCGGGGAGCAAAGCACCGCTGGTTTAAGTGCGCTCGAATTGACAGCGGCCTACGCCCGCCAGCTCGAACGCGGTGACGATGCGGGCGTTGTGGCGTTGCACCTTTCTAAAGAATTATCTTCCACCTGGTCTGCCGCGACCCAAGCCGCTGCTATTTTTGATGGCCTGGTTCACGTCGTCGACACCCAAACCATTGGCATGGCCGTGGGGGCTGCTGCGATGGCTGCGGCGAAATTAGCTGCCGAAGGGGCGGATGTGCAGGCGTGCGCTGAGGTTGCTCGCGATGTGCTCGACCGCAGCGAGACGTGGTTATATCTGCATCGCCTCGATGCCATTAAGAAGTCCGGGCGTATCTCGGCAACCACCGCAGTGGTCTCCTCGGCGCTGGCCACTAAGCCTTTGATGCGTGTTGAACACGGACGCCTTGAATTGGCGTGTAAAACACGAACCCAGTCGAAGGCCTTTGCGCGTCTGGTGGAGGCGATCCGTCAAAGAGCTGCCGCCGAGCCGGTCTTTGTCATGATTCAGCACTACGATGCCGCGAATGAGGCGGCCGAGTTGCAGCGGCAGATGGAACGCCAGCTTGCCTCTGGATCAAGTTTTCTTAGCTGCCCACTTGAGCCCACCGCGGCGGTGCACGCAGGCCCCGGTGCGATTGGTGTGTCAGTTGTATATCACCGTGACTAACTTATGCACAGGCTTATCGGCACCCACTGAGTTATCCACAGGCCATCACCGCCATTGTTTGCCCGGTATCTGATGGGCTTTTAGCCTCGCAGGCATGGGGAGGGCAACACACAGGCTTCAAGAGTTACTGCGCACCACCGAAGAAAGCGATCGGCTAAAGGTGCAGTACCCAAAGCTTCGGCTGGGTATGAGCAAAAAGCAGGCCATCATGCTGGCGATCGTGCTGCTGCTGGTGGTGCTGGTGGTCTTTCGCCCGCAGCGAGAACCACTCATGCAAGAAGCCTCACTCGATACCCGGCCACACCCGGAGGCTTCGAGTTCGCAGGCCTCAAACGAGCCGGTGGTCATCGCCGTGGTAGGTGCTGTGGAGCACCCGGGTCTTCTTAGCCTTGACCCCGGCTCCCGTGTCGCCGATGCCCTTGAGCAGGCCAAACCTCAACCCGACGCAGATCTCGCCGGTGTGAATTTGGCTGAAAAGCTTGTCGACGGCCAACAAATCACCCTCCCACGCATCGGGGAGGTGCTTAGCAGGCCCGAAGATCCCGCGCCGCCTGGAGATGCTGGTGGCAAAATTTCTTTAAATCGCGCCAGCATCAGCGAGCTGACCGCCCTTGCCGGGGTCGGAGAAAAAACTGCCGCGGCAATCATCGAATACCGTGAGGCTAATGGCGGCTTCCAAAGCGTGGAGCAGCTTCAAGAAGTCAAAGGCATAGGCCCTGCAAAGTACGCAGCTATTGCTGAGCACGTTGTCCTATGAGCGATCTTCGCCTGGTACCAGCGGCAGCGAGCTTGTGGTTCATTGCAGTCGTGGTGACATGGAGCAGGTCACTGGCCTTGGGGCTAGGGTGCGCCCTACTCCTCGCAGTGGCACTAGCACTGTGGCAAAGGCCCCAAGGAATCGCCGTGGGCGCAACAGGTGTGGCTGGGGCACTTCGCACCTGGCAGAGTGTGCGCGCAGCGGATCACTTCGATTTCTCCCAACCGCTGCGAGCCCAAGTCGCCAGCATGCCCCATAGCACTGATAATGGGTGGTTCTTTCGCGCCAAGGTAGCTGGCTTTCCTACTGAACTGCCCGTTTTTAGCACCGAAGCACCAAAGGTTCAGCAATTCGACTCGGTAACACTCGAAGGGGCGGTGCGCCCCAGCGGTGGCCTGTCAAGAGCGCTCTATATCGCAGAAGACATCCACTACCTTGGCCCGCCTGATGGCCTGCAGCGTTTTTCCCTCGAGGTCAAGCTGCGATTTCAGACCCTGGTGCACCAGCACTCCGATGGTGAGGCCATCGGCTTATTGCCGGCGATGATCCTTGGCGATGCCTCCCTCCAGACCCCTGAGGCAAAACAACGCTACGCCGCCACCGGCCTCGCACACCTGAGTGCCGTCAGCGGCGGCAACGTGGCCATGCTCACCACCGCGGTACTCGCCATTGCCACGCTCGCAGGTGCCAGCAGAGCGCTCGCATTGACAGCGGCCATGCTGAGCTTGGCCGTGTTCGTCTTCATCGTAGGCCCTGAACCTTCTGTCTTGCGCGCCGGGGTCATGGGTTCGCTGGCGCTCGTAGCCATGATGGCCCACACTCGAGCCCCACCCATCCACGGCCTGAGCATCGCAATACTGGTGTTATTGCTCTATGAGCCCGCGCTTGCCACGTCTTTTGGCATGAGCCTTTCCAGTGCTGCCACCGCGGGCATTATCGCTATCTATCCGCTGGTGTATCGCAGCATTGCCAGCCCGTATTGGCCCGATGTGCTCAGCCGCATGGTGGCGGTGGCGCTTGCTGCAGAACTTGCTACGTTGCCGCTGGTGGTGGCCATGGCCCAGCGGGTGTCTTTGGTCGCGGTGCCAGCGAATGTGTTGGTAGCCCCGGTGGTGCCGATGATCACCGTGGTTGGTCTTTGCGCTGTGCTTTTGGAGCCCACCGTCCTTGGTGGCGTGATGATTCGCGCAATCACCCCCTTGGCCAATTGGATCGCCAAGGTTGCCGAATACGGTTACAACCTGCCTTTTTCGCGCGTAAATGTTCACAGTGATCCACTCACGCTGGCTTGGATGGTGCTCGCAGTCGCTTGGATCCTTTTCGCCTTAGCTTCTCGACGCCCAACGCTGATCATCGCCGTGGCGCTCGGCATCGGTGGTGTGCTCATCTTGTTGGTCTAGGTGTGGCACCATTGTTGCCGTGAGCCAAGCAATCGCCCCCGTCCATCTCGTCCTCGGTGATGATGAATTCTTGCGCGAGCGCGCCCGCATTGCCATTAGCAGCAGCATTGCCGAACATTCCGAGGCCACTGTCAGCCGAGTGCGCGCAGGTGAGATCACACAATCTGAGCTTTTAGAGCTGCTCAGCCCCTCACTTTTTGCTGAGCAACGCGTCATTGTGATCGAACACCTTGAAGATGCGGGCAAAGAACCAGCCCAGCTTGTGCTCGAAGCGGCGAGCAATCCTGTCGACGGGATGTACCTGATCATTTGCCACGCCGGCGGTGGGCGTCAAAAAGCAATGGTGCCGAAGCTGAAAAAGCTCGCACAAGTACATGAGGTGGCCAAACTCAAACCCAATGAGCGCCCCGCGTGGGTCACAGCGGAGTTTAGAAACCACGGCCTCAGCCCCACACCTGATGTGATCCATGCGCTTCTCGACGGCGTGGGGTCCGATCTTCGCGAGCTTGCCTCAGCCGTTTCTCAACTCGTTTCAGACAATCCCGATGGTGTGGACGCATCGACAGTGCGGGCGTTCTACAACGGCATCGCCGAAGTATCGGGATTTGATATCGCCGACCTCGCGGTGAGCGGGGAAACGGCGCGTGCGGTTGCCAGTACTAGGCGTGCGCTCCAATTGGGTGTTTCGCCCGTGGCGCTGGCTACGGCTTTGAGCATGAAAGTAGGCGCAGTGGCGCGTCTATATGGATCGTGGCGGATTAATTCTCGTGAGTTAGCCGGAGAGTTAGGAATGGCGCCGTTTATTGTGGAGAAAACCTCAAAGGTGGCGCGACGCTGGTCAGCCGATGCGGTGAGCAAGGCTGTGATTCTTATGGCTGAACTCGACGCCACCGTCAAAGGCCAAGGTGGCGACCCTGAATTCGCAATTGAGGATGCGGTGAGGCGCGTTTCCCAATTGGCTGGCTAAACTGTCACGCATGCTTTCATCCGAACTACCCGAAGACGTGCAGGCGTTGGCCAACAAGCTATTCGAGCTTGCACGTTCTGGAGATCCGCGCACCCTGGCGGAGTATCTCGACCACGGTGTCGATCCGAACCTACAAAACCATGAGGGCAATAGCCTGCTGATGCTGGCCGCCTATAGCGGCAATGAGGAAGCGCTCGAGGTGTTGATTCAACGCGGCGCCGATGTCGATGCCCTCAACGATCGAGGTCAGTCACCCCTGGCCGGGGCCATTTTCAAAAAGGAGCAGGGGGTCGTCGAAAAGCTCATGCAAGCTGGCGCCGATCCTGCCTTGGGGCAGCCGAGTGCCATAGATACGGCTCGCATGTTTGGCCAAGACGAGCTCGTGCAACGACTCGAAAGCCGTGGAGCTTAACCAGCTCGCCACGCTCGTCACCTTATATCTGGCCGGGATGATCACCCCAGGGCCCGATATTTTCCTCGTGATGCGCGTGGCCACAAAATCACGCAAACATGGTCTGGCTACGGTCGCGGGCATTGTCACCGGGCTTGCGGTGTGGGTGACCCTGACCGTTACCGGCGCCTCAGCGTTGCTGACTGCCTACCCCTCGATCCTGAGCGCCATTCAACTGCTTGGCGGCGGCTGGATTGGGTACATGGGTGTGCAAATGCTGCGCGAAGCTCGCAAACAGTTCAAAGCGGACGCTCGCATTGACTTAAAGCTCGAGGGGATCTTGGGCACGCCCTGGCGTTCGTACCGCCAAGGGCTGCTGACCAACCTGGCCAACCCCAAGGCTTTGCTGTACTTCGCCGCTGTGATCGCGCCGTTTTTGCCGCCTAATCCAAGTCTGGCGCTCAGTGTTGAGCTGATCGCTGTGCTGCTGTTTACCGCCTTTGTTGGATTCGGTCTGATCGCGATGGCGGTGGGCTCGAAATTGCTGCGCACACGCATGGTCAAGGCCGGGCCATATATCGATGCTGTCGCGGGTGCCTTCTTCGTGTTCGCCGCGATTGCCTTGATGATCGCCGGTGTCCGCGGCTTCTTCTAAACGCTCGCATTGACGCTTTGCACGACACTTTGCATGACGCTGAGGCGAGGGCATACGAAGTCATTAGGATGATGGGCATGAAGATCCTCAGCACCAATGTGGCCGTGCCCCAAGCTGATCCTGGGGGCGCGGATCGTGTGAGCGGCATCGATAAACAGCCGCGCGAGCGCATCCGTGTGTCTGCGCCCGGGCCTTCCTACGGGGATGGTTCGGGTGTGGAATCAGATGTGATTGGTGACACCAAGCATCACGGCGGCGCAGAAAAAGCGGTGTATGCCTTCGCCCGTGAGGAGCTGGATTATTGGCAAAAGCAGCTCGGCCGCGAATTGCGCCCCGGGGTGTTCGGCGAAAATCTCACCACCACGGGCGTGGATTGGTCTGCGCAACTGATCAACCAACGCATGCGCATCGGCAGCGCGGTGCTTGAAGTGTCCATTTCACGCCAGCCGTGTCGAACCTTCGCTGCGTGGCTTGAGCAGCGCGGATGGGTCAAACGCTTCGCCGAACATGGCGATTGCGGAGCCTACCTCCGCGTAATCGAGGCTGGGGAAATTCGGCCAGGTGATTCCATCGAGCTTTTCGACGCCCCGACGCACGCATTGACAATGCGGACGCTCTTCGCAGCGAATATGGGGGATCGCGAAGCCATGGCGGCTGTGCTCGAGGCCGATTGCGTGGCCCCGATGTATCGCGAGCGCTTTGAGAAGATGCTGCGCTCGCAATGACGATGGGGCCGTCCGGAGAAAGAGGCACATGTGATTGTCCAGCGGGTTGATGCGTGGAAGCAAGAGCGCAGTGCTCACTTGAGCGGGGTTGGGGTAGTAGCACCGAGGTATCGGCCATCGGTTTCGCACCTTCCTGAACATCCGAAAAGTAGAACGCCGAGCGTGATCCATCTGGTGTCGCACGGCTAAACGATTTACGGACCTAGGCCGAAGGTGTGACATGTTGGCCGCCCACATTGGCTAAGCTCTTCTCGATTGTGTAACGACTAGGGGGGGCACCCTACTGATTCCTGAAATGTGATCGGCGTTGCCGTGCTTGTTGTCTGACGACAGCGAGGCTGAGGAGGTTGGAGCGCTCGGCTTGAAAACTTCTCGTGTCCGGTGGGGGCGAAGCCGGAATCTTTTGGGTCTTGAACTTTTTCTCCCTTTCCAACTCTCGATTACTGCCGAATCAGGGTTGCATCGTACGACCTAGCTAAAAATAGTCCTAAAAAATCAGTGTTTAATCCCTGAGAATCGCATCAAAAACGGTGCTTTAGCAGCACGTTTGCTATTGGAAACGCATGCTCCTAGCCTTGTTACATAAATTAAGTCCTTGCCATTAATTGACAAGCACCACATCTGCACAATCATTGTGACGCACGTTACTAAGGGTTGGCTTTTTGATTAGAGAGGACGATCAAGTTGAAATTCTTTGAACTTCAACGACCGCCACACAGTGGACTATCGCTAGCGCAGCAGCGCAAACTTTGGCTCAGAAACTTTCTGAAAGCATTCTTCGTAGTCTTCATCGCCTACATGTGCATGTACCTCGTGCGCAATAACTTCAAGGCTGCACAACCCCTGCTCAAAGAGCAGTACGGCTTGACTACTTTGGAGCTGGGCTATATCGGATTGGCGTTTTCCATCACCTACGGCATAGGTAAAACGGCGCTCGGTTACGTTATTGACGGTCGAAATACTAAGAGGATTGTTTCGTTCCTTTTGGTAGCTGCTTCGATGACTGTTCTGGCACTGGGTCTGTTCCTGGCAGCCTTCGGTTCGCATGTAGGTATCTTTGTCGCTCTTTGGGGGCTAAACGGTGCATTCCAGTCAGTTGGTGGTCCAGGTTCGTACTCGACAATCACGGCTTGGACACCACGAAAGCAGCGTGGTCGCTACCTAGGTTTTTGGAACGCGTCGCACAATATTGGTGGTGCCCTCGCAGGCGTAGTTGCTTTGTGGGGTGCGAATCAGTTTTTCCACGGAGACGTTGTGGGAATGTTTGTATTCCCTGCACTTCTAGGCATCGCTATTGGTGTTGCGGGCATGTTCATCGGTAAGAATGACCCACAAGAGTTGGGTTGGAATACGTCGGAGGAAATCTTCGAAGAACCGGTGGAAGTACGCAACGTCGAATCCGAACAAATGACCAAGTTCGAAATTTTCCGCAAGTATATTATGCGCAACCCATGGATCTGGTTGCTCTGTGTGGCTAACGTCTTTACCTACATCATCCGCATCGGTATCGACAACTGGGCGCCTTTGTATGTTACTGAAACCCTAAATTTCGACACTTCGGCGGCCGTGGAAACGATCTTCTACTTCGAGATTGGCGCGTTTATCGCATCGATGTGCTGGGGCTATATCTCTGACCTAATGGGCGGTCGTCGAGCACTCGTCTCTGTACTCGCGATGGTTGCCCTGTTTTTTGCTATCGGTTTCTACAAAAACGCCACCACCGAGTTGCAGGTCAACGTTTCATTGTTCGCACTTGGTGCTCTCATCTTTGGCCCGCAGCTACTAATTGGTGTCTCGCTTGTTGGTTTCGTTCCGAAAAAGGCAATCTCAGTAGCTAACGGTATGACGGGAACCTTCGGCTATCTTTTCGGCGATTCTCTAGCAAAAGTTGGTTTGGCTATGATCGCTGACCCTGAGCGTGAGGGGCTCACCATCTTTGGTCATCTCCTCCATGGCTGGGGAGCAATGTTCACCGTGCTCTACTTGGCATTAGTGGTCGGCTTCGCTTTGATGCTGATCGTTAGCATCGGTGAGGAGCGTCAAATCCGGCGGCTTAAAGAAGATGATGCCAAAGCGGCAGCCGCCACCTCGTAGCAACTTCACAGTTCTACTGATCTAGCCATATTTAGGGAAGTCTTAGTCCGCGTACTTGCAGGCGGACTGAGGCTTCGCCATTTTCAGTTGTTGCGCTTTTAGCCGTGGCATTTTTCCGACCCGGTGGGGAAGGGGGAGCGTCTAAAAACGAAGGTTTATGCGAGTCTTTTGCCCTTCCTCGCAGGTGGAGGATGGAGAGCACTTCGCAGCCATCACGAAGACGTTGCCTCAACTGCGTGAACTTTTGGGGTCGCGCGAGGTAGCGCTGCGGTATGGGATCAGTGTTTTACTTCGCCTGATCGGTGTTGCCTTGCCAGCTTCAATTCGTCGTTAATGCTTTTTAAGGTGTTGTAGATTTTTGCTCCAAAAATGACCACTGCAATGATTATTGCAAGGGGGATCGCGATTAAGACCGCGATTAACGCGAGTTCGACAATGCCCAGACTCATTTGGTTCCTCTTATCGTTTCACTGTGCTCTTCAGTGTTGCTTAAAACGGAATTGAGTTCAATAGGAGCTCGTGCGAGCAGACTGAGGCCGGGGGCGCTCAATTGGAGCCGTCCAGCATTGCGGGGCAGAGGGCATGTAAAAACGCCACGTCCCGATGGGAGACGTGGCGTCGAAAAGCTAAGAAGGCTTAGGCCATCTTGTTCAGGGCGCGAGCCATGTTGGACTTCTTGTTGGCTGCGTTGTTGCGGTGCAGCACGCCCTTGGACACGGACTTGTCCAGCTTGCGGGAAGCTACGCGGAGCTGGGTCTCAGCAGCGGCCTTGTCGCCGGCCTCAACAGCCTCGTGGAACTTGCGGATCTCGGTGCGAACAGCGGAACGCACGGACTTGTTGCGCAGACGAGCCTTCTCGTTGGTCAGAATGCGCTTCTTCTTGGACTTAATGTTTGCCATGGGAGTACCTCTTGGTTCTCGATCGTTTTCGAATGATCATCTACGCCCGCTCAATACTTCAAAAACTACTGTAAGGAGTGATGTTCGGTTGTGAACCCAAGGTCTTGTTCACCATAAGAACAGCACTAGGTGCATCTGATCGACAGCGGTTGTCTACCTTAGCAGGTGGTGAGGTGGGAATGATAATCCGGGCTTCACGTTCCCGGTGATGGCGCTTAGATTGGCGGGATTTGAGGATGTGTCGCAGGGGGGCGACTAACGCCAGCCGTATTCCTGCCTCAAGCGATTCGCGATCCTCTCGAAGCGCTGCTGCGGCATCACGATGCCTTGGCGTCGAATGTGGGTTTCGGGCACGGTGACGATTTTGTCTATCCGCACCCAGGACTGGCGGCCACTTGCATCCCAGGGGCCTGAACCGATGTCCATCCAATGGTCATCAGTCTCGTGATCCGGGTTGGGGGAGGTGAGTAAGCCATAGATCGACTCGGCGGTGCGCGCGACCACTACGAGCGAGCGTTCAACAACATGTTGGGGCGAATGATCAGAGGGAGCCCAAAACCACACCACCTCGCCGGGATCGACTTGGCCGTCCATATCGGGCGCGTAGATGATGCTGCTGGGGATATCACCTGCAGAGTGCACTTCACATGCCAGGTGATCGGGCTTGGCCTCTTGATGTTCGCAAAGCCCAAGCCGCTCGGATAAGGCATTGAGGCCGTCTTCGATCGGGTCTTGAGTGCGCAGCGAACTGCTTATTCGCCGAATGAGCGAAGGCCTCTTGCGTGCTGCGTGCCTCATATTGTCACCCTTATGTGCCAAGCGGTTGTTCTTTCAAGTCTATCTAGCTTTGCGGCCGTGGTGTTTCGCTATGTGTGAAGTTTTCCATTTGGGGGTTGCGGGGGTTGCAGGTTGGCCGTGGGGGTTGCTGGGGTTGCTGCCTGTGGGCGGGGTTGGGTCGTGGGCGGGCGGGCTTGGGTCGGGGGCTGTGGTTTGGCGGAGTGCTTCGTCAATGCGTGCGTCGGGTAGTGTGTTTGTGACGTGTGATGAAAGGTGCGTGGAATCAAAAACGATGGCTGAGAAATTTGCGGAGAAGACGTTCACGGATCCCAAGCAGATCCGCAACTTCTGCATCATTGCCCACATTGACCACGGCAAATCCACCCTTGCCGACCGCATCTTGCAGCTTTCCAACGTCGTGGATGCGCGCGACATGCGCGATCAATACCTCGACAACATGGATATCGAGCGCGAACGTGGCATCACCATCAAGGCGCAAAACGTGCGTTTGCCCTGGATTCCGCGCTCCGGCCCCTTCGAGGGCGAACAAATCGTCATGCAGATGATCGACACCCCCGGCCACGTCGACTTCACCTACGAAGTCTCCCGTGCGCTCGAGGCGTGTGAGGGCGCCATTTTGCTTGTCGACGCCGCGCAAGGCATCGAAGCGCAAACACTGGCCAACTTGTACCTGGCCATGGAAAACGATCTTGAGATCATCCCGGTGCTCAACAAGATCGACCTGCCCGCAGCAGACCCAGAGAAGTATTCCGAAGAGATCGCCCACATCATCGGCTGCGAACCTGAAGAAGTCCTTCGTGTTTCCGGCAAAACCGGCGAGGGCGTGGCAGAGCTTCTAGATAAGGTCGTGGAGCTCGTTCCCGCCCCGACGACCGCACACTCTGACGATGCGCCCGCCCGCGCGATGATTTTCGACTCGGTTTACGACACCTACCGAGGCGTCGTCACCTACATCCGCATGATCGACGGCAAGCTCACGCCTCGCCAAAAGATCAAAATGATGTCTACCGGCGCGGTCCACGAACTGCTCGAGATCGGCATCGTTTCGCCCACGCCTAAAAAGTGCGATGGCCTTGGCCCGGGTGAAGTCGGCTACCTCATTACCGGTGTGAAAGATGTGCGCCAATCAAAGGTGGGCGACACGGTCACGTGGGCGCACCACGGTGCAGAAGAACCGCTGCAGGGCTATGAGGAGCCCAAGCCGATGGTGTATTCGGGCTTGTTCCCAATTTCGCAGGCAGACTTCCCGGATCTGCGCGATGCTTTGGAAAAGCTGCAACTCAACGATGCATCTTTGACCTTCGAGCCTGAAACCTCCGTTGCCCTTGGTTTCGGTTTCCGTTGTGGCTTCCTAGGTCTGCTGCACATGGAGATCACCCGTGACCGGCTGCAGCGCGAATTCGATCTCGACCTCATTTCCACCGCACCGAGTGTGAACTATCGCGTGATTGCTGAAGACGGCACGGAAACGCGCGTGCACAATCCTTCTGACTGGCCCGGTGGCAAACTTCGCGAGGTTTACGAGCCGATCGTGAAAACCACCATCATCGTTCCAAGCGAATTCGTCGGCTCCACCATGGAATTGTGCCAATCCAAGCGCGGCCAAATGGGCGGCATGGATTACCTTTCCGAAGACCGCGTCGAGCTGCGCTACACCATGCCGCTTGGCGAGATCATCTTCGACTTCTTCGACCAACTGAAATCCCGCACCAAGGGCTATGCCTCTCTCAACTACGAGGAAGCTGGCGAACAACTGGCAGATTTGGTGAAGGTGGACATCTTGCTCCAGGGCGATCCCGTCGATGCTTTCAGTGCGATCGTTCACCGCGACAATGCCCAGTGGTACGGCAACAAGATGACCAAGAAGCTCAAAGAGCTCATTCCTCGCCAGCAATTCGAGGTGCCCGTCCAGGCAGCCATCGGCGCCAAGATCATTTCCCGCGAGAACATCCGCGCTCTGCGCAAGGACGTGCTGGCCAAGTGTTACGGCGGCGATATTTCCCGTAAGCGCAAGCTGCTGGAAAAGCAGAAGGAAGGCAAAAAGCGCATGAAGTCCATCGGTTCTGTGGCAGTGCCGCAAGAGGCTTTCGTTGCTGCCTTGTCTACCGACGAGGCATAACCCCCCTCCGCGCTTGTGTAGCCCCTTTCGCTTCGCGGCGAAAGGGGCTTGTTGCTGCTAAAGCTCAGCGCACAGCTCTTGCACGATTTCCTCAGCGCTTGCTTGAGTGCACGAACGGTATCCGGTGCCGGCCCATAGATTCAGGTGCTCAACGTTGCCTTGTGCGTTCGCTTCCTTGCGAGCCTCAGCCGTGAGGTAATGCACCTCCGGGTACAGCGAAGGCGAGAATTTCGTCAATGCGTCCGTCCACTCGTTGCGAATGGCGCGAGCTGTTCGGCCAGAAAACGCTCGGGTCAGCACAGTCTCGCGCTCCAGGTTCAGCAGTGCTGCGCGGTGGGTAGATTTTGTTCCCGCTTCTTCGGCGGTGAGAAATCGGGTGCCAACTTGTACTGCTACGGCTCCGAGGCTTGTGAGTTCTCGTACGTCTTGGGCGGTGGCCACCCCGCCTGCTGCAATCACTGGTAGGTCATGCTCGGTGGCCATTTTTAGCAGTTCTTTGGTGCTGTAGTTTGCTCCCTGAGCCTCATCAAGCGGTGATGCTCGGTGCCCGCCGGCTTCTTTTCCTTGGACGACGATCACATCGCCAAGTTCGGCAGCAGCGGCGACTTCCTCGGCAGTGGTGGCGTGAAGCGCGATCAATGAGCCCTGTTCGCGCAGGGAGTTCGCGATCTCTCGGGAGGGATTGCCGAAGGTAAACGACACTACTGGGACGCTCGCATTGACAACGACAGCGACCTTCTCTTCGTAATCATCGTCCGACCACGTTGGGGATTGGGGCAGGGGAGCGTCGACAAGCTGGGAAAGATGCTCGCGATATCTCAGCCATGCGTCGGTGTCGTCGTGGCGTTTTCCAGGCACGAACAGGTTCACGCCGAAGGGTCGAGAAGTCAATGCGCGCGTTCGGGTGATCTGGGCGGAAAGTTCATCGGCGCTGAGATAACCGGAGGCCAGGAAGCCGAAGCCGCCGGCGTTGCATACTGCGGCGCAGAGTTCGGGCGTGGACGGGCCGCCGGCCATGGGGGCGAGGACGATGGGGCGCGCGAGATTGGCGAGCAGGTCGGTGTTCATGCGGTGGCTCCGTTCTGATGTTGCTCTCGGTACCACGCTAGCGAAAAGCCGCAACCTGCTGGCTGCGGCTCGGGATTGTGTTTGGGGTTTGGGCGAGATTGGCTGGGGTTTGGGCGATGTTGGGCGAGGCTCGGGTGGCTAGTCTTCGAGTTCAGCGTCAATGCGAGCGGTATCGCGCTTGTGTTGCTTGCGGTTATACACCGGCGCGATAAGCAGCACAACCACAACGCCGACGATGCCGCCGATGATCCCGCCATTGATAAATGATGAACTACCGTCAAGCTTCCAGCTAAAGATCAAAAGCCAAATGAACGTCAAAATGAGCGTGACGACGGTGTGTTTGCGCATCGCCGGGCTGAACGGTTTTGGAATCACCGGCACGGGAATTTCTTTGCGCATGCGTGAGGTGCCGATGCTATTGGCGATGCCGACTGTCGCGAGGGGGATAAATGAAAGCCATGGGTTGTCTGCGAGCACGGCGATGGCGATGCATCCGATGAGGGTTAGGTACATCGCCAGCGTGAGCGTGTAGGTGCTGGCTTCGTGGTACTTGCGGATGTGAAACTCGTCGCCCAATGCACGTTCTGTCGCACGAATGGTTTGCTGGATCATTGTGGGTCTCCTTCGTTTGCGTCGAGGGGGAAGAGCGTTTCCACCGTCAATGCGAGCGTTCGGGCGATCCTGAGTGACAAGTACACCGAGGGCGCGTAGCTGCCGCGTTCGATGTTGGCGATCGTTTGTCTGGACACGCCGGCCGCCTCTGCGAGCGCCTGTTGGCTCATGCCGAGCGCTCGCCTTGAAGCTTTGACGTTGTTCCCGGATTCGCTCATACCCAAAATGTAAACCAAACTTTACAAACTGTCAAGGATTCTTTACATAGCTTGTCGACGCCCAAAGAGCGCACTCCCAACGCGAACAGAGGTAGCACCCTCCTCAATCGCCCACTCGAAATCTCCAGACATCCCCATGGACAGCTCGCGTACCTGAGGAAAATCCGGAAGCAAAGCATCGCGAAGCTCACGCAAATCAGCGAAATTCTTCCTCACTACGGCCTCATCGTCATTGCGAGCGATCGTCATCAAGCCCCGCACCCGCAAATGCTCGTGATGAAGCGCCGCTAAAAACTCCGCAGCATCTTCAGGAGCAACACCAGACTTTTGCTGCTCGCCAGAAATATTGACCTGGACGAACACATCCAAGGTGCGCTCGAGCCTGCGCTCTAAAGCATCGGCAACCTTCAGCGAATCAAGCGCGTGAAACTCATCAGCGTGCGCGGCAACATCTTTGGCCTTATTCCTCTGAAGCTGGCCGATGGCGCACCACGTGGCGTCGACAAGCTGCGGAGCCTTGGCGGCGAGCTCTTGGGGGCGATTCTCACCGAAGGTGTGCATGCCGGCCTCGCGCGCGAGTTGAACAAGCTCGATAGGGTGCGTCTTGGTCACCGCGATAAGACGAACGTCCTCCTTGGCGCCGGCGCGAGCGCTCGCATCTTCAATGCGAGCGCACACATCCTCGTAATTCCTGCGAATTTCATCCAAAGTGATCACAAAGCAAGTCTAAAACGCCACGAGAATCGCTCAACCTAGACTCGTACAGTATGACTCTGCGCACGACCACATCCCGCCACCTCGGCCTGACCATCAAAGAACACCGACTCAGCGTGCCTTGGGATCACGACAATCCTTCCGAAACCTTTGATTTATTCGCACGCGAGCTCATCCCCGCCGGTGGCGAAACCCTGCCGGTGATGGTGTATTTCCAGGGCGGGCCCGGTTTTCCCGCGCCGCGACCCGACAGTATTCAAGGCGTGATTGCCGAGGCGCTTCGGCACTACCGCGTGATCTTGTTGGATCAACGTGGCACCGGCCGTTCGGCCAGGATTGATGATCGAAACCTGCGTGGCGATCTTCTGCCACTGCTGCGCCAGGAGTTCATTGTTCGCGACGCTGAGCTGCTCCGCGAAGCGCTCGCATTGAAACAGTGGGCGCTCTACGGTCAAAGTTTCGGCGGATTTTGTATCACCACGTACCAATCCCTATTTCCCGAGTCCATTGAAAGCGCCTACCTCACCGGCGGTTTGCCGGCGCTGTTCGATAGCGCTGATCAGCTCTATGAAACGACCTTCGAAAAGCTTCGTCGACGCCATCTGGAGTTCTATCGCCAGTACCCGTGGATCGAAGATCGAATTCGCGAGGTATGCCACCACCTCGACTGCTCGGATGAACACCTTCCAACCGGCGAGCGACTGTCCTCCCGACGCCTGCGAACCCTCGGCATCAACCTGGGGCGAGGCACCGGATTTCACGCCCTCGCATACCTTTTCGAGCAGCCATTCAGTGTGTCCCAAGGCGAAAAACGCCTCGACTCCGCCTTCTTGCAAGCAGTAGGCCAGCAAGTGTCTTTCGCCGGCGCGCCCCTGTACGCAGCGATCCATGAGTCCATTTACGGCGGCATCGTCAATGCGAGCGCTCCGACCAACTGGGCAGCCCACCGCGTGCGCGAAACCATCCCAGGCTTTGAAGAGGATGCAGACCCCAAGGCTAAGGAACCGTTTTATCTCACCGGCGAGCACATCTTCCCCTGGCAATTTGAAGAAGATCCCGCACTTCGCCCCTTCAAGCCGAGCGCAGAAGCCCTGGCCCAACACCCTTGGCCTGCGTCTCCCTACGACGCCGAGGCGCTTCGCCAACACGCCGCAACCTCCGCCGCGGCCATCTACGTCGACGACATTTTCGTCCCCTTCGAGCAATCCATGGCGACGGCGCAAACCTACAAAGACCTACGACCGTATATCACCAACATCTATCAACACGACGGGATCCGCGCTGATGGCGCGGCAATTTTCGCCCGACTCCGAACGCTTATCGACGATCACTGATTCAATGCGGCCGTACCGCACAAAGAAAAAGTAGGCAGAGCAATGTCACCACAGCACCATCTCCGACCCTCGATCCTGATTCACGCACTGGTGCTTTGCGCTGGTGGGTTTTTCCTCGGTGTGGCTTTGCATAGCGATTTTGACTCGCTTCGTTTTAACGTGTCTGCGCTGTGCATGGCGGGTGTGTGGTTGCTTGGTTTTGCCGTGAAGCCTGCGAGGATCTCACGCTCAGATTTCTCTGCTCGAGCGCTGCGGCCTGCGGTTCTCGCCGCGTGTGCGTTGGTGTGTATCACGCTGGTCGGTGCGCTCATTGTGCCTTCGCTCCCTTGGCTCGAAGCTCGTGTGCTGGGTCTGTTGTCGCAATTGCGTGGCCCGAGTGTTTGGACGCTCGCTTTGATTGCTGCGGTCGGCGGCATTGCAGAGGAGCTCTATTTCCGCGGCACCCTTTTCGATGCGCTCCCTCGCTCTGTAGCGGCCTTGGGCACCACGGTCGCTTATATTGCGGTCGTTTGTGCTTCAGGCATGATCTTGCTGATGCTCGCCGCGGCGGCATTGGGGGCGCTGGCGGCCTTCTTGCGCGCTCGCTTTGACAACGTGGTCGCTTGTGCGATGTTTCATGTTGCTTGGTCTGTGCCCGTCTTGCTCATCGTCCCGCACCTCTTGCCTGCGTAAAACCGCTTTTTTGCCGTAGCTATTGCGCGAATCGAATAGCTGTTCTAGTATTCGGTTTTGTAAGGCAATGTTCGTGGTCATCGAGGGGGAACCACTATGCAGCAGGGGAATTACGTTCACATGCAAGCCGGGGATTTCGCGGATTTCCAGCGCGAGATCAACCGGCAAACCATCGAGTTTTGGGTACAGCACCCGCCAAACAATGATGCAGACTTTCACACCCAGCTTGCCGACGTCGCCACGTCGATGAATATTAGCCGTGGTGAAGCTCGCCAAGCTCTAAGGATTGGTGAAATGCTTCGCCGTTTTCCTAAGTTTTTGGCCTGTTTACGCGCCTGGTATCACGTGAATTTTCAAAGGCTTGCGGTCGTCGAAAAGCAAGTTATGGCCGTGAAACCGGAGCTGGCCGATGAATTAGATGCGTTTTTGACAGAATATTTCACGCCGAAGCATGCCGACGAGGTGCTACCGCAGGCGCAAACGGTGGCAAAACATCTTCGCGCCTTTATTGCCACCTTGGACCCCGAAGCTGCGATGAAGCCCCTGGACACCAAGCGCAGGGCGCGTTTCACGCGGTGTCATAACGGTTTAACGCGATTTAGTGCGACGCTGAGCGATGCTGAAGCGAAGCGTCTTGAGCTGGGAATTCGCAAGCATGAACGCGCTGATGACGAGTCAAGCGCCGATGGTTTCGTGCGACTGCTCGAGAGCAAAACGCTCACCTCAATCACGCTGAATACCTTCGCCGACCCGGCCGGAGTGCAGCATATTATTTCAGGCGGGCTCGCCGGCGAGCTGCAAGCCGACCAGCAACGATCGCTCAACCACACCGCTGAAACCGAGCAATATCGACCCACTCCAGAGATCCGAACCACGGTGCAGCTTCTCGACGGCACCTGCCGCTACCCAGGATGCTCCACCCCCGCTGACCAATGCGACCTCGACCACGTGATCAACTACGACGAAGGCGGAAAAACCGCTCCCGGAAACCTTGCGTGCCTATGCCGTTTCCATCACACCCAGAAAACCTCAGGCCGAGTGCAATACTCCATGGACGAGCACCGCGTCGCCACCTGGCATTTTCCTAACGGCAACACGAAAACCACCCGCCCTGCAGGCGAGGCCACACTAGCTCCGATGTTCGGCCAATCCTGGCAACGTCATGAAGCCAAACGCGTGCAAAAACGCCGCTCGGCAGCCTAGTCCAGCCGGGGAATCGCCTGAAGAAGCTGCTCGGTATAAGGGTGAGTTGGCTGCTGAAAAATGTCTTCAGTCGGCCCATATTCCACTATGCGACCCTCATGCATGACAGCGACGCTATCGCACACAGCGCGCACTACCGATAAGTCGTGCGAGACAAACACCATGGTCAGGTGATGATTCTCAACCAAACGGTCCAGCAGGGCTAACACCTTCGCGCGCACTGACACATCCAACGCCGAAACGGGCTCATCGGCCAGGAGGATGTCGGGTCGCCCCATCACTGCGCGCGCAATGGAAATGCGCTGACGTTGTCCACCAGAAAACTGGTGCGGGAACTTCGTCAAGGCGTGCGGTTCGATGCCTACCTCGGCGAGGGCTTCCTGCATGTCGCCGGTGCTAGCGTCGGGTGCAGACTCCGCCAAAATCTGTGCGATGGTCATCTTCGGGTCAAGCGAGCTCATCGGGTCCTGGAACACTGTCCGGGTGCTTCCATCAACGCGCAGCGAGCCCGATGTCGGCTCTAACAATCCGCCGATCATTCTTAAAAGGGTGGTCTTGCCAGAGCCAGATCCGCCGACGATGCCAAGTCTCTGACCACGGCGTACTTCCAGCGAAACGTCGCGAACCACAGTTGAACGCCCGAATTGACGATGTACTCCACCGACAGAGACGATCGCGTCTTGGTAACGAGCAGGTCGCGCCGACTGCAACGTGGAGGCGTCGATCAGCATCTTTGTGTAGTCGTGTTGCGGATTGTGAAGGATCTCCTGGGTGGTTCCGCGTTCGACGATTTCACCGTTGCGCATCACCAGGATTTTTTCGCAGGTATTGGCGATCAGGCCGAGGTCGTGCGAGATGAAAAGCAGGCCGCGGTTTTGAGCGAGGCGCAGGATCAGCTCCACCACGGCCTTTTGCGCGGTGACATCGAGCGCGGTCGTGGGCTCGTCACAGATCAGCAGGCGGGGATTATTGATCAGCGCCATGGCAATCAGGATTCTTTGGCGTTGACCACCGGAAAGCTCGTGAGGAAACCGATCTGCAACAGAGACGTCGAGTTCAACTTCTTTGAGCGCTTGTTCAACTCGTGCGTTCGCCGCCTTGCGACTGAGCCGTTGGTGCACCCTCGCAGCTTCGCGAATCTGGCTTCCAACCCGCATGAGCGGATCCAACGCCGTCATCGGCTCCTGGAACACCATCGCCACGTCTTTCCCACGCACTCGACATAGCTCGGGTTCCTTCAAGGCGGTCAGATCGATGCCGTCGAGCGAAATTCTGCCCCCATCCGGATCCAAGAGGCGCATGATTGCCAGCGCAGTTAAGGTTTTCCCGGAACCGGACTCGCCGATGATGCCAACGCGTTCACCAGGCTTTACGACGAAACTTATGTCTTTAACGATGTCTGCAATTGACAAGCCTTGAACGTCGAGAAGCTTCATGCGCGCACGCTCGTTTCGTGTCGAGGATCGACCTGATCCCGCAGACCATCACCGAACAAATTGAAGCCGAGGACGGTCACGGCGATGGCAGCGCCAGGCCAGATCGCTAACCAGGGGGCGGAGGAGAGGGAAGATTGTGCGCTTTGGAGCATGCGTCCCCATGAAGGTTCAGGTGGAGGCGTACCAAGGCCCAAGAAACTCAAACCAGCTTCAGCCAGGATCGCCAGGGCGAACGCGATTGAAGCCTGGACAATGGCCACGCCAAGGATATTCGGCAGGACATGGCGGATTGCGATGTAGAACGTGCCACGCTGGGCGTCTTTGGCGGCCAAGATGAAGTCTTGCGCCATAACGCGCATGGTCGATGCTCTGGTCACTCGCGCGAACGCTGGAACGCTCGCAATGCCGATTGCCACCATGGCAGTGGTGGTACTGGAGCCGAACATTGCTGTGGCAACGATAGCCATCAGCAAGGCGGGGAAGGCGAGCAGCACATCAGATAGACGCATGATTAACGCATCCCAGACTCCGCGGTTCATGCCAGCAGCGATGCCAAGCGGAACGCCAAGGATCGCTGCGACGGCTACGGCGACCATGCCTACGAGCAATGAAATTCTCGAACCGACCATGATTTGAGAAAGGACGTCGCGACCATATCGATCCGTTCCCATCCAATGCTGTGCGCTAGACCCTTCAAGGCGTGCGTTCGGCATAGCGTGGAGTGGGTCGTAGGGGGTCCAGAAGAGTGACACGATTGCTACGGCCAAGACGCACGCAATGACGAAGAGACCGGCCTTGCCGGTGGCGTTGAGGCTTTTCATCGGTTGCTCCTTTTGGTGCGTGGGTCTACGAGGGCGTAGGTGACGTCGACAAGCGCATTCACGCAGATGGTGAGGATGACGAGCATCATGACGGTGGTTTGCACCGTCGGGAGGTCGCGATTGCTTACTGCTTGCAGCAGCATTGAGCCGAGCCCTGGGATGGCGAACACTTTCTCAATCACGACCGCGCCGATCAGCAGCGAGGTTAGTTGCATGCCGGCGACGGTCAGGACGGGGAGCGCGGCGTTGCGCAGGCCGTGGCGGAAGAGTGCTTGCACGGGGCTTAAGCCGATGGCGCGGGCTGTGCGCATGTAGTCGTTGTGGAGGATGTCGAGGATTGCTGTGCGCACGTAGCGGGTCATGATCGCGGCTTGCACCAGGCCAAGGGCCACGCAGGGCAGGATGATGCGAGCGATAAAGGCGCCGGGATGTTCGCGGGGCACTACCCAGCCGTTGGGTGGCAACCAGCCGAGGTGGACGGAAAATAGGGCGATGAGCAGGATGCCTGTGAGGAAACTGGGTATGGCGATGCCGATTTGACTGAGCGCGCTGACGAGCACGCCGTCAATGCGAGCGCTCCGCTGTGCGGCCCACATCCCCATCGGCACGGCGATGAGGAGGGCGAGCACCATGGCGATCGTGACGAGGATCAGGCTGACTTGGAGCCTGTCGACCACCATCGATGAAATATCGGCGCCAGACACGATTGATTGGCCGAAGTTTCCTTGGAGCATCCCCGTGACCCACTGCAGGTATTGCTGCCAGGCGGGCTGGTCGAGCCCCATGTCGGCTTCGAGTTTGGCCACGCTTTCTTCGGTCGCGGTGACGCCAAGTGCGATTTCTGCGGGGTTGCCGGGGATGATGCGAAGCGCGAGGAAAATGAGCACGCTGGCCAGGACCAGGGTGATGGCGTAGCGCAGGAGGTGTCTTGCCACGGCGCGGAGTTTCATTGATGCTCCTTGCGTACTTGGGCGAGTTCGAGTCCGTCACCGACCGCATTGACGGGGATGCCGGTGACGTCTTTGGTCACGATGATGCTGGGCAGGTTGTATAAGGTGTCGGCGCCTGCTTGGTCGACGATGCGTTCAATTGCTTGGCGCATCGTGGGCACATAGTCGGATTCGGGGGCGGTGTCTGCTTGGTTGAGCAGGCGTTGTACTTCTGCGTCGTCAAATCCGAGGTAGTACTCGGCGGTGCCGAACATGGTGGGAATGTCGCGCGCTTCAACGTGGGCGACCAGTGATAGGTCGTAGTCTTTGCCCTTGTAGACCTGCGAGAGCCATACGGCGGGAAACTCCACTGATTCGATGTGGACGTCGAAGCCGATGTCGCTTAGTTGGGAGTACAACAGCTCGGATGCGCTTTGGGCATAAGGCAGCGATGGCACGGAAATGGTGATGCTGGTGCCGATGGCGTCCGCCTCTTTCATCAATGCGTGCGCTCGCTGGGGGTCGTAGGGGAAGCGCTTTGATTCGAAATACCAAGGATCGGTGGGTGCAGCGGGCACGCCACCGGTATCGACCCCATAGCCTTCCCACGTCGTGTCGATGACAGCCTGGCGATCAATCCCGTACATCACCGCCTGGCGCACGCGCACATCGTCAAAGGGGGCGCGCTGATTGTTCATGCTTAGCAGCACTTCGCCGTTGGTCGTGCCGACTTCCACGCTTAGCGATTCGTCCGCGCGGATGGCGTCGAGAAGCTCTGGCGACTGCAATCCCACCACAGCATTGACATCGTGCGTGCGCACCGCATTGCTAAGCGCATTGGCATCGCCGAAATAGCGCAACACGGCGCGCTCGTTGGCCGGGCGTTCGCCCCAGTAATCCGCCCGCGCCTTCAATGCGAGCGACTCGCCGACAGCCCAACGTTCAACTTGATAGGGGCCTGTGCCGATGGGTTCGCTTTCAAGCTTGTCGACGCCCCCGGGGTGCATCATCGCGCCCACAAGGGTGCCCATGTTCCACAACCAGTCATTCGAACGGTGTGCAAGCCTGACTTCAAGCGTGTGGCTGTCGATCACTCGCGTCGACTGCACCACATCCATCTTCGACTTCAGTCCATTGCTCCACGCGTCGGATTGCACCCTGTCGATGGAAAATTTGGCGGTGTTGGCGTCGAAAGCCTCGCCATTTGAAAAGGTCACGCCTTTGCGAAGGTGGAAGGTGTAGATCTGTCCATCATCGGAAACTTCCCACCGCTGTGCGAGCGCCGCTTCAATGCGACCGGTCTGCGTGATGCGAACGAGGCCTTCGTAGACGTTGCCCATGAGCGCTTGAGGGATAGCGGCACCGGCGGTGGTGGTGAAATCGAGGGAGGCGGGTGCGGTACTGAGCCCAATGACAACGGTGCCGGGGGCATCGGCGCTGTATTGACTGGTCTGGGTAGCGGTTTCGCCGGCGCTGCAGGCTGCGATTCCGCAGGTCAGCGCCAGTGCCGCGGCGGCTGTGCGGAGTTGAGGCATGGGTTTGAGGATATCCCTTCGCCTTCCGAGCAGCGAAAAACGGTCGAAGGGGGTGCCTCAGATGGAGGTATTTTCGCGCCGCCAGCCCGCCACCGTCCCGCCCCGAACGCACCGCCAACCCACCGCCAGCCCGCCACCGTCCCGCCCCGAACGCGCCGCCAACGCTTCGCCAACCCGCCCCGAACCCCCGCCCATCCAACCACCCCACAAAGTCCTTCTGCAGCCAAAAATAACGCGCATACCTGGTGTATCGATGGGGTGCGCATCCGGGGGTTCAATAAGAAATGATGAACGTTTTGGCGTAATCTTTAGCAACCGTAACCGACCGCTTTAACCATTGAGTTGATTATTTTGTCTGAAAACAGTGATACGGCTGGTGTGCGCCAGCCGGAGAAGCGTAGGGGAGTGAAGTCTGATCCCTTCATCTTCTTTGCTTCTTTGGGTTTTATTGTCGTCTTCGTCTTGCTGACGATCCTGCTCGGCACCACCGCCCGCGATGCATTCAGCACGGTGGCCCAGGGCCTGATGCGCACCACCGGCTGGCTTTATATCTCCGGTGTGAGCGTCATCTTCATCTTCTTGATCGCCGTGTTCGTTTCTCGCTATGGCCGCCTGCGCCTCGGCGATGACGATGGCGAGCCCGAGTACAGCTTGCCGGCGTGGTTTTCCATGCTCTTCGCCGGCGGCGTGGGCGCTGTGTTGATGTTCTGGGGTGTTGCAGAGCCTTTGAACCACGCGGTGAATGTGCCGCGTCAAGACGCTGATCCGATGAGCGAAGCGGCGATTCGCGAGGCCTTCGCCTACACCTTCTATCACTTCGGCATTCACATGTGGGCCATTCTGGCCTTGCCGGGCCTTGCGCTTGGTTACTTCATCTACAAGCGCAAGCTGCCACCGCGTGTGAGCTCGGTGTTTGCCCCGATTCTGGGTTCGAAAATCTATGACGTTCCAGGCAAGCTTATCGACGTCCTGGCTATCATCGCCACGACCTTCGGTATCGCAGTCTCGGTTGGTTTGGGTGTGCTGCAGATCAATGCCGGCCTGAACATGCTGTGGGACGTGCCCGTGGTGAGCTGGGCTCAGTTGATGATCATCGTGATTATCACTGGTGTGGCCTGTGTTTCGGTCGCTGTTGGTTTGGACCGTGGCATTAAGACCTTGTCGAATGTCAACATTGGCCTGGCTGTGCTGCTCATGATCTTCGTCCTGATCGCAGGCCCAACCTTGACGCTCTTGCGCTTTGCCGCTGAGTCCTTCGGTATCTATGCCGATCAATTGCCAGAGATTATGTTCTGGACCGACTCCTTCGGTGATAACCCGGGCTGGCAGGGCAAGTGGACGGTGTTCTACTGGGCGTGGACGATCTGTTGGTCGCCTTTCGTGGGCATGTTTGTCGCTCGCATCTCCCGCGGCCGTACCGTGCGCGAATACATCGGTGGCGTTTTGGCGCTGCCGGCAATCTTCTCGGTGATTTGGTTCGCCATCTTCGGCCGTGCGGGCGTGGAAATTGAGCTCGCCGAGCCCGGCAAGCTTTCAGTGCCGGTGGTTGAAGAAGGTGACGTGCCCTTCGCACTCTTCGGCTTCCTTGAGCAGTATCCGTGGACGGGTGCCGTGAGTGTGCTCGCATTGATTGTGGTGATCATCTTCTTCGTCACCTCAATGGATTCCGCCGGCATGATCAACGACATGTTCGCCACTGGTGAAGAGGCCATCACTCCCACCTGGTACCGCGTGCTGTGGGTTGTCGCTATCGGTGCAGTAGCAGGCGCCTTGCTGATCATTTCTCCCGGTGTGGGTATCAAGACCCTCCAGGAAGTCGTGATCATCGTGGCCTTCCCCTTCTTTATCACGCAGTTCATCATGATGTACTCGCTGGTCAAGGGCATGATGGATGACTCCGCGGCCGAACGTGCGATTAAGACGCGTCGTTGGGAAAAGACCGATACCCCCGAGAAGCTGGAAGCACACGAGGCAATGCCGGCACCAGGCTACGACGAAGAAGGCAATGAGCTCGCCGTGGTAGCACTGGAGCAGGATGCTGAGGGCAATATCGTCATCCCCGGCAATGTGGTGATTGAAGGCGACCTCGGCGTGCACGGTGACGTCGACAAGCAAAACTAGATAAGCACCTCAAAAGCTCCCGGATCGTCAAAGCGACCGGGAGCTTTGTTATACCTCGCTCATCTCTGGAGGTTGCCGCTTAAAGCCCTTGGTCACTACCGCGAGCACAGCCACGCCGATGCCTAACCAGATCACGCCGATGGTTTTGGCGTGCCCATCGAGTTGAGTGAGCAACCCGATACAGACCACAGCGCCGATGGTGGGGGCGATGGCGTAGGAAAAGACGTTGAGCTTGGTACCCTGTTGGCGCTGGCGGAAGAAGTAGAAGATCACGCCGAGATTCACCGAGGCGAAGGCGACGAATCCGCCGAAGTTTACAAACGACGTCGAAGTAGAAACGCTCATGACGATCGCAATGAGGCCAACAGCGCCAGAGATCACAACGTTGATCGCCGGGGTGGAAAAACGCGAAAGGCGTCCGAATATTTTCTTCGGCAGCACCCCATCGCGGCCCATGGCATACAGCAAACGCGAGGCGCTTGCCTGGGCAGCGATGCCGGAGGCGAATTGGGCCAGCACCAAACCGGCGAGGAACACCGCACCAAATGCCGTGCCACCAATCTTCAGCGCCAAATCCATCGCAGCGGAGTCGGGGTCTTGGAACTGATAACCGGGGTGAACCAACTGGGCTAAATAAGCCAGGGCGATGAAGATGAGCCCGCCGATAAGCGCGATCAGGAAAATTGCCCGAGGCATGCGCTTTTCAGGTTCGAGGGTTTCCTCCGTCAGCGTGGTCACCGCGTCGAAGCCAAGGAATGAGTAGGCAGCGATGGCGGCACCGGCCACGACAAAGCCCGGCCCGGACTGATCGTTGATGAAGGGATCTAGATTAAACCCAGTGGCGTCGCTTTGGAAGATGAAGCGGATGCTGAGCAGCGCAAAGAAGAAAATGACCAGGCCTTGAAACGCCATGAGTAGGGTATTGGCGCGCTCTGCCACTTGGATGCCGACGATATTGAGCACCGACGTCAGGCCGATGAACAACAAAATCCACACAGGTTTAGGCACGGCGGGGAATTGGGCTCCAAGGTAGGAAGCGCCAATCAGCCAAATCACCATGGGCAAGAAGAGGTAATCCAATAACACGGCCCAGCCCACCATGAAGCCGGCGTGCGGTTGGATAGTTTTTCGCACATAGGTGTACGCGGAGCCGGAGACTGGATAGGCCTTTGCCATGCGCCCATAGGAGTGCGCGGTAAAAAG
The DNA here is from genome assembly GCF_014635485.1 of Corynebacterium pelargi. Lineage (GTDB taxonomy): Bacteria > Actinomycetota > Actinomycetes > Mycobacteriales > Mycobacteriaceae > Corynebacterium > Corynebacterium pelargi. Next base: position 667,706 of record NZ_BMCX01000001.1, on the reverse strand, counting down.
CATGGCGATCATCGCCACGAGGTAGGCTGCCGGCGCAGCGCCGTGGGTCGCAACCGAGATCACCCCGAAGATCGACAGCACCACCATGGGGGTGAGGTAGGCCAGGCCGAAAAGCACCAGGGCTTTAGTTTTGAGTGTCCTTTTGAGTTGGAAGGTTTCTTGACTCATTGTGTTCGCCTTTGCTTCGACGTGTTAGGGGGTGGTTTCTTCAGGCTGAGGCGCCGATTGCGCTTGCTCAGGCTGCGCTTGCTGCGTGGGCTCAGTCGCCTGCCCAGTCGCCTGCCCAGTCGCCTCCCGCCTAGCCGCCTTCTGCTCAGCCCCCTGCCCGGGCTGGGCAGGCTCGATATTCCATGTGCTGGGGTCGATCCGGCCCTCGTACAGCGGTAGCGGCACCACGGGGTCGGTGGGGCGAAATTGTGCCCAGGGGCGGTTCACCCCGGCGGTGCCGTGATCGCGAATGCTTCGCAAAGCGTCGAGATCCAAGGTGGCGCTGAGCACTTCCGGATCTTCGCCGCGAGCGCTCGCAATGACATTTCCGTCGGGGGCGACGATCAAGCTGTGGCCTTTGCCGGTGGGGGCCGCGACGTTCACGCTGACGAAAAACACTTGGTTCACGATGGCATTTGCCTGCGCAAGGATCAGTTCCTGGGCTCGGTCTTCGCTGGTGGTTTTGACCACGTTGAGGATGACCTCTGCGCCCATCCATGCCAGGTGACGAGTGGTTTCGGGAAACCACGAGTCGTAGCAAATGTGTAGACCGACTGCTGTGTTCGCGGCTTTGGCGGTGACGAAGCGATTGCCGATGTCGTAAGGCTCGTGGGGTCGCCAGGGGAAAATTTTGCGATAGCTGGCCACAAGCTCGCCTTGGGGTGAAAGCAGCAGTTGGGTGTTGAAAAGCTCGCCCTGTTCGCCGCGTTCGCACACGCTGCCGGGGACGAGCCAAATGCCAAGTTCTGCTGCGATGGTTTTGAGTTCCTCAACCCGAGGCCCGTCGAGGGGTTCGGCCGATGCTTCGAGGGCGCTGCGTCGTCCTTGATCAGGTTCGCCATCGCCAAAAAGGTGCAGCTCGGGGAAGATGAGCAGTTCGGTGTCCGGGTGTTCGCTGAGGATCGCGCTGGCTTGTGCTTTGAAGTCTGCAAGCGGCTGGCCGATGAGCAAGGGGTTGGCTTGCACGGCCGTGACAGTCAGTGTGCGTGCTGTGTCCATGGGGGTCCTTGTATGGGTGTTCTGTGGGTGTTCGAGGTGGGGTGTTCGCATGCCCGCAGGAGTATGGTTTGGGGCACGAAAAACAAATTTTGACGATTATGTCACGATTTTTCGGTAACTAGTTATAAACTCATCTCGATACCTCAGCAGTAGTGCTGTTTTTGCACCACAAACCCTCAAAGAAAGGCGAGCAATGAAAGATCTGGAGTACCGTCTGCCGCAGGAGCGCCGCGTCGCTACTGCACTGCCCGGACAGCACAGCAAGGCGTTGGATGAACGTCGAAAAGCTGCTGTTGCTCGAGCCCTAGCCCCCGGCCTCCCGGGCTTCGTCGTTGACGGCGACGGCGGAGTGCTTGTCGACGCCGACGGCAACTCCTTTATCGACTTCGCTTCGGGCATTGCCGTTACCACCGTCGGTGCATCGAACCCGCACGTGGCTGAAGCAATCGCCACCTCGGCACGCCGCTTTACCCACACCAGCTTCATGGTCTCGCCTTACGAGTCCTATGTCGCAGTGGCCGAGCGCCTCAACGAACTGACCCCCGGCGACTTTGAAAAGAAGTCCGTGCTGCTCAACTCCGGCGCCGAGGCAGTAGAAAACGCCGTGAAAATCGCCCGTGCCTACACCAAGAAGAACGCGGTGGTGGTCTTCGACAACGGCTACCACGGCCGCACCAACCTCACCATGGCCATGACCGCCAAGAACAAGCCATATAAAACCGGCTTCGGGCCTTTCGCCGGCGATATTTATCGCGCCCCCATGAGCTACCCGCTTCGCGATGGCTTAAGCGGCCAAGAAGCAGCCGATCGCGCCATCAAGATGATCGAGCAAGAAGTCGGCGCCGAAAACCTCGCCTGCGTGGTGATCGAACCCATCCAAGGCGAAGGCGGCTTCATCGTTCCCGCCGATGGCTTCCTGCCCGCAATCGTCGATTGGTGCCGCGAACATGACGTCGTGTTCGTTGCCGATGAAATCCAAGCCGGCCTGACCCGCGCCGGCAAGTGGTTCGCCAGCGAACACTTCGGCATCGAACCCGACCTGGTGTGCATTGCCAAGGGCGTCGCAGGCGGCATGCCCCTATCGCTTGTGACCGGCCGCGCTGAAATGATGGACGCTCCCGTCCCCGGCGGCCTCGGCGGCACCTATGGCGGCAACCCCGTGGCCTGCGCTGCTGCCTTGGCCTCCCTCGACCAGATGCGCGACCTCGACCTCAATGCGCGCGCACTCGAGATCGAGCAGATCATCCGCGAAGAATTCGCCGAACTGCTCGAAATGGACGTGGTGGCCGAACTTCGCGGCCACGGAGCAATGATGGCCCTTGAGCTTGTCGACGCCTCCGGCGCCCCCAATGCCGAGCTCACCGCAAAGGCCGCAGCAGGCTGCAAAGAACAAGGTGTGCTCATCTTGACCTGTGGCCTCGACGGCAACGTCATCCGCCTGCTGCCCCCGCTGACCATCCCCGAGGCCCTACTGCGCGAAGGCCTCCAAGAGCTGGTGGCTCAGATCAAGGCACACGCCTAAACCACCAACGCATCTAACGCTGCCCCAGGCACGCAATTCGCGCCGGGGCAGCCGTGTGCTTACTCGGCCAGAGCCTGCGCGCAATCGCGCAAGGAGCGTTGCGCCACCTCAGCGTTAGGCGCGCGCATCACGAGCATGAGCTCATCAGCATCGGTGCGCTGCATAAACGCATCGACGCTTGCTCGTACCTGCTCGGCGCTACCGCAGGCGAAGTGCTCGAGCATCTTCAATGCGTGCGCACGCGCTATGCCAGAGGCATGCGGCCCGGCGAAAGCAGCGACGTGCTGTTCACGCACCTGCTCAACATCGCTTGCCTGCTCGGTGCACAGCGCATTCATCGCCACCATCACATAGGGCTTATCCAATTGCTCACTGGGCTTAAACTGCTGCCGATACAACGCCAACGCCTGATCCAGGTGATCCGGGGCAAAGTGCGAGGCGAACACATACGGCAGGCCCATCTTCGCAGCAAGCCCTGCGCTATAGAGCGAAGAACCGAGCAAATATAACGGCACATTGCTACCGGCACCCGGCACACACGTCACGCCAGGGATAGGGGAGTAGCCCGCGAGGAACCCCTGGAGCTCTTCGACATCCTGGTCAAAGCCCACGGCCCCCGGTTGGCGACGCAACGCCCGGCCAAGCGTGAGCGGATCGGTGCCAGGTGCACGACCGATCCCAACGTCAATGCGACCGGGATGCAACGCTTCAAGCGTGCCGAATTGCTCAGCCACCACATAGGGGGCGTGATTTGGCAACATCACCCCGCCGGAACCTAGCCGAATCCGCTGCGTGTGTGCCGCTGCGTGCGCAATGAGCACCGCGGGCGTTGCCGCCGCCACCCTCGGAATGTTGTGGTGCTCTGTAAACCACAGTCGGTGATAGCCGAGCTCCTCAGCCATCTGCGCCGTGCTAGCTATTCGACGCAGCGCCTCCGCCGCAGAATCCTGCTCATAGACGCTGGCGAACTCCAATAGTGAAGTCTTATACCGCATGAACGCGCTCGCCTTTCTTCTTCGAGTGTCCAATGAGATCGGCCGCCAAGCCTAGTGCGTACGCGCAAAGCGCCGGCGTCACCCAGGCCAATTGCTGGCTCGCCAGTGGCAAAGCCCCAAGCCCAATCGCGATCACTCCAAGCTGTTCCAACAGTGCCCAGGCCGAGAAGAACGCCGTGGTCCAGGCCGAAAGCCGAAACGCCCAGAACGTGGGATCTGCTTCTAAGCGAGCGCTCGCTTTGAAGATGCGACCGCCCAACGTGGCCAGCACCAGGGTGATCACGATGGGGTAGATAAACGCAATAATCGGCGCGGCGATCTGAAGGACAGCCGAAAGCCCGAGGCTCGCGATGGCAAAGGAGATGAAGCTGAAGGCGCATAGCCACGCCCGGTAGCTCACACCCGGGATGAGTCGGTGGAAGAACTCGCTAGTGGCAGCGAGAAGCCCAACGGCGGTGGTCATGCACGCCAGCAAGACGGTCAGGCCGAAGGCGAGCTGGCCGTAGGGGCCTAAAACCTCATGAGCTGCTTGTGCGAGCATCACCGCGCCATCGTCGAAATGCTCGGTGGTGTGCAAACCAATCAAGCCCAGGCCGATATACACCGCCGAAAGCAATGCGCCCGCGATCAAGCTGACGATGATGGCTCGTGAAAGGATCGATTGTTGCTCATCATCGCCCGAAGTGGCGCGGTTGTTGTGGGAACGAAGCGCGGAGATGACCAAGATGCCAAAGGCCAACGCGGCGATCGAATCCATGGTGAGGTAACCCTCGAGAAAACCAGCGGTGAGCGCGGCGTGATCGTAGGGCGGCTGCGGACTCTGTGGCTGCACATGAGCCTCATTGCTGAGCACCAGACCCAGCAGGAGGAGCAATAACCCCAGCAGAATAGGGGTCAAAATCTTGCCCAGGTTGGCCACGATCTTTCCGGGGTAGAGCGCAAGCAAGAGAGCGAGCGAGAAAAACAGCGCATTAAAACCCGCGTGCGCCACCATCGTGCTGGATTCGCCCACCGGCTGCAGCACCGGATCCACCACAGCCGAGTAGCTCACCGCGCCTGTTCGTGGAATGGCGTACATCGCGCCCACAGAAAGATAAGCAACCACGCAAAAAGCGATATTGAATACCTTTCCGGCACGCGCACCTAGGCTTCGCACATCGGAGCCGGTCATCGCCATGGTGATGATGGTGAGAACCGGCAAACCGATGCCGCCGAGGAGGAATCCGAGCATGGCGGGCAGGAAGTGTTCACCGGCTGCTTGTCCGAGCATGGGCGGGAAAATCAGATTGCCCGCACCAAAAAACATCGAAAATAAGGTGAGCGCGGTGGGGATGATCACGCCAACAGAACGTGGCACTTGAGTCCTTCTTTCGTTTCTGGAGCGCTCGCATTGAAGAAGAGGGCGGTGTCCACATACACCACCGCCCTCAAGCACGAAGAAAAATGCGACTTATGAACGTTGATCCAGGGCGCGAGCCATGCGATCGAGAGCAGTTTCGAGAATCTCGCGGGAGGTGGCGAAATTCAAACGAGCGTAGCCGCGACCCCACTCGCCGAACATGGTGCCCTCGTTGAGTGCCACGCGGGCGTTCTTGAGGAAAAACGCCGCCGGTTGTTCGAGCCCGCAATCACGGAAGTCGATCCACAACAAGTACGTCGCGTCGACCTTACGCACCTTGGCCCCAGGCAGGCGTGCGGGAATTTCTTCGAGCAAGAAATCGCGATTAGCGCGAAGATAAGCGAGTTCTTCATCAAGGAATTCGCGGCCTTGTTCATACGCAACTTCAGCGGCAAGCAACCCGAGGGTGGAAACGCCATCTTTGGTTACCGGGCTGAGTTGCTCCCAGTGCCGCACGTCTTCTTCATTGCTAAAGATCACCTGCGCGCACTTCAACCCAGCGGTATTCCATGCCTTTGAGGTGGCAGTGAAGGTGATGCACTGCTTGGCGGCGAGTTTGGAAAGGCCAGCGGTGACCAGGTGGGTGCCGTCGTACACTAGCGGCGCGTGGATTTCGTCGACAAGCAAACGAACATCGTTGGCGGCTGCGAGTTCCACGATGCGCTCGAGTTCCTCGCGGCTGAACGTGAAACCGAGGGGGTTATAAGGGTTGCAGAGCAGCATCGAACCGGCCGCTTTGAAGGCGCGCTCGAGTTCGTCGAAGTCGAGGCCGTTGCTGACGTCGATGAAAATGCCCTCGCGGTGGGTGGCGTCGAGCACCTGGAAGAAGGGGGGATACGCCGGCACCGGCACGACCACCTTGGAGCCCGGTTGGCTAAATTCTTGGATACCGATATACAAACCGCGCACCACATCCGGCAGCGGGAAGACCCATTCCGGGCGGGCAGGGAAACCATAACGGTCCTGATAAAACTTCGCGCAGGCCTGTTGGAGCCCTTCGGCTGAAGGCGGGTAGCCAAAACGCTCCTCTTCGACGGCAGAGCGCAAAGCCTGGTGGATTTCAGGGCAGGTGGCAAAGTCCGACTCTGCCACCCACAACGGAATCACGTCCTCGTCATGACGAGTCCATTTCATGGTGTGGCGGGCACGGAGGCGTTCATATTCGGGAAAATCCATACCCTCCAAGGTAGCCAAAGCCACCTCAAGAGGTTTCACTAGCTCATCTCCCGAGCTAGCACACCGGCCAACTTTGAGCCGATGCCCGAAGCTGAGGCGCAGTGGTTTTAGGCCTGGAAGCCGAAAGCCTTGAGGCGTTCGCGGGAGACTTCATTGCTATTGGCGGTTAATTCGAGCAGTTCGGCGTAGATGCCGCCAGAGGTGGCAAGCTCGGCGGGTGCGCCAATTTCGTCAATGCGACCGTTCTTGAGGGTGACGATCGTATCCACATCGGCGATGGTGGAAAGCCGGTGCGCGATGATGATGGTGGTGCGTCCCTGCATGAGCTGATCCAAACCGGCTTGCACCGCCAACTCACTTTTGGTGTCGAGGGCTGAGGTGGCCTCGTCGAGGACGAGCACGGGAGCATCTTTGAGCATCGCGCGGGCCACAGCCACGCGTTGTTTTTGGCCACCGGATAGTCGCAGGCCGCGCTCGCCAATGACGGTGTCGTAGCCGTCGGGGAATGCGGAAATGAAGTCGTGGGCGTTGGCGCGCTTTGCCACGGCAATGATTTCTTCATCGCTGGCATCCGGGCGCGCATAGGCAATGTTTTCGCGGATCGTTCCCGAAAAGAGGCTGGATTCCTGGAACACCACGCCAACGGAGGCGCGCAGTTGCTCTGCCGAAATGTCTTTGATGTCGCGGCCACACAAAGAAAGGTGCCCGTGGGTCGGACGGTAGAGGCCAAGCAGGAGGTTCACCATCGTGGTTTTGCCGCCACCGGATTCGCCTACCAATGCGATGCGTTCGCCTGCTGCTGCGCGCAGTGAAATGTCTTTGAGCACCGGTTCGCCCTCGGAGTATTCGAAGAATACGTGGTCGAATTGCACCGCCGGAGTATCGCTCGGGCTGCTCGTGGAGGAGGGCAGCGCAAGGGGTGCGACGTGGTCGTCGACAAGCGAAGGCACATCGTCGCTATAGGTGGCGGCGGCGATTTCGGGGTTCACGGTGGCTTCGAGCTCTAAGTCCATGACCTCGAAATAGTCCTTGGAACCAGCGATGGCGCGCTGGGTGGTATCGACGACCCAGCTCATCATGGTCATGGGCATGCGGGCCATATTGACCAATTGGATCAGCAACACCATATCGCCGATGCTGAAGTGGCCATGGAGGGTGCGCAGAAAGAGCATGAGGTAGATGCCGAAGAAGATCAGGTTCATCGACGCCCCACGCAATGTGTCCATGAAGTGCCACCAGGAAGACTGTCGCCTCGTCAAAGCGACCGTCTCGCGGAATCGCCCAGCAAAGCTTCCAAGCTCGCGCACCTCGGCAACGAAACTCTTGACCACCTTGACTTGGCCAACAACCTCGGCGAAGCGACCGCCCGCAAGGTCAATCTGTCGATTCTTCTTCCCCTCGATGTCTTGCCAGCGCTTCGAGGTCAGCGAAGTCAACCACATATAAATCGGGATGATCACAGCCAGCAGCACAGCAAGCGGCCAATAATAACTGGCAGACACGCCCAAGACCGCCACCATGGTGATGATCATGGGGAAGAAATTGTTCGCCATCGCCTGCAGCGCCTGGGTGATGGAGGTGATCGAACGATCAAGCCTGGCGATGATCGTGCCGGTGACTTGATCGTCAAAGTAGCGCTGAGGCATGCCCAGCAGCTTGGCAAAATAGCGAGTCGAAAGGATCTGGCGTAAACGAGCCGCCATCACGTCGCCGATATAGCCGCCGACGTTGTTAAACAACGTATTGGCAAACTGCACGCCCAAAAGCGCCAGCGCCAACCACATCACATGGGTGCTCACATCCGCGGCGTCCACTTCGCCGGTGGTGGCGGCAACGATGGTGTCCGTGGCGTTTTTGATAATGAAGGGGGTCAGCAATGCCAGCACCGAAACGAGCACCGCATTGAGCACCACGCCTAGATAAAAAGGCCAGAGCACCCAGGCAGAGCGCAAAATTTTGCCGATTGCTTGCATGTGGACGATTCCTTCGATCTTCTAGGCGGGCGTGTTGCTGGCAGGGCGTTTTGCTGGCCGGGCCAGTTTCCGGGCTCGGTGCGTTCCGAACTCGGTGTTCTGCAGGCTCGGCTGTTTGGCTCTCGTGCCCGGACATGTTCGCGAGCGCCCCCATCTTCAATGCGAGCGTTCGCACCGAAGCCGGGGCTCCGTGCGCTGAGCCGTCACGCCGAGTGCGTTCCCAAACACACCGAGTGCCTTCGCAAACACACCGAGCGCCTTCCCAAACACGCAGTAGGCGATTACAAAACCGGCTCATCTTTACACAAATCGCGGCAAATGGCACTTCGGGATTGCTTTTCGAATCCTCTCAGGCGCTAGAGTTGCAGGTGTTGATGCACGCGAAGAACTGCGAGGAATACGTCTTGAAAAGCACACGGTTGCTCAAAGCTACGTCCGCTGCGGCGTTGCTGTCTTTTGCTTTAGTTGCCTGCGGTGGTTCGGAGTCGGATGACGCCGCGGCGTCGATTAGCGCTAATGCGCCGGCCACTCCGGTTTTTGAGGCAAAGGAAGTGGACGTGAAAACAGTTGATGTCTCCCGCAGCCCCGAGCACGACGATGGTTTGAACACCACGGTGCGTTTGCAAAGCGCGAATTACAACAACCAGGGCGGTGGTTCGGTGATTTATGTGCTGCTGACCAACGACAATGATGCCCCGTTGCCTGCAGATGCTTTCTCCGATCCCACGCTGACCGTCAATGGTGAAAGCATCGATCGGGTGGAAAACGGCACCGTTGATCTCGAACTTCCCCTTGAGGCTCACGCTTCCACCAACCTCGCCTACGCCTTCGATGTGAATTTCGGCAATTTAAGCGACGCTGAATTCCAGATCGGCAACCTGAAGTTCAAGGGCAACTTCACCAATATCTAAGCCTTTTGAGTCCCGTCGCGGGGGTAGCACCCGGCGGGGCTTTTGCATGTCTTGAGCTGCTGAAAAGCGAGGAGCTTTGCAGTTGCGGGGGTGGGGCGAGGAAAGTGTGAGGGATCCTCAGACCACCTTTTTACGTCAAACATATAGTGAGCACGGTCGCGACACTGCACCACAGCAACCGCAGCCTTCTAGGCAGGTGGTTCGAGGGGGTCGGAAAAGAGGGGGCAGTTTGGGGGAACTGCCGGGGGCTTTTCGACGGGCCACCGCGGGGTCGTCGCGGCCGTGCTTCCCTATGCGCTTTGAAATTTAAGCTTTTCGACGTCCACGCACCCACCCCACTGCCACACAAGCCTTCTTAGCGCCCATATACAGCACATTTGCTGCGCATCGGTGCTGTTGTGGCAATCAAAACGCCACTGCCCGGCTAGCCCCTCGGGGGTAGTGCTTTTAAAAAACTTTGGCAAACGAGGGAACCGATCGCCCGGAATTTCGTCTAACACAAGTAGCAGGGTTTTCTGCTCTGCCGACATTGTTGAAAACGGAAGGAAACCTCCCGTGCAGGAATTGGGTCTACGAAACGGTCGCACACAGCCTGTGTTCTTCGCCCGGCGAAGCTTCTTGAGCATCTGTTGCCTTGCGCTCATGCTCGCCGGTTGCGGAATGGGCACAGGAAGTGGAGCAGACAAAGAACACGCCAAGGGGCTGCAAGGTATTGGCGATGATCGTGCTGGCAGTGCTGATGGGAAAGCAGGCGAATTTACGGCAGATGGCAAAAGAATTTATCTCGGGGAAGTTTTTGCGCCCAACGTAAATGAGACTGACTTCTTTGACGTGTGCAGCGCGGTGCCAGAGTCCTTGTTGCAGGAGTACCAGCTCACGTTGGCTCCGGAAGAAATGCAACACCCGTCGCATAACCCGGCCAGGGGAGTGTCGATGTGCAGCTATTTCATGGGAGGGCCAGGGCCTGATCCTATTGGAACTTTGAGCTTCATGTCGACGCTTCAAAGCAATGAAGTTCGCGAGGCCTTTGCCAGGGAAGAGTTCTTCCAGTTCCATGATGATGCGCTGCCGGATGCTAGATATTTCGGAGATCCGGTGGACTTCGAATCGATGTGTGAAGTATCTGTTGATACCTCGCGGGGGAGAATCGCAGTTTCTGGAAGTTATGGGCTTTTCAATACTGAGCTAGAAAAACAATGCCGGCAGAATGCGGGAATTCTGCACCAGATTATTGCCATTTCCAAGGGGGATCAGTGAAGGTTCAATTCAGTTCGTCGCAGCTTGCTTCCACCGCAGCGGCGCTTCAATCAATCACAGCATCATCATTTTTATCGACCACTATGTCAAGCGCTGCACCGGCGCTCGCCGCCTTTTCACCTGTGTCCGGCCTAGATCAGCTTGGTGCTCAGCACGCGCTGGTGTTGGCAGGATCACCGGGTTCCGCGGCGAGCGTTGCTAAGTCTCTTTCAAAACAGGTGGCCTGGCTATATGAGGCGCTTAAAGCAACCGCAAGTAGCCTGGGCATGCAAAATGACTTCGTTCAGCGCGCAATGGACGTGGCAGATGAGGGCGGCTATGTGGGGGACATGGCCGCCCTTTTTCCTATGCGTCCCATCCCAACCATTCCGGGCTTTTCTTTCGCACCTCCGGTGATGGTGCCAGCTACGAGTGTTGAGCAGCTCGTTGCGCAATTTAACGCCACGAACGAGGCTGGAGGTCTTGAGGGGGCGAGGCAGTGGTCGCAGCTCGGTGCAGCCGCGGCAAACCTGGCCACATCGCTTGAGTCGGTAGCTGCTCAATTGCTGGCAAGCACCGAAGGCCTTGCTTTTGACCGCGCGGCAGCAAAGATCAGTGAGGTAGCAGTTACGGCAGGCAACTTCGCGGCCAATTGTGAGGTGATGGCCGCAAGTGTGAGCTCGATGGTGGGCATCCACCAACGCCACCTGCCACAAGTCTTAGCAGCACAAGCACAAGTGCAGGCGGCCAGTGACCCGCGGGCAAAAATGATGGCGGAACAATCAGCCCTGGCACAGCTTAATCCCGCTATCGCCGCTGATCTGCCCACCGGCATGCCCATGATCCGCAGTTTGGTGGCTCCGGCAGTCGCGGGGCTCGGCGGAGGCATCGCGCGCACAGGCATGGGTGTCATCCCTGGGAAAGGAAAGCTCAATACCGCAGGCTTGGGAGCAACGGGTGCTCCCTCTGAGCCGCTGCGCGCGTCGGTGCACACTCCCGGCGGCAGTTTTGAGGCAGTAGCGGCTGCTGCCAATGAGGCAAGCCCCCAAGCCCTTGGCGATGCAGCAACGAAACAAGCCTCCGTTGCCCAGGCGCCGGGGCAGTTCGCACAAGCCAGCGCCCAACAACTCGGCGCGGGCGCCGGGCAACCAGCAGCGCCACTATCGGCTACGTCGCAACCTGCCTCGCATTCACCCGGTGCGACCATGACGGGCTTGGGCACTCCAGTGCAACAGCAATCGCTGGCATCGGGTAGGCCTTCTGCTCTTGGCAATACTCCCGGCGCGCATTCTTCCCGGCGCAGCAACCACACCGGTGCGGCCGCTTTGGGAGCCCTGGCCGCCGGGGGAGCAGCGATGGGTATGGGCGGGCTTGGTGGCTCGGGCTTGGCACACGCTGGTGGCTATCCCGGTGGTGCGGCCGGCAATGCCGTGGGGCCGCGCGCTTTGGCGGGTCCTTCGGCTGCCACCTCGCCTCATGCCCTTGCGGGCGCTGGGGGTGGCGGCGCTGGGGCGTCGACAAGCGGAATGCGTGGAAGCACCGGGGGTCTGACACCGATGATGGCCGCGCAACCCGGCGGGCGTGAGCGCAGAAACACCAAGGTCAAGGGGATCACGAATGCGGTGGAGAAGAATCACAACCTCAAAATGCTGCTTGGGCAGCAAGAACCGGTAGTGCCAAGGGTGATTGGGGCGTGGGTTCGGCAATAACGTCGTGGCCAAGGCGGTGTTAGGATCCACGCATGCATGCAGAGGAACTGGTTGTACTCGCAGACGCCGAAGGCAACCCCACAGGCACCGCCTTAAAAGCCACCGTCCACACCACGAACACGCCCCTGCACCTGGCCTTTTCCTGCTATGTGCTCAATAGCGAGGGCCAATTATTGCTCACCCGCCGCGCGCTGGATAAAAAGACGTGGCCGGGGGTCTGGACCAATTCCGCGTGCGGGCACCTGGCTCCTGAAGAAAGCCCCGCCGAAGCAGTGGCGCGCCGCGTGCCCTTCGAGCTGGGAATCCCCAGCGATACGCTTGTCGACGTCACCTGCGTGCTTCCTAACTTCCGTTACAAAGCAGTAGACGCCAATGGCATCGTGGAGTGGGAAATTTGCCCTGTATTCATCGCCCGCACCAGTGCTCGTGTGCAACCCGAGCCTGAAGAAGTCGCCGAGCTGGAATGGGTAGCCCCAGACCAACTCATCAAAGCGGCAGAAGCAACCCCATTCGCCTTTAGCCCGTGGATGGTCGAGCAACTCCAACACCAGCAACTTCGCTCGGCGTTGCTGGGCAATGGCGATCTTTAACCCTGCTGGCTAAAAAGCGCATCAGCATCACGCAACGGCACCGCGACCCAATCGGGGCGGTGTCGTTTTTCATATGCCACCTCATAGGCAAAACGATCCACCACGCAGGCGTTCACGAGAATTTCGTCAAAGCGACCGTACGCCTCAAGCAGTGCTGTGGGATTGCCGAGCCCGGCGTAATGGAAGGAGCGGATCAATCCCGCCAGGTCATAGGCCGTAGGCAGCAGCGCGCGGCGTTGGCTCAGGCTTTGGTCGGGCTCGCCTTCAAAATCCACAACGTGCCAGCCATCGGCCCAAAGCACTTGGCCTAGATGCAGATCGCCGTGGATGCGCTGCGTGGGGATCATGCCTTCGAGCGCATCGAAGCTTGCGTGGATACGCGCCGCGTAGGGGCGAAGCTCCGGGGCTTGGGCAATGTGCTCTTCGGCGCGGCGATGCATGAGCCGGGCGAGCTCCTCGGCCGCAATCGTTCCGATTTCAAGCCCCGCTTTGAGGTCGCGGTGAATTTCCTGAAGAGCGAGGCCCATGGCTGCGCTGTGTTCTTGAAGCAGCGTCGGGTCTTTGGAAGTGGCAATAGTCCACGCATCGACGGCATGGGGCACCAACTGTGTGGCAACGGCTAGGGTGTAGTCCCGCCCATCGATCCTGGCGCTCACATGAGCCTGATACGCAGGCACATGCGCGCGTACCACCTGAGGAATCTCCACGTCTGGGTGCGTGCCCGGGCTAATCCTGCGATAGAACTTCCACATGCTGCTGGAGGTGTGCAGCGAGGCATTGGTTTGCTCCCCACGGCTGGGTTTTAAGTGTTCTATTGCCTTTTCGACGACCTCCGCATCGCCATGAACGTTCACCGCAGGGTGCTTGAGCCACGCCTTGAGCAAGGCTTGCACACACTCCGGCTGCTTCAAATAATCCTGCTGGCCGTCTGTGAGTCTTTGGGTGAATTGCTGATCATCACCGCCGTCGGTGATGGCTTCGAGCGCCCACTGTGCTTGGCCAAGGTCGATGTTTATGCTGCTCATGGGGTGGGAAAGCCGTGGCGAAGATGCCCCAGTGGGTCGCGAGTGATCGACTCTGCGCCCGTTGCCACATTCAATTCGAGCGCATCGCGATGCTCGGGGTAGCTTGGCCAATCGGGCATGGTGCCGCGCAAGAAGTCATCGACGATCTGGGCGACTCGGGTGGTGGTGTGCTCGGCGGGATGTTCAATGTGTTCTGCTGTGCCAGCCTCGACGTAGGCCTCGCTTTGCAGCACCCATGGAATATCGCAGCAGTGGACCGCGGGTTGTTCTGCGCTTCCGGTGTAGTGCACGACCCAGGTGCAGGGTTGGGCGGCGGCGGCGATGCGGTCAACCCAACGTCGAATAGCTGAATCGCCAATCACCTTGGCCATCAGGCGGGGTTCGTCTGCTTCGTGCTCGAGGTAGGTGGCGTTGGCGTGAAAGTGCTGTGCCACAAGGGGGCGTAAAGCTTTGGGGAGTTTGGCGTCGATGCGCGCGGTGCGTCGAGAAGCAAACCACTCCTGCTCAGCACAAGTGATGATCAGGGGAACATCGGCGAGCTCCGCGCCATCAAGGCCAGTAGGCCCCATAGCCAAATCGGTGGGCACATAGCGCTTGTATTTGCGATAACCACGGTTGAGCTTATCGGCGGAAAGCTTGCCTAAACTCTGCGGAGTGATCGCGCGGCCCAAGGCAAAGCGCAACCGGGCCTTGTGCTGCTCAAAGCTCTTGCGGGCAAAGGCCGGAGAAAGCGCCATCGCCCTGCGAAATGTGCCCTTGTAGTGGTCTTTTCGGCAAAGCCACAACGCGATGGTGGCACCCGCCGATTGGCCAATGAGCGTGACATTCGTTGGATCGCCACCAAAGGCTTCGGCATTGAGCTGAAGCCAATCCAGCGCAGTTTGGCAGTCGCTAATGCCCCGGTAGAAGTGGGGCTCATCGTTTGGGAACCGGGCGAAGCCATAGAGTGCAAGGCGATAGTCGATGCTGACCATCATCACCCGTTGCGCAGCCAAACCGCCGCCGTGAAACCAGTGCTCATTGCGCCAACCGGAATCAAAACCTCCGCCGTGAATAAACGCCACGATAGGAAGATCCTCGCCAAGCTCTGCATCAGCGGGGATACTCACCCTCAAAAGCAGAGGCCACTGGTCCGGCCTGCCAACGTGTTGAGAGATCTCCGTGCGCAGCGTCGGCTCGGCAAAAGGCTCGTCCACGCTGGCATACGCGATGTGATCAAAAATGGCCACACCTGGGCCAGTTTCATCAGCAGCCGGCTCGATATGTCCACTAAAGCGCTGGCCGCGGGCGTTGGTACCGGGGGATTGGCAAGGTTCGGCGTTGATGCTCACGGAATTGATGCTACCGCGCCGGCCGAAGGTGGCTGCGGCGCTAGGATGGCTAGCATGAGAAGCGAGCGCTCGCATTGAAGATGCGGGCGCCGCAACGAGGCGTGTTCAAGGAGGCTGCGATGTGGGATTGGTTCACTGACCTGGGCGATCGCACCGCGCAGTTTTTAACCACCTCTCCGCTGTGGTTGCAGGTGACGCTGGTGATTGCCGTTGCCGTGCCCTTGTGTGCGGTGCTGGCGTTGCTGTGGCTGCGAGTGGTAGACCGCGTGGGCTCGCTGCTTGGCCGGGGTGGTGCTAGGGCGCGCGCACGGGCACAGGCTAAGGTTAGTCTGGATCGAATGACTCGCACCGATGCAGAAAGAGTGGCCTCAGCTAAACATGGCGAACCCTGAGGAATTGCGCAAGAAGGATCAACAGCGCGCACAAGGCCAGCGAAAATACCCGCAGTCGCGTGTGCGCCAAGCACTATATTTACTCATTGCGCTGATGATCCTGGCGTGGCTGATCTCCGTGATGTAGCCACCTTGATGTGACACGTCGGGTAGCGAGGCTACCCGACGTACTGCGCTTTCAGGCTGAGCGCTATGGGCGCCGGGATGCTTCAGCTACCTGCTGGTAGAGCGGGTAGGAGCGCAGATCTTCGATGAGTACTGGCTCGGCGTTGCCGTCGCAAAGCGGGATGCACCAATTCGGATACTGGTCTTTTGTGGTGCCCGGTTGATTCTGGGCCTGGGTATCGCCAACCATGTCCACCAAGGAAACACAGCTCAACGCCGATGGGGTGTGAGCAATAAAGCGATACAGCCCGGCGATGAGTGCATGAAGATCGCCACGTTGATCGCGTTCAAGGCCATGGAAATGCTCGGGCACCGAGGCTGCCGCGTCTTCTGAGTCCTGATGTGGCGAATCGACGTCAAAGCCGCCTTGTTCTGCCACTCGTTCTAAGACTTGTGCCTGCCAGTGCAAATCTTGGGCATGCTCTGTTTCCACATCGGATTCAAGCAGCCCTAAGCGGTGGCGCAATTCGATGTGTTCTCCACCCAGATACCCGGCCGTTGGTGGCAGGTCGTGGGTGTTCACGGAAGTCAGCGCGAGCTGGCGGTAGTGCTCCTGGCGTAGGGGATTGCCATCCCAATCGGATTCGAACCACACAATAGAAGTACCCATCACGCCACGATCTGCCAGGTATTCCTGTACCCAAGGCTCGAAGGTGCCGAGGTCTTCACCAATAACAACGGCGCCTGCCCGCTGGGCCTCAAGGGCCAAAATGCCGATGAGTGCCTGATGGTCGTAGCGCACATAGGTGCCGGTGGTGGGAGCTTGGCCGCGGGGGATCCAGAAGAGGCGGAAAAGACCAAGGATGTGGTCGATGCGGATGCCGCCGGAGTGGCGCAGCACCGTGCGCAGCAGATCGCGCCAGGGAATGTAGCCAGCCTCGGCGAGTTTTTCTGGGTGCCATGGGGGCTGCGACCAATCTTGGCCTTGGTGGTTATAGGCATCCGGTGGCGCTCCCACCGAGGCCTGCTGCACCAGGACGTCGTTGAGATTGTGGGCGTCGGCGCCGCCGGGGTGAATGCCCACAGCGAGGTCGGCCATGATGCCAATGCGCATGCCTGCATCGGTGGCTGCCGATTGGGCGGCGCCGAGCTGCTGCTCACAGATCCACTGCAGCCACATATAGAATTCGGCCAGCTCTTCAAGGTCTGGGGCTTGGGCGTGATTGCCGTCTACACCCAGTTCTTCAGCTTCGCGGGCAGCACACCACATGGCGAAGTCTTGGAGGCCTTCGCCTTCGCGGGCGATGAAGTCCCGGAAGTCTTGCTCGCGGGCTTGTTCGCGGCCGGCGGCAAAAATTTCTCGAAGCACCTGCAGCTTGGTGGCGTAGATGTCGTCGCGGCGAATCTGCTCTGCGCTGGTGTTCAGTGTTTGGAAGTCTGCGCCGATTTCTTCGATTTCTTCCCGGGTGGCGTCGTCGAGGGTGAGCAGCTCGGGAATCTGATCGATGTCGATATAAATCGGGTTAATAAACCGCCTGGAAGTCGGCAGATATGGAGAATCCTCCACCGGCGGGTAGGGCTCGGCGGCGTGCAGCGGATTAATCAACAGGAAGTCGAAATCGTCTTCTGCCACGGTTGCGGCAAGCCTGCCCAGGTCGCTGAAATCGCCCATGCCCCAGGAATGCTTGCTTCGTACCGAATACAGTTGCGCCATCACTCCGGCGGCCGGGCGCTCAACGAAGCCATCGGAGGTAGGAACGCGGTGCGGGGTGACCACAAGGAATCCGCTGGAGGTGAAATCATCGGACTCCAAGGTCAGGGTGTGCCAGCCTAAGGGAAGATCCTCCGGCAGTCGGAAGGAGGCTTCGCCCCACACCACTCCGTCGATCTCGCGGGGCTGGGTCCAGTTGTCTACCTGTTCGGCCTCACGGACGCTGCCATCTTCGAGCGTGATGTTCACGCGAGCGCTTGCACCGTCATGCACATGGACATGCACAACGTAGGGGTAACCATGGGTGGCTACCACGCATGGGGGGAGCGGGCGCGTGAAACGAGTGGCTTCTACACGCGCAAGCGCGACCTCGAGGGCTTCTTGGCTGGGATTTTCCGCCTCCACGGCAAAGACCGATTCCTGCCAGCCTTCGGGCTCGTTGCCAAAGTGCACACCGTAGGCGCGCAGGGTTTTCAGCAGCGTGTCTTCACTCACGTGCACGGTTTGGCCAGCGGTGTCTTGATAAGACCACGCAATGTTGTGGGCATCGGCCAGGGCTCGCAGCGTATCCATGTATGTCACAAGGCAACATTGTGCCATGTCAGGCCGGAGGTATCGGAAGTGCAGTACAAGATTGTGCTCGGTGGTCGCTCCTCGCTTCAATGCGAGCGTCCACGGTGGTGCTTTCGGGCACCGAAACCAAAACGCGGTACTCTCGGACGAAACGCTGCTTTTGCCCCAGTGCTTGGCACGAGGCAGGCGCTGGGGCTGCTTGCCTCACAGGCAAGGTGCAACCGAGTAAGGGTGCAACCTCAGCCGAGGCGCATTGCCAAGTGCGCAGTGTTCAGCAGTGAGTGTTGTAAAAGACCTTGAAGGAGTAAAGCGCCGTGCAAGAAGTCAGCACGAAAGCCGAGTACACGGTTGGTGAACACGACACCTGCCTAACTGCCCTGATGAGCACCGCCAAGGCGCGGCCATACGGGGTGATGTTTACTCGGCCGAAGAATTACGAGTGGGTCAATGTCACGGCAGCGGAATTTATTAATGAGGTCTTTGAGGTAGCCAAGGGCTTTATCAACGCAGGTGTGGAACAGGGCGATCGCATCGCGCTGCTTTCTTCTACCCGCTATGAGTGGGCCTTGTTGGATTTCGCCATTTGGGCTGCCGGCGCGGTGAGCGTGCCGATCTATGATTCCTCTTCGCTCAAGCAGATCGAGTGGATCATCGAGGATTCAGGGGCCGTTTTCGCTATCACTGAAACTCGTGATCACACCGAGCTGATGAGCCACCTGGTGCTCCAAGAAGACGGCGAGCCCGCCTTGAAGGGGTCTGAGTCGAAGCTGCGTCGCATCCTCGAGATCAACGCCTCGGCGATTGAAACCTTGAAGTTTGAGGGTCGCACCGTCGATTCCTCCGAGGTGGATGCCCGCATCGCTAATACTCGCTCCAAAGACCTCGCATCCTTGGTCTATACCTCGGGCACCACTGGCCGCCCGAAGGGCTGCAAGCTCACGCACTTTAACTGGCTTTCCGAGGCCCAGGCGCTTCTTACCAACTCCATCGGACATATCGCGGTGCCCGGCACTCGCGTGCTCACCTTCTTGCCCATGGCGCACGTGCTTGCGCGCGCGGTCGCGCTGGCCGTTGCCATCGGTGGCGCCACCCAATCGCACTGGTCGGACTTTTCCACCATCGCCATGGAGTTCCAGCGTGCTCGTCCCAACATGATCCTGGGTGTGCCGCGCGTGTTTGAAAAGGTACGCAACTCCGCTGCGGCGAATGCTCAATCGGGTGGCCCGGTCAAAGCCGCGATGTTTAAGCAGGCTGAGCAGGTTGCCCAGGAGTACTCGCGCGCCCTTGATACTGCTGAGGGGCCGTCTCGTGCCTTGCAGCTCAAGCACAAGGCTTTTGACAAGCTGGTGTATTCGAAGATCCGCGCGGCTATGGGCTCGGCGGTGAAGTATTGCATCTCCGGCGGTTCTGCCATCGGCCCTGATCTTTTGCACTTCTATCGTGGCATCGGTGTGCCGGTGTATGAGGGCTATGGTCTGACCGAAACCTGTGCTGCGGCCACCGTGTCCTATGACAATCAGAAGATCGGAACGGTTGGTTTGCCCGTGGGCGGTACCAGCATCAAGATCAACGAAAACGGCGAAATCCTGGTCAAGGGCAATATCTTGTTCGATGGCTATTGGAAAAATGATGAGGCCACCCAGGAGTCGATGGAAGGCGATTGGTTTAATACCGGCGACCTCGGCGAGCTGCTCGATTCCGGCCATCTGATGATCACCGGCCGCAAGAAGGAACTCATTGTCACCGCAGGTGGCAAGAATGTTTCCCCAGGACCTCTGGAAGATGCGATCCGTGCGCACCCGCTGATCAGCCAGGCCATGGTCGTAGGCGACGGCAAGCCATTCATTGGCCTTTTGGTCACCCTGGATGAGGAGGCGCTGCAGCGCTGGAAACTCAACCGCAATATCCCCGCGTCCAAGACGGTGCGCGATTTGAGCGAGGATCCCTTCTTAAGGGCAGAGGTGCAAGACGCCGTGAACTCGGCCAATGCCATGGTCTCTCACGCGGAGTCCATTAAGAAGTTCATCATCTTGGATCGCGACCTCACCGAGGAAGATGATGAGCTGACCCCGACGATGAAGGTGAAGCGAAACGTCGTCACTCGCCGCTATTCAGATGCGATCGACCGCTTGTATCGTCGATAAGCGAAAAAACACTGCTCGCCTGCGCGCTGACCTGGAGATCTTCGGGTTTGCCCGGGCGAGTTTTGTATTGCTCGGGCGTGGCGCGCGCGTGAATGGCACAGAAAGTTTTAAGGTTGCATGCAGCGCTTCCCTCAAGGCGCGCATGAAGGTTTGATACGAGTCTCTATTGGAAAGGCCGACGCGGATGCAGGTTACGGATGCCACCTTGCGGCACCGCGAGCTCACACAAGAGCTTTTTAACATCGGCGATGAAATGGCCACCTATATCGAGAATCTGATCGAGGCCATCCGCGACTGGGATATTGAGCTTGTCGACGACTGCGTGGCCGAATTCGAAGAGATCGCCCAAGACGCACGCAATGACGCAAGAAGCGTCAGCGCAGAACTTCTAGGACTGCGCCAAGCCCTAGTATCCGGGGTGGCATCGGGTCGGATCGCGCGCCCAGCAGCGCCTGCACAGCGAATGGCAGAACCCAAACTTTTCCACGCCGCGGCACTGCGTATGGCCTACCCGATCCAGCAATCACCCGTGGTGGTTCGCGAACTCACCTCCTCGCTCGACGCCCGTGCAGCGGCAGTGGTCGATGCCCTGGAAGGCTGCGTGGAATGGGTGCTGGCAGAAACTGAACGCGGCGCCCGAGACTTGCAGGCGCTGAACCTCTCCAGGTTTTATGCCCACAGCCACGACGTTGTGTGCGCGATTGTGAACGCCTGGCGCGAGGCCGTCGCGCTCGAACACCCCGGATATGCGCGCACGATGCGTGGCACCAATCCGCCCCAGTTCTTAAACGAGCGCGCTCGCATTGACGCTGTGGTAGCCAAAGTAGCCGCCAAGCGCCACGCCGCTGGAGCATCGGTTGGCTAAACCACCCTTCGGGCTATACATCCACGTGCCCTTTTGCGCTACGCGTTGTGGCTATTGCGACTTCAATACCTACACCCCCGGAGAACTCGGCAGCGCCACCTCTCCCGCGCAGTACCTCGATGCGCTCGAACAAGAACTAGCCATGGCCCAAACCCAGCCAGTAAGCAGCATTTTCATCGGCGGCGGCACGCCCTCGATGCTCGGTTGGGAAGGGCTGGCACGCATCCTAGGCATGATCAAACGTGAGGTGGGCATCCAGCCGGGTGCCGAAATCACCACCGAATCCAACCCCGAATCCACGTCGCCGGAGTTTTTTCACCAGCTCCGCCAGGCCGGTTTCACCCGCATTTCCTTAGGCATGCAATCGGCAAGCAGCCGGGTCTTAGAAATCCTTGGCCGCGCGCATACCCCTGGCCGGGCTTTTGAAGCAGCCACCGAGGCGAAGGCCGCGGGCTTCGATCATGTGAACCTCGACATGATCTACGGCACCCCCTATGAGCACGACGAAGATGTTGCCCACACCCTCGATCGGGTGCTTGAAACAGGTGTGGATCACGTCAGCGCCTATTCACTCATCGTGGAAGACGGCACCGCCATGGCCAGGAAGGTGCGAAAAGGGGAGCTGCCCGCACCGGATGAAGACGTGTATGCGGATCGCTACGCCATGATTGATGCGCGCCTGCAACAGGCAGGCTTTGAGTGGTACGAGGTATCGAACTGGGCCAAACCAGGTGGGCAGTGCGAACACAATCTTTTATATTGGCGTGACGGCGACTGGTGGGGTGCAGGCCCTGGTGCGCATTCGCATATTGGCAATGAGCGCTTCTTTAACGTCAAACACCCCGCCACCTATGCCGCGCAGTTGGCCCAAGGAGCATTGCCCATCCAAGATCGCGAGCACTTGAGTGCCGAACAGCGCCATGAAGAACAGGTGATGCTTGGGCTGCGTATCCGCGAAGGCGTGCCGCTTGAGCTTTTTAATGCCGCCGAGCGTGAGGTGCTTGCTCGCTATGAGGCGATGGACTTGGTAGAAGTGGGGCAGCGGGTGCGAGTGACCCAGGCCGGCAGATTGTTGGCAGATGGGATCATCGCCGATATCCTCACCGCTAGGTAGCGAAGAGAAGGAAGGGGCAGCGCAGGTGGCAAGTAGTACGAGTCAGCGTCGCACGAAGGTTCTGCATGCCATCGTGGCCGACTATATTGCCCGCCAGGATCCAGTTGGTTCTAAGGCGCTATTGGAACGCCACAACCTCAACGTTTCTTCTGCCACGATCCGCAATGACATGGCAGCGCTTGAGGCCGAGGGCTATATCGTGCAGCAGCACGCGAGTTCCGGCCGCATCCCCACCGAGCGTGCCTATAGGGAGTTCGTCGATTCCATCCACGACGTCAAACCCCTATCCCAGGCTGAGCGCACCGCCATCTTGAATTTTCTTGAAGGGGGAGTGGATCTAGAAGACGTCCTGCACCGCAGCGTGCGCCTGCTGTCCCAGCTCACCCGCCAGGCAGCCGTGGTGCAATTGCCCAATTTGGCTGTCGCGCGCGTCAAGCACCTTGAGGTGGTGGCATTGACCCCGCTTCGCCTGCTGCTTGTGCTGATCACGGATACAGGCCGGGTGGATCAAAGAAATGTGGAGTTGGATCGCCCCTGCAATGCAGAGCATGTGGCCATGCTGCGCGATGTGCTGAATAAGACCTTAGAAGGCCGCACGCTTGCCGACGCCTCCGTCTCCCTGACCCAACTGGCCGATCCTGCCGATACCGCCATGCCATTGGACCCAGAAATCCAGATGATTGCGTTGCGGTGCATCACGGTGCTCGTCGAAACGCTCGTTGAGCAGCCAAATGACAAGATCATCGTGGCTGGTGCATCCCAGTTGGCAAAGGCCACGCAGCATCTTTCCCATGAATTGCTTGAGGCTTTAGAAGAGCAAGTGGTGGTGTTGCGCCTATTGGCCAATGTGCAGGAATTAGGCCAGGTGCAGGTGCATATTGGCCAGGAAAATTCCGAAGCCGGCCTGCCAGGTGCTTCGGTGGTGAGCACCGGATATGGGGCGCAGGGCGCCACCTTGGGTGGATTGGCTGTGGTTGGGCCAACCTTTATGGACTATTCGGGAACAATGTCGAAGGTGCATGCTGTTGCAAGTTACGTATCCCGAGTTTTGGGCGGCGAGTAGTATTATCGTTTCGCTTCCAATTCGCTGATGTACGCGACAAATCAAAGGTGTTAGGACCGTTAGAGACTTATGGCTCGAGACTATTACGGCATTTTGGGCGTCGACCGTGACGCCAGCGATAACGAAATTAAAAAGGCGTATCGCAAATTAGCCCGCAAGTACCACCCGGACGTCAATGACACCGAGGAGGCAGCAGCGAAGTTCAGTGAGATTTCGCTGGCCCAAGAGGTGCTCTTAGACGCAGAAAAGCGTCGCATTGTCGATATGGGTGGCGACCCAATGGCCCAAGGTGGCGGCGGCGCCGGTGGTTTTGGTGGCGCCAACTTCGGCGGTGGCCTGGGCGATATTTTCGAGGCCTTCTTCGGCCAAGGCGGCGGGGCAAGCCGCCCACCGCGTTCGCGCGTGCAGCCCGGCAACGATGCCCTCCTGCGCACCGAACTCACCTTAGAAGAAGCATTCAATGGCGTGAAAAAGCCAGTGACCATCGATACCGCCATCTTGTGCGATCGCTGTGAAGGCAGTGGCTCTCAAACCAAGGCCAAGCCGATTAGCTGCGATAACTGCGGCGGTGCCGGCGAGGTACAGCAGGTGCAGCGTTCCTTCCTGGGCAATGTGCTGACCACCTCCACCTGCCCCAAGTGCCGTGGCGTAGGCGAGATCGTGCCGGATCCCTGCGAAAAGTGCGCCGGCGAAGGCCGCGTGAAGGCCCGTCGTGATCTCACGGTGAATATTCCCGCCGGCATTGCCGATGGCATGCGCGTGCGCATGTCCGGCCAGGGCGAAGTCGGCCACGGCGGTGGCCCCGCGGGCGATCTCTACGTTGAGGTGCACCTTTCACCCCATGCCGTATTCCAGCGCGATGGCAATGACCTGCACGTGCAGATCGATACCCCCATGGCAGACGCGGCACTGGGCACCACGGTTCAGGTGCTCGGCTTAGACGAGCAGCCCATCGACGTGGAAATTCCTGAAGGGACCCAACCGGGTGAGCGCGTCGTGATCGCCGGCAAAGGCATGCCCAAGATCAACCAGGACAGCCGCGGCGATCTCGTCGCCACCATCGAGGTGCATACGCCTGCCCAAATGGACCAAAAGACCCGCAACCTGCTTGAACAATTGCGCGAGCACAGTGGGGACCGGGCAGAGGTGCGCAGCCGCAATCACCAGGATGGTTCCTTCTTCGGCCGCTTCCGTAACCGCTTCCGCCGCTAATGTCCCTTCAGGTTTTTATCGCCGAATCCCTCGAGGGCGACACCCTCAGCTTGGATGGCCCCGAGGGCAAACACGCCGTGACGGTCAAGCGCACCACCGTGGGCGAGCACATCAAGCTTGTCGACGCCAACGGCGCCTTTGCCATCTGTGAAGTCATCGAACTTCCCGCCAAAGATCGCCTCATCGCGCGCGTGCTTGAGCGCGGTAGCGAAGCGCTGCCGCAGCCGGTGGTGACGGTCTTTCAAGCCATCCCAAAATCAGAGCGCTCTGAACTCACCGTCGATTTGCTCACCCAGGCCGGCGCCGATGTGGTGGTGCCCTGGCAGGCCTCGCGCTGCGTGGCCAAATGGCAGGGAGCCAAACGCGACAAGGCTGTGGCGAAGTGGGAGCAGGCCGTTCGCGCCGCCGCCAAACAATCGCGCAGGGCGCGGCTTCCCGTGGTGGAACAGTCGCATAGCACCCAGGAGGTGGCCGCAAGGCTTGAGGCATTCGATGCGGTCTATGTGCTGCACGAATCGGCCACGGTTGGCATCAAAGACTGTGAGCTCGGTGCCGCGAAATCGGTGGCGCTGATTATCGGCCCCGAAGGTGGCATCAGCCCCGAAGAACTCGAGGCCTTTGCTGCTTGCGGAGCGCTCGCATTGAAGCTGGGGCCGGAGGTGTTGCGCACCGCTACTGCCGGCATGGTGGCCCTTGCTGCAATCGGCATGAAGACTTCGCGCTGGTAAGGTGTGGCGCGAAAGCGATTCTGCTTCTGTTCCCAAACTTCTGTGAAGGTAGATCAATTTGGCAAAGCATGCCTCCACCACCCGCACTGTCGGGGTGGACGCCCAGCACCTGCAAACGATCATGGGGATTCATGATGAAAACCTCAAGGTCTTAGAAAACCAACTCGATGTCAGCATTTTTGCCCGCGGCGATGCTATTTCTATCGCCGGTGCTGAACACGAGGTGGCTCGTGCGATGCGGGTATTAAAAGAACTGCAGTCGGTGGCACGTCGTGGCCATGTCATTACTCCAGATACCGTCAAGCACACCGTGACGATGGTCTCTGTGGAGGCGCCGGATTCGGTGGCCGCCATGGTCGGTAGCGATATTCTTGCCCGCCGCGGCAAGGTGATTCGGCCAAAAACCTATGGCCAGAAGCACTATGTGGACGCCATTGATGAAAACACCATCGTCTTCGGCCTCGGCCCGGCTGGTTCCGGTAAGACCTATTTGGCCATGGCCAAGGCGGTGCAGGCGCTGCATGCGAAGGAAGTAAGCCGCATCATCTTGACTCGTCCTGCCGTAGAAGCTGGAGAAAAGCTGGGCTTTTTGCCGGGCACGCTGAATGAGAAGATCGATCCCTACCTGCGCCCACTGCACGATGCGCTGCGCGATATGGTCGACCCAGAGATCATTCCCAAGCTGATGGAATCCGGGATTGTCGAGGTCGCCCCGCTTGCCTATATGCGCGGACGCACCCTCAACGATGCCTTCGTCATTTTGGACGAGGCCCAAAACACCACCCCTGCGCAGATGAAGATGTTTTTAACGCGCTTGGGCTTTGGTTCCAAGATGGTGGTCACAGGCGATGTCACCCAGGTGGACCTGCCGGGTGGTCAGCGTTCTGGTCTGCGGGTAGTCAAAGACATTTTGCACGGCGTTGAGGGCATCCACTTTGCCGAGTTGGGCGCCGAGGATGTGGTGCGCCATCAACTTGTTGGTCGCATTGTGGAGGCCTATGAGGAATTTGAGGAGCAGCAGTGAGCATCGAAATCATCAATGAATCAGCCTTCGATGGCGTCAACGAAGAGATGCTTATCGACGTCGCCAGCTTCGTCTTAGCTGCGATGGATATCCACAGCGACGCAGAGGCCACCATCTCCTTGGTGGATACCCCAACGATGAGCGATCTGCATATGCGGTGGATGGATCTTGAAGGCCCCACCGATGTGATGAGCTTTCCCATGGACGAACTCAGCCCCGGCCAACCGCGCCCTGATGCTCAGCCCTTTGGCCCGGAGATGCTTGGCGATATCATCATCTGCCCCGAGTTCGCAGCAAAACAAGCCATCAAGGCAGGCCACGATTTAGGCCATGAGCTCGCGCTGCTGACCACCCATGGCTGCTTACACCTCTTAGGCTATGACCACATTGAGCCCGAGGAGGAGCAGAAGATGTTTGCCCTCCAAAATGCGTTGCTCAAAGACTGGTATGCCCAGCTTGAGGTTGAATACCAGCCAAAGCCTTCGAATGCCGGGGCATTTCCCACGCCTCAGCAGCGGGCAGCGCTGGATAAGGAAGTGCCCGGCGGCGGTATCCCTGCTATTGGTGAACCTTCATGAGCATGGCACTTGCCGGCCTGATCACGGTGGCAGCCCTGCTGCTTTCCGGTTTGATCGGCACAGTTGAGGCGGCAGTAAGCTCCATTTCCCGCGCCAGGGTGGAGCACATGGTCAAAGAGGAAGAGCAGCGCAATGCCCGCAGCCTCTTGCGCGTGCTCGACCACCGCGCCGAGTACATCAATCTCTTGGTGCTGTTAAAAACGCTGCTGGATGCTACCGCGGCGGTGTTCGCTAGCCTGGTCAGCCTAGAGCTGGTTCACCACGTTGGTTGGGCGCTCACAGCCGCCATCATTGGCACATCGCTGGTGACCTTCGCCGTCGTCGGTGTGTTCTCTCGCACCGTGGGTAAGAAGAATCCCTATAGCGTGTCCTTGTCCAGTGCGCTATTGCTGAATATTGTGGCCAAAATCTTGGGCCCAATTTCGAGCTTGCTCATTCGAGTTGGCAACCTTTTCGCCCCCGGCCTTGGTTTTAGAGACGGCCCCTATTCCACCGAGGTGGAACTGCGTGAGATGGTCGATATCGCCCAAGAACGCGGAGTGGTCGAGGTTGAAGAACGCCGCATGATCCAGTCGGTGTTCGACCTTGCTTCCACCACCGCCCGTTCGGTGATGGTGCCACGCCCAGAGATGGTGTGGATCGAATCCGGCAAAACTGCAGGCCAAGCCACGAGCTTGTGCGTGCGTTCCGGTTTTTCGCGCATCCCCGTCATTGGTGAAACCGTCGACGACATCATCGGCGTGGTGTACCTCAAAGATTTGGTGCAGCAGACCTACTACAGCACCGATGGTGGCAGAAGCGTGGCCGTCGATGATGTGATGCGCGAAGCCACCTTCGTGCCCGACTCGAAGAACCTCGACGCACTGCTGCACGAGATGCAGCGCGACCGCAACCACATTGCCATGCTTGTCGACGAATACGGCGGCATCGCAGGCCTGATCTCCATCGAAGACATCCTCGAAGAGATCG
The DNA here is from genome assembly GCF_014635485.1 of Corynebacterium pelargi. GTDB lineage: Bacteria > Actinomycetota > Actinomycetes > Mycobacteriales > Mycobacteriaceae > Corynebacterium > Corynebacterium pelargi. Next base: position 640,155 of record NZ_BMCX01000001.1, on the reverse strand, counting down.
TCGGCGAGATCGCCGATGAATACGACGCCCGCGAAGTGGCCCCCATCGAGGCCCTGGACCAGCCCGCCACCTACCGCGTGGTGGCGCGTTTGAGCCTGGACGATCTTGGCGAGCGTGTAGAAGAAGACTTAGGCATCACCCTCGATTTTTCTGAAGAGGTAGAAAACCAAGTCGATACCGTTGGCGGTTTGCTGGCGTTCGAGATGGGCCGAGTCCCCCTTCCTGGTTCCACCGTTCAAGTCGGCCGCCTGGAGCTCAGGGCTGAAGGTGGCCGGGATCGCCGTGGCCGGGTTCGCGTGGGCTCCGTGGTGGTTCGTGTGCATGAGCACCAAGAGGAACCAGCACACTAATGGCAGACATGGCCGAAGCTGCTCAGGGCGCTGCTGCGCGGCGGGGCGGTGCCCTAAGTTGTTTGTGTGCAACGCGGTCACGCATGATGGAGTTATGAGTATCCTTTCTATCCAGTCGCATGTGAGCTTCGGCCACGTTGGTAACTCGGCGGCAGTCTTTCCTTTGCAGCGCATCGGCCTTGAAGTGTGGCCTGTGTACACCGTCAATTTCTCCAATCACACAGGCTATGGCGACTGGGGCGGCGACCTCATCCCCGCCGATCAGGTTCGCAGCGTCATCGAGGGCATTGGGCGCCGTGGTGGCTTTGAGCACATCGACGCGATTGTTTCCGGCTACCAGGGTGGCAAGGAAATCGCTCAGGTGATTATCGATGCCGTGGCAGAGATTAAGAAGGTCAATCCGAAAGCCGTGTACGCCTGCGATCCCGTGATGGGTTCTAAGACCACCGGCTGCTTTGTCGACGACGCCATCCCGCCGCTGCTGCGCGACAAGGTCGTGCCGGTTGCGGATATCATCACCCCGAACCAATTCGAGTTGGGCTATCTCACCGGCGTTGAGGCAAGTGATACCGAAAGCACCCTTGAGGCCATCGACGCCGCGCGCGCCATGGGCCCAGAGGTTGTATTGGTCACCTCTGTGCGCAGGCCAGAAGCCCCCGAGAACACCATCGAGATGATTGCTGCCGATGGCGAATCCGCCTATATCGTGCAAACCCCGTGGGTGGGCACCAAGCTCACCGGCACCGGCGACGTCACCACCGCGCTTTTTAGTGGCCACCTGGTGCAAACAGGCAGCATCAAGGAAGCTTTGGAGCGCACCACCGCCAGCGTTTTTGATTTGATTAACTACACCTTTACACAGCAGGAACGAGAGCTTGCGCTTATCGCTGGCCAAGAAGCCTTCGTTGCTCCTGCCCAAACCTTCAGCGCCGAGCGAATCCGCTAAGCGCCCAACAACACCAAGGAGTCGCGTGAGCTTCCAAGACACACCAGAGGGCTTTAAGTCTGGCTTTATCAGCTTCGTGGGAAGGCCCAATACCGGCAAATCCACACTCACGAATGCGCTGGTTGGCCAGAAGATCGCCATTACCGCCGACCAGCCAGAGACCACTCGCCATCCAATCCGCGGCATCGTGCACCGCCCCGATGCGCAGGTGATTGTGGTTGACACCCCTGGTCTGCACCGCCCTCGCACCCTGCTTGGTGAGCGTCTCAACGACGTGGTCAAAGACACCTACCAGGACATGGACCTGATTGGTTTGTGCATCCCCGCCAACGAGAAGATCGGACCCGGCGATCGCTGGATTCTCGATGCCGTGCGCAAACTCGCCCCCAACACCCCGGTGCTCGGAATCGTGACCAAGGCAGATGCCGCCTCTCGCGACCAGGTGGGCGCGCAGCTTTTGGCCCTGCACGAGATGCTCGGCGGTGAGTCCGAGGTGGTGCCAGTTTCTGCCGTCACCGGTGAGCAACGCGATGTGCTCCTGGACGTGATCGTGGATCTTTTGCCTGAAGGGCCGAAGTTCTATCCCGATGATCACGTCACGGACGATGACACCAACACCCGCATTGCAGAACTCATCCGCGAGGCCGCCCTTCAAGGTTTGCGCGATGAACTGCCGCACTCGGTGGCCGTGGAGGTAGACGAGATCATCCCCAATGAAGAGCGCGAAGGCGTGCTCGATGTGCACGCGCTGATTTATGTGGAGCGTGAGGGACAAAAGCGCATCATTGCAGGCCACGATGGCAAGCGGATGGGGCGCATTGTGCACGCCGCTCGTCCGCAGATCATTGAGCTGCTCGGCCAAAACGTGTACCTGGATCTGCGCATGAAGGTGCTGAAGAACTGGCAGCAGGATCCTAAGTTGCTGGGGCGTTTGGGATTTGCCTAAGCCCTCACGCAGGCTGCGCGCCCTGGTGGTGCGCAGCTATGACTTTGGCGAGGCTGATCGGATTGTCGTGTTGCTCAGCCGCGAGGAAGGGCTCATTCGTGCCGTGGCCAAGGGCGTTCGCCGCGCCAAAAGCCGCTTCGGTTCGAGGCTCCAGCCCTTCGTGGAATTAGACGTGCAACTATATCCAGGCCGCAATCTCAGCCTGATTACCCAGGCCGATACCGTTTCTTATTTCGCTTCAGGGCTTATCGACGACCCACGCCGTTTCACCGCGGCCTGCACCGTTTTGGAAGCAGCCGAGTCCTTGTCCCAAGCCCACGAAGATCCTGCGTTATACGATCTCAGCGTCAAAGCGATCGTACAGATCGCAAAATCGGATGATCCGATTTTGGCCCTAGATGCCTATTTATTGCAGGCTATGGAAGTAGCCGGCTGGGCACCAAGTTTGTTCGACTGTGCCCAATGTTCGGCGCGCGGGCCACACCATGCTTTTCATCCGGCTGCCGGTGGGGCAGTGTGCGTGCACTGCAGGCCACCGGGATCGGCAGAGGTGGATCCGGAGACGCTGCATCTGCTGTGGCTTTTAGCCCATGAGCATCCGCTGGAGCAGGTGCTGACCCAGCAGCGGGGCGCCCAGGCTCATCAAATGATCAAAAGTTATTTGCAATATCACTTAGAACGTAGGCTGAAGAGCCTGCAGGTGTTGGATGAAGTGTGAAGATGGCACAATACTCCACGTGAGTGAAGCGATGAATGTGCCAGATATCCCTGCTGAGTTTCTACCCAAGCACATTGCCTTGGTGATGGACGGCAACGGCCGGTGGGCTCAGCAGCGCGGGTTGAAGCGCACCGAGGGGCATAAGCGCGGCGAGGCGGTGCTGCTTTCCATGGTGGATGCCTGTCTGGCCATGGGCGTGCCCTATCTTTCTGCCTACGCCTTTTCTACAGAAAACTGGCGCCGCTCCAGCGAGGAAGTGCGCTTCCTTATGGGCTTTAATCGCGATGTGTTGCGCCGCCAGCGTGAATACCTCCACGAACACAATGTGCGCATCCGCTGGGTGGGGCGCAGGCCGCGCCTGTGGCGCAGCGTGATCCGCGAACTTGAGGCCGCCGAGGAATTAACCAAGGACAACACCGCCATGACCTTGGCCATGTGCGTCAATTACGGTGGCCGCGCTGAAATCGTCGACGCCGCACGCGCCATCGCCGCCCAAGCAGCAGCGGGCAAGCTACGCCCGGAGGCGATTACTGAATCAAGCTTCTCCCAGTTCCTCGACGAGCCCGATATGCCCGATGTGGATCTTTTCTTGCGCCCCTCGGGCGAACAGCGCACCTCGAATTTCTTGTTGTGGCAATCGGCCTATGCCGAGATGGTGTATCAGGACAAACTCTTTCCCGATTACACCCCGGATGATTTATTTGCCGCCGTCGAAGAGTACGCACGCAGGGATCGGCGTTTCGGAGGCACCAAATGAGCCATGCCCCAACGCCAGCCCAGATTCGGCGCTGGCGACAATACCTTGCCAATGAACGCGCAGAGGCCGCGGTGTATCGAGAGCTGGCCAAGCGCAAGCAGGGCGAAGAACGAGAGATTCTGCTTGCGGTAGCTGAGGCTGAATCCCGCCACGAGGAGCACTGGCGTCAATTGCTTGGCGCAGAAGTCGGACTGCCGAAGCAACCGGATTTCTCCACCCGGATGCTGGCCTTTTTGGCTAAGAATTTCGGATCGGTGTTCACACTTGCGTTGATGCAAACAGCAGAACAGCGCAGCCCCTATGCCCAAGATGCTGATGCCACAGAGCAGATGAAAGCCGATGAGGCGATCCATGCCGAGGTCGTTCGCGGTTTGGCAGCCCGCGGGCGTGAACAAATGAGTGGCAGCTTCCGCGCGGCCGTGTTTGGTGCCAATGATGGCTTGGTGTCCAACTTGGCCTTGGTGTTGGGCGTGATGGCTTCTGGGGTGAGCCCCGGGGTGGTGTTGATTACCGGTGTCTCTGGATTGTTGGCCGGTGCTTTATCCATGGGTGCGGGCGAATACATCTCGGTAAAAAGCCAAGATGAACTCCTGGAGGCTTCCACGCCGCATCCTGAGGCCGATCAGGCGATCCCGAAGCTCGATGTGAACGCCAATGAGCTTGCGCTGGTCTACAGGGCCCGAGGCATGAGTGAAGAGGAAGCTGAGCAAAAAGCTCAGCAGGTCTTTACCCGCATGCAGCACCCGAGTGCCAAGTCTTTCGTTTCAGGCATTGAGGGCACCGATCGCACCACCGTGGGCGGGGCGTGGCAGGCGGCTATTTCGAGCTTCTGCTTCTTTGCCTCCGGCGCGCTGATCCCGATCATCCCCTTCTTTTTCAATATCTCCACGCTGGTGGCCTCGTTGATTGCCTTGGTGGCAGTGGGGCTGACCTTGATGGTCACTGGTGCGATCACCGGCGTGCTCAGCGGAAAGCCACCCCTGAAGCGCGCCTTGCGCCAGCTCGCGATCGGGCTGGGGGCAGCGGGCGTGACCTTCGGGCTCGGTCACATCTTCGGGGTGGCTGTTGCCTAAGGGGAGGGCTTAGGACTCTTTTTCCGAGCAGGGCTTGCACAGGCCATAAATTTCGGCGTCGTGGCCGGTGATTTGGTAGCCGTGCTTTTCTGCGATGTCCTTGGCCCACTGCTCGACGGGGCCGCCTTCGATTTCCTCGGTCTTGCCGCAACGCATGCACACCAAGTGGTGGTGGTGCGCATCGGAGCTGCAGTGGCGGTATAGGGTTTCGCCATTGCTCATCTGGAGAACGTCGACAGCTTCGATTTCTGCGAGGGATTGCAGGGTGCGGTAGACGGTGGTGAGTCCCACTTTGAGGTCACGGTCGGTGATCTCGCGATGGATGACCTTGGCGGAGGCGAAGGTATCCAGTTCCTGCAGCACCTGCACTACGGCGCTGCGCTGGCGGGTGTTTCGAACACCAAGTTTGGGTACGTTCGGGTCAACTACGGGGGACATTAACGTTCTCGCTCTCGTTACTTCGGTCTCTTTCTTCCAGGCTTATCGGAAATGCAATGGAAAATGGTACGCATCACCGAAAAAGAAACACCCCCGTTATAAAACGGGGGTGAACAAGAGATGGATAGTCACTTAGTGCACTCGTTGGAGTAAGCGACGATCTAAACGGTCAATCAGGGCTTCGGCCATGTCAGCGATATCGGTAATGCTGGTATCTACCAGGTGGTATGTCATCTGACGCCCCTTGCGCTCAGCACTTACCAGCCCTGCTTCCTTCAGCACTCGCAGGTGCTGGCTCACAAGGGGTTGGCTGGCACCGAGCAACCCAACAATTTCATGGACGAAATGATCACGTTGGTGTAACAGGTGCAGAATGCGGAGACGGATAGGGGAATCGAGGGCACCAAAAATTTGGGCCGTACGGCTGAAATCGCGTGCTTGGTCGAGGAGCTCGGCGCTTTGAATGCCGGGGTTTTGTTGAAGTTCTACCGGGTCGAGCGCATGCGAGGTGAACGACGCGAGTTGGGGTTGGTTATCCATTCGGAGTTGAGCCACCTTCGACAAAATCGATCAAAAAAAGGAACTATAAACTTTATGGTATCAGTGGATATTAATCCATCTAACCACGCCAAGAGCTCTGGCGGTAGGGATGGTTTTGTTTCTTGCTATGAACTGCATTGACCTGCAACAACGGTGGGCGTCGAAAAGCTAGGGGGTGGCAGGTTAGACTGTAGCGAAGCAATTTTTCGCAGCAACACGTTATATAAGGAGTCGTGCTCGCCCGTGGCATCAAACGCGAACGCAAACACCAACCTGGTGGAAACCGTAGTGAACCTCTGCAAGCGCCGTGGTCTGGTGTACCCCTCCGGTGAAATCTATGGCGGCACCCGCTCGGCATGGGACTACGGCCCACTTGGCACCGAGCTCAAAGAAAACATCAAGAAGCAGTGGTGGCGCACCTTCGTGCAATCCCGCGCCGATGTTGTAGGCCTTGATTCCTCCATCATCTTGCCGCGCCAGGTCTGGCACGCATCCGGTCACGTGGCAACCTTCACCGACCCGCTGGTGGAATCACTGCACACCCACAAGCGCTACCGCGCCGATCACCTCATCGAAGCCTATGAGGCAAAGCACGGACACAAGCCTGAAAACGGCCTCGCTGATATCCCGGACCCTGAAACCGGCCAGCCCGGCAATTGGACCGAGCCGCAGATGTTCTCCGGGTTGATGAAGACCTACCTTGGCCCCGTGGACAACGAACAAGGCCTGCACTACCTGCGCCCCGAGACGGCACAGGGCATCTTTGTGAACTTCAAAAACGTGATGACCACCGCCCGCATGAAGCCTCCGTTCGGCATCGCGCAGGTGGGTAAGTCCTTCCGTAACGAGATCACGCCTGGCAACTTCATTTTCCGCACGCGCGAATTCGAGCAGATGGAAATCGAGTACTTCGTGGCTCCCGAAGAAGCCGACGCCAAATTCGATGAATGGGTAGACGCCTGCTGGGATTGGTTCATCGACCTGGGCATCAACCCGGATAATATGCGCAAGTTCGACGTGCCCGAAGACGAGCGCGCACACTACTCCAACGGCACCATCGACATGGAGTACCGCTTCGGATTCCAAGGCTCCGAGTGGGGCGAGCTCATGGGCGTGGCTAACCGCACCGACTACGACTTGGGCTGCCACATCAAGGAATCCGGCGAGGACCTTTCCTACTTTGATCAGCAAAGCGGCGAACGCTACGTGCCGTGGGTGATCGAGCCCTCCTTCGGCCTGACCCGCGCCCTCATGGCCTTCCTGGTGGATGCCTACCACGAGGATGAAGCACCCAACTCCAAGGGTGGAGTAGATAAGCGCGTGGTGCTCAAGCTGGATCCGCGCCTGGCCCCGGTCAAGATCGCCGTGCTGCCGCTGTCGAAGAAGGACACGCTCACCCCAACCGCTGAGGCCGTGGCCGATACGCTGCGCAAGCACTGGAATATCGACTACGACACCTCCGGTGCCATTGGTCGTCGCTACCGCCGTCAGGACGAAATCGGCACGCCCTACTGCGTGACCGTGGACTTCGACACCCTCGAAGATCAGGCCGTGACCGTGCGCGATCGCGACACCATGGAACAGACCCGCGTCAAGATTGACGAGCTCGAGGGCTACTTCGCCCAGCGTCTGATTGGTTGCTAAGCCATGGCATGGAATTACACAGGTTGGGGTCAGCGCGACGCCAAAGAGCACACCGTGGCACTGATTGCCGAAGGTGATACCGCCATTGCTACCTTCCCCGCGCAGCTTGAGGGTATTACCCAGGTGGAGGTCCAAGGCACGCCGTGGAAGCTGAGCCAAGGCCAGCGCAGCATCACCGCCGAGGTAGGGCAGCGCACCTTCAAAGCGGGCGTTGCAAAGAAGTTCTCCTCCGCCAAGGAGATTGAACTCGACCTCGCAGGCCGTTCAGCGCGCGCAATTTGCGAGAAGCGCTCGGACTGGGTGTACGAAGATGCCTCGGGTGAAAAGCTGGGACAGTTCTCCGGCGGTAACAACGGCGTGCGTCATTCCTACACGGAGTTCGAAGCGGGCAAAACCAGCGAGGAAGAGCAGGTATTTCTTTCCCTGGTGTCTCGCACCGTCCTGGAATCGAAATTGAGCTCAATGAGCATCGCCCTGATCGGCTCCTTGGTGCTTATCTCCCTCTTTTTGGTGCTGGTGTTTTTATAAATGCTGTTTCGATGGGTAGACGATCAACTGCTTGACCCCGATGGGCGAGTCATCGCATCGGTGACCGCAGAGGTGCTCAAAATCGGCAAAGATCGTCTCCTCATCGAATCCTCACAAGGCACCATTGTGGGATTCCGCGCCCGCGGCACCAGCACCTCCGGCGCGGTCTACACCATGGGCAAACGTGGCCTGACCGTCCAAACCTTAGAGGCCAATTGCGATGGCCGCACCTACACCCTGCAGCGCACAAGCCCGTGGCGTCGCACAAGAAAACTGCTCGACGCCGAAGGCACGCTGCTCGCCCGCATCCAGGCCAGGGTCTCCGGGGAACTCGACATTGAGCTTTTCGACGCAGCCCTGCACCCAGTCGATGCGGCCTTTATTACCTATGCCTGCGCATTGGTGGATACACCAACGCGCCTGATGATCTAGAAAAGCACTAGCGAGCGCCCAGCGCCTGCTCGACATCCTCATCGCCATCGTGGAACGCCACGATCGTATTCGGCAAGGTTGGCGCCAATGCCTCAAAGGCTGCAACCTCAGCAACAAGCTGGCGAGAGGTATCCGCCTTTGGTGCCCGGGCAGTAGCTTCAACCTCAGACACGGCAATGCCTTGAGCAGGTGCATCATGCAGCGCGGTCGGTGCAAGAATGACAAAATCAAGATCGCTTGCCAGAAGCACTTCATCGGCGGCCTTCTTGGCCAAGCCATAGTGGTGCAGGGGATGGTCTTGAGGAATTTCCCTGGTGGTGGCACCCCAGAAACTCACCATAACGTAGCGAGTTTGCACGCGCTGGGACGCTCGAATTGAAGCGATGGCCGCATCGCGATCAACTGCGTAGGTGTTTTCCACTCCGCCTTTACCACCGGCACCTGCCGACCAGATGACGGTGTCATATTCTGCAAGCAGCTCATCCCACTGCTGTGGGTTCAAAGTGCGGATATCGGCAATATGCGCTGAAGCGCCGGTAGCTTCAATCGCTGGGCGTTGCTCAGGATCGCGGATCAGCGAGGTGACGTTGTGGCCTTTGCTGCTTAAAAGCGGAGCAATGCGCAAGGCCACCTGGCCGTGGCCGCCGATGATCAAAATGTTCTGGGGATCAGTCATGGTGCCATGCTAGGAGCAATTGGAGCATCCTGCATGGGCACCGTCTGGGTGGCTTTTAGAAGTTTCCGCCTCCGGAAAAGCCTCCGCCGCCACCGAAGCTGCCGCCTCCGGAGAAGCCACCGCCGCCGAAGCCTCCGCCGCCGCCAAAGCCACCACCGAAACCACCGTGGCCGCCGCCAAGCAATTGGCCTAGCACCATGCCGGTGATGAAGTCGCCTCCGCCGCCACCGCGGTTATTGCGGTTTTGGTAGCGACGCATGTCTTCACTGGCCAATTGCTGCGCCTCATCGGCCTGGATTCGAGCCTGGCGCGCTAAGTCCACCGCGGCGCGGGCATTATCGCGCAAGGCCTGCTGAGCTTGAGCCCTGGAACGTTCCGCCTCCGCCAGGCGAGCTCGGGCCTCTGGGCCTACGACGCGGCCGCGAGCCTGGATAAACCCTGCGGCGCCCTGAATGGCTGCATCCGCGGCAGCGAATTGCTGCTGGGCGAGCTGCAGCAGACGAGATTGATCGGTGTTGGATAGGCGCAGTGCATCGAGCTGCTCATCAAGCACAGCGTCGGCTTCGCTGAGCAGCGTCCAGGTGCCCAAGGGATCGGAAGGGTGGGCTTGATGGTGTGCCAACGCAGCCTCTGCCTGATCGATGGCCTGCTGGAAGTCATCCCACTTCACTGGTGTGCCCTGCTCTTGGGCTTGGTGGCGAAGCTTAGCTGCCTCTTGAAGTTCTTCTTCTACTTCTTGCACCAATGCGGGAAGCTGCTGCCTGGCCACCTGTAGATTCGCGTCGGCGTGCTCGATGGCTTGTAACTGCTTTTCGCTCTGGTTCAGTGCATCTTCGGCAGCGCGGATGGCATCAACGGCGCCACCTTGTTGTCCTGCTGCCTGGGTGATGGCCTTGCGGCCTTCGTCGATAAGCGTGTCTGCCTGCTCCAATGCCGAGGTGGCCAGGGGGATATTATCTTCAAGCGATGCCAGCACGGCACTGTCGTACTTGGTTTTAAGCTGCTCAAGTACCGTGGCAGCTTCTTGCTTCCTGGCTTGCAGCTCCACCGAGCGCTGAGTCAGATCCTGCAGGCGGCTCTCAGCGTTGATCAAAAGATTACGAAGCGCAGCAAAATCTGCGGCCTGCTGGTCAAGAGCCTCATCGGCCTTGCGGCACTCGCCAATGATCTGCACCAATAGGGTGCGCCGCTCAGCGGGGGAGACCGCACCTTGGCTCAACTGCTGCTTCCAATGAAAGGCTCGCTGCAGCGTGGTAGTTGAGGTATTCATCGCGCGCCTGAAGCTCCTGGTGCGCTCGGCACCAAACTCAGCTACGGCGATATCGAGCTCTTCTTTGCCCTTGCGGATGGACTCATCGGTGCTCACGAGTTCCTCATCAGCGAGCGTCTGGAGGACGTCGATAGGCTGATTTCTGAGCTCATCGGCCTGGCTACCCGGCAACTCGCGCCCATGTTGCAGCGCTGCTTGGGTGTCGTGTTTCTTCTTCTTTGAAGACATGAATTTGGCTGCGCCACCAACGCCTACGACGGCGGCTCCACCAAGGCCGAGCCACAGCAGACCATTGCCGCCACCTGAGCTGCCACCTGCATTATTAGCGCTGCTGCCACCGGTAGCTAATTGCTGAGCCTGCTGCACAAAGGCCATACCGGCGCCGCTGAAGTTGCGTTGGGATAGCTCGGATTTAGCGGCTCGTTCTAAAGGCGAGAACCAGGAAGACTGCCAGTTTTGGCCAGCCGCGATGCCAAAGCTGCCCTCCTCGACGGCGACCGCGAGCACACCGGCGTTGTTGCCTTTTTGCTTCACAATCTGCTCGGCCCACTGCGTGCCGCTATATCCGTCAAAGGTCTTGACAAACATCACCGACACATTCAGACCCGTTTTGGAATCAAAATTGCTGATGGCTGCTTCGAGTTCTTGTTCCTCCTGTGCGCTGAGCACCTCGGCGCTATCAACCACACCACTCGTGGCTGCCTGCGGTGCCTCGGCAAGCACGGTGGTGCGGGCCTGGGCCTCCGGCACGGTGCCAATCATGGCGGATCCCGCGAAGAAGAAGCCGGTGGCGGCGAGAGCCGGTAGCGCAAGAAGGTAGCGTGTCCTCGAAGTTTGTTGCATGCCTTAAAGCGTAGCGAAGGACCTCCCATTGTTGGTCTGCTCTGGGCGAACAGCCATGATCTTGGCAGTGCTTTGTCAGCTCCGTGGCTAAGAAAAGTCGAGAAAATTTCCAGAAGTGATCTGGTGCACGCTGTGCCTGTGCTGGCACACTATGGGTATGAAGCTTCGGATGATCGCATTGGCATGTTCACTGTTGCCCTCGGCAGCCATCGTGGCGCGCGGTGTGTGGCGCCCGCGGCTTGGATCCAAGAAGTATCAGAGCGTGATCGTGTTGGGCACAGCCCAATACAACGGCGTTCCTTCACGCCAATTCGCAGGCCGCTTGCAATGGACCGAGCGGCTCTGGCGAGCCCGAAGGGCTATGGAAGTGATCACCGTGGGCGGGAAACTCCCCGGCGATGTGTACTCAGAAGCTGAGGTAGGCCGCGAATACCTGCTCAAATCGCACGTGGATCCAGAAGCCATCACCGTCGTAGCCGAAGGCTCTGATACATGGGAATCCTTCGAGCACGCCAAAGAACATCTCCTAGCGCCCGTGCTGATCGTCACCGACCCGATGCATGCGCTACGCAGCGAGTGGATCGCGCGCTTGCAAGGAATCCGCGCAGTGGCCTCACCTACGCCCTTTAGCCCCACGCGCTTTCCCTCCAAAGCATGGTGGCTTAGCCTTGCCCACGAACATGGAGGCCTCGCGGTGGTGGCCTTAACGGCCGTGCTTGGCCGCGCGAAGAGCTATGAAGTGGAGTCCTGGTTGCGTCGTATCGAAGGGCATTTGCGGCCAAATAGGAAGGCGCGCCATGAATTTTTAGCTCAGCGTTCCGCAAGGCTTGCCCAGCAACATCGCTAAGTGGCGCACAATATACGCAACCGGGAGCGGCACGTTCCCGCCAAGCTCCACACCCACGCCAGTGGGTAGGGGCCATTGCCAAGCCCGCCGAGGATGAGAAGGAAACCGCTTTTGTACCACTACAGCGAAGCCGATCGCGCCCGGCGTTTTCCTGAAGGGGAGAAGGGGGCGCAATTGGTGCAGGTGGCGGAAACGCGCGACGCCTTCTCCCGCGACCGCGCCCGCGTATTGCACTCGGCGGCGCTGCGAAGATTAGCTGACAAGACGCAGGTGGTAGGCCCGCGCGATGGTGATACTCCGAGGACGCGGCTGACGCACTCGCTTGAGGTGGCCCAAATTTCGCGAGGTATTGGCACCGCTTTGGGGCTGAACGCTGATTTGTGCGAGATGGCCGGGCTGACCCACGATATTGGCCACCCGCCCTATGGCCACAATGGCGAAACGGCTTTGAATGAGGCGGCGGAGGCCTGTGGTGGGTTTGAGGGCAATGCCCAAACGTTGAGGATTTTGACGCGCCTTGAGCCAAAGGTGATGAACCCTTCAGGAGATTCCTTCGGGCTTAACCTCACTCGCGCGGCTTTGGATGCGGCTTGCAAGTATCCGCGCACCAAGACGAATGCCGATGGCAGTGTGAATAAGAAGTATGGGTGCTATGACGAAGACGCTCATATTCTGAGCTGGCTTCGCGAAGGCCACGATGACGCCACCCCAAGCATGGAAGCGCAGGTGATGGATTTTTCCGATGACATCGCCTACTCCGTCCACGATGTTGAAGACGGCATCATCGCCAATCGCGTGCACCTGAGTGTGCTGTGGGATTTGGTGGAGCTTGTGTCTTTGGCTGAAAAAGGCGCTCGTGCGTTTGGTGGTAATCCGGAGGATTTATTGCAGGCCGCGGATCATTTGCGCGAGTTGCCGATTATTGCTGCAGCGGCTGATTTTGATGCATCGCTGGCAGGTTTTGGCACCTTGAAGGCGATGACTTCGCAGCTTGTGGGGCGTTTTGTGGGTGCGGTGGTCTCTGCAACTAGGGAGCATAATCCGGCTCAGGTGGGCCGTACCCAGGGGCGGCTGATTGTGCCGGAGCAGGTCTTGGCCGAGGTGACCCTGCTGAAAACCATCGCGGTGCTCTATGTCATGGACGAGCCTCGCCACATTGCACGCCAGGATCGTCAACGCGAGCGGATTTTTAGGGTGGTGGAGTATTTCGCCGCGGGGGCGCCGGGCTCGCTCGATCCGATGTTTGCCGCGTGGTGGCGCCAGGCCGAGAGCGATGCTGAGCGCATGCGGGTGGTGATTGACCAGGTGGCGTCGATGACGGAGACACGCCTTGAGCGCGTGGCCAAGCAGGCTGCTGGCTTATCGGGCTTTATGGATTAGTTAGTCTTCTGCGTCGGGGATTTCGCAGAAGCTTTCATAGTGATCGGCGGTGTAGTACCAGGTATCTGGATCCGTTTCGCTTCCCCCGCCGACGACGATCCTGCGCTCGCCGCGATGGCCTAGCCCGGGCGTTTCTACGGTGTATTCGCGGTAGTAGTTGCTGGATTGTTCGGGCAAGAGGCGTTCATAGTTGCCAAAGTGGGAGCCATCGTCTTGGGGATACTCATAAGGCCCGCCGCTTAAAATCGAGTCGATGACCTCATCGGCTTCTTGTGGCAGCGCGGCCACTGGGCAAACTTCGGAGCTTTTCGACGTCGCATCGTGCTCAGATTCAACGCGCTCACCCGAGCTAATGCCAAGGTATGCCGCCACCGCAACCGAAGCCGCACCGGCAATCGCTGCCGCTACATGGGTGCCACGCTTAGGTTTGTTCCCGCCATCAGAAGAAGCCATGGCACCCATTTTTGCATAAGGAATGAAAAACCGTAGATGCGAAGTTGTACCTAGCAAGCAGCGGTGGCACACCGCAAGAAAATGGATAGCAGACTCAGCACCGTGGCGCGGTACGATGGGCAAAACGGTGGCGTCGAAAAGCCAAGCAACACTGAATGAAAGGACCGCCTTACAGCATGTGTGGAATCGTCGGGTACGTAGGAAACCCCAGCGTACAGCCGGAGCATGACGCTCTTGAAGTTGTTTTAGAAGGCCTACGCAGACTCGAATACCGAGGCTATGATTCCGCCGGTGTGGCAGTGTATGCCGATGGGCAGATCGCCGCGCGCAAAAAAGCGGGCAAAGTAGCAGCGCTCGAAGCCGAAATTGAGCGCAGCCCGCTGCCTGCCTCTCAGCTCGGCATTGGCCACACGCGGTGGGCTACCCACGGCGCGCCCAGCGATGTGAACTCCCACCCGCACGTAGTAGCCGGCGGGAAGCTGGCAGTGGTGCACAACGGCATCATCGAAAACTTCGTGGAGCTGCGCACCGAGCTGCAAGCCAAGGGCTATACCTTTATCTCCGAAACCGACACCGAGGTCGCCGCGACCCTGCTGGCCGACACCCTCGAAGGCGAGGCAGCAGGCGATCTGACCAAGGCCATGCAGATGACCTGCCAGCGCCTCGAAGGTGCCTTTACCATCCTGGCCATCAGCGTTGATGCGCCCGACCGCATCGTCGCAGCGCGCCTGAACTCCCCGCTGGTGATTGGCGTGGGCGAAGGCGAGATGTTCTTAGGCTCCGACGTATCCGGCTTTATCGATTACACCAAGCAAGCAGTGGAAATGGATAACGGCCAGATCGTCACCATTACCGCCGAGGGCTACGACATTGTCACCTTCGATGGCGAGCCTGCGCAGGGCAAGGAATTCACCATCGAGTGGGATGCCGCTGCCGCCAAGAAGGATGGCTTTAACTCCTTCATGGAAAAAGAGATCCACGATCAGCCTGCGGCCATTCGCGATACGCTCATGGGTCGTTTTGATGAAAACGGCAAACTGACCCTCGATGAGCTGCACATTGATGAATCCATTTTGCGCAGCGTGGACAAGATCATCGTGATTGCCTGCGGTACCGCGGCCTATGCAGGCCAGGTGGCGCGCTACGCCATCGAGCACTGGTGCCGTATCCCCACCGAAGTGGAGCTGGCACACGAGTTCCGTTATCGCGACCCGATCGTGAATGAGAAAACCCTGGTGGTGGCCCTTTCGCAATCAGGCGAAACGATGGACACCCTCATGGCCGTGCGCCACGCCCGCGAACAGGGCGCGAAGGTGATCGCCATCTGCAATACCTATGGCTCCTCCATCCCGCGCGAAGCCGACGCCTGCCTCTACACCCACGCAGGCCCGGAAATCTCTGTGGCCTCCACCAAGGCATTCTTGGCGCAGATCACGGCTACCTACCTGCTGGGGCTGTACCTGGCGCAATTGCGCGGCAATATGTTTGCCGATGAAATCCACAGCGTGATCGCTGAGCTGCAGAAGATCCCAGAAAAGGTCCAGAGCGTCATCGACAATAAAGCGCAGGTAGAGCAGCTTTCCCGCGATATGGTCGATGCAAAGTCTGTGCTCTTCCTCGGCCGCCACGTCGGCTTCCCCGTGGCACTCGAAGGCGCATTGAAGCTCAAAGAGATTGCCTACCTGCACGCAGAGGGCTTCGCCGCCGGCGAACTCAAGCACGGCCCGATCGCCCTGATCGAAGAAGGCCAGCCGGTGTTCGTGATTGTGCCTTCGCCACGCGGGCGTGATTCCCTGCACGCTAAGGTGGTGTCGAATATCCAAGAGATTCGCGCCCGCGGTGCCATCACCATCGTCATTGCCGAAGAAGGCGATGATGCCGTGGAGCAATTTGCCAACCACGTCATCCGCATCCCGCAGTCGCCCACCCTGATGCAGCCCCTCCTAGCAACCGTGCCGCTGCAAATCTTCGCCTGCGGTGTGGCCACCGAGAAGGGCTACGACGTAGACCAGCCACGCAACCTGGCTAAGTCCGTGACGGTGGAGTAAGAACACCTAAGCTGCGCAAAGCCTCCCCGAATCTGCTCGGATCGGGGAGGCTTCCTATTGCCGCTAGTACTTATACCGACTCAGTAGCGCCCTGCCACTGATTAATGCCGCGATCAGTTGCCCACTGATCGATCTTGTTCAGCTCCTCCTCGCTAAACGGAGCCGCATCCAGCGCTGCGATATTTTGGTGCAGTTGTTCCACCGAGGACGCACCGATAAGCGCGGAGGTCACCTCAGGGCGACGCAGCACCCAAGCAATCGCCATTTGCGCCAAGGTCTGGCCACGTTGCTCGGCAATGCTGTGCAGCTCGCGAATAGCCTTCAGCGTGTCTTCGTTGAGGAAGTCCTCGCTCATTTTGTGCTCGCCCAAACGAGAATGCTCAGGCACACCGTCGAGGTAGCGGTTGGTAAGCAGGCCTTGGGCCAGGGCAGAAAAGGCGATCACGCCCATGCCTTCTTCGGCGCAGGTTTCCAAGAGTGAATCTTCAATCCAGCGGTTAAACATGGAGTAGCTGGGCTGGTGAATCGTCAGCGGTGTGCCCAGCTCACGGGCGATCTTCTGGGCACGCTTTGTCAGCTCGGGGGAGTAGGAGCTTACGCCCACATAGAGCGCGCGACCGGAACGCACCAGGAAGTCCAGGGCCGATATCGTTTCTTCGATCGGCGTTTCCGGGTCGGGGCGGTGGTGGTAGAAGATGTCCACGTAATCCAAGCCCATTCGCTTGAGCGAAGCATCGCAGCTTCCCACAATGTATTTGCGCGAACCACCAAAGCCATAGGGGCCATCTTGCATGCGCCAACCGGCTTTGGAGCTAATCAAGAGCTCTTCGCGGTGAGGCTTGAAGTCTTGGGCGAAGATCCGTCCAAAGTTCTCCTCGGCAGAGCCAGGTGGCGGGCCGTAGTTGTTGGCTAGGTCAAAGTGCGTGACGCCTGCATCAAAAGCAGCACGAAGGATCTCGCGCTGCGTGTTCAGCGGGCGGTCGTTACCAAAGTTATGCCACAGGCCCAGGGTGATCTCGGGCAGTTTCAGGCCCGTTTGGCCGCTGCGCCGAAACTTCGCGTTTTCATAGCGATCTTCGGCGGCTTTGTACACATCTGGATAGGTCATGTGCGCCAGCCTAGGCGCGAATGTGGTGATCTACCACCATGCTCATCTAGGGGTAAAAGCCTGCGGTGATTGCCCCTCCGTTGGGCATTTGCACCATTTTCTTGAAGGGGAAGATATACGGTTTTGGGTATGGCAAGACGCTTCCACAACGAACGAGTCAATTTCGAAGCCCAAAATGACTTACCCGCGTTTGATGATGCACTGGGCTACCTCAATCAGGCCAAGGGTTTGGCGCAGTTCATCCAAACCTGCCCAACGCCTATGACCTTGGCTATTCAAGGCGGTTGGGGAAGCGGAAAATCGACCATGTTGAACCTGATTAGCAATCAGCTTGCCCAGGATAAAGTCAAGGTTGTCACGATCGAGACGTGGAAATTTGCCCACCTGGTCGATGCCTCGGATATCCCCGCAGCCTTCGTTGCCGAGGTGTACTCCAATCTTTTAGATAAGAAGTCTTCGCTTGAGCTAAAAAATAAAGCCAAAGAAATGGTTCGAGCGATCATGCCTTCGGCACGCAAAGCGGCAGGCATTGTCGGCTCGATGCTTGGTGGGGCCGTCGGAAGTGGTGCTGCGGATTCCGTGTTCACGCTGTTTGAAGGCATCGCCAACGCCAATCGGGGTGCTAGCGAGGAGGCCTTTGGCGAGGCGGCGTCGCTGCGCGCAGTGTTTGATGAAACGCTTGAAGCAGCCTTGGGCAAAGATTCTTCTCGCCGCCTCGTGGTCTTCGTGGATGACCTCGACAGGCTCCCTCCCGAGCGGGCGGTGCAGATCATGGAAGCACTCAAGCTTTTCCTTGAAACCAAACGCTGCGTCTACGTTTTGGCCATTGATTTCGAGGTGGTGCAAAAGGGCGTGAGCGTGATTTATCAGGATTCCATGACAGAGGAGAAGGCCCGGCTCTTCTTCGACAAAATCATTCAGGTGCCCTTCAATGTGCCCTCACCGGGTGAGGCCATCAGGAACCTGCTTAGCGAGATGCTCAAGCGTGATCCAAAGGAACCAGAGCAGGATCATCAAGACCTCGTCTCCGCATGCACTTGGGTTTCGATGGTGTTGCTCGATTCTAACCCCCGCGCCATTAAGAGGGTGATGAATGCGCTGAGCTTGCTTGAGTTGATCAGCATGCATGCTTCCGAGGGCAAGCCCGAGACCCTTGGAGCCTATCGGAAATACGCACTGTACTGGATGCTCGCTGTGCAGATTGCAGACTATCGCTTAGCCGATGCCTTGGTTGCAGACTTACTCAGCGCCCACTCACAGCTAGAGAAGCTCTTAAGGGAAGGCGTCGGTGAACACGAGGAACATGCAGAAGCTTCCTCGGATAGTGAGAACCAGCAGGAACTCAACCTGTGGCACCGCAGGATCGGCGGAAGCAACGTCAGCCCCTTCCAAGTCGGATCGAACTTGGAAATGGAGACGATGGGCTTAAGCTCCGATGCTTGGGAGGAAAGCCTAAAAGTGCTCAAGCAAGTGGCTCGGATGGTCAGAGCCACCTCCCTTGAAAGCGGGGCTGCATCCAAGCCAAAGCCCGATGGGGCGGAAAGCTTTGAAGATCTGCAAGCGCGCCTGCGCGATTACTTCGGCAAAAACGAAGACGAGGTTTGCTACCGAACCATCGATCACCTTGAACGTGCCTTCGAGCAAAACCCAGCACTGCAACTCTATTTCCAGCCGATCGTTGCCTCTGATCGATTCAAGTTGCGGTTCACCCCAGGAGCCATTGAGCGGCTGCGCAAGATCGAACACAACCCATTCGGCAAACTCACCGTCGTTGATCTTCGCTATACCCCGCGTGGCAAAGTGACCACCCACTTCAATCATCCAACGCTCAAGCGGGGCGCATTTTTCAAAACAAAACAGCGCAAGCAACTCGATTATAAAGAGCTCCACAGAGAACTTAGGGGCCTGTTTGACAAGGATATGCAGGAGCGCTTTGACGAGCTCAAAAGCTTTAAAGGGCTGGAGGCCGAAGAGTCCGAAGGCAACATCGCCGACGAAATCAAGGTCATCGCTACCAAAAACGCCGGCATCGGAACGGACTTCCAACTTGAAGCCATCGCCCAGGCCGAAGATGCCGCGTTAGATGCGCAATCCAACTTCATCATCGGATACTTGGACTACCTGATCCGCTTCATCCAGAACCTGGATCCGGAGTTCTCGGAACACCTTGGCCAAGAAGCAGGTGCCCTGCACTGATACCGCGCCGGGCGATGTTGGGCTGCGCCGAAAGCCCGGTAGTGGGGCAGAAGCAAAGCTCAACCTCTCGCCGTTTGCCACGCCCGCTACGATGTGAGCTATGGCCAAAGGACTGATTCCGCAAAGCGACATCCAAGCGATTCGTGAGCGCACCCCGATTGAGGAGATCGTGGGCGAATACGTGGAATTAAAGCCCGCCGGTGCCGATTCTCTGAAGGGCTTAAGTCCGTTTAAAGACGAGAAGACGCCCTCGTTTCATGTGCGCCCAGCGCACGGCTACTACCACTGCTTTTCTTCGGATAAAGGCGGTGATGTGTTCAACTTTCTCATGGAAATGGAGCACCTCACCTTCCCCGAGGCCGTGGAGGCGTGCGCGGAAAAGATCGGCTACCGCATCAATTACCAGGGTGGTTCCACCGGGGCGCGCCGCGAGGAGCCAGGTACGCGCAAGAGGCTTATCGACGCAAACCGCGCCGCCCATAAGTTCTACCGAGAACAACTCGAAACCCCGGAGGCGAAAACTGCCCGGGATTTCCTGCTCAAACGCGGTTTTTCCAAAGAGCACATCTACACCTTCGAGTGCGGTTATGCCCCAGACGGCTGGGACACCATGACCAAGCACCTGCTCAAGCAGGGGTTTAGCGTCAAAGAACTCGAAGCCGCAGGCCTTTCCACCATTGGTAGGCGAGGCCCGATCGATCGCTTCCACCGCCGGTTATTGTGGCCGATTAAAAATGTCTCCGGTGATGTGATTGGCTTCGGGGCGCGCAAGCTCTTCGATGACGACAACCTGGGCAAATATATGAACACGCCCGAAACCCTCTTATATAAGAAATCGAAGGTGCTTTTCGGCCTCGACCAAGCCAAAAAGGCCATTGCCTCAACCCATCAGGCGGTGGTGGTGGAAGGCTATACCGATGTGATGGCTATGCATGCCGCCGGAGTGAAAACTGCGGTGGCTTCCTGCGGCACTGCCTTTGGCGAGGAACACCTGCAGGTGCTGCGGCGCTATCTCCTCGATGACTCCTACTTCGTCGGATCCCTGGTCTACACCTTCGACGGTGATGAGGCGGGCCAAAAAGCAGCGATGCGCGCCTACGAGGGCGGCCAAGAATTTACCGGCCAGTCCTATGTGGCCGTGGCTCCTGAAGGGATGGATCCTTGTGATCTCCGCCTAGAAAAAGGTGACGCCGCAGTCCGTGACCTGGTGGCCAGGCGCATCCCCATGTACGAGTTCATTATCCAGGCGCTCATCGATGGTTTCGATCTCGATAGCGCCGAGGGGCGCGTGCAGGCACTCAACCGCGCGGTGCCGGTGGTGGCGGGCATCCGTGATCAAGCACTGAAATCCGAATACGCCCGCAGGCTCGCAGGCTGGGTCGGTTGGCCCGATCCTGCAGAAGTCATGCAGAAGGTGCGCCAGGAAGAACGCAGGCCGAAAAAGCCGCAGCGCCCACGCGCACAGCGCTTTGATAGCAGCCAAAACGCGCCGGCACGCAATGAGTCCATGCTGGTGTTGCCCAATCGTCGCGACCCGCGCCTGTGGCCGCAGCGCGAAGCGCTCAAGATTGCCCTTCAAGAGCCTCAAATAGCAAGCGACTACTTTGATGGTTTGCCTGAAGATGCCTTTGATAACGAGGCCTATGCTGCCGTGCGCCGCGCCATCGCAGCAGCGGGAGGTGCTGCCGAGCATCAACCAGGGCCTACCTGGATCGGTGCTGTGAATGATCACATGCACGATATTGTGGGCAAAGCCCTCATCTCTGAGCTGGCTGTTGAGGCGCTCGATGGGGATGTAGAAGAGCTCAATGCCCATGTTGATCGCACCTTGACCAGGCTGCAGGAGCAGTTGGTGGGCAATCAGATTGCGGTATTAAAAAGCCAGCTCCAGCGCATGCGCCCTTCAGAAAAACCGGAGGAGTATCGGGCGATGTTCGCAGATCTCGTGGCGTTGGAAGAAGCCCGCCGCGAGCTGATCGACAGGGTGTTTCGTTAAATCCCAAGCAGCCGCACCC
The DNA here is from genome assembly GCF_014635485.1 of Corynebacterium pelargi. Taxonomy (GTDB): domain Bacteria; phylum Actinomycetota; class Actinomycetes; order Mycobacteriales; family Mycobacteriaceae; genus Corynebacterium; species Corynebacterium pelargi. The sequence continues at coordinate 618,947 of NZ_BMCX01000001.1, read as the reverse complement.
GCTAGGTGCAATCGCTGAACATGCAGCAACGCCGCCCCGTGATGTTGGGGCGGCGTTGTTTTTGGTGCGTAATTAGCGAGCCTCGACAAAGACCGGAACTTCGGCGAGGGGGAAGTAGTCGTTGTCCTCGTCGGAGAAGACCTTGACCACGCAGTCGCGCTTGGTGCAGTCGATCTCTTCGCCGCTTTCAGCAACAGTCAGCGGAACAACGGCGGTGCCGGAGGGGGAGATCTCTACGTCCGCACCGTTTTTCACGTGCGGCTGTACGGCGCTATCGCCCTTTTCGCCGGTGCAGGCAGGCTGCTGGCCATCGGCGATGTTCTCGGAAGCACAGATAGCGGTGTAGTAGCCCTGGTCGGGGTTCAGGCCGGCGAGGTCAACGATGATTTCTTCGCCGTTTTTCAAGCCGGTGGTCTTGGAGGGCTTCAAGGTGACGGTGGTGACCAAGGTGGTGGGCTCGGAAGAGGTGGTCTCTTCGGCGGAGGATTCGTTGGTCTTGGTCAGCTGCACCTCGGAGGCGGTCTCAACCTTGAGGTCGGAGTCATTTTCGTTGGGAGGGGAGCAGGCGGCCAGGGCGATACCCGCGATGACGGCGGTGGCGGCGATGGCGGTTGAACGCTTCGGTTCGCGCATGAGGCTTCGGTACCTTTCGGTGAGAGTCTTATTCCAAGGATTCGTTGTTCCAGTTTACGTGAGCTAGGTGGCCTCTAAGGCCAGAATGCACCCTTTGAATGACCCGAAACGGGCAATTTGTAGCAGTTGGGTGCAGCCACGTTAATCGTGATCTGGTTCGAGCACCTGCGAGCCATCGACGGTGCGCAGATTCTTGACTTCCTTCATCCGCGGCTGTGGATCGAGCTTGTTGGCGATCGTCTTGCGCGTGACCTGCACGGCCTTCTTGGTCACCGGCGATTTCACTGCGGCATTGGTGGCCTTTTTAATCTGGTCATAGCGTTTGCGCCCGGCTTTCGTGCCAAAGACGTATCCTGCTGCGGCTCCAACCACAAATTGGATCATTGGCTCCCTTTCTTCTGCTGCTAACTGCCCACACCTTACCCAATTGCGCCGGCCGTATGCATTTTCTTGCACGTAGTGAGCTTGTCGACGCCACCTGTGCTTGCTCCACACGCCTCTTTTAGGCCTGAGCGTCCTGCTTGGCGTAGCGGCGCAGCACCAGTGCGGCCACTAACCCAAGGGCGAGGAATGCCACTGCTGCAAAGAGGCTGATCTTGGTGGCCTGGGCAAAGGAGGTGATGAGGGGATCGAGAATTTCTGGCGGCGTGTTGCTTGCCCTCATCTGAATCAGCGCGCTGCCGGCGCTTTCCTGTACGGCTTCGGTCATGGACGCTGCAGGACCTTGCACCTGAGCAAGATAATGGTTCAAGCTCACCGAAAGCACCGAGCCCATCAGTGCAGCACCCAGCGCACTACCGATTTGGCGCACCGCCGATTGGGTGGCAGAGCCCTGGCCGGAGATCTTGGCTGGGATATCGCCAAGCACCACGCTGGTTAATTGGGCAGAGGCAAGGCCAAGGCCAATGCCATAGATGATCAAGGCGACGCAGATCAGCCAAATGGGCTGGTTTCTGCCCTCTTCTGCCGCAAGCTGCAAGGTGCCGAATACTTCAAGGCCAAGGCCTAAAAGCACGGTGCCAGAAGCGCCGATGCGTGCGGCAATATGCCGAGCCATCGCACCGGAGAGGAATGCGCCAAGGGCCATGGCGGCAAGCACGAAGCCGGTGTCCATCACGCTTAATCCCATGGCGGATTGCAAGAACAATGGCAGCACAAACACCAAGCCGAATTCACCTACGGCCACCATCATGGCGGCGATATTGCCCCAGCTAAAGGTGGCGATGCTAAACATCGACACATCCAGCAACACGGGCTGCTGTGCTGCTGCGCGGCGCTTTTCCACCCACACGAATGCGCTTAAGGTAACCGCCGCGATGAGCAGCGAACAAAGGGCAATAGAGATCCCCGGTGCGCTGAGTGTGAAGGAGGCCAAGTGGACGTCGTCAAGCGGGCGAATCCAACCCAGCTTCGGGCCTTCGATCACGCCGAAGACCAAGGTGGCAAAACCGATGACGGAAAGCACAAGGCCTGGAAGGTCAAAGCCCTTGCCATCGCGATCACCTGCGGTATTGGGCACCAGGAAGATCGCGCCAAGTAGTACGAGGGCGCACAGGGGGACGTTGACTAAAAAGATCCACTTCCAACCAAAGTGCTGGGTAATAAAACCACCGGCCAATGGCCCAAGGGCAGCAGCACCCGACATCACTGCGCCCCACACGCCGAAGGCTGCGGCGCGGTCTTTGCCCCGAAAGACGGCATTGACCGTCGATAGGGTCGAAGGCAAGATGAAGGCCCCGCCAATTCCTTGAAGGGCGCGCGCACCTAAAAGCGCTGCCGTACTTCCGGCCATGCCCGCCAGCGCCGAGCCGAAACCGAATAACACTAAACCGATCACGAATGTTGTGCGGCGGCCAATGCGGTCGCCTAAGCGCCCGCAGGTCAGCAGCAGGGCGGCGAAGATGATGTTGTAGAGGCTATTGACCCACTGTGCGCTGGTGATGTCCATGTGCAACGCATCGATAATCGTGGGCAGGGAAACGCCGACGATGGTGCCGTCGAGCACGATCAGAGCGAGGCCGAAAGCAAGCACCAGCAGCATCCACCATTTATTGGGATGCTCTGGTGCTTGATGTTGGGAATCGGATTGGGTTGGAGTGTTCACTTCCTTGAGTGTTCTCCGCAGGAAGGAGCAAGTCATCACCTGATGGGTTGATTGCTCGGTACTCCACCGGATTGGCTTGGGTAAGTGTGGAGGAGGGTTTAAGCGTCGAGGTGTTTGGGATCGTGCCAAATATCGGCGCCGCGGCCTTGAGGCGTAGAACAATCGAAGCCGCCATCGACGTAGAGCACCTGCCCCGTCATGGAAGCATTGGCCTCAGAGACTAGAAATGCCAGCACTGCTGCAATGGCACTTGGTTCTGCGGCGCCATTAAGCGGTGCGGGCATAGCGCCAAAGGCCATCTCGGCGCCTTCTTTTGTGGCTAGGAGTTGCTCGGTCATCGGTGTTTTCACCACACCGGGGGCAACGGCATTAATGGCGATGCCGTGTCCGGCGAAGGCTTCGGTGATCGCCACTTGGCGCATCCAGGTCACCACGGCGCGTTTGGACGCTGAGTAGTTGCCATAGCCTGCTGCTTTGCCTGCTTGCTGAAGCTTTGCCCCATAATCCAATGCTTCTTCGCGCGTGCCATGCAGCAGTGTGTCCACCAGCTCGGCATCCGTGCGCTGCAAGCTGGCCGCAGAGGCGGTGATCGCTACTCGTGGAGAAGCCGAACGCTGCAAGAGGGGGAGCAGGGCGGTGATCGAGTCGATGGCGCCGTAATAATTGACTTCGAGGTCAAGGGGGGAAGAGGTAGAAACGCCTGCGTTGGCTACGAGCGCATCGATGGATGTGTGGTGTTGTTCCACCGCATCTACCATCGCCTTGATGGAGGCGGGATCGCGAAGGTCTGCGTCAATATCGGCTCCGTGAAGATCAACGCCAATGACCTCGTAGCCTTGTGATTGCAATAGTTCCGCACAGGTTTGACCGATTCCGGATCCGGCTCCTGTGACCAGTGCTGTTCTTGGCATGCTGCGCTCCTTAGAGGAATCAATGATGGTGGGATGAAAACCCCTGCTGATTCCAATGCTAGGCCTGCTTGCTCTTGTGGGGCGTCGAGGAAACAGGCAGTGGGGGATGCGACGTGAGCAAACAGAGTGGCAAGCCGGGTGCGCAAAGTGGTGTGGTGATAGCCGATAACGATACGAACACCCCGCCATCAGGGGCTTGCGCTGCACATAGCGCCGGGAATTTCGCCGCGATGAGCGCTGCGAATGCTGCTGAGAGCAACCCGAGATGTGGCCGATGATGGCGGGGTGGATGTGGGGCCAGCGGGGCTCGAACCCGCGACCAGCGGATTATGAGTCCGCGGCTCTAACCGACTGAGCTATAGCCCCACAGGGCATTATAGAGTGCTTCTTCTGCATTAAAGAATTGGGTATAAACAGGGTGATGAGCAGGTGATTTGCCAGAAAAAACGCGGCGCTATATAGTTCTATTCCGTTGCGCAAGCACATTCCGCCATAGCTCAGTTGGCAGAGCATTCGACTGTTAATCGAAGGGTCACTGGTTCGAGCCCAGTTGGCGGAGCAGCAAAGAACACCCCAGATTTCATCTGGGGTGTTTTTGTATTTTCTGATTGCTGCTGTGGGGCTGCAGCGCCTCAGAGCATCACCAATTACTTATATGTTTTTCTTGTGTAGGACTACACTTAAAAGCCATGTGCCAACCTGCACCACAATCACCATCCATCCACGCTCCAGCGCCTTTGAACTCCTTCAACGAAGCCATCGGCGCAACCCCCTTGCTGCGCTGCTCGCGTTTAGAGCGCAGCATCTTTGCTGGCCTCGCGCCAGGTGTGCGGGTGTGGGCAAAACTCGAACAATACAATGCCGGGGGATCGGCCAAAGATCGCACAGCCTATGCGCTGGTAGAAGAAGCCCTCGACCAAGGCGTGATCGATCCCAGCAAGCCCGTCACGCTTGTAGAATCCAGCTCCGGCAACCTCGGCATGGCACTTGCACGCCAGGCCATGCTGCGCGGTTGGGAGTTTCGTTGTGTTGTAGACCAGCGCACCAACGCCGCCACCGTCGCATCCATGCGGGCCCTCGGCGCCAAGGTGGAATTGGTCAAAGAACCTGATCCAGATACCGGCGACTGGCTTGCGGCGCGCCGAAAAAAGGTTGCTGAGCTCCTTGAGCAATTGCCGGGATCAATCAACCTCGATCAATACTCCAACCAGGCCGCCTTCCGTGCGCATGCCCGCACCATGGCAGAAATCGAAGCACAAGTAGGCCGCGCACCCGATTGGCTCTTCGTGGCAATGAGCACCACCGGCACCATCGGCGGGTGCCTGCGACACATCGAAGCCAGTGCTGCTTCAACGCGAGCAGTTGGTGTGGATGCCGAAGGCTCAGTGTTATTTGGTGGCGTGCGCGCCAACCGATTATTGCCGGGCTACGGCGCTGGGGTAGTGCCGGAACTTTCTGCCCATGTGCGCCCCTTTGCGGTAGCACGCATCGTCGATATCGATGCCGTGGTGGCAGCGCGCGTGCTTGCTCGCACCGAAGGGCTCATTCCCGGAGCATCCGGTGGCGCGGTGCTCGCCGCGGCCATGCGCTACGCGAGGCAATTCCAACAAGACCAAGACGTCGTGCTGCTCTTGCACGATGCTGGCTCAAACTACATGGACACCATCTACAACGACGCATGGGTTCAAGAACATCTGCATACCTCCCCAGCCGAGGTTGAAGCCCGAATCCAGGAGGCACTGGCATGAAACTAGCCATCATTGGCGGCGGCCCGCGCGCCCTTTTCGCCCTAGAAGAACTGGCCCAGGTGGTAGCTGAGACCAACCTCAACGCCACCATCGAGGTCACCGTCTTTGAACCCGGCACCCCCGGTGCAGGTTGGGTGTACCGCGAAGAGCAATCCGCCCACTGGCGACTCAACGCCCCTTCCTCCATTGTGCGCACCACCCTTGGCAACGCCGCCGAGTACCTCGACACTCAGGAGGCATTCCCGCCGCGTCGAAAAGTTGGCCAATTCCTCGCCGCCTCCTTCGAGCATCTCCTTGCCAATCTGCCCCCACAATTGCGCGTGCGCCACAGCAAACAGCAGGTTGGCACGATTGTGCGCGGCGAGCAATGGCGCATCGAAGAAGAGCTTTTCGACGAAGTCCTGCTCACCACCGGCCATCAACATCATTGGGCCGGCGAACTACGCCACGCACTGCACCCATACTTCGACTCACTCGACAGCATCCCCGCCGATCAGCCGGTGCACGTGCGCGGCGCGGCGCTGACCTTTATCGATGTCTGCCTGGAATTAAGCGAAGGCCGCGGCGGCCGCTTTGAAGGCGAAGGCCTCCTTGCATACCACCCTTCAGGAAAAGAGCCCTCCGCCATCATCCCCATGAGCCGCTCCGGGCGTTTCATGGAGGTAAAACCCGCACCCGATAGCGCGCTTGCCACACAGGTGCTGCCAGATCAGGAATTTCTTGAAGGGGAGATTGCTGCTGCACGCGATATCGACACCATCAAAGCGATCCTTCGCCGCGCCGCAGCCAGCCTGCTTGCACACCCAGATGACGCCGCCATCGACGCAGTACTTGAAGGCCGTGATGATCACGGCGATGCAGTAGAGGCTTTGCGAGCCTCCTGCCAGGTAGCGCTCGGCTTGAAGGAACCCTCGCCGGCCTGGGCCGTGGGGCATGCCTGGCGCACGCTCTACGCCGCACTGATTGCCAGGGTGAGCTACTCCAAGCCCATCGAGGGCTTTGATGAGTTGGCGCGCACCTTGGAGCGGGTGGCGTTTGGGCCGCCGCCAATTACTGCCACGCGCGTGCTGGCACTGTGCGATGCCGGGATCGTGCGTGCCCCGGAGCGTCAAACTTGTGATGAGGCCGATATTGATGCGGTAATTGCACCTCCTGGGGTGCATCCTGATTCGCTGGTGTCGCAGCTTATAAGCCACGATGTGCTTGGTGTGGATGAGCAGACCAAGCAATTGCAATTAGGGCGCGCCGGCCAGTCGCTGCTTGATCCAACGGTGGCAGTCATCGGCCGCGATGCCGCCTCTGTGGTGCTTGGTCACGACACCTTGAATCGTGATCTGCACCCTGAGATTCGCAATTGGGCGCAGGCGGTGGCGGGCAGGGCCTTTGAGCGAAATATGCACGCCACTGTGCCACTCGAAGCCCGGCTTGAGCCCTGGATGCTGAGCTTGCTTTCCGCACCCCAGAAGGTCCAAGAGATCGTCGATACCTACGACTCACCCACCAATGTGGTCTGCCCCGATGTGCTTGAGCGCAATGCCGCCGAGCTCGTCCACGCAGGCAAGGACCACGGCGTGGATGTTCGTGTGTTTTTCGCCCGCAAAGCCAATAAGGCACTGGCCTTTGTCGACGCAGCCCGCGATAACGGCCATGGTGTGGACGTAGCCAGCGAACGCGAATTATCCCAGGTGCTCGCCCGAGGTGTGCCAGGGGAGCGCATCATCTTATCGGCCGCAGTCAAACCCGACCGGCTCCTGCGCCTGGCCATCGACAATAACGTGTGTATCTCTGCCGATTCGCGCGAAGAAGCAAGGCGGATTGAAGCACTGGCCAACAATGCCCCCGTGCGCATCGCACCACGCATCGCCCCCGAACCTGATGTGCTCATGCCCACCCGCTTCGGCGAGCGCGCCTCATTGTGGATCGAAGAAATGCAGCGCGGCTTTGCCTCCAACGTGCGCATCGCCGGGGTGCACCTGCACCTGCATGGCTATGCGGAGGCAGACCGCAGAAAAGCACTTTCCTACGCCTTCCAAGTCATTGACGCCGCGCCCGGACAGCCGGAATTTATCGACATCGGCGGTGGCATCCCCATGAGCTATTTGGATCACCCTGAACAGTGGCGCGAACTGCGCGAACGTCTGGGCACACCCGATTTCACCTGGAAACATGACCCGCTGGCTAACGTCTATCCCTTCTTCCAACGTCCGGTGCGCGGCCAGTGGCTCTGGGAGCTTCTCGACGCCGATGTCCCCGGCTATGGGCGCACCGCTGAAGCTTTCCGCTCGCGTGGCTTGCGCCTGCATGCCGAGCCCGGCCGCAGCCTGCTCGATGGCGGCGGAGTGATTCTGGCCAAGGTGGCCTTCATTAAACAGCGCAGCGATGGCCTGGATTTGGTGGGCCTAGAGATGAACCGCACCCAGTGCCGCACCACCAGCGATGATATTTTGCTCGACCCCATCCTGGTGCCCTGTGCACGAACGCGGGCCAATATCGGCCTCGAAGCCTTTTTGGTGGGCGCGTACTGCATTGAGGATGAGGTGATTGTGCGCAGGAAGATGCGCTTTGAACACGGCGTGAGCGTCGGCGATGTGATAGCGATTCCCAATACCGCCGGGTATTTCATGCACATCCTCGAAAGCGCTTCCCACCAGATTCCTTTGGCCATGAATGTGGTCTACGACCCGGGTACTGAAGAGGTCCGCCTCGATGCCATTGATGCCCAATAGGTGAGCTAAGCTACGCGGAATGCACAATGTAGATCCCCACGTGCTCACGCTGTATGAGACGCTCGACCTTATCGGCGTGGTGCTCAATGGCATTATCGGCGGAACCATCGCACGTCAGCGCGATTTCGACCTGGTGGGATTTATCTTCCTTGCCCTGTTCTCCGCCCTCGGTGGCGGCATGCTCAGGGACGTGCTGATGGATCGCGGTACCGCTGCTGCCATTGCGAATTCCAATTACTTAATGCTGGCCATCGTCGGCGCCATCTTGGCGCTTTTGTTCCATTTCGACGGCAAGCGCTGGGAGCTGTTTAAGGTCCATGCCGATGCAGTGATCCTGGGCGTGTGGGCTGTCACTGGTGCGGTCAAAGCCTTGACCTTTTCCATGCCGCTGACATCGGCGGTGCTGCTCGGTGTGCTGACTGCCGTTGGTGGTGGGATGATCCGCGACGTTGTCACAGGCCAAGTGCCCAGCATCTTCGGTGGCGGGCCGCTGTATGCGGTGCCGGCGCTGGTGGCTGCTGTCACCATGGTGGTGTTTGCGCAGTTCGATTTGATCACCCTTGGTATGTTGCTTGCGGCCACGGCAGGGGCAGGGCTTGCCATTTTGGCCTATTGGAAGCATTGGATTTTGTTCCGCCCTTCGGATCTTCAGAAAATTTCGATGACGCCGCGCCAACTCAACGCCCTAATTAAGCGCTCTGAGCGCAAGGGCTACCGCGAAGGCCGCGACGCTTAAGCCGGCGGGCGCGTTGCCCGTCACTGGTGGCTGTGCGGATCTCGCCCGGCGCCTAGACTGGCAAGCTATGAGCCTGCTTGCACCCTTTGAAGCCTTTCCTGTTGAGCATCTTGCTGCCGGCGTGATCACTGAAGGTGAGGAATACACCCTCGGTGATACAGACCGGGAATTTGAATTAGCCAGCGTGACCAAATTATTGGCCACCTATGGCTTCTTGCTGGCCTGTGAAGAAGAAGTCTTCACCCTCGATAGCCCCTGTGGGCCTGCCACCGTGAGGCACTTGCTTGCGCATGCATCCGGGGTGGGATTCCGTAGCGATGATGCCACCCGCCCTGCAGAGCAGCGCCGCGTGTATTCCTCCTATGGCTTTGAGCTGCTAGCGCAGCAACTTGAGCAGGAAACGCACATGACCTTCGCTGAGTACCTCCATGAGGCGGTGCTTGTGCCCTTGGGTATGGATGCAACGGTGTTGTGGGGTTCGCCCGGCCACGAGGCGCGCTCCACCCTTGGCGATATGCTGCGCTTTGCCCATGAGCTGATCGATCCGCAGCTTTTGCACCCAAGCACCTTGGAGCAGGCCTTTGAGGTGCAATTTCCCACACTCGATGGGGTAGTGCCTGGCTATGGCATGCAAAAGCCCTGCCCCTGGGGTTTGGGTTTTGAAATCAAGGGCGAAAAATCTCCGCACTGGACGGGAGTGGAGATGCCGGAGGATACGGTTGGCCACTTCGGGCAATCGGGGACGTTTTTGTGGCTGGCGCCGAAGCAGCGCCGAGCGGCGGTGATGCTAAGCGATCGCGACTTCGGCGCTTGGGCTAAGCCGCTGTGGCAAGAAACCAACGATGTTCTTTGGCGGTCCCTGCAGCAAGGCAAGTAACGTCACCGGGTTGAAGCTAAAAGCCCGGTTTCGAGCTCAACTTTAACTTGAGTAAATGGGGGTGTGAAGTGTGCGTTGAGGGTTGTTGGTGGGGGTGAAGTTGCGTGAGAATCGTCGTGCATATCCAAGGTGCACGAGTGATCGTTGGGGAAGACGAACTCTCGTCTTCTCACCGTCATATCCTCAAAAACCAGCTACGCCCACACAGGCTGCCAGGCTGATGGATGTGAAGGTGAGCCGCGCATACCTTTGGAGTACTACGAGCAGTGCACACCCAACAGCAGGTCGCGATTTTGCATATCGACGCCCTCCCATCCAGCCTGCGCCCAGCAGTCGAGACTCATCTGGCACGCACGCTGCAAAGCGAAGCGATGCCGGCCCCACTGGGCACTGACCCCTTAGCGGCCACGTGGTGTACCCGCTGGGAACGCGCCGGGCATCGCCTGGTGCGATGCCGCCAGGTGCTCAACGGCCTACGCAGCGAGCTTGAGGCGCTCGAAGCATGCCTGGCGGCAACCCTGCCGCCCACGGCCACCTTCAAGATCGAGCGCCTGAGCTGCCTAGAGCCCTGCCCTGTGTACTAAGGCGTGCACGCGGATGTGAGGCGGCGGCGATCAGGGGGCGACTAGTCCTGATAGGCACCATCGCCGAAGGGATCTAGGATCGAATCGGCAAGCTCAGCCACCGAATCAACCACCTTGGTTGGCCTGAAGGGGTAGCGCTCAATTTCACGATCATCAGAGATGCCCGAACGCACCAGCACCGTGCGCATACCGGCCTCCAAACCGCACCTGACGTCGGTGTCCATGCGGTCGCCGATCATCACGGTCTGCTCAGAGTGCGCCCCAATGTGATTCAGCGCGGAACGCATCATCACGGGATTCGGCTTGCCGATGTAATAGGGCTTTTGGCCAGTAGCCGCGGTAATCAGCGCAGCAACCGAACCCGTCGCGGGCAGCACACCCTGCGGGGCAGGACCCGTCACATCGGGATTGGTGCCAATGAAACGAGCGCCATCAAGGATCAAGTTAATGGCCGTGGTAATCGCCTCAAAAGAGTAAGTGCGCGTCTCGCCGAGCACCACAAAATCGGGGTTGGAGTCAGTCAGAATCCAGCCCTCACGATGCAGCTCAGTGGTCAAACCAGGCTCACCAACCACATAAGCGGTGCCCTGCTTGCCCTGCTTGGTCAGGAAATCAACGGTGGCCTTCGCGGAAGTCCAAATGCGCTCCGGCGGAATGTCCAAACCCGTGCGATGCAAACGCGCCGAAAGATCGCGCTGGGTGTGAATGGAGTTGTTCGTCAGCACCATGTAATTGATGTCATTATCCTGCAGCCCCTTCAGGAATTTATCCGCACCGGGGATCATGTCCCCTTCCTTAATGAGGACCCCATCCATATCGGTGAGATAGGAAATACTCATGCCTTATCCTTCCTTAGCTTTTCGACGTCCCGCGCCACCGAGCCCAATGTGTCCCACTGGCAAGCCCGCTGCGCACCAACGCGCACACCGAACTCTTGCTCAATACGCACAACAAGCGCAATGAGTCCCAGAGAGTCCACGCCAAGCCCCTTCAAGGAATCTTCGGCATCCGCATCGGCGGCGTCGACAAGCTTGGCGACGCGCTCGAGCGTACTCAGCTCAGTGTCCTCCGACTGCTCCTGGGCAAGCGCCGCGAGCTGTTCTTGAAGTGTGGCCATACACAACCTCCCTGGGTGATAACAATAGAAACAATACGCAGCGCTAGGATTTTTGGCATGTTCCTGCACGGATCCCACAACGCACAGCGCCATCACGCCCTCCGACACGCCCAACGCGACACGATCCGGCGCAACAATTTCTTCCACGAACACCGCGAACACGAGGGCATCCACTACTACCTCGACGGCCCCGAAGACGCAGAGATCACCATCGTCTACATCCACGGCTTCACCCTCGCCGCGAAATCCTGGCACCTGCAAGTCGCCCACATCGGCGACCGCGCACGGCACCTCCTCATCGACCTGCGTGGCCACGGCGAAACCGGCGAATACCCAATCGAAGACTGCAACATCGACGGCGCCGCCGACGACGTCGCCAAGATTTACCAACACGTGGGCATCCAAGGCGAAACCATCATCATCGGCCACAGCCTCGGCGGCATGGTCGCCCTCAACCTCCTACGCCGCTTCAAGAAAATCCGCCAAAACACCCGCAACTGCATCCTCGTTGCCACCGCCGTCGAATCCTTCGCCAGCCAAGGCTTCCCCCAAGTCCTCGCGCTGCCCATCGTCGACAACATCCGCAACGCCGTCGAACTAGCCCCAAAACAAGTCCAAGCCTTCCGCGAAGACATCGCAGCACTCATCGCGCCCACCCTCGCAGCCACCGTCTTCGTCCACCCCACACCCGACAGCGTGATCAACTTTCACGCCCAAATGATCAACGACACCCCACTCAACACACTCGTCGGCTTCCTCGACGACCTCCAACACCACGCCGAAACCGAAGCCAAAACAGCACTCGACAACCTGCCGGGGTTGGTGATTGTGGGGGAGAAGGACTTGGTGACGCCGCTGAGCCAAGCCGAGAAAATCCAGCACATGTGGCCCACCTCCTCCCTTCAGGAAATTCCGGACGCCGGGCACATGATCATCCTTGAACAACCCTGGATCATCAATAAGGCACTCGACCACGCCCTGGCGCAAACACGAGCCAGCAATAGTGCATTGCGCTAGACGCGGCAACTGCACAGCGAAAATAGTCAAAGCTGTGGAAACTTCCGTTGCCTCAGGCACCACCATCCACAGCTTCAGGAGGCACTCACGCGGTCCACTGTGACACCGCGGGCCGGCTGCTTAGTGTGCGAAGCATGGACCTTGAACAGGCGCTTCGCTACCTCGCAAAAACCGGCATGCCGCTGGTCGACTTGGTGTACGAGCGCATCAATAATCGCGAATCTCGCAAAACCATCGGCCAGGACTACGGCATTCCGGCACGCCGCATCGGCCAGATCCACCGCGTCGCCCGCGATCTTTTTGAAGGGGAAGGCGAACAACTCGCCAACCGACAAGCATGCGCCCAAATCGCCCGCGAGGCGCAAATGAGCATCGACACGCTCATCACCATGAATAAGACCGTCAACCGCGTCAACGACGATGCGGCCCGTGAACCCTTGCGCAAGGAGCTCTTTGAGTACGCGGTAGGCAAATCCTTTGAAGAGGTGGAGGCGCACGCCAAACTCCGCCTTCAGGAAATTAATGAGCGCCACCCACGCACTGCCCATGAGCAACGCTGGCTTCGCATCTCGGGCAACCCGGATACCAATGGCATGCGTTTCATGTTGGCGCGCCTGAGCGATTCGGACGCCATGGCGCTGGCCAATGCGCTCGACCAAACCGCGCGCGAGCTGCAGCGAGAAGATGCAGGGCTGTCGCGTCAGCAGGCTATGGCGGATGCCCTCGTGGCGCGTGTGATGGGCGGGCAGGGGGCGTCGAAAAGCTCGGTGTTTCGAGAGCCTGTGCTGCTGGTGCCGTCGGATGGGTGCACGTATATGGGCAATGGGCTGCTGGCGACCAGCGATGGGGCGATTGTGCCGGCGCGCGAGCACATGGATTCGCTGCTTTCCGAATTCGGCTACGCCACGATGTGGGCCCCAAATCTTGAAGGGGAGATGCAGCACGTGGATCTCTGGCGCACCCGGCGCACAGCCAACGACAAACAACGCATGATGATGGTCATCGACCAGCTCATCTGCGCCGACCCCGAATGCACCCACACCGCGATCACCAGCGAAGCCCACCACATCAAAGCGTGGAAACACGGCGGCGACACCAACGTCAGCAACATGGTCATCGCCTGCCGCCCGCACCACGCCCGCAACGACGACGACCGCGACCAAGCCATCTACGGCCACCTCACCCGCGACCCCGTCACAGGCCAGGCCTGCCGCCAGCTTGTCGACGAGCACCGGAGTCGAAGATACAACCAATTCCCCCTCGCCCAATACAACGGAAGGAACTGGGTACTCAACCACGAACTGCACACCAACAACCTCTTCAAGCTTCAGGAGCCACCCCCGCCCTAGGCGAAGCGCAGAAAAAAACCCGCCCAGAGGGATCCTCTGAGCGGGCAGCAGGCCTGGGCTAAAAGAGCGCTTAGGCCTTGGTGGGGTCGGTGAGGTTGAACTTCTTAGCTGCTTCTTCAGCAACCTCGCGGTCAATCTCCCCTTCAAGAACTAGCGCGTTCAGCGCAGCCACAGTCACCGATTCGGCATCGATGTTGAAGAAGCGGCGTGCGGCCGGACGCGTGTCCGAGAAGCCGAAGCCATCTGCACCCAAAGAGGTGTAGCGGCCGGGCACGAAGCGACGGATTTGCTCCTGAAGGTCGGTGGCGAAGTCGGACACAGCGATGTAGGGGCCGGAGCCCTGCTTGAGCTGCTTGGTGGCAAACGCCTCTTCAGGCTTTTCGCCGGCGCGCAGCGCGGCTTGTTCCTTCTCGCGACCCTCACGAGCGAGCTCAACCCAGGAGGTGACCGAGAAGATGTTGGCGTCAACGTCGTACTCGGCGAGCAGCTCCTTGGCCTTCAGCGCCTGCTGCATGCCAATGCCAGAAGCCAGAAGGGAGACTTGGTGCTTGGCGTCGTCAGCGGCCTTGTCGTAGAGGTAGATACCCTTGTGCAGGCCTTCGACGTCGAGGTCTTCGGGCTCTGCAGGCTGGTGTACTGGCTCGTTGTAGATGGTCAGGTAGTACATGACGTTTTCGCCACGTCCTGGGCCGTACATGCGGTCAATACCCTCGTGGATGAGGTGAGCGAGCTCGTAGGCGAAGGCGGGGTCGTAGGAGACTACAGCGGGGTTGGTGGAGGCCAAGATTTGGGAGTGGCCGTCCATGTGCTGCAGACCTTCACCGGTGAGCGTGGTGCGGCCGGCGGTCGCGCCGAGGATGAAACCGCGCGCCATCTGGTCGCCAGCGGCCCAGAAGGAATCGCCGGTGCGCTGGAAGCCGAACATCGAGTAGAAGATGTACAGCGGCACCATGGCTTCGCCGTGGGTGGCATAGGAAGTGCCGGCGGCGATAAACGATGCAGTGGAACCCGCCTCGTTGATGCCTTCGTGCATGATTTGGCCGTCTTTGGATTCGCGATACGACAGCATGAGGTCGTGGTCGACAGGCACGTAGTTCTGGCCATGCGGGTTGTAGATACCCATGGTCGGGAACCAGGAGTCCATGCCGAAGGTGCGAGCCTCATCGGGGATGATCGGAACGAAGCGCTTGCCCAGTTCCTTGTCTCGCATCAATTCCTTGAAGGTGCGGACCACTGCCATCGTGGTGGCGACTTCCTGCTTGCCCGAGCCCTTGCGGATGGTGCGCAGCTTATCCAGCGGCGGCACTTCAAGCGGGGTGTAGCTTTCGCGACGTTCGGGCAGGTAACCGCCAAGCTCTTTACGACGTTCCTGAAGGTACTTGATCTCCTTCGAGTCCTTGCCGGGGTGGTAGTACGGCGGCAGGTAGGGATCCTTCTCCAGCTCTTCGTCGCTGATCGGCACACCCTGCTTATCCCTGAAGAGCTTGAGGTCTTCGAGGGTGAGCTTCTTCATCTGGTGGGTCGCGTTGCGGCCTTCGAAGTTGTGGCCGAGGCCGTAGCCCTTAATGGTGTGCGCGAGGATCACGGTGGGGCGATCCTTGGTTTCAAGTGCGCGCTTGTAGGCGGCGTAGATCTTGCGGTAGTCGTGGCCGCCGCGGCGCAGGTTCCAGATTTCCTCGTCGGTCATGTCTTCGACGAGTTTGGCGGTGCGTGGGTCGCGGCCGAAGAAGTGCTCGCGGACGTAGGCGCCGTCGTTTGCCTTGAAGGTTTGGAAGTCGCCGTCTTTGGTGGTGTTCATCAAGTCCACGAGGGCGCCTTCTTTGTCTGCTTCAAAGAGTTTGTCCCATTCGCGGCCCCAGACGACCTTGATCACGGACCAGCCTGCGCCCCTGAAGAAGGATTCAAGTTCCTGAATGATCTTGGTGTTGCCGCGAACCGGGCCGTCGAGACGCTGCAGGTTGCAGTTGATCACGAAGGTGAGGTTGTCGAGGTTGTGCAGCGCGGCCATTTGGATGAGGCCGCGGGATTCGGGCTCGTCCATTTCGCCGTCGCCAAGGAATGCCCAGACGTGTTGGTCGGAGGTGTCCTTGATGCCGCGGTTGTGCAGGTAGCGGTTGAACTTGGCCTGGTAAATGGCATCCATGGGGCCAAGACCCATGGAGACGGTGGGGAATTCCCAGAATTCGGGCATGCCCTTGGGGTGTGGGTAGCTGGGAAGTCCGCCTTGTTCGCGGGAGACTTCTTGACGGAAGCCGTCGAGGTCATCTTCAGAAAGTCGGCCTTCCATGAAGGCGCGAGCGTACATGCCGGGGGAGGCGTGACCCTGGAAGAAGATGTGGTCGCCGCCACCGGGGTGGTCTTTTCCTCTGAAGAAGTGGTTGTAGCCGACTTCGTAGAGCGGCGCTGCGCCTGCATAGGTAGAGATGTGTCCACCCACGCCGATGCCGGGTCGTTGGGCGCGGTGCACCATGATGGCCGCGTTCCAGCGGATCCAGCGGCGGTAGCGCTTTTCGATTTCTTCGTCGCCGGGGAAGTCAGGCTCCATCGTGGTGGGGATGGTGTTGACGTAGTCGGTCGAGGTGAGCGAAGGCAGGGGCACGCGTTTTGCGGATGCGCGCTCGAGCAGGCGCAGCATCAAAAATCGTGCGCGATCGATGCTCGACTCTTCAAGTAATCCGTCGAGCGATTCGAGCCACTCGCGGGTTTCTTCGGGGTCTGCGTCGTTGAGATACGAGGCGACGCCGTCGCGGATTAGGGCGAAGTTTGTGTCCTCAGTTTGCTTTTCCGTCTTCGGATCAGCCATTCCACACCTCCATAAGTGAAGCTTGTAGGTCGACGACGGGGTGGTTGTCGACACGCATATGTTCCCAGAATACGTGTGAGAAAGCGCTTCGTGTTCGCCCGGTCGAAAGTTTTAGGCGGTTTCTTTGAAGAAAGACGGTAAAACCACGGCTGACCATGTAATGTTCATTAGCGATGAACGTCAAAGAATCCAAGGAGAACTATTCTGGGGCAGAGGTTGCCCAACTGCTCAGCCTTTCTGAAGGGCTGACGGTTCAGGAAATCGGCTGGGATGAGGACGCCGATTCGTCGATAAGCGAAGCCATCGAGGACTTCATCGGCTCTGAATTACTTGAAGAGGACACCGATGAGGCATGCGACCTGGTGTTGCTTTGGTGGCGCAGCGAAGACGGCGATCTCGGCGATGGGCTTGTCGACGCCCAGCGTTCCCTCGCCGACAACGGCCGCATCTGGTTGCTCACGCCCGGCACCGGAAAGCCGGGTGCCCTCGAACCCGGCGAAATTTCTGAAGCGGCGCAGCAGGCCGGTTTTGTGCAAACGAAGGCCGAACGTCTGGGTAATTGGCAGGGCTCTTGCCTCGTCCAAGCTGGGGTTAAGCACTAGGTTTTGTCTTTGGCGCTTGGTGGGCTAAACTTCCCTGAGTCGCCAAGTTACGGCGAAGTTAGCGCCTTTAGCTCAGCTGGGAGAGCAGCTGGTTTACACCCAGCAGGTCGGCGGTTCGAGCCCGTCAGGGCGCACATGTCATTTCGGCAGCCGGTGCACAACGTGATGTTGCACCGGCTGCTTTCTTCTTGCGCAAATATTGTCCCGGGCGTGGTCGTCGACAGGCTGATTGGCGACCCCGGTGGCAGCGCCCACCCCGTGGCGATCTTCGGCACGTACGCCAATTTCCTCAAGAGCAGGATGTGGGCCGATTCGAAGCTGCGCGGTCTTGCTTTCTGGCTCGCGGCTGTGAGCCCTCCGGTGGCCGCCACCACCTTCGCTTGGCGACGCTGGCCTCGCAGCACCAACGCCCTCGTCTTGGCCTTTTGCCTCGGCGGCACCACCTTGGAACGCACGGGCCTAAAGGTGGCCTCTGACCTTTCCCGCGGGGATGTGGAGGCCGCCCGCTACTGGGTGCCGTGGCTTTGTTCCCGCGACTCGCAGCGCCTGGATGCCGACGGAATCGCCCGCGCCACCGTGGAGTCTTTGGCTGAGAACGTCTCCGATGCGGTGGTGGCCTCCCTGTGCTGGTCCGTGGCCGGCGCCCCAGCGGTGGTGTTGCACCGCGCAGCGAACACGCTGGACGCAATGGTGGGGTATCGCAATGAACGCTATGCCAACTTTGGGTGGGCTAGCGCCAAGCTTGACGACGCCCTGGCCTTCATTCCCGCGCGTCTTAGCGCAGCCACCTTCGTCCTCCTCGCCTCCTTCAAGAAAAGAGGCGGTGCTGCTATCCGCGCGTGGCAACGCGATGCCCCCTCACACCCCAGCCCCAACGCCGGCCCAGTAGAAGCCACGGCCGCGGCAGCCTTGGGTGTGCAACTCGGCGGCGCCACCGAATATGCCCACGGTGTGGAGATGCGCCCAATTTTGGGTACGGGGCGTGCTCCAGGCCCGAACGACGTGAAGGCTGCGGTGCGTTTGATCCGGCGCGCGCAGCTCGTTGCCGCGGCTGCGGCAGTCGCACTTGGCGCATGTGTGGCACGATCGGGTGCATGAAAGCAATTGGATACGTAGAAAATCTGCCCATTTCCAGCCCGGATGCGTTGGTGGAGCGCGAGGTGGAAAAGCCTGCGTGCGGCCCTCGCGATGTGCTCATTCGCGTTGAGGCCGTGGGCGTGAACCCTATCGACGCCAAGCAGCGCAAAACCGCTGATGCCGGGGGTTTCCGTGTTCTGGGCTACGACGCTGCCGGCCGCGTGGAGGCGGTGGGTGAGGAAGTTACCCGCTTTGCACCTGGCGACGCCGTAATCGCCATTGGCACCCTGTCACGCCAAGGCACCAACGCCGAATTCTTCGCCATCGACGAGCGCATGGCCGCAAAGCTTGAAGGGGAGAACTTTGCCGAGGCGGCCGCCCTGCCGCTGACGTTCATCACCGCCTGGGAAAGCCTCTTCGAACGCCTGCAGCTTGACGAGTCCTCCCAAGGCACCCTGCTCATGATTGGTGCCACCGGCGGCGTCGGTTTGGCCGCCCTGCAGCTTCTGCGCCTTCGCTGCCCCAAGGTCGATGTCATCGCCACCGCTTCAGACGAATCTCGCGCCCGCCTGGTGCGCGACCTGGGTGCCACCTTCGTGGTGAACCATCGCGACTCCCTGTTGGAGCAAGTGCTCGCCGATTTTCCTGAAGGGGTGGATTGGGTTTTCACTGCTCACTCCCAGGGCCAAGAAGACCTCCTGGCCTCCATCACCCGCCCCTTCGGCCACATTGTCGGTATCGACGTCGGCCCGGATTCGATTGCCCCGCTGAAGGCCAAGTCGATTGCGTGGCATTGGGAGTCGATGTTTAGTAAATCGCTTTTCGACGTCGCGCTTGAATCTCAAGGCGCCATCCTCGACGAGGTCGCGCGCTTGTATGCCCGCGGTGAGATTCGACCTGTGATTGCCGAGCAGCTCAGCCCCATTGGTGTTGAGACCTTAAGTGCTGCCCAAGAGCGCATGGAAGCCGGCCACGAACTTGGGAAAATTGTCGTGACCGGCTGGTAGTCGCGGCGCGTTTAGAAGTTGTCTCGCCGTCGGTCGAAGCCGCGTTGCTGCCCGGCGGCGGGGTGTTTGCTGCCGTAGCGGGAGCGTTGGGGCGTACTCCCAGCCTGGGCTGGGGGATCTGCTTTCTCGGCGCTGGCTGCCGGCGACTCCGCGATCTTGCTGGCCGGGGCTTGGGCACCGTCGCCCCCTTCAGGTCTTTGCGACGCCGCCAACGCTGCTTCTTCTTCGCGTACTCGTTTGCGCTCACGGATTTCTGAGTACACAAAGTAGCCAAGACCCAGCGGTGCCATGATGCCGAACGCTATCCACTGGAAGCCGTAGGACAGGTGGTTGCCTCTGTCTTGCTTCGGAATCGGGATGGGTTGCAGCACCCCAGGCTCGTCGCTGGAAAGCTGCAGATAGTCGCGGCCGAGTGTGGTGTTGTTGAGCTTGCCAATCTGTTGGGTATTAATCCCGTAGACCTGTTGGTAGCCATCGGCCTGCATCGGCGCTTTGTCCGGGGTGCGCTCATTGGCGCGAGCATGCGCGACGAGGGTGACATTTCCTGAAGGGGGAGTGGGGATGTGCGGGGCGTCGCCAGCATTCGTCGGCTCAAAGCCTCGATTGATCAACACCACCGGCCCATCGTCGATTTGGAATGGCACCAGCGATTGGTAGGAAGGCCCTGATTCGACTGGTCGCATGCGTAGGAGCACTTCTTTGTCGGGCAGGTAGTGCCCGGTGATGCGCACGCGGCGCCATTCTTGGTCGTTGGTGATCTCGCCTTGGTCGTCGAAGATGTTGTGGTAGTCGGTGGGCTCCTGTTCGAAGGCTGCGTCGACGTGTTCGTTGCGGTTGACGATGTCGCGGTCTTTTCCCAGTTGCCAGGGTGATAGCACGGTGAAGGCGAGGTAGGAAAAGGCGATGACGAGCACGGTGGTGATGACCCAGCCGGGGGTGAGAAAGACTTTCCAGCCGGAGCGTTTAGTGCTGCTCACTGAGCTGCTCCTTGATCCATGCGATGATGCCGGGGGTGGCGTCGAGGATCTGGTCGCGCGCGATGCGGAAGTCTTCGGCGTCGCCGTAGTAGGGGTCTTCTACGTCGCGGGTGTCGGCCTTGGGGTCGAAGCTGCGTAGAAGCCGGATGCGTTGTTGTGGGTATCCGAGTTGTTGGAGTGCTTTTTGGTGTCCTTGGTCGAGTGCGATGAGCAGGTCGGCGTGTTCGGCTTCGTCGCCGATTTGTTGGGCGCGGTGTTTGGTGCCGTCGTAGCCTTTTTGGCGTAGTGCTTGGATTGCGCGCCGGTCGGCTCCTTGGCCGATGTGCCATCCGCCTGTGCCGCAGGAGCTGACGTTCACGCGTGCGCTTAAGTTTTCGCGCTCAACGGCGTCTTGCAAGATTACGTCTGCCATGGGGGAGCGGCAGATGTTGCCGGTGCAGACGAACACCACTGATAGTTGCTCAGTTGAAGAAGCCATGAATTTTTTCCTCCAAGGTGGTTATATCGCCAGCGTAGTCAAAGGCTTGGTCCCATTCCTCCTGCTCGCCATGGCCCCAGCCTACGAGGATGGTGGGGATGGAGAAGTGGGCTGCGCCTTCGGTGTCGTGGGTTCGGTCGCCAATCATGAGCATGGGGGTGTTGGCTGGATCGGCGTCGACGGTGCTGAGCACGTGTTGGATCACTGCTTGTTTGCCTTGGCGGCCTCCTTCGACGTCGGCGCCACCGATGAAGTCGAAGTGTTCTGCCACGCCGAGGTGTTCGAGGGTGCGGGCGGCGAGCGCTTGGTTTTTGCTGGTGGCGGTGCACAGGGTGTAGCCCTGTTGGCGTAGCCGGGGCAGCAGGGTGTCCCATCCGGGGAACAGTGTTGCGTTATGCCAGCCGTGTTCGCGGTAGTCGGCGCGGAAGGCAGCGAGGCCTTCGGAGGCGGTGTCGTGGTCGAGGCCGAGGTCGCGGAGGGTGTCGTAGATCTGGGGGCCGGGTACTTTGCGTAGCCGGGCCTCTTCAGGAATTGGCTGCTCGATGGCTTTAAGCGCGGTGATGAAACTCGCGCGGATTCCTGGGTAGGAGTTCACGATGGTTCCGTCGACGTCGATAAGCAAAATAGGCACGGCTTTTAGTCTTACATTTTTTCTTTCGGCGATTACACTCAGCCCAGTGTTTGATCCTCGTATTCATGGCGATGCCGATGCTCGTGGGGCCTCGGTGGATTTTGCCGTGAATGTTGCTGCGCGCACTCCTTCGTGGTTGCTTGAGGCCATTGTGCAGGCTGTGCCTTCGCTGCGTGATTATCCGGATCCGGGCAGCGTTGCCGAGGTAGAGGCGATGATCGCTGAGTATCACGGTGTGCCGGCGCAGCGCATCATGTTGGTAGCTGGTGCCTCAGAGGCCTTTGCCATGTTGCCGCGTTTGCACCCTCGCCAGCCGCTGATTATTCACCCTGGTTTTAGCGAGCCGGACGCGATTTTCGGTGCTGCTGCCACACATGTGGTGCTTGACCCGCCCTTTGACAAGCCCTATGCCCCACAGGCTGCGGATATGGTGATCATCGGCAATCCCACCAACCCCACCGGTGTGGTGCACGATGTATCGCCGCTGCGAGCACCAGGGCGCATGCTGGTCGTTGATGAGGCTTTCTTGGACGTTGTAGGCGAGCAGTACTCCATGATTCCGGCTCAGCTTGACGACGTCCTCTGCCTGCGAAGTTTGACCAAAACCTGGGGTATTGCTGGCTTGAGAATCGGCTATGTAGCCGGTGATCCCGTCGTCTTGGATCGCCTGCGCCACCAACGCGCCCACTGGCCGGTGGGTACCTTGCAAATTGCTGCCGCAAAAGCGGTGTTTAGCCACGGCGTGCAGCAATTGCCAGCGATCCGCCACGGCATTGAACAGGATCGCGACTCGATGCAAGCAACGCTGCAGGCCCACGGTTTTAAAATGGAAAGCCATTCCCAGGCGCCCTTTTTACTTGTCCAACCCCCATGCGAGGAGCCGGAGCAAGTGCGCCAGGAACTACTGCGCCGGGGCATTGCGCTACGGCGTTGTGATACCTTCCCCGGTCTAGACTTAAACCATTGGCGCCTAGCCGTGAGACCGCCTGAACAGGTTCGCCTACTACTTCAGGCAATGCAGGAGATTGGAGCACTGAACACACCGTGAGCACCACTAATACCGTTAGCTCGGTGGTCGACGCACTCGAGCGTGCCTACCCACCACACTTGGCTGAATCTTGGGACGCAGTGGGGCTTATCTGTGGCGATCCCGAGGCGCCGGTGGACAAAGTTGCCTTCGCACTTGACTGCACCGAAGCAGTGGCCGATCAAGCCGTGGCGGCAGGTGCCCAGATGCTGGTCGTGCACCACCCCTTGCTCTTGCGAGGCGTGAGCAGCGTTGCCGCGAACACCCCCAAAGGCAAAATCATCCACAAGCTCATCAGCAATAACGTGGCGCTTTTTGCCGCGCACACCAATGCTGATTCCGCGCGCCCAGGCGTCAATGACCAGCTCGCCACCCTCTGTGGCATCACCCCAGGGCGGCCACTAGCGCCAAAGCTTCAAGGCCTGGATAAGTGGGGAGTGCAAGTACCAATTGATCAAGCTTCAGCGCTCAAAGATGCCATCTTTGACGCCGGTGCGGGCGAAATTGGTGAATACAGCCAATGCGCCTTTAGCTTCGAAGGCCAAGGGCAATTCAGCCCCAGCGCCAAGGCTAACCCAGCCATTGGCCAGCGTGAACAGCTTGAAACTGTGCAAGAATTGCGCATCGAATTCGTAGCAGCCCGCGGAAAAAGAACAGCGATCATGCAGGCACTGCGAGCAGCGCACCCCTATGAAGAGCCCGCCTTCGATATCACCGCCCTCGAAGCAACCGAGCCGCTTGAACAGGCCTGTGGCCTAGGCCGACTCGGCACCCTTGAACAGCCGATGCGCTTTGAAGACTATGTGCAAATGATCGCCAACCAGCTTCCCGCCACCGCCTGGGGTGTGCGAGCAGCAGGTGATCCAGACAAGATGGTGCAATGCATCGCCGTGAGCTCAGGAGCCGGTGATGGATTCATTGAAGAAGCCGCGAAGCTTGGAGCCGATGTATTCCTCAGCTCCGATCTGCGCCACCACCCCGTGGACGAGGCGCTGCGAGCTTTCGACATGTGCATCATCGACACAGCGCACTGGGCCAGCGAATACCCCTGGACCAGCCAAGCCTCCCAGGTGCTAAGCCAAGCGCTGCCGGATATTGCAGTCGAGGTTCTTGCCACTAGAACAGATCCTTGGACAATTGCGAAACAGCCGAAACAACACTAAGACCCGAGGAAGAACATCACGATGCAACTAGCACTGCCCCTTCAAGAAACACTGCTGGAACTTTCCACCCTTGAGCGCAATGGAGACGTGGAAGTGGTGCAGGTCAAAAGCGAAGAGCAGCAAGAGCTTGAGCGCCTGAGCGCCAAGCAGATGCGCATTCGCGATGCGGCAGCCTCCGCGCAATTGGCCGTAGACGACATGGAATTAGAAATCCGTCGCATCCAAGACGATGAGCGCAAACTACGCCGCAGGTTAGATGATGATCGCCGCCAACTTGGTGCCGCTACCGATGAAGAGCTGCGCAAAGACTTGCAGCATGATCTGCATTCCGCGCAGGTGCGCATTCAGAACCTCACCTCGGAGATGCAAGAGGCACACAATGAGGTACACGCGCTGAGGGCGAATCGCGATCTCTATCAGCAGCAGTTGCGCGAAATTGAGGCTGAAGTAGCAGCGGCGCAGCGAGCCGTGGACGCCTTGCCGGTAGATACCTCGGAAGAGGATGTGCGCGGGCGCGTCGAAAAGCTTAGGGCAGCATTGCCGGAGGAAGTCCTTGCAGCCTATGAGGAACGCCGAAGCGAAAATGGCATCGGAGCTGCGAAATTTAACGGCCGATCCTGCGGTGGCTGCCACATCATGCTGCCAGTGGCCGAGGCCTCACGCATCCGCCAGGCACCCGAAACCGAAGTGCCCGAATGCGGAGAATGCGGCAGCTACCTCATCCGAGGGCAAGCTGCATGAGCAAGCATCTACTCATCGAAGCCGATGGAGGATCGCGCGGTAATCCCGGTCCCGCCGGCGCGGGCACAGTCGTTCGCGATGCCGACACCGGCACAGTGCTGGCCAGCCTTGCCTATGTGGTGGGCAAAGCTACCAATAACGTGGCCGAATACCGCGGGCTGCTCAACGGGCTTGAAGTAGCAGCCAGCTTGGGCGCAAACCTTGTGAGCGTTCGCATGGACTCCAAACTTGTAGTTGAGCAGATGTCTGGGCGTTGGAAAATCAAACACCCCGACATGCGCGAGCTTGCCATGGAATGCAAAAAGATCGAGCGTGGCCTTGAGCAGGTGGAATACCAGTGGGTGCCGCGCAAGCAAAACTCCCGTGCCGATGAGCTTGCCAACAAGGCCATGGACGCCATAGCGCAAGGTGCAGCACCCGGCTACGTGGAAGGCTATGAGCCGCCAACGCAAAAGCCCAACGCCAGCATTGCCGCCGATAGCGCGACTACAGGGGCCACATCGAGCGCGACGGACTCGGCAAATGCGCAGGACAACAAGAACTGCCCCAAGGTGTGGAATGGAGCCACTACCGAAGCCACGCGCTTTTTGCTGCTCAGGCATGGGCAAACAGCGTTGTCTGCACAGCGTCGCTATTCGGGGCGATCGAACCCCGAGCTTTCAGCTATTGGCGAGCAGCAAGCCAACGCTGCAGCGCAGCACCTCGCAGCACGCGGTGGCATTGATGCCATTGTGGCGTCGCCGCTTCGGCGGTGTCAGCAGACCGCCCAGGCGGTGGCCGATGCGATGGGTCTTGAGGTGCACACGGTAGACCCCCTTCAGGAAATGGACTTCGGTGATTGGGACGGGCTGACCTTTGCCGAGGCCCGTGCATCGGATCCCGAACGCCACCAGCAGTGGCTTGAGGATCCATCAATGGCTCCGCCCGGCGGGGAGTCTTTGGCGCAGGTTTACCGGAGGGTGAAAAAGGCCAGAGCGCGCATTGCAGAAGACTTTGGCCCCGGCACCATTTTGGTGGTCAGTCACGTCACCCCCATCAAGGCGGTGCTCAGAGAAGCCCTCGGTGCACCTGCCACGATGTTCCACAAAATGCACCTGGACTTAGCTTCGCTGTCCATTGCGGAGTTCTACGCCGATGGGCCAACCTGTGTCCGATTGGTCAATGACACCTCCTATCTGCCGAGTGCGCGCTAGGCGATCCAGTGAAACGCCCGGGCGCGTGTACACTTAAGCCTCGCGAATGAGCCGGCTGGGCGATTGCGTCTGTGTGAACCAGCGTCGATTGATGTTCAAGGCACATGGCCGAGGAAAGTCCGGACCCCAAAGAGCACGGTGGTTGCTAACGGCAACCCGGGGAAACCCGAGGGCAAGTGCAGCAGAAAGTAAACCGCCTCCAGGTATTTTCCTGGCGGTAAGGGTGAAAGGGTGCGGTAAGAGCGCACCGGCAGCGACGGCGACGTAGCTGGCCAGGTAAACCCCACCGGGGGCAAGGCAAGAGGGCGCACGAAGCATCACCCAGGTATGAGGTGAGAAGTGTGCCTGCGCGGATTGAAGGCGGCTCGCCTAAACGTCCGCGGGTAGCTGCTTGAGGTCGCGAGCAATCGCGGCCCTAGATGGATGATCGCCACCTGTGGTTGTGCCCAGCGCAACCGGGTACAGAATCCGGCTTATAGGCCGGCTCATTCGCCTCAAAACAACAAAAACGAGGGCCAACGAGAGCCAACAAAGGCCAACGAGGGGCGCTATCGCCTTAGTGCTTGGTAGTCGCCTGCTCACCACGCTGGATGAGCATTACCTCAAGACCATCCTCGCTTAAAGCCTCGGCCACGGATTCCGCCTTGTAATCAGGTACAAGGCACAGCACCGATGCGCCTGAACAACGTGCGGCAGCGGCACCGCGCTGGAGGCATAACTGCGCGGTAGCTTCAAGCGCA
Source organism: Corynebacterium pelargi (assembly GCF_014635485.1). Lineage (GTDB taxonomy): Bacteria > Actinomycetota > Actinomycetes > Mycobacteriales > Mycobacteriaceae > Corynebacterium > Corynebacterium pelargi. The sequence goes on along the minus strand of NZ_BMCX01000001.1, from coordinate 592,706 downwards.
GTAGGGGCGTCTAAGAGGCGAACGTACTCCTGGTTGGAGGCATTCATTGCCGGGACGATATCGGCAGTCCTACGCGAACGAATAGCGCTGGTAGTGGCGACGGTGCGGTCAATTTCGTGTTCTAAATAGTGCAACCAGCGCTGCGCCTGATCCACGCTCGGGGCCTGCGATTTGGGGTGCACCTGATGCACTGCTCTTAACCAGGCAAGCACACGTTCGCGAGCATTCGGCAGCAAACGCAAACTCGGGGCGGCGAAAGCGGTGGTGACATCGTCGATAAAGCGCTGCATCGCGGCTTGATCGGCTTCAGGAAACGCCTGCGGTGGGCACACAGCGAGCAATTGATACCCAAAATCCTGGGGGTGGGTTACCTGCGTGATCGAACCATCGGCATAGTCCATCACGTTGAGGGCCTGAGCCTGGCCACGCAAGGCTGCGGTGTAGCGGGCTCGGCTGGGTGCCTGGTTGGAGATCGTTGCAGCCGCCTGGGCACACACATTGGCGAGCTTGGTGCGGGCAGGGCCTAGTTGGTGTTCTTCGGGCTCTTGCACCAACGTCAGCGCGATGGCGATGTCGAGCGCCTCGCTTTCTCCAAGGCCGGCATCACGGGGGATCGAGCTCAACACCGTCACATCCATGCCCGGGGTCTCGCGGCTAATGAGCTGGCGATGCATCATCGTGAGCACCACGGTGCCCACTCTTTGAGCAAGATCGGGATTGGGGGAGGGCTGCTGCGAACGAAGCTGCTGCAGATCAGCGCGAATGTAATCGTCAGAAGCTGTCTCACCATCCAGGCCGAGCTGAATGTGACGGACCTGGATTTTAGAGTCCTTCCGGGCAGTGCGGGCCACAGCGAGGCGTTGGTGGCCCAACCCAACAAGCACCATGCCGCCTGCGTGATCACTGAGTTCACCCAATAGTGGGCAGGTGGCAGGGGCTGAGGCCACTATGGCAGGGCCGTCGGTCCATTCCCGGTGGGTGCTAAACGCAAGTGCTTCCACGTCGATTGGCTTCGTGGACCACAGGGGCATGGGTTCTCCTTGTTCGCTTCGGCGCGCCGGGTGGGGTATTCGTGCGCAAGATATCAGTCTGGCACAACACCTTGATAGGACAGTTAGTTTTACTCTAGTGCCTTATAGTTCAGCGGCTAAGCACCTACTCCTTAGCTTTTGCATGGCTGCGTGTTTCTTATTGGCTTGGTGTCTTCTTCGTCCTAGGTGTACCCGGCGATATGTTCAATGCGCCTGCGCATGGACATATGAGCCCTAGCCTGCGTACCGTTGGGCATTGAGTGATTCAGTGATGAAACAATGCTGGGTCGTACGCACATGCAATGAAAGGAAGCCGGGCATGGCTGAAGCAGATAACCAGTGGTACTACAACCTGAAAACCGGTGAGGTTGCCCAGGGTAAGCAATTTCCTTCCATGGACCGCATGGGTCCTTATGAGTCGAAGGAAGCTGCGCAGCACGCTTTAGAGATTGCCAGTGAGCGCAATGATGAAGCCGATGAGCAAGAAGCTGCTTGGGAGGGCGAGGAGGACTAACCTCCAGTCCAGCCTCGCTGGATAGCGCCTCAAGCATGCAAAGCAGCTTGGCTGCTGATAATTCGCATCTGCGCTGTTGCTACAACCGGGCGAACATGCCCGTGGTGCCGCTAGTGGTTGCCTAAGGCTCGTTGGAGCTTAGACGCACTGGCGGCTTTTTGCGCGCCTTGTGCCAATAGCACTGCTGCTGCGCTTTGCAGCAACTCCTCGCCTTGGGCGGCCTCAAGTGCCCCGTCGCGTAACTCCACTTCCCATTCGCGCCAGCGCTGCTCATGCTCACGGGAGCTGGCGTTGACGTGGTCGTCGCAAAACTCAGCCACTACTTCTCCAGATGCGCCGATCAGCAGCGTTTCTACGCGGCGGTTGTGAATCCTTGCTACCTCCTCCAATACGTCTTGGCCGATAATGTCTGCGACTTCCTTACGCAATGCCTCGGGGACTTCCATGGAATCTCCCAGTGGCAACTGCAATTCTTCTCTGCCGTGCTCACCGGTGGTTTTCAGGTGCCAACCTGCGTCTTTGCCGCCGACCCTTCTGCGTAAGGTGATTTTGTTGGAAGCGAGCTTGAGATCAGGGGTATCAAAGTATCGGGCGTCGAGTTCCATCGTGGTGGTATCACCAAGCGAACTGACGTGCATGATCTGATCTAGCTCCGCATCGGGCTGCAAAGCATCGACATCGAATTTGATTTCTTGTTCAACGGTGCGCTTGGGGCTCATGCTTGCAGTTCTACCAGCATTGCTCGGGAGTGTTTGATGGCGCACTTCCACTTCACACCCATTTCGTACCAGCCGGGAAGCAGGCGATGAGCGCGATGCTGCTGATCAACCAACCGCATTTTCGCAATGACCTTGCCTAACTCGCCGCTGATTGGCGTGCGGGGTTCAGGCTGGGGGTAGCAGGCGCGCTGCGGCTTCGGCGGAGATGTGCCAGAAGCGCATACCCCGGCGCAAAAGCTATAGGCCTGCGCATGGTCTAAGCCTTCAGCCCCAGGCCAACGGTTGCGTTGGAGAAAGCGAAACTCCTTGAGTATTCGCTGTATGGCCGGCCCGCGGCCAAGTAAAGACCAGATTCCGCTTGGGTGCACTTGTGCCACAAGAACTCCCGCTCCAAGGCCAAGGTGGCGAAGCATATGGCCATCGAATTGCTGCGAGGGCCCCTGCAGGAGGACTCGCCGGGCGATGCATCTCGGTGTGGGTGGTTCCAGTGAGCAAAGGCAGGCGAACACATCCGGCGATAGGTTCCATTGCCGTGCGATGTTCTGGCTCATCAGGTGGTAGGCGTGGGCTTCATGAGCATTACTGCTGTGGCGGGCATGGTGAATCAGCTTTGTTAATCGTGCGCTCTGCTTGGAGGTGAAGGGGGTTTGAGGGGCGAGCAGGGGAGCGTCGACAAGCGGTGTGCGTACCGGGTGCATGACTCCGCTGCGGTGATAGCACGCCCAAGCCAAAGCGATCGCCGGGGTGATGCCCTCGGGTATGCCTTCGATCCGTGGTGGCCAGAGCCCTTGGACGTGGTGAATGTCCTCGGGGCGCCAGCCCAGCGCCATTGCCTGTAGCACTTGTGTTCGATTCATGGTTCTGAGTGTGGCATTCGACCCCCGATTGAGGTGTGTGGAGGCATAGTTTTATTCGAACATCGCAGCTCAAAGCGGGAATTTCTGCTGAGTTGGCCTATGGATCGGGGGTTACTTACTACGCTTGGGAACATGAATTCACAGCAAGAGTTTGTGTTGCGCTCCATTGAAGAACGCGGCATTAAGTTTGTCCGTCTCTGGTTCACCGATATTTTGGGTTACCTCAAATCGGTTGCCGTGGCCCCCGCAGAGCTTGAATCCGCATTTGAAGAAGGCATCGGCTTTGACGGCTCAGCCATCGAAGGCTTCTCGCGCGTGTCCGAGGCAGACACCATCGCGATGCCCGATCCTTCAACGTTCCAGCTCTTGCCTTTCGACGATGACGATTCGCCTTTGCAATCTGCTCGCATGTTCTGCGACATCATGAACCCGGATGGCAGGCCATCTTATTCGGATCCGAGACAGGTGCTTCGACGCCAGATCCAAAAGGCCACCGACGAGGGCTTTAGCTGCAGCGTGTCGCCGGAAATTGAGTTTTATCTGGTACAGAGCCTTTCTACCGACGGCAGGCCACCAATTCCTACCGATAACGGCGGCTACTTTGACCAAGCCAGCCGAAATGATGCCCCGCTGTTTCGTCGAGAAGCTATGTTGGCGCTTGAACGGATGGGCATCCCGGTGGAATTTTCCCATCACGAAACTGCACCCGGCCAGCAAGAAATCGACTTGCGCCACGCCGATGCCTTGACCATGGCGGATTCAATCATGACCTTCCGCTATGTGATGAAGCAGGTCGCGCTGCGCAACGGGGTGGCCGCGACCTTCATGCCGAAACCATTCAGGGACTACGCAGGCTCGGCCATGCATACCCACATGTCGCTTTTCGAAGGCGATATGAATGCCTTCCACGACCCCGATGATGAATTCAGCTTGTCTAAGACAGCAAAACAATTCATCGCCGGCATTTTGGAACACGCCAACGAGATTTCAGCCATTACCAACCAATGGACGAATTCCTATAAACGCATTCTCTTTGGCAATGAGGCGCCAACCGCCGCGACCTGGGGCGTATCGAATCGCTCAGCGCTGGTGCGCGTGCCAACCTACCGCCTGACCAAGGAAGATTCTCGCCGCGTCGAGGTACGTTCCCCCGATAGCGCCTGCAACCCCTACCTCGCACTGGCAGTGCTCCTAGGTGCTGGCCTCAAAGGCGTGAAAGAAGGCTATGAGCTGCCCGATCCCGCCGAAGACGATATCGCACAACTGACGCGCCGCGAACGCCGGGCAATGGGGTACAAAGACCTGCCCATCAGCCTCGACCATGCCCTTAGAGAAATGGAGCACTCGGAATTCGTGGCCGATATCTTAGGCGAGCACGTCTACGAGTACTTCTTGCGCAATAAGTGGCGAGAATGGCACGAATACCAGGAGCAGATCACCCCTTGGGAGTTGTCCTCCAACCTGGATTACTAGCCCTGCAAGCCGGGTTTGGATCGTTCAGCGCAGCGTGATCGGTGCGGTCAGTGTGACGTGATCGGGCCGGTCAGCGCGGATGGCCCAACTCGGCTCATAGCCCAGAGCCAAGGCCTAGCAATACCGACGAAGTTCAGCCTGCCCCGTGCCCCACATGGAAGGAAAATGAGGCAAAAGCAATGAGCCAACAGCCAACCAATACTCGCAAACCAGTCAGAGGCCCCCTGCCCTCGGTGAGCGCGCTTGGCTTTCATGGTCAGCATGCAGCAAAGGATCTTGAGTGGCTGGGCTGGTGGAATGAAGCCTCCCTGCCACTTTTGTGGGCCTTAGCCGGTACCGCCAATGAAGACCTCGCGTTGAACTCCTTGATTCGCTTCATGGAGGCGCTTGAACCCCAAGAGCGCGAAGAAGTGGATCAGGCGATCAGAAGCAACGTGGTGTTCCGCGTTCGCCTCTTCGCCCTTCTGGGCGGATCATCGGTGCTCGGCGATCACCTGGTAGCCCACCCGCACCTATGGCGCGACTTGGAAAAACCGATGCCGCACCGCGCTGGGATGTTCGTGGAATTGCTCGGCTGCGTTCAAGCAAAGCCAGCGCAATTTGAACAAACTCCACCAGAAGACGCAGAGCTTTCCTTCGGCATGTCGTTTGCTACCGAGGATCCCGCCATCGATGAGTGCTCTACTGCTGGAACCTACTGCGCAGGAATCGGTGGAACCGAGGCTGAGGTCATTCTGAGAAAGACCTATCGCAATCTGCTGCTGCGCATCGCCGCCGTTGATCTTGCAGGCACCTACCTAGAAGACCCTCGTAGGGAAGGGCAGCCGGAGGTAGATTTCAGCGTCGTCACCGCAACACTGGCTGATCTCGCAGATGCAGCCCTCACTGCGGCGCTGGCAGTGGCAGTGCGCAATACCTATGGCGATGAACCACTCGATACCCACCTTGCGGTGTTGGCGATGGGCAAATGTGGCGCCAGGGAATTGAATTACATCTCGGATGTCGACGTCATCTTCGTTGCCGAACCCCCAAGCCCAGCCGCCACCAAGCTCGCAGGGGAATTCATCCGAATTGGTTGCCGTAGCTTCTTCGAAGTCGACGCAGCCCTTCGGCCGGAAGGCAAACGCGGTGCGCTCGTGCGCACGCTCGATTCCCATGTTGCCTACTACAAGCGCTGGGCGGATACCTGGGAATTCCAAGCGCTGCTCAAGCACCGACCCATGACGGGCTACATTCCGCTTGCACAGCAATACTCCAACGCCATTTCTCCTTTGGTGTGGAACGCCAGCCAGCGTGACTCTTTTGTGGATGATGTGCAGTCGATGCGCCGGCGGGTATTAGAAAATGTGCCTTCCGCGCTGAAATCCCGCGAGCTGAAGTTGGGCGAGGGCGGTCTACGCGATGTGGAATTCGCGGTGCAGCTTTTGCAGCTCGTGCACGGTCGCACCGATGAATCGCTGCACACCTTGGCTACCGTCGACGCACTCTCGGCGCTGGTAGAAGGTGGCTATATTGGCCGCGAGGACGGCGCTGAACTGACTCGCGCCTATGAGTTTTTGCGCTTGCTGGAACACCGCCTGCAACTGCATAAAGTCAAGCGCACCCACACCCTTCCTGCGCCGCAGGACCAAAAGAACCTGCGCTGGCTCGCGCGCTCTGCTGGTTTCCGTAGCTCCAAACAGGGCAGTGCCATCGATGCGATGGATGAACAACTGCGCAAGGTGCGCCTGCACATCCAAAACCTGCACCGCAAACTGTTCTATCGTCCGCTGCTGAACTCGGTGGCAGTGATGGATGCCGACACCATCAAGCTTTCCCCCGAGGCAGCCAAACTGCAGCTCGGAGCACTCGGATACAAATTCCCCGACCGTGCCTTTGAGCATCTGCAAAAGCTGGCGGCAGGTTCGAGCCGCAAAGCGAAAATTCAGAGTATGCTCCTGCCAACCCTGATGGAGTGGCTATCGCAAACTGCAGATCCCGATGCCGGATTGCTGAATTATCGCAAACTCTCCGAGGCGTTGAATGATCAAACCTGGTTCCTCAGGATGCTTCGCGACGAAGGCATCGTGGGACAACGCCTGATGCGAATACTTGGCAATTCCCCCTATGCCTCGGACCTGATTCTTTCTACACCCAACGTGATTAAGCAATTTGGTGATGGCGCAAGTGGCCCCAAACTGCTTGATACCAAGATCGGTACCGTGTCGAAGTCGCTAGTGGCTGCTGCCGGGCGCCACGAAAATCCCAAGAAGGCGATTGCGATTGCGCGTTCACTACGCCGCAAAGAGCTCGCACGCATCGCCAGCGCAGACCTGCTGAACATGATGGAAGTAGAAGAAGTCTGCCGCGCTTTGTCCTATGTGTGGGATGCCGTATTGGAAGCAGCCTTGGGTGCAGAGATCCGCGCGTCGGTGGCGGAAGAAGGCCTTGAACAGCCACCTGCCCGTATTGCTGTGATCGGTATGGGGCGCCTCGGCGGCGCAGAACTTGGCTATGGCTCCGATGCCGATGTGATGTTTGTGTGCGAGCCAGTCGAAGGCGTGGAAGAAAACCAAGCTGTGAAGTGGGCCATCTCGGTGTGCGATCGCATGCGCCAGCGTTTGGCAAAACCGAGCGGCGATCCTCCGCTGGAGGTCGATCTTGGGCTTCGTCCTGAAGGGCGCTCGGGTGCGGTGGTGCGCACGCTGGAATCCTATGAGCGTTATTACGAGCGCTGGGGTGAAGTCTGGGAAATCCAGGCGCTGCTTCGCGCCACCGGCATTGCCGGTGATGTGAAACTCGCCGAACGTTTCCTCCTGATGATCGACCGCTTCAGGTATCCCGACGCTGGGGTGACGCAAAAAGTCATCCGTGAAGTGCGCAGGATGAAGGCCAGGGTGGATAATGAGCGCCTGCCACGAGGGGCCGACCCGAAGACACATACAAAGCTAGGCCGTGGTGCCCTTACCGATATTGAGTGGACCGTGCAGTTACTTACCCTGATGCACGCGCACAATGTTCCGGAGTTGCGTAATACCTCAACTCTGGAATCGCTCGATGTGATTGCTGATCAGCAATTGTTGGAAAAAGAAAAGGTAGAAACGCTTAAAGAGGCCTGGCTTGCGGCCACCGAGGCGCGCAATGCGATTGTGCTGGTCCGAGGAAAGCGTGTGGATCAACTGCCGCAACCAGGGCCACAGCTTGCTGCTGTGGCTGGTGCTGCAGGGTGGAATCCCGAGGACTATCAAGAGTTCCTAGAGCACTACTTAAGGCTCACCAGACGTGCGCGCCAGGTCGTCGATGAAGTGTTCTGGGGTGAGGCGATGCCCACCGAAGATGAGCGCTAGTAGCGGTTGTTAATACGGCGGTTGGCGGCCCTGCCTGGGTGCTCTGGTGTTTCCGCCGGGTATCCCATGCCGATAACCAGGCCGATGCCACGGTCTTCGCGGCCGCCAAGACCAATCGCCTGCAGCACCTTCGACTCATCCCAGCCGGTGGTGGGGGAGGTGGCAAGACCTTCTCCCTGGGCAGCGATAAGAGCAAAGCCTGCCAGCAGCATGGCATCTTTCATCGCAGTTTCACGCAGTGCTGCCTGATCGAGTTTGCCAAGGTAGCCGCGGACGAACTCGGCGCGCTGAGCGCCAAGGATCTCCTCGAGATCTTCAGGAATATCTGCGCGGGCGACGCTAATCAGTACCGCCGGTGCATCACGCAATTGTGCCTGGCCGGAGGCCTCGTACAGGGCATCTTTGACGTCCTGGTCGCGCACCACCACGAGGTCTGCTCGCTGGGCATTAAAAGCCGATGGGGCTTCCAAGGTGAGCTCTACTACCTTGTTCAGTACCTCATCGCTAATGGGTTGCTCGCTATATGCCCTGGTGGCGCGGCGGCTACGGATGGCTTCTTCAACAGTTCGCATTCTTAGCTCCTTAGGGCCTAAGCCCCTTCTAGGTGATGAATCAACAATAATGTAGAACCCGCCGGCTCGTGATGCAAACACCCAGGCTGGCCAGACTTTTCCTGGACCGGTTGTTCCTGGCGCGGCTGTTCCGAGCCCTGTTGTTCCTGACCCTGTTGTTCCTGACCCGGCCCGGTTGTTTCCGGCCCGGCTGTGCTGCAAAAACTTGGGCGGGCGATGTCTCACCCTGCGGCTCCGCTTGTGCCACTGGCCGGGTGTCAGCTTCGCCGCGCTTGTGCTGTGGCCTTGTTCGGTGTTGGCCCAGGTGCCGAGTGTGGGAACGATCCGAGCGGCTCACACGTTGAAGCAAATATGATCAACATGAGTTTAGATCTTGAAGGCGCAACCATCGGCGAGCTGCAAACCTTCCTGCGTGCAGTCGAATCAACTGGTGCAAAAAGCCGCACCCCACTGCAACTGGAGGGCACGGTGCTCAGCGTGCGCGCCGAGGCTGAACAAGCTCGCGGTGCAGCGGGGCCATTGCCGAAGGTTGAAGGTGATAAACCGCTTGGCGATCAAGCACTGAAATCAATCATCGACGCCCTGGTCAACCGGGCCACTGGCGCTTAACTCAAGGCCATGTTCGCTATCCGTCGTGGCATATTGGGTGCGCCTGCTGGGCTGGTGTGCCTTGCTTTCCCGCGATGCCCGCTAGGGTAGTAGCCGTGAAATATATTTCTACGCGTGATGCTTCCCAGACCCCAGCGAGTTTTAGCGACATTTTGATTGCAGGCTTAAGCCCCGACGGCGGCTTGTATCTGCCTGAGCACTATCCGCAGATCGATGGTGCCCAACTTGATCAGTGGCGCAAGCTTCTTGCTGAGCAGGGTTATGCAGCATTGGCAGCCGAGGTGCTCAAGCTCTTCGTCGATGACATTCCCGCCGAAGATCTTGAAGGTATTGCTGCGCGTGCTTATACCACGCAGAAGTTTGCCCACGAGGACATCGTTCCCGTCTCGCACCTGGAAGATCGCATCTATCTCGGCCACCTTTCTGAAGGCCCGACGGCTGCATTTAAAGACATGGCCATGCAGATGCTTGGCGAGTTATTCGAATACGAGCTTGCTCGCCGCGGCGATACGCTCAATATCCTGGGCGCAACCTCAGGCGATACCGGTTCTTCTGCTGAGTACGCGATGCGCGGCCGCAAAGGCATCCGCGTTTTTATGCTCACCCCGAAAGGTCGCATGACGCCGTTCCAGCAGGCTCAAATGTTCGGCCTTGATGATCCCAACATTTTCAATATCGCCCTCGACGGTGTGTTTGATGATTGCCAAGACGCAGTCAAGGCCGTGTCTGCTGATGCCGACTTCAAGCGCGTGCAACGCATCGGTGCCGTCAATTCCATTAACTGGGCTCGTTTGATGGCGCAGGTGGTGTACTACATTTCCACCTACCTCCGCATGACTGATAGCAATGAGCAAAAGCTAAGCTTCGCGGTTCCTACCGGCAACTTTGGCGATATTTGTGCAGGACACATTGCGCGCCAGATGGGCTTGCCAATCGACCGTCTGATCGTTGCCACCAACGAAAATGACGTCCTTGACGAGTTCTTCCGCACCGGCAATTATCGCGTTCGCAGCTCGGCGGACACCTTCGAAACCTCTTCGCCTTCGATGGATATCTCGCGCGCCTCGAACTTCGAACGCTTCATCTTCGATCTGCTCGACCGCGATGCCGAGCGCACCGCTGAGCTCTTCGGGCAAAAAGTCAAGCAAGGCGGTTTCTCGCTTGTCGACGACCCAGCGTTCCCCAAGGCAGCGCAAGACTATGGCTTTGCGTCTGCTACCTCCACCCACGCCGATCGAGTGGCCACGATTCGAGATTGCTACGAGCGCACCGGCACGTTGATTGATCCGCACACCGCGGACGGCGTCAAGGCCGCTCGCGATTGGACTGAGCAGGTAGCAACCCCCATCGTGGTGCTCGAAACCGCATTGCCGGTGAAGTTTGCCCAAACCATCAAAGAATCAATCGGTGAAGAACCAGAGATTCCCGAGCGCTTTGCAGGAATTATGGACGCTGAGCGCCACGTTGCTGATCTGCCGAATGATCCCGAGGCAGTCAAGCAGTACATCCTTGATTCCATTGCAGCATCGGAGGTGTAGTCGAAATGGCACAAGAACGCACGGCACCGGCGGAGTACTTCAATGAATTCGATCCCGCAGCGCTGGTAGAGCAACTCAAAAACGGTGCCCTCCAACAGGAAGAGGATGAATCGGCAACCGCCGAGGCACACCACGACGCCCAGAAGGAGCAAGACTAGTGGCCACCCCGGAATTCGTGTTGAAGCTGCGCGAGAAAATCGGCAATGACATGCTCTTTATGCCAGGCGTGACTGCCGTTGTCATCCGCGATGTTCCTGAAGGGGCTCCAATCAGTGCCGTCCCCGAGGTGCTCTTGGTCAAACGCGCCGATAACGATCAGTGGACGCCGGTTACTGGCATCGTTGATCCCGGTGAGGAACCACATATCGCTGCGGTGCGTGAGGTCAAAGAGGAAACCGGCCTTGACGTTCAGGTGGAGGCATTGTTGGGCGTTGGCGCAGCAGGCCCTGTGACCTACCCGAATGGCGATCAGGCTAGCTATATGGATACCGCGATGCGGTGTTCCGTTATCGGCGATGATCCACCCAGCGTTGGTGATGATGAGAACACTGAGGTGGCTTGGTTTTCCATCATGCAGATGCCGCCGATGAGCCCTCGTTTCCGCCTTGTCATTGGGGATGCGGTAGCACAATTGCGCCGTCCAGAGGGCTTCAGGCCTCGTATGGGATTTCAAAAGCGCGACCGCCAGCGCTAAAACCTGAAGGTGCTGAGTACCCGCTAGGCTTGGTCTAGGTCACAGTTTTCCTGGCCGATACGCCAATAGCGGGGAGGAGCGCTTGTGCTGTTATTAATCTGCGCCGTCCTAGTCGGGGCGGTGGTGCCAATCCAAACGGGGATTAACACCCGTTTGCGGCAATCGGTGGGCTCACCGATTATCACCGCAACCTACAGCTTCATTATCGCGGTGGCGTCGGTGGCGCTGCTGATGGCCATCGCCAGAAATAATCTCCTTGGCCGGCTCGATTCGTTGATCGGTCAACCCTGGTGGCTGTGGCTAGGTGGGTTTATGGGTGTTGCCTTCATCGTGGGCAATATCGTGATCTTCCCACGTATCGGCGCGGTGCAAACGGTCATTTTGCCCATTCTCGGTCAGACCTTCATGGGGCTCTTCGTCGACGCTTTCGGGCTCTTCCACTATCCCAGCATCCCTATGACGCCCGCGCGCCTTGGTGGCGCTGCCATCGTGTTATTGGGCGTAGCGTGCGTGCTTGAGCTTCCACGCCGTGGCGCAGGTGGGCGCACAGAAGGTGCACACACGTGGGCATGGCGTTGCTTCGCGGTGGCCATTGGGATGGGCTCTGCAACCCAAACTGCCGTCAATGGTCAGCTTGGTCGCGTGCTGGATTCACCGATCCTCGCGGGCGAAATTTCGCTCGTCGTGGGGCTTGTTTTGCTCTTGGCTCTCAGCGCTGCTGTGATCTGGCGGGGCAATGCGAAGGTTCGCCCTGCTTCAGGCCCCTGGTGGATGTGGCTTGGTGGCGTGCTCGGAGCGGCCTTTGTTATTGGCGGTGCCACTCTTGCCCCAATCATTGGCACCGGCACGATGGTGATCGCCTCCATTTCCGGTGCCATGATTACCGGTCAAGTACTTGAACTTCGTGGAGCCTTTGGAGCACCACGCACCAAGATCAGCGCGATCAGAATCATTGGTTTGGTGCTGATCTTTGGTGGCGTGAGCTTGGTGCGTTTTAGTTAATCGGTTTGGGCTAGGCGTCTTCGCGCTCAATCACCGCGGCGAGGCCTTGGCCTCCACCGATGCACATGGTCACCAGTGCGCGGTGCAGCGATTCGCGCTGCATGGTGTGCGCCGCCGTTACCATCAGGCGAGCGCCGGTTGCACCAACGGGGTGTCCGAGCGAGATGCCGGAACCGAGCGGATTGACGCGAGGATCTTCAGCATCAATACCCCAATGCTCAAGGCAGGCCAATGCCTGAGCGGCGAATGCCTCGTTGAGCTCGATGAGGTCGATATCGTCAAAGCTCAAGTCGAGGCGAGCAAATAGCTTTTCGACGGCAGCCACGGGCCCAATGCCCATTGTCTCCGGAGGAACACCTGCCACAGCCCAGCCGCGCAGACAGACGCTGATATCAAGACCCAATTCCTGAGCCTTTGCTCGAGTGGTCACGATCATCGCTGCTGCGCCATCGTTTTGGCCAGAGGCATTGCCCGCGGTCACGGTGGCCTCTTCATCGCTGCGACCCATCACAGCTCGCAGCTTGCTCAAAGACTCCTCGGTGGTGCCGGGGCGAATGTGGGCGTCTTGGTCAAAGACCACCGGCTCGCCCTTGCGCTGAGGAATCTCCACCGGCACGATCTCCTCGGCAAAAATGCCGGACTCCTGCGCTTTGGCTGCCCGCTCATGGGATGCAGCAGCGAAGGCATCCTGTGCCTTGCGGCTAATGCCGTATTCGCGACGAAGATTCTCGGCGGTTTCAATCATGCCACCGGGGATGGGGTGGTTCTTACCACCGGCGGTTTCACGCGCCTGGGCCAGTCGGTCGCGAAACACCATGTTGCCTCCCTTTTTACCCCAGCGCACATCAGCATCAACGGTGTATTCGGTACGCGACATCGACTCCGCGCCACCGGCAATAATGAGCTCGGCTGCCCCGGACGCGATATGGGCTGCTGCCGTGGCAATGGCTTGCAACCCGGAACCGCAGCGTCGATCAAGCTGCATACCCGGCACCTGGTTGCCAAGGCCGGCATTGAGAGCCACCACGCGACCAAGGGCCGGTGCAGCGCCATTGGGTGAAGCCTGACCAAGAATCAGATCGTCGATGACGGCGGTGTCGATCTGGGTTTCGTCGATAATTGCCCGAACCACGGCAGTAGCAAGATCTTCAACCGGGACGTTGACGAGCTCCTTGCCGTAGCGGCCGACGGCGGTGCGCTTGGGGTGGCAGATAACAATATCGGAAGGATTAGACATGGCCTTCTCCTAAGAAATGGTGGGGGAGGAAAGTGTTGTATTACGAAGATCGTTCGAGATCGCTTGGCAGGTGTTGAGCAAAGCGGGAAGAAAGCGGGTGCGCAATTCTTCCTCCTCGTGCATGGCGTAGGGGGTGGAGATATTCACAGAGGCAACGAGGCGTCCCTCGTGATCATGCACAGGGCCTGCAATGGACCTCAACCCTAATTCGAGTTCTTGGTCCACGATGCACCAACCCTGATCACGCACTTGTGCGATTACCTTAAAAAGCTCAGATTTTTTGCTAATTGTTTTCGGGGTAATCGCCTTGATGGTTGTGGCCTGCCAGTAGGCGTCGAAAGCCTTCTCGTCGAGGCCGGCGAGCAGCACGCGCCCCATCGAAGTGGCATAGGCAGGAAAGCGGGTACCGATTGTGATTGAGGTGCTCATAATCTTGCGTACCGCAGCACGGGCAACGTACACCACATCTGGACCATCGAGCACGCTGAGTGAACACGACTCATCCACTTCGCGCGAGAGCTGCTCGATATGCGGCTGCGCAATAGTGGGAAGTCCCAGGCTAGAGAGGTAGGCGTAGCCTAATTCCAGCACTTTTGGGGTGAGCCAAAACTCGCTGCCGTTGGTGGAGGCATAGCCTTGAGCCATCAAAGTGTGAAGGAAACGGCGGGCCGTCGCGCGTGCAAGCCCGGTAGCTTCCGCCACTTGGGCGAGCGTTTGGCGCGGGTGTTGTTCATTAAAAGCGCGAATTACTGCTAGCCCGCGAACCAGCGATTGCACCTCCGCAACCTCAGCCATCGTGCCTACTTTCTTCTTGCTCGAAGCTCCAAAATGTGAAGCGTTGTGGGGTTAAGACTAGCGCATTTTCCCTAAATGTGCGCACAGAGAACCCTTGTGCATTATGTGAACAGCGGATACCATGGACACATGTTGGACAAGGTATTGAAAGACGTGAAAGAAGCCGTCGCTGATATTCCTGAAGGCGCCTCGATCGCCGTCGGCGGCTTTGGTTTGGTGGGCATTCCCGCCCGGTTGATCGAAGGACTGCGTGAACTCGGCGTCGGCGAGCTCACCATCATCTCCAATAACCTCGGTACCGACGGCTTTGGGCTCGGTCTTCTCCTTGAAGATAAGCGCATCGCCCGCTCGATCGGTTCCTACCTCGGCACAAATAAGGAATACGCTCGCCAGTACCTGGCCGGCGAGCTTACCGTCGAGTTCACTCCTCAAGGCACGCTTGCGGAGCGCATGCGTGCAGGTGGTGCCGGAATTCCTGCCTTCTACACCAAAGCAGGTGTGGGCACTCAGCTTGCAGAAGGTGGCATCCCGACTCGCTACAACCCCGACGGCAGCGTGGCGCAGTACTCCAAGCCGAAGGAGATCCGCGAATTCAACGGCGAGGCCTATGTCTTAGAAGAGGGCATCCGCGCGGATTTCGCCTTCGTGCATGCACACAAGGCCGATCGTTACGGCAACCTGCGTTTTAACAAGACGGCTCAAAACTTCAATCCCGATGCTGCGATGTGCGGTCGCATCACCATCGTGCAGGCAGAACATGTAGTAGACCAGTTGCTTCCAGAAGAGATCGATCTCCAAGGCATCTTCGTGGATCGCGTGGTCGAGGTAGGCCCTCAAGAAACTGGTATCGAATTCAGGACG
The DNA here is from genome assembly GCF_014635485.1 of Corynebacterium pelargi. Taxonomy (GTDB): domain Bacteria; phylum Actinomycetota; class Actinomycetes; order Mycobacteriales; family Mycobacteriaceae; genus Corynebacterium; species Corynebacterium pelargi. The sequence goes on along the minus strand of NZ_BMCX01000001.1, from coordinate 577,478 downwards.
GTGAAAAAGTAAATGGCTTGGACACGTGAACAAATGGCGGCTCGGGTTGCGCAAGAACTCGAAGACGGCCAGTACGTCAATCTCGGCATTGGTATGCCCACGCTCATTCCCGACTACCTGCCCGAGGGGCGCGAGGTTGTCCTGCACTCCGAAAACGGCATCCTCGGAGTGGGCGCGTACCCAGAAGACGACAAGGTTGATCCCGAGCTGATCAACGCCGGCAAGGAAACCATCACCGTGGCCCCCGGTGGCTCCTTCTTCTCCTCTTCCCAGTCCTTTGCCATGATCCGTTCGCGCTCAATCGACGTCGCAGTCCTTGGCGCAATGGAAGTATCCCAGCACGGCGATCTGGCCAACTGGATGATTCCCGGCAAGATGGTCAAGGGCATGGGTGGCGCGATGGACCTGGTGCATGGCGCAAAGAAGATCATCGTGATGATGTTCCAAGTATCCAAGCACGGCGAATCCAAGATCATGGAAGCCTGCAAGCTGCCACTGACTGGAGCCAAGTGCGTAGACATGATCGTGTCTGATCGCGCTGTGTTCCGCGTGGACGCTGAACAGGGACTCACCCTGCTTGAGTGCGCCGAAGGCGAGACGGTTGAATCGGTGCGCGAGGCAACCGACGCTCCCTTTGAAGTAGCGCTGCTCTAAACCAAAAGCATCAGGCCCGGCTTAAGCATCTTCGTTGCTTGAGCCGGGCCTTCGGCATGAACAAGGCCACCCGCTTGGGCGGGTGGCCTTTGATGTGTTCTTTTCGCTAGGCGTGCTGGAGCTCGATGCCCTTGGTTTCTGGCAAGAAGCGCATGGAGATCAAGGTGAGCAGGCACAGGATGATGACGTACACCGACGACATCCAAGCAAGGTCGCGGGCGACAAACATCTGGAAGATGTATGGGGCAGTACCACCGAAGACCGCCACCGAGATGGAGTACGCCAGGCCGATGCCCTTGGTGCGTTGGTTGGTGGGGAATACCTCCGACATCACCGATGCCAAGAGTGCACCACCGGCGGAAACAACAACCAGGGCAACGGTGGATGCCACAAGCAGCGTCCAGGGGCGAGAATCAATCAGATTCATCATGGGAAGCTGCAAGATGGCGAGCAGGACAGCGAAGGTGTAGATCACTGGCTTGCGGCCAATACGGTCCGAGAGTCGTCCCCACAGTGGCAGTGAGATCAGCGCGATCACCTGTGCAACCACGGTGACCCAGTAGGTGCCCTGGGTGCTCATGCCTTCGTGCTTGATGGCGTAGGTAGATACGTAGGAAGACCAGGTGTAGTGCGAGCTTGTCACACCGGAGACCATGCCGATAACCAACAGGATCGATACCAGTACGGAGTGCTTCTTGCGCTGCTTTACCTGCACAAAGCGGGGGTCTGGGTGGGGGAGGTTATCGTGGTGCTCCTCGCGTGCCTCGGTGGCAGAAGCGGGCTTATTCGACTGCTCGTACACCTCAGATTCCTGCATGTGGCGACGCATGATCATCGCAATCACCGCGGCAACAGCACCCAAAAGGAAGGGGATGCGCCAGCCCCAGGAAGCGATCTGCTCTTCGCTGAGTACCAGGGAGATCATGCCACCAAGGGTGTAGGCAATCACGGAGCCTCCGAAGATGGCAACGTAGACCAAGCTGCCCCATTGGCCGCGCTTGTGCTTCGGTGCAATTTCGGGGATGTAGGAGTTCGCTGCCGCCGATTCGCCACCGTGGGCAAAACCCTGAAGGACGCGAATGATAAGCAAGCCGAGGGATGCCCACACGCCGATGCTCTCGTAGGAGGGCAAGATGCCGATGACGACGGATGCTGCGGCCATCATCAAGATGGTCGTCATCAACACATTCTTGCGACCCTTTTTATCGGCGATGATGCCGAAGATGATGCCACCGAGCGGGCGTGCAAGGAAGCCGATGGCGAACACACCGAAGGTGGCTAGCAGTGCGGAGGTGGGGTTCGACTTATCAAACATCGCCGCTGCGATAAATGGCGCGAATACGGCATAGGAGCTCCACTCGTACCATTCGAGGAGCTGCCCTACGACGGATGCTCCGAGGGATTTGCGATCGCCGTCTTTCGCCTTGGCCTGTGGCGAGTGGGGTGATGTGGTACTCACGCTCGTCATATTTCCTCCAAAGTGTGATCTGAATTGCGTCGAACTGTAGCAGCAGTCACAAGGTTCGGAACATGGCTTTCTACTGCTGTTTGTGGCCGAAGATGTGCGAAAGGTGTCACGCTTAGGCTTTTTTACTGCCTTGAGCAGGGTTTTTAGGCCGCGCCGGGTGTGATCAAAAGTGTTCGCATAATGAACCCGTGTGCGCCTAGTGACCCCAGATGGGGGTATGTTCGGACATTCTTCGGGATGATTTTTCGCCTGAAGCCTCAAAAGCCGGGGTGAGAAAAAGCGCTAAATTGCCAGCTAGATACCTATGTGTGGGTGAGATGCACAAGGGCGGGAGTGAATTTGGTGCACTTTAGACGTGAGGTGTGGGACACACTGCTAGGTAGGCTGTGATTTGTAAGCACGGACTTTGCAACTGGACTCACGACCTTGCTTGCTTGAGAAGAGTTCGAAAGTTCAACAACGCCAAACAATTTCAGCGCACAACACGTTGTAGGAGGCACGATGGCTGGCTTAAGCCCAGAAGAACTCAGTACCGAAACCATCGCGGAGATCTTTGCCGCAGGTGGTCGCCCCGCCGACAGCATGGGCGAAATCAAGATTGTGGATACCACCTTGCGTGATGCGCACCAGAGCATCTGGGCCACTCGCATGACCACCGATCACATGATGTCGATCATCGATGACCTGTCGCATGCAGGCTTCGAGCACGTGGACCTCGTGGCTCCCATTCAGTTCGACGTGCCGGTGCGTTACCTCAAGGAAGATCCCTGGGAGCGTGTGCGCAAGATTCACCAGGCCGCACCGCACATGAAATTCCGTGCGATGATCCGATCGAAGAACCTCGCGTCCTTCGACTTTCTGCCGGATGATGTGATCATCAACTGGATCGACCGTCTCTACGCCAACGGCTTCCGCGTCATCGGTTCCTTCGACGGCCTCAACGACATGGACAACATCGTTCCCGGCCTGGTGCACGCGAAGGAACTCGGCGCTGAAACCTACGGTTGCCTTGCGTACTGCCTGAGCCCGGTGCACACCGATGAGCTCTACATTGAAAAGGCCAAGGAGCTCGTCGAGCGTGCCGATGTTGATCGCATCATGCTCAAAGACGCCGGCGGCCTGCTCACCCCGGACCGTATCCGCACCATCATTCCTGCGATCCGCGAAGCCATTGGCCCGGACCGCACCCTGGAGCTGCACACCCACAGCCTGACCGGTGTGTCTCCGCTGGTGTACATCTTCGCCGCGGAGCTGGGCGTGAACGCCATTCACTGCTCCACGGAGCCTTTGGCCAATGGTCCCGGCCAGCCAGGCACCTTGCGTATGGCTCGCGATCTGCGTGCTCTCGGCTACACGGTCAATATCGATGATGAGCGCCTTGAGCGAGTCTCTGATCGGATCCGCGAGATCGCAGATCTCGAGGGCAAGCCTTTGGGTCAGCCTCGCGCATACGACGGTCTGCACTACATGCACCAGCTCCCCGGCGGCATGCTCACCAACTTCGAGTCCCAGCTTGCTACCGCAGGCTTGGAGGATCGCTTTGAAGAGCTGCTCTACGAAACCGCTCGCGTGCGCAAAGAGCTTGCATACCCGATCATGATCACGCCTTTTGCCCAGTTCGTCGGCACTCAGGCCGTGATGAACGTGATCTCCGGCGAGCGCTACAGCTCGGTGCCGAATGAGATTAAGAAGTATGTGCTTGGCTACTACGGCGAACCACTTGCTCCTATCGAGCCTGAGGCTTTGGAGAAGATCCTTGCCAACGGTTCGGCACAAATTCCTGAAGAGCGTCCCACCTTGGAGCCGATGATGCCCGGGCTCAAGGAGCGCTACCCCGATGAGGACATCGACACCCTGCTGCTGCGCGCGATGTTCGCTGGTTCGCAAGTCGATGCCATGAAGGAAGCCGTAGCCAATGGCACCAGTGGCGATGAAGCCCCTGGCGGACACCTGGCGGCACTGGTACAGGAGATGTACAACGTTGCCGAAAAGGGCCAGTTCTCCATCAAAGCCAACGACCTTGAAATCAACCTCACCAAAGGAGAGAAGTAACCATGTCTGAGACCACCAACCTCCAAGAACTCAAAGCCCTGCTCAAGTGGGTCAACCTCGCTGACGACATTCAAGAGCTCAAGGTCAAGCACGGCGATATTGAACTCGCCATGTCTCGTACCCCCGGTGGACTGAACCAGGCACCGGCACCTGCTGCTCCTCCTGCACCTCCTGCGCCTGCAGAGGCTCCCGCACCTGCTCCTGCTGCCGAGGAAGCTCCCGCGCAGCCTGAAAAGGCTCCGGCTCCTGCTGAGCCCCAGCCCTCCGCTGAAGCTCAGGCACCAAGCGGTGATGGGGAAGTAGTGAAGTCGCCCATGGTGGGTACCTTCTATGCTGCTCCGCAGCCTGGTGCTCCGGCCTTCGTCAAGGTTGGCGATGAGGTTGAGGTAGGCCAGGTGCTGTGCATCGTTGAGGTTATGAAGCTGATGAACAACATCGAGGCCAAGGTGGCAGGCACCGTGACCGAGATCCTGGTTGAAAACGAAGACGCTGTTGAGCACGGCCAGCCGCTCATGGTGATCGATCCGAAGTAATTAAGCGTTGGGCCTCGTGTTCGTGCGAGGCCCTCGTGCCATCGTTATCGAAGGAAAAGAGCAACCATGACCGAATTACTCAATAGCGTGCTGATTGCCAACCGTGGCGAGATCGCGCTGCGCATCATCCGCGCATGCAAAGAGCTGGGGATTAAAAGCATCCTCGCCTACTCGGAGGGCGACCGTGACTCCCTACCGGTCAAGCTCGCTGATAAGGCGGTGTGCATCGGCCCGGCCAATGCTGCCAAGAGCTACAACAGCCCAGAACTGATTCTTTCTGCTGCCATGGCCTTTGGTGCAGAAGCCATCCACCCCGGCTATGGCTTCCTTTCTGAGAAGGCCGACTTTGTCAAGATGGTGGAAGAAGAAGGCATCACCTTCGTCGGTCCCGCCGCTGAGCACATCGCGCTTATGGGCGACAAGATTCAGGCAAAGAAGATCGCCAAGAAGGCCGGCGTGCCCACGGTCCCTGGTTCAGACGGAGTTGTGTCTGAGCCTGAAGAGGCCCTGCAGATTGCCAAGGAGACTGGCTTCCCCTTGCTGATCAAGGCCGCAGCCGGTGGTGGTGGACGCGGTATGCGCGTGGTTAATAGCGAAGAGACCTTGGAAAAGGACCTCAAAGAGATCATGTCGGAGGCCCAAACCGCCTTCAACGATCCCTCGGTATATATCGAGCGCTATCTCACCGATATCCGCCACATCGAGATCCAGGTGCTTGCCGACGGTGAAAACGTCGTCGCCCTTGGAGAGCGCGACTGTACCTCTCAGCGTCGTAATCAGAAGCTGATCGAAGAGGCTCCTTCACCAGCCATCGACGAGGAGCTGCGTGCAGGCCTCGAAGAGGCAGCGATCAACCTGTGTAAAGAGGTTGGCTATCGCAACGCTGGCACCATCGAGTTCGTCTTCGACAATATTGAGCGCAAGTATTACTTCATTGAGATGAATACTCGCATCCAGGTGGAGCACCCCGTCACCGAGATGGTCACCGGTGTGGATCTCATCCAGGAGCAGCTTCGTATTGCTTCTGGCCAGAAGCTTCGCCACACCCAGGAAGATGTGCAGATCAACGGCCACGCCATCGAGTGCCGTATTAATGCTGAGGATCCCACGCAGAACTTTGCGCCGCGTCCCGGCAAGATCGAGCACTTCCGCCAGCCGGGTGGTTTTGGAGTGCGCATGGATACCCACATTGAGGCTGGGTACACCATTCCGCCCTTCTACGACTCCATGGTGGGCAAGCTCATTGTGTGGGCTGAAACCAGGGATGAGGCCATTGCGCGCATGCTTCGTGCCATCGATGAGATGGACGTGGGCGATGTCGTTACCACCGCTCCCTTCCAGGCCACCTTGCTTGATAGTGAGCAGTTCCGTTCAGGTGAATTCAACACAGGCTATGTAGCCAAGATGCTTGAGGCAGGCATCGAGTTGTAGCACCTGTTGCGATATACCCCGGGTCGAGCTTTTCGACGCCGGGGCATTCGCATTGCCTAAATGCTGTTCACAATACGAACGTGCACAATATGAATTTGATGCGGTGGCTGCTTGCTTGCAACCACCGCAATCGGGTGCCTAGCGCCTGCGATTAATTCTTTCTAGATGCAGTTCGGGGGAGGTGGCCCTCGATACGCAGGTGGCAAAATATCCGTCTTTATGTTGCTGATCGCTCAGCACAGAATCGCGATGGAGGGGTTCGCCGCCTACCACCCTCATCACGCAGTTGCCACAGGTTCCTTCTTCGCAGGAAGAAAGGACGGGAATATCTTCGGCGTCAAACACCGATAACACGCTCTGATCAGCGGGAATCTCATATGTTTCGCCTTCGAATTTCACCACAAATGACAAGGTTTCACCACGGTGAAGCACCTCAGGGTCGGCCTCAAAGGCTTCATAGTGAATACGTTCTTTTGCCAAGAACTCAGCAGCCACAGATCGTGCGGTATCCATAAACCCAGTCGGGCCACAGACATAGACGGCTGTGTCGTCCGGGCTTTGGCTGAGTAAACGTCGATAAAGCGCAGGCTGTACATCGCGCCTACCGCTTCCAAACACCGGAATAAGCGCATCCTGGTGTTCCTGCGCTAATTCATCAAAGAATGCTGCCTGCTCTTCGCTGCGGGCGAAATATAACAGGGTGTACTTCGCGCCTCGGGCTTTGAGTGACCGTGCCATGGAATAAATCGGCGCAATGCCCACTCCGGCTGCGATCAACACATAGAAGCTTGCGTGATAATCCAATTCGAAATTATTCCGTGGCTCGGAAATCTCGAGTTCTTCACCGACCTTGATCTGGTGCAGCGCTTTCGAACCGCCACGGGAATCGGGCTCTAATTTCACCGCAATGCGGTATTCATTGCTATCCGCGGAACATAGGGAATATTGGCGGATAATGCCCTGGTCAAGGGTGATATCGATATGTGCCCCTGGTTCATATGGCGCAAGTGTGGTGCCACTTTTTGGCTGCAGGCTCATAATGGCGATATCGCCGGTGTGTTGGATCTGAGAAACAGTCACTTTCATGGCGCATCCTTTGTGCAAAGTGCTTGATAGCTAGCGGTGTGTTTGTGGGAATCTTCCAAAGCTTGCAACTCATTTGCTGTTTTTCCGGCCCATTTTTGGCAATCATCGAAGAATCATTGCAGCGAAGTGTGAGCTAGATTAAACTTCGGAATATGATCTGAGTTACAAAGTCAGATTACTTAGGATCCCAATCACGCACAGCGTCCTGATCCCAAACTTTACTCCATTTCCACTGCAGCTTCTTCCCCTAGGAGGACAAAGTGACTGCACCATACAACCTGGAAGTGCTTCCTCGTTCGGAAAATCCCTACGAGGATTATCGCTACTTCTACCGCGATGGCATGCCCCTTCGCCCCGCGCCTGAACGACGCACCGAGAAACCATCGTGGAGCACGTTGCGCCACAACCTCTTTGACCGTTGGCATGACGTCAAAGACGACTGGAGCTACAACAATCCTCAAACGCTCCTGCTCGACGACCACATGTGGCAAACCGATGAGCAAGGCGCAGCCGTTGCCGAGATGTTTAAACGTGTTGGTGCACAAAAAGGTCGTGCGGACTTCGAAATCGCATTGAACCAGGGCATTGACAAGGTTGAAAATCCCGAGCCGGAACTCGTCGAACTCTTTAAGCAAATCGACAATATCCCGTCCTGGATCGACCTTGAGGCAGCAGAGCGCGGCCGCGTTGCCTACTACAACGTCACCCCAAGCGCGGAGCTGCTGTCCATTGCCTTTGCGTACTGGGCCACCGCGATGGAAGACCGTACCTCCGCCGCCACCGCTGAAACGGCCATGTTTGAAAACCAGGCCATGCAGCGTGTGCTGGAAACCGTCAAGTTCTTCGTCGACCTTGGGCGCGATGACGTATTTGATCGCTATAGCCCCGGCCTGAAGGCAGCGGTGCGCGTGCGCATCGCCCACGCACAGGCCAACCGTGGCCTGGAGCGTTTGTGGGGTCCTGAGCACTACAACACTTATGGTCGCCCCATCGGTTCAAGCTTCCTCGTCTCCGGCGAGGGCTGGTTCGCCCTCATGCCGATCGCAGTGGATGAATTCTTCGGCCGCCCTCACTCCGGTCAGGAATGGGACGATGTGGCCATGTACTGGGCATACGTGCTCTACATGATGGGCGCAGAAGAGCGCATCATTCCCAAGACCGGCGACGAGATGCGAAAGATGACCGACTTCATTTACGCCAACGGCGGAATGAGCTCGAGCTATCGCGTCCAGATTGCCAATGCGCTCATGGGCGTATTGGAAGAGCTCGACGAGAAACTCCCGGTCAACGTGCTTGCGGCGCTGTCTACCATCATCGGCGAGCACGACACCCGCTACATGGTGCGCGGCACCAAGTGGGAGGACGCAAAGATCAAGCTCATCGCCAAGGCCTTTACCGCAAAGGCAAAGGCTGAGGCCCTCGCGTACCGCATCAAGGATCAACTACCCGGTGCCGAGGAGCGCAAGATCCGCAAGGCCCACGACGGTAAGCCACCGTGGATGGACATTCTGGAAGTGCAAGAAAAGCATATTCGCGAGAACAAGCTGAAGGTGGACGTCACCTACGCGCTTCACGATGAATCTGAAGTTTCAAAGCACTAAGCACACCACCTGAAGAATCGGAGCATGCAATGAATCAACCAAATACTTGGCCCCCAAAGCGCGGTAGCCAACAGGAGTTTGCAAAGGCTCACGGCGAGGAGCTGGCACAGCGCTACCAAGAAGCCTTCTGGGCAATGGATCCGGTGGCAGACGCAATTTTCGCCTCCGATCACTCCGTGCGCGAGATCATGCCGAATCTGCGTGAGGCGCTGCAGCGTGGTCACGCAGATGAGAACACCTTCCCCGAGGTGGCTGCACTGATCGACGACATGAAAAAGGCCCTCGAGGGCATCGACGAGGAACAGCTCGAACGCGGTCGCAGGGTGTACCTGTCCATCCCGCCGCTGGCTCACGGTATCGCGCTTGGACCGGGCTCGCTGGTACACACCTACTCCACGCCCTCCATTGCTGATGTGTTGGTCAATACCGGCGAACTCACCGTCGGCGCCGTCAAGCGCCTGGCCTACACCACCAACTGGACCTACTCGCTGTACCTCACCGACGGCCTACAGCCAGGCGGCCTAGGTTTCTACCACACGGGCATGGTTCGTGCGATGCACGCGCATGTGCGTCGTGTGCACAACAAGCGCGGCTTCGACTACAGCGACTGGGGCTCACCGATCAATGAGTTCGACATGCTGCGCACCTGGCTGGACTTCACCATCATCCCCTATGCGGGACTCGAGAAGATGGGCTGGAAGCTCAGCCAAGAAGAGCAGCGCGACGCCTTCTACCTGTGGAAGGTTGTCGGCCGCATGGTCGGTATCCCCAGCGATCTGATCGAGCCGCTGGATGATATTGAGAGCACTCAGCCCTATCTCGATGCTGTTCACGAGATTGATGGCGAACCCAATGAGAACTCTCAGGCGCTGGTAGACGCACTCATGCACGGCTTCGTGGTGAACGCTCATGCCATCACTGGCCTGCCGGAAGATTCACTCAAGGAGTGGACTGAGGCACATGTGCGTATCATTCACGGTGATGGGCCTGCTGAAGCGTATGGCATTGCCACAACGAACATGCAACCCATCTTGGAGATGTCGGTGCCAACGGTGCAGCAACGTTTCGATCTGCTTCGTGCAAACCAAGAGGCTTTGGATGAAGAGATCAAAAACAATGAGCAGATGCTCAAGGACTTGCTCGATCCGGAAGCCTCCTACCTCAAGCAGGATGATGGCGTGAAGACGGCAAGCACCGCGAGCTAATCACTGGATGCGGGCCACGCTCGCACCCACTAGCTTCGGGTCGAGGAATCGGCCCCAAGCAAGCGAGATCCCTTAGACAACCAACATCACTTCAAAACAAGAGAAAGGAACATAGATCACTATGTCTCTTACCTACCGTGTGCAAAACCCCGTCAACAACGAGGTTGTGGAGGAATTCGAAACCGCAACTGATCAGCAGATCCAGGATGTGCTGGCAGCTTCCGCCGAGGCTTTCAAGTCTTGGGCAAAGACCTCCTATGCCGAGCGCGCCGAGATCCTCAACCGCGCTGCTGACCTCCTGCGTGAGCGTCGTGCAGAGCTAGCCAAGATCGCTGCCGAGGAGATGGGCAAGCCCACCCCGGCCGGCGAGTGGGAGATCAACTTCGCCGCAGACATTATCCAGTTCTATGCCGACCGTGCAGAAGAGCACAACGCAGATACCCCGATCGAAGGCGTCGAGGGCGGCAAGGCCATCATGCGCCGTCTGCCACTCGGCCCGCTGCTCGGCATCATGCCGTGGAACTACCCCTTCTACCAGGTAGCTCGCTTCGCCGGCCCGAACTTGATGAACGGCAACACGGTGATTCTTAAGCACGCCGAGATCTGCCCGAAGTCTTCTGCAGCCATCGCCGATATCTTTGAAGAGGCCGGTCTGCCCGAGGGTTGCTTCATCAACGTCTACGCTTCCCACGATCAGATCAGCACCATCATCGAGGATCCCCGCATCCAGGGTGTGTCGCTCACCGGTTCCGAGCGCGCAGGTTCTGCTGTTGCAGCCCAGGCTGGTAAGGCACTGAAGAAGTGCGTGCTTGAGCTCGGCGGCACCGACGCCTACATCATCCTCGACAGCGATGACATCAAGCAGGCTGCTGCCGATGCTTGGGAGAAGCGCATCGAGAACGTTGGCCAGGCATGTACCTCGAATAAGCGCATCATCGTCATGAGCGATATCTACGACGAGTTCGTCGACGAGATGGTTCGCATTGCAGAGTCCTACAAGCGCGGTAACCCCCTCGAGCCCGGCGAGAACGAGTACTACCCCGTGTCCTCGCGTCAGGCTGCTGAAAACCTTGACGACCAAGTCAAGCGTGCAGTTGCCGCTGGTGCGAACCTGCGCACCGGTGGTGAGTTGGACGAAAAGGGTGCATACTTCAGCCCCGCCGTGCTCACCGACGTGCCAGTTGGCTCCGAGTCCTTCTACGAGGAGTTCTTCGGCCCCATCGCAGAGATCTACTCCGTGGACTCCGAGGAAGAGGCAATCGCCCTTGCCAACGACTCCCACTACGGTCTTGGCGGCGCAGTCTTCTCCACCGACGAGGAGCGCGCAAAGCGTGTGGCATCGCAGGTTGAAACCGGCATGATCCACGTGAACCTGGGTCAGGCTTTCAGCGCCGCCTTGCCCTTCGGTGGCATCAAGAACTCCGGCTTCGGCCGCGAGCTCTCCACCCTGGCTCTGGATGAGTTTGTGAACAAGCAAACCTTCTACGTCAACGACTAATCGCTGACGAAGCCAAATAACTAAAAGTGCCCGGCCCCCTGAACAAGAAGGGGAGGCCGGGCACTTTTGCTTATACCTTTTCTTTTTTCAGAACCTGATCGCCAAACCAGTGAACAAGTTCGAGTGCGGTGTGCACATCCGATGAGGTGGAGGCTTCCTCGCCAACCACATCTTTGAATTTATCCACTCGGTATTTCACCGTATTGCGGTGCGCCACCATCGAGGTTGCTGCGCCTGCAATGCCATGGCGTAGATAATTCCTCGCTGTTTCGAGGATCACCATGTTGTAGTCATTGGCCTCGGCAAGTTCCCCGAGCGCACTGGAAACCAAGCGCTTTGCCAGAGGTAGGCGATCTACAAACGCCGCGGCCGTTAAAGCGCCATCGATCCTGGCAGTGACCACCGGCTTTTTGGGATCGTCTCGTCGTTCAGCGACTTTCCTCAGACGCTCTGCCTGGAAGTGGGAGTCTCTAAAACCATGGGCGCCGGAGCTGCGAGAGGCTACCGAGAGGCCAACGTGGTCGGGAAGCAGCTTCGCCAGGGCTTTGGTGTCTGCATCAATCAAACGGCCGGGAACACCAGGCTGTTCATCCACGTGGCACCAGCCCCAAATCAGCAGGGAAGAGGAATACACAATCAGCGGTTCACCCTGGCCGCCAAGCTGCTTGCTAATGGCTCGAGCTACTCGGTAAAGCGCTTCAGTGGAAGGCCCTGCCGAAGAAGCGCTCCACAATTGAAAGGAAATGTGGCTGCCGCGGAGGTTATAGCGACCAATCTTTGTTGCATTCGTCGGATCGCGCAGCACCCGCTGCGTCTCAGAAAGCAGGCCCGGGTCGCCAGGGGTTTTCAGCCTCGCGGCTTCCTCGGTGTAGATCACCGATAGTTGATTAGCGCGGGTACGCACATAGCTATTGGTAAGAATGCGAAGATCTTCAAGGATTTCCAGTACCTCTTCGGCAGAGTGATCCTTAAAAAGCTCTTGGGTTAATTGCAGTAGCTTATGTTCGACGATGTTGTGTGCGCTGTGAAAGAGCATGATCAGCGTGGAAAGGGGCATGCCCCTGGCTGCCATGGTGCGTGCCATTTGCTGCAAGGTGGAGCCTGGGCGGATCGTCCTTCGGTCACCATCGGAGCCGATGTATTCGGTAAAGAGGTCGATATTAGCCCTTGTGCTCTTCAGCATTACTTCATAGAATTCCGGTGTAAATAAATCCGGTTGTTCCTCGCGCGTTTGCTGCGCGATCTCCGAGGCCAGCTCAGGGGCATGTTTAGCTAAGCCGTTATACAACATCTTCCTAGGTTTGGCCTGCATGAAGGAGCTCCGATCATGAAATAGCTGGCGACACCATCAATAAAACAGACTATTCCCTTTGTGCGTGCTGCACAAAGTTATCGGAATTAAGGTGCTCGTCACTTCGATTTTTAATCTAGGTGTTCCAGCCTATAGCCCTCCCAGGTAGTGTTCTGTGCCACAGACATTGTGATGCCCCCTCCATCGCAACACGCACGGCGGGGGTGAAGTGCGAAATGACAACGTTCCCGGCTTCGCGAGTGATTCGCCAAGGCTAGGGGAGAGCAAACCTTCAAGGAGTTCCAGTGGGTTATACGCGGACATGGAAGCTTTTAACGGCTTTGACCGTGGGATTTGTAGCGGCCGGTGGCGCCGGTGTGGCAATGGCCCAAGGCGGGCTCAGCGCCAACCTCGCATTATCGGGCACCATCTTTAAGGTGACAATCGGCGACGCCGATGGCCAGGACTTCTCCCTCTTCGTCGACCGCGAAACCCTCGGCCAAGAAGGAAATACCGAACCGGTATCGCGTCTTCGCTTCGGCACCGTGACCGCTTCCGATTTGTGCGTTTCGGCCAAACTTCCTGATATCCCCGGAGTGGGCAACGTGAGCTTCAAGCTGGAATCTGCAGGTCAGAACTCCGTTGATGGCGAAAACCTCGTTGTGGGCGCGCGAGTGCTCCAAGGTGACCTCACCTTGTCCAACCCACAGTTGGGTGTAGACACCAGCCAGCGCAACCCCGATGCGCCGCCGAACTCCTGGGGTTTGGTCTCTGATGACATCGATGTGCAAGCGCGCAATATCGATGCCACCTCGGTAGCGGCAAATACGCTCACCGTGCGAAACGCCACGGTGACGGTGGAACGAGGTTCGGATAATGTCTGCGGAAAGCAATAACACCCCTCCGGCCGACACCGCCGTCACTCCCGCGGTACACGACACCGCCGCCATCACTCCAACCAAGGCGGAAGAAAAACAAGCGCGCCGGGAACGTCGAAAAGCTCAAAGCCAAAGCTTTCTTGCCCGCTTTAAGCAATGGAAGCGCCATCGCCCCTTCATGGGCGGGCTGCTGATGGTCTGCTCCGGTGCGGTGATTCTGGCGCCGGCATACCTTTCGCTTCGCATTAAAGACCTCCTCGTGGTGATTTCCGCAATCTCCGGAGTATCCACACTGATGCTTGGTCTGCTGTTGATCATGTTTGGTATCGGTGCCTGGACTCGTCCCGCAACCGCTCCCTACCTTGGTGCTCTGGGCATTGCAGCCGCAGTGGTATCGCTGCCGACATCGAATTTTGGTGGCTTTATCCTTGGCGCCCTCTTAGGCATCGTCGGTGGTGCGCTCACCCTGGCATGGGAAGAAGGCGAGCCGAAGAGCAAGCGTAAGCAAGCACGACGCGCCAAAAAGGAAGCCAAAAAGCAGGCAGCGGCGCAGCCGGTCGTCACCGAACAAGCAGCAAGCGAGCCGGAAGGTGCGGTTGAGCAACCTGGCGACCAACGCTCGCCCATCGTCCGCGGCGGCGGCCTGTTAAGCACACTCTTGGCGGTTGCTGCTCTCGGCTTCGTGCTCAGCAGCGCGCAGCCACCGGCCGTGGCTCAAACTGCACAGGGCGATCTCGTTGGGCGTACCAGCGTGGTGACTGCCAGCGAAGTCTCTGTGATTGGCAATGTCCAAGCCGCGGTGGTGGAAGTGCCCACGCAAATGGGGCCGAAAAAGATGATCCGGCTCAGCGGCAATGAGATCACCGTGGACAATATTGCGCTTGAGCTACCAGGCACCCAAGGGGGAGTGGGGTACCTCACCACCGCGCCCGGCACAATTGCAAAACTCTATGGATCCCCGGCGGTGCTGCTCACACGCACGCTTACCGCAACTCCGACCATCGCAGGTGCGCCGACTATTCCCATCACCGTTGACGCGGAGGGCAATATCGACTTCGTTACCGAGCAGCTTCTGGCATTGGGCTTTCCACCAGTCGACCTGCCTGATCCTTTGATGCAGCACGTAAGCCTGCGCAATGTGCACCTCGATGCCTATGGCGTATTCGGTGATTCCCTCGACGCGCCCGGCCTGACGGTGGCTGCTTCTGCACAGGAACCTTCGGCACCTGGCCGATTCGGTTCGAGCATGCCAGGGATCGGCGCAGGGGAGCGCGGCTCAAGCGATGGATCTTCAGGATCCTCCGGTAGCTCGCCGCTAGACCTGCTGCCCGATGTGTCCGAGGTGATTCCTCCACTGCCAGGTGCGCAGCCTCCCGCGGAGGATCCTGCCCCGCTGGTACCGCTGCCGCTATCGCCTGAACAGCTCGTACCTTTGCCGATGCTTCCCGGTGGACGCGAAGCCGGAAACGGATAGGCGGTGGGCCAATCGAAGCTTCTTTAAGGCCGCGCATTCTCGAAGCTATTCGGCTGTGATGCGCAGGGCATATTTCCGAACTACATAGCAAGTATCTACAACATAAGGAACCCCAATGACTCAACTGGAATATAGAAGGCCAGTCGTTGCTGTGGTTGGCGCCGGTGCCGCCGGTGTCGCGGCAGCCGCCGAATGCCAGCTCATCGGTTTCGACACGCTGCTCATCGACGAACAATCACGCATTGGTGGCCGCTACGCAGCCGATAACCCCGCCCAACCACCGAAGAAATTCGGATTCCGCAAGGGCAACCTCAAGCATCACCGCTTTAGCGGCAGCGCAGCATCTGCCTGCGAGCACCTGGAAAAGGCAGTGGAGTTTGCAAAGCCACGCGTGGCGCTCAATACCCGCGTCACTGGCGCCAGCTTTGATAAAGAGCGCGCACAGTGGATCCTCAGCACCGAACCCAGCAACCAGGCCGCTGCCTCCAATGACGATGAGCAGGTCATTGCCGATGTGATCATCGTGGCAACCGGCAACTCGGATATTGGCGAGGTCACCGGCCCGAATGGCCGCAGCTTTGACCTCCCGGGTGCCCACCTCCACCAGTCCATGGAGCCGATCGGCATTCCAAATATCTTGGTCGTCGACGCCGAAGAACCTGCTCCGGCCGGCTTCTTTGGCTACCCGCTCGACATTGTGGAGGCCAAAGCCGATGCCGCGCAGCGTTGGGTGCGTCAGCTTGAGGTCCACGGCCCCGGTGCGCTCCAGGTGGACGTGACCTACTGGCTTGCCACCGCGCCGACCAGGGCGAAGGTAAAGAATGCGGTCAGCACCTTTAGCGAGCGTTCCCACGTGTTTACTCCTCGCCAGCACTTGCAAAAGAAACCCGAGCGCGCACAGCGTTCCTCATCCAAGAAGGGGGCCTAAGCCACCATGACCGAAGCACACACCAAACAAGTGGTCCATGACGAAGAGGCCGATACCTACCTGGCTCAGGGTGAAGCAGACAACCTGCCCAAGCTCGGCCCGGATTCCATCCTGTGGCAGCGTTTTGGCGATTGGCGCTCCCTGTTTTCTGCGGTGTACGCCGGCGTGTTGCAGGTTACCCAGAAGGATGTCAGCCGTGCGCTGATCCAGCACTCGAACTTCTTTGATAACGAAGTTGGTCGCCTCGTGCGCTCCGCCTTCCCGATTGTTCGCACGGTTTATGAAGGCGATGAGCCCGGTGCGATGATCCGCGACTTCCACCGCAACATCAAGGGCACCCACGAAGACGGCACCCGCTATCACTCGATGAACCCCGAGGCGTTCTATTGGGCGCACGCCACCTTCTTGCTCATGCCCTATGTGCTTGCCGGCAAGTTCAGCCCGGCGTTAAGCGATGCCGAAAAGGAGCAGCTCTTCCAGGAGTCTCGCACCTGGTATTCCTACTACGGTGTGGCTGAGCCGAAGAATGCGCCCACGAACTACCCCGAGTTCGAGGCCTATGTGGAGGACTTCTTCCAGAACAACCTCCACCAGACCGAAACCTTCGAGCGTTCCCGCATCGTGCGCGTGCTGGATATGGATCCGCCGCTGCCTTGGATTCCGAAGTGGCTGTGGAAGCCGGTGTCTCCCTACGCTGCACGCCTGCTGGTGTGGGTGACCACTGGTTTGCTGCCGCAGAACCTCCGCGACGAGTTCGGCTGGAGCTGGACTCAAAGCGATGAGCGCCGTTTCAAGGCTTTCTACCGCACCGTTCGCGCAATCTTCTCGGTCCTGCCGCGCAAGGTTCGCATGGTGCCGATTGCAGAGCGTGCCTTCAAGCGCGCAGAGGCTCAGGCTTAAGCTTTTCGACGCTTCAAAGCCGGGTATCCCCTTTCGGGGATACCCGGCTTTGTTCTGTCTTCACCTGCTAGGGCGTTGTTTATGGCAGGAAGCGCAGCTTCTTGCCCAGCAGCAGTGCATTCGACATCACTGCGGCATAGGCCTTGCGCGAAAGGCCCTTGGGGCCGCGGATGGAAATCACGCGCTGTTCTGCAACGTTGCGGGCCTCGGTGTACTTTAATAAGCCCTCGTCGCCGTGGCGGCGTCCCATACCGGATTGCTTCATGCCGCCAAGAGGCGATGCCACCGATGCCCAGGTGGCGGCGTAGCCGTCGTTAATGCCCACGCCACCTGATTGAATGCGGCTGGCTACATCCCAGCCGGTGTCAGAGGATGCAAACACGCAGGCGTTCAGGCCGTAATCAGTGTCGTTGGCAAGTGCCACGGCCTCGTCGAGGTTGGCGACCTTTTCAATGAACACCACAGGGCCAAAGACTTCTTGGGTGCGCAGCTTGGCGTCTTCTGGCACGTCTACCAACACGGTGGGCTCGTAGAAGTAGGGGCCAAGATCGGGACGAGCCTTGGCGCCGGCCAGCACCGTGGCGCCCTTTTCTACGGCATCGTCGACGAATTCGCTCACACGATCAAGCTGATCTTGGTTGATCAGCGAGCCCATCTCGATATCCCAGTCGAAGCCTGCACCAAGGCGCATTTGCTTGACTGCCTCAGCGAAGCGGCGAGTGAACGTGTCGTAGACCTCGGCTTCGACGTAAATGCGCTCGATGGAGACGCACAATTGGCCGGAGTTGGAAAAACAGGCGCTGGGTGCTTCACGCACCACGCGATCCAAGTCGGCATCGGCGCTGATGATCATGGGGTTTTTGCCACCAAGCTCAGCGGAGTAGCCAATCAGACGCTCACCTGCGGTCTTGCCAAGAATGCGGCCGGTAGCGGTGGAGCCTGTAAACATCAGGTAATCGCAGCGCTCTGCAATGGCAGCGCCAACGACTTGTCCGGATCCGGTGACCACCTGGAAGAGGTCGCGGGGCAGGCCGGATTCGTAGAGCAAATGGATAACAGCCAGTGCGGAAAATGGGGTATTCCAGTCCGGCTTGGCCACTACCGCATTGCCCGCCAAGAGGGCAGGGATGGCATCGGAAATACCCAGTGCTAGGGGGTAATTCCAGGGGCTGATTTGGCCAACCACGCCCTTCGGTGCGCGCTGCACCACGTTCTTGGTTACTAGCGGAAATGCGCCCGAGTTGCTGTGATCGGCGAGCAGACGTCCAGCCTGGTTGGCATAAAAGCGTGCATTGCTGGCTACGTCGAGGACTTCGTCGAGGGCGGAGAGGCGATTCTTGCCGGTTTCCAACTGCACGACGTCCATGAGGTATTCGCGCTCGCGGAGCACACGATCATGGAAATCCTTGAAGATGGCCTGGCGCTGTTTCACCGGGGTTGCAGCCCAGGTGCGCTGCGCCTGGCGGGCGCGATCGAAGGCGAAGTCCACGTCGCGCTCATCGCCGGTGTAGACATACGCGATTTCCTCGCCGCTAAACGCAGAGCGAACTGAATAGCGCTCCTGCTCCTCACGGTGCGGGGTATGGGTATTAGCGCAGAGGCGAAGGAGTTTGCGCTGGATTTGTTCGGGTAAGCGGCCTTGCTTTAGTCGAGTGCTCATAGTGATTTCAGAATAGCTTTCTGCAGGGTAGGGAAGTGGGCAAAAACGGCGATCGCTTAGAACAAGCCTTGCTATGAAGGTGCTGCGATCGCCGTCGTGCTGAGCCTTAGATCAGGCTGGGGTTTAGCGGATGGTGCCGATTGGCTTGAGCTGGTCGTTTTCGTCGAACATGCCGTGCTTGATCATCTCGTCGCGGCCGGGGTTCATGTAGCGAGCCTTCAAGCTGAGCTTCGGCCATACCTTGCGGATGACATTGCATACTCGATCGAAGCGCTTCTGGTCGCGCTTAGACCAGGAAACCTGCAGGATGTCGCGCTGGGACTGCTCGAGGGTGCCCACCGTCATCCAAATCAGGCTGCGCATGACCGGCTTCCAGATCACCTTCCATACCAGCGGAGACACGTTGTCGGGTGCCTTCACCGGCTCCACGCGGGCGGTGCGCAGGGCGAAGTCCACCGTCTCATTGCGCTCAAGCACAGTGTTGGTCATCTCTTCGAGGTAGTCCACCAAGCCCTGGTAGTTGTCGATGACCGGGCGGTTGGACATGCCGTACTTCTCCCACCAGGTCACGCCCTCTTGTACGACCTGCTCGCGTTCTTCGGCGGTGAAGGGGGTGCCGAAGAGATCCTGGGTGCGGATCACGCGGTAGACGAAGGTTGCGTGCGCCCACCAGTAGGTGTCGGGGTCCATGGAGTGGTAGCGGCTGCCGTCGCGAAGCTTGCCTTTGATGTTGATGTGATAGTCGCGAATGCGGTGCGAGAGTTCATCATCGGGGGTGTACATCGAGGCGATGATCTGCGGGGTGGAGCGCTCAAGGCGTGCGAAGGGCTCTTCAAAGAACTTCGAGTGATCCAGCAGTGCCTGACCAATAGCAGGGTGCATATTTTGAAGAATGCCGGTGTAGCCGCGCATGAGCTGGATGCGGCCGTCGGCGCCATAACGCCACAGCAGTGAGTCCACGTTCAGAGGCGCGCGCTTCAGCTCGCGCTTTTGACCCTCTTGCTCGGTGTTCTGGGCTTCGGTGCCCGGTTGATCATGATCGCTAGAAGTCATGCTGTTGTCCCTTCTACTTTGGTTGTGCTCATGGTAGTGATGTAGTCAGTAATGAACAATAAGTTTTGAAGTGCGTCACAAGGAGTTGTGCATAAATGACAAACACAGTGCATAGGGTGGGTGCCCAGGAACAAAGAAAAACACCGCTTTGCTCGGATTATTTGGATCCTGAACGTCACCTCGCGCTTACTCACAGCGTACCCGCGGAACTCTTTATCAACGGCGCCTGGATGCCTGCCACAAATGGGGGTACTTACGAGGTAGAAAATCCCGCGACCGGGGAAGTTATCGCCACCCTCGCCAATGCCTCGGCAGAGGATGCACAAAAGGCTGTGGATGCCGCTGCACAGGCTCAGCGATCCTGGGCAGCCACCCCTGCCACCCAACGCGCCGAACTCCTGCACCGCATCTTTGCACTCGTCCAACGCGACGCCGGGGATATTGCAGCCCTTATGACCTTAGAAATGGGCAAACCCTATGACCAAGCCCTCGGCGAAGTAACCTACGGCGCGGAATTCCTACGCTGGTTTGCAGATCATGCCCGCAACATCGGAGGCAGATACACCGACGCACCCGAAGGCCACCTGCGGATGATTATTCGCCGGCGCCCCATCGGACCTGCCTACCTTGTCACCCCGTGGAACTTCCCACTGGCAATGGCTACCCGCAAGCTTGCCCCCGCACTGGCGGCTGGCTGCACCACCATTTTGAAGCCTTCGGAGCTCACACCTTTAACCTCACACAAATTAGTGGCCCTGTGCCAAGAAGCAGGCGTGCCAGCCGGCGTGGTGAACCTGCTGAGCTCCACCGATGCTCCCGCTGTATCCGACGTGGTGCTCAACGACTCGCGTATGCGAAAGATCTCCTTTACCGGCTCGACGGCCGTGGGGCGTCACTTGATTAAACAAGCCGCCAACAATGTGCTTCGCACCTCGATGGAGCTTGGCGGCAACGCCCCTTGTGTGGTGCTGGCAGACGCCGATCTCGACCTCGCCGTCCAAGGTGCACTTGATGCCAAGATGCGCAACATGGGTCAGGCATGCACCGCAGCCAACCGCTTTATTGTCCACGAATCCATCGCTGATGAATTCGCCCAGCGCCTTGCCGAGCGCATGGGGCACATGCAGTGCGGCTTTGGTTTAGAACCCAACGTCGACGTAGGGCCTGTCATCGATGCCCGCGCACTTGATCGCATCGCAGCCCTAGTTGAAGATGCACAAGCCCAAGGCGCGACGGTGCTCTGTGGCGGCAAACGAATCGAAGGCCCAGGCAATTTCTACGCCCCCACCGTGCTTGCCAACGTCCCCGCCGATGCAGCAGTACTGCGCGAAGAAATCTTCGGGCCCATCGCCCCGGTGATCAGCTTTAGCAGCCTCGAAGAGGCAGTGGAATTAGCCAATAATACCGAATATGGGCTGGCCTCCTATATCTTCAGCCAAGATATTGAACTGGCCCTCGACCTTGCCGAGAACATCGAAGCAGGCCTCGCCGGCATCAACACTGGCCTGATCTCCAATGCAGCAGCTCCCTTTGGTGGCCTCAAACAATCCGGCACCGGCCGCGAAGGCGGCGTAGAAGGCCTCGATGATTACACCGACACCCAGTACCTTGCCCTGCCCCGTGGCCGTCGCTTTCAGCCCTAAACCCCAGCCCTAAACCCCAGCTCTAAACCCCGGCCCCACTAGCCCATAGCCCCCGCGTGACCTGGCGATCAAACAGGCCACACGGGGCTTTTGGCTTTAGTGCTCTTCTTCCACCCAAATTCCTGAAGAGCCGCATAGGAACGCACGGCCATCAACCACCCCGCCAGGTGTTGGCGCCGGGGTGGTATCGATGGGCATGACCAAGGGGATGTCCACGCCCATATTGATGCTGAGGCGATAGAACTGCTCGCCTGTGATTGCGTTGGTGCAGGTATCCACGGCATTGATCACGCCGATGACGTGGGATACCGGGGAGATCTCATCCTGGGTGGCTTCGCCACTTGCGAGTGCAAACAGCCAAGGGGAGGTAACAAAGCGCGGCCCGATCATTACCTCTTTGCCATCGTCGAGCACGACCAAATTCTGCTCCTTGGTGGCCTCCCTCCAATCCTCGCGGGTGTCGTAGCACTGCATGTCCACGGCAATGGCCCCGAGGTGAAAATCGTCAAGGTGTGCTGCATGCGTGATGTTGTGAAAATCCTCAAGGGGATAGGCCTGGGGATCATCGACGAATGCCAAGACGCGGGTCAGCATCGAACCATCGGCATCATAAACATCTAGCATCGCCACACCGGGTAGAAGCTGCACGGCATCGACCCGCAGCGTGCCCTGTCCAAGCACCGCGAAACCGACCTCGACGTCTTCTTCAGCAATCATCACGGTGGCGCTGATCCCGGAGGGGTCGGTGAGGTTGGCGATGTGCTCGAAGCGAGGGTCGCCTTCCCACTTGGAGGTGCAGTGCTCAAGCACATGCAGCACCGTTTGGTTCATATCATCCGGCAGACCCATGGCCGTTAAGAATTGTTCCGACATAGCCCCAAGTATTCCAGTGCTTCTAGGTTTTGGGGGTCTGCTGCGTTCTGATCTTCTTGGCGCACACCACGATGCCGATGGCGCCAATGGCCCACACCACCACTACGGCCCACCAGGCCACCTGGAAATCTGCCCAGCGAAACTCTTTGCCACCGGCGTGCCAATCGAGGATGCTGCCAAGCAACTGGGCCCCGAGCATGGTGGCGATGAATCCGCCCATGTTCGCCAATCCGGTGCCGGTGGCAAGCACGGAGTATTGGAGCTTTTCGCGGACCGAATCAAAGCCATAGTTCGCCGCGGGCGTAAGCAGCGCCACCACCAGGATCATCACCATCAGTGTTGCCTGGCTTCGTGGCTGTTCGCTGCTGAGGAACCAAATAAAAAGCCAGCAGTTCAGCAATGAGGTAGCTAAAGCCACCACATCGCGGTGGCGTCCCGCGCGAGCAGAGATAAGGCCGTGCAAAGGCCCGGCACATACCGAACCAATGGTGGCGGTAATCAGCACTGTTGCAATGGCACTGGGGCTTAGCCCCATGCCTAACTTCATCAACGGCACGCCCCATAACAGCAGGAAGATATTCAAAGGAGAAAGGTTGCTCCAGTGAATCCATACGCCCTGCCAAGCAGTCACACTGCGCAGCACCATGCGAAGGCGCATGCCGAGAGAAAGCCGCGGGCCTGCTGCAGCAGGCACCTTGAGGCTGCGTTGGGAGCGTGCAGTATCGGGTGTATCGCTAATGCAGATCCACGCAGCCGCGGCGATCAAGATGCCCACCGCCCCGAGGCTGAGAAAAGCCCAGGTCCAGCCGGTGGTGTTGAGCATGTATAAGAAGGGCACCGCGGAGATAAACTGCCCCGATTGCCCAAGTGCGCCGGTGAGCTGGGAGAATAGTGGTGCGCGTTTGGCCGGAAACCACACCGGGATCAGGCGCATCACCGATAGGAATGCGGTGGCGTCACCGGCGCCGATGAGCACGCGGGCAGCGATGGCCATCCAATAGGCCGGAGCGAAAGCGAGCAGGATTTGCCCGAGCCCCATCACGATGGCACCAGCAAGCAGCAGGGCACGCGGGCCGAATTTATCTACCAGCATCCCGGTGGGGATCTGGGCTAATGCATATACGCCTACTTGCACGGCGGTAAATACCGCCAGGCGCGAGGCATCGATCTCGAAGCGACCCATGGCCATCACGCCGGCAACTCCAAAGGAGGTACGGCCGGTGATGGCCACCACGTACACCGCCACCGCCGCTAGCCAAACAACCATGGCGCGCCGGGTGAGGCGATTGGGCATGAGGGCTCCTGGACGTCGAAAAGCTAAGAACGCCACCCGATGCTATCGCATGGCGTGAAAGCTCCCGGCGCTTAGCCAAGCACCCCGTTCAAGACCTCGGAGTTGGCCGGGTGGGTGATGATTTGTCCGCCAAGTTCCGTGGCCGTCATGCCCACGCGCATGGCAAGGGCGACGGTGTTGATAATTTCCTGGGAATCCACGCACCACAGGGTGGCGCCGAGGATCTGGTCGTCTTCGCCAATGAGGAATTTGGCCATACCGGTGGTTTGCTCGACGATTTTCGGCCTTGGCATCACGGCAATATCGGCAATCTTGGCCTTTTTCGCCTCAAAGCTGATGCCCTCGCGTTCAAGCTGTGCCTCGTTGCGGCCCACCGTGGCCAAAGGCGGATCGATATAGGTCGCAGTGGGGATCACACGATCGGCGGTATCACGAGCCCCCTCGCCCCATCGATCGTCAAGCACCACGCGGTGATCATCAAAGGAGATATAGGTAAATTGCGGGCCACCGTTGACATCTCCAACGGCATAGACCCCATCAGCGGAAGTATGCAGGTGCTTATCGACGACCACCGAACCGCGATCATCAACATCAACACCGGCATGCTCGAGCCCGAGATCTTGAGTATTCGCCTGCCGGCCGATGGCTACCAGCACCGCATCGGCATCGAAGCTGCGCTCGGCACCATCCACCGTGGCATGCACCTTGAGCTGCTCATCGGCATCAATGCGCTGCACATCGGCGCTGGCAATGAATTCCAGGCCCTGGTCTTGGAGGTGCTCAAGCACCGCATCGGCAACATCCCGATCAAAAGGCCCACCGAATTGCGGGCTCTGATCGAGCATCCGCACCTGCACATCGAGTGAGATAAACAGTGATGCAAACTCCATGGCGATCGGGCCGCCGCCGACGATGAGCAACTGCTTTGGCAACTGCTCTAAAAACTGCACGCCGGTGGAATCAACCACTCGTGGATCATCAATACCTGGAATATCCAAGGTCCTGGCACTCGCGCCGGTATTAATAATCACCGTCTTGGCACGGTAACGCTGCTGGTCTGCTTCGATCTCTCGAGCCCCCACAAATTTCGCCCGAGCCGTCACCACCTTCACGCCCGCTTGTTCCACCATGTCCAGATTGGCCTCGTTCATCGTGGACACCAGCGCATTGCGTGCCTCTTTGATTTCCTCCCAGCGGGCTCGGGCATCCGAGCCGGTAGTCTTGTGGGCTTCAAAGAGCAGCTTCTTGGTAGGAACGCAGCCGACGTTAATGCAGGTACCGCCGTACATTCGGGGCGATTGCTCAAAGAGCACCACCGAATCCCCGGCCTCGGCGCGTTTGCGTGCAATGGTTTTGCCGGCTTTGCCAAAGCCGATCACTGCAACGTCGTAGTCGTGTTGTTCTTGGTTCACAAAGTGCCTCTTTTCGGTGCTGTGCTTACTGTTGTTCGGATCCACCGCAGCAACCATCGGAGCCGCAGCAGCCTTGTGCTTGGGTGGGTTGAGCAAGCAGGTTCTTCTCATCTGCCCAAGCGTGTTCGAGCCCTTGGAGCATCACCTCTACTGGTTGTGCACCACTAAGCGCGAATTTAGCGTTCAGCACGAAAAATGGCACGCCCTGCACACCAATCTGGTGGGCCTGGGCCTCATCTGCGCGCACAATATCGCCGTACTCATCGCCTTCGAGCAAGGCGGCAACATCGTTTCGATCACAACCTACGCCGGTGGCAATATCGAGCAATACTGCGTGCTCTGCAATATTCTTGCCCTGCTCTAAATATGCCCGCATGAGGGCATCTTGCATCTGCGTGCCCTTGCCTTTGTCCTGGGCAAATTGGATCAAGCGGTGTGCATCAAAGGTGTTGCCGAATTTGGCATGTTCCCAATCAAATTCCACCCCGTATTCGCTTAAACGCTGCGCCATTTGGCGTTGGCTATTGGCGGCATCTTCCACGCTCACCTGATACTTCTTGGCAATGGCCTCCACCAAGGTGCCTTCAGGTTGAGCGGACAAGGTGGGGTCAAGCTCGAAGGCTCGCCAGTGCACCTCTACTTCGTCGGCGTGCTCGAAGGATTCCAGCGCCTGATTCAAGTGCTCCTTGCCCACAAAGCAGAAGGGGCATACGACGTCAGTCCAAATATCAATTCGCATGTCTAGTGCAACGATTGCGTCGTCTGCACTATTCCGTGGAGCCAGCTTTGCTAGGGCATACTGAAGCCCATGTGGTTTTCTGGTCTTGATCCAATCATTCGAATTTTGCTCGTAGGAAGCTGCTCCTACGTCGCACTTCTGGTGATGCTGCGCATCACCGGCGCACGCTCATTGGCAAAGTTCAATGCCTTCGACTTTGCCGTCACCGTGGCTGTGGGCTCTATGCTCGCAACGGCAGTGACCTCCACCGACTTGGCCTTTAGCGCGGGCGTGACCGCCATCGCCTTGATGCTGGCCCTGCAATTCATTGTGGCCAGGGTGATTCGTGATCGCCTGGGGCTGCGCAAGCTCGTCACTGCCTCACCGGTGGTGCTGGTGTACGACGGCCGCATGGTAGAAGAAGGCCTCAAAGCCGCCCGGCTGGGAGAAGCCGACGTGCGCCAAGCCGCACGCCAGGCAGGCCACGGCAGCTTCCACAATATTGCCGCGATGGTGCTTGAAACCGACGGCACGGTATCCACCATCACCAGAGAACAGCTTGGCGATGGCGATACCCTCGATGATCTTCCAGATCTCAACGCCGTCGGTGCCCAGGGGATGCGCCGCGGCTTGGGCGGCGCGGGGGCGTCGAAAAGCTAATCGACGCTAGGCACGCACGCTCAAAGGCTCGGTGCGCGGGGTCACCGCCACGGGCAGTGCCGTTTCACCCATGAGGTCGGCGTCCACGGCAGCAGCGCAGGCACGGCCTTCAGCAATGGCCCACACGATCAGCGATTGGCCGCGGCCATTATCGCCTGCCACGTACACCCGTGGCTTAAAGCCAGGAAACAGCGGCTTGGTTTGTGCTCGGTAGTCCTCATCACGAACCATCCGGCCACGCTCATCAAAAGCCACACCAAGCTCGTGGATCACGCCGCCGCGCTCGGCACCACTAAAGCCCAGGGCAAGGAGCACGAGATCTGCGTCCATTTCAAAGTCGGTGTCCTCGATCGCCTCACGGCGACCATTGACCACCTGCACCTCATTGGCACGCAACGAGGTCACACGACCATCCTCGCCATGGAAGCTCACGGTATTGACGTTATACACGCGGTTACCCAGCGGTGAACCAGGCTCACGGCTAGCCAGGCCGAGTGCTTCGATCTCATCGGCAGACTCATTGCCCTGCACCACATACTCGCCTTCCTCATGAGCCGTGGCGGTGCGATATACCAGCGGATACATCGGCCAAGGGGTAGAGGCAGCGCGGTGCTTCGGGGCGCGCGGGCGAATATCAAATTGCGTCACGCTGGCAGCACCCTGGCGCAAAGCGGTACCAAAGCAGTCGGTGCCGGTATCGCCACCGCCGATGATGACCACCTTCTTGCCTTCGGCACTAATGGCCGGGGCGTCCGTATCGCCCTCGCATACGCGGTTTTGGAGGTTGAGATACTCCATCGCCGGGTAAATGCCTTCGAGCTCGCGGCCTTCAACGGGAAGTTCGCGCGGAATTGGTGTGCCGGTGGCAAGCACCACCGCATCGTAGACATTCAAGTCTGCGGCAGTGGGGGATACGCCGGTGCGGAATTCGGTGCCCTCGGCGCGCATTTGCTCAAGGCGACGGTCAATCCAGCGGTTTTCCATCTTGTATTCCGGCACGCCATAGCGCATCAGTCCGCCGAG
Source organism: Corynebacterium pelargi (assembly GCF_014635485.1). GTDB lineage: Bacteria > Actinomycetota > Actinomycetes > Mycobacteriales > Mycobacteriaceae > Corynebacterium > Corynebacterium pelargi. The sequence continues at coordinate 550,143 of NZ_BMCX01000001.1, read as the reverse complement.
GCGATCATCGCGTTCATACACCGTCACGGTGTGACCAGCGCGAGTCAATTGCTGGGCTGCTGCCAGACCCGCAGGGCCAGAGCCTACGACTGCCACGCGCATGCCGGTGTCGAGGGTTGGGCGCATTGGTTGCACCCAGCCTTCTTCAAAACCGCGCTCGGCAATAGCCAGCTCCACGTTTTTAATGGTCACCGGATCATCATTGATCCCAAGCACGCATGCACCCTCGCAGGGGGCGGGGCATAGCCTGCCGGTAAATTCCGGGAAGTTATTGGTGGCGTGGAGGCGGTCAAAGGCTTCGCGCCAGCGGTTTTGACGCACCAGGTCATTCCATTCGGGAATGATGTTGCCCAAAGGGCAGCCTTCGTGGCAAAACGGCACACCGCAGTCCATGCAGCGGGTTGCCTGACGCTCAATCTGGCCTTCGGGTGCAGCCTCGTACACCTCTGAGTAATCCATCAAGCGCAGCGGCACAGGACGGTGCGCTGGCTCTTCGCGGTCGAACTTAAGAAATCCTTGTGGATCAGCCATTATTTCACTGCCTCCATAATCGCTACGTTGACGTCCCTGCCTTCGGCAGTGGCCGTTTCGATCACGTCCAGCACCTTGCGATACGGTGCGGGCACAATCTTGATAAAGTCATCCGGCTCAAGATCAAGCTGCCTACCAGTGGCCTCAGCGTGCGCGTTGAGCAGGTCGCTGATGGTCTCGCGGTCTTCGCTGAGAAGTTCCTCGACGCCATTGGCAACATCCGGGTTCAGCTTGGATTCGAGCTGCTCTTGTTTGCGTAGGTAGGCGATGCCGCCGGACATGCCGGCGCCGAAGTTATCGCCGACCTCGCCTGCGATCAGCACCGTGCCGCCGGTCATGTACTCACAGCCGTGGTTACCAACGCCTTCGACCACCGCGGTGGCACCGGAGTTACGAACGCAGAAGCGCTCGCCAACAGAACCACCGATCAACAGCACACCACTGGTGGCGCCATAACCGACCACGTTGCCGGCAATGATGTCCGGATTGTTTTCCAATTGCTGTGGTGCATCCGGATGCGGGCGAACCACGATCTGGCCACCGGAAAGGCCCTTACCCACAAAGTCATTGGCATCGCCGGTGAGCTTCAGCGTCATGCCCTTCGGAATAAAGGCACCGAAGCTGTTGCCGGCAGAGCCCGTGAAGTTGAGTTGCAAGGTGTGATCCGGCAACCCGGCGGCACCGGCTGCGCGGGTGATGCGCGAACCAGTCATGGTGCCCACGGAACGGTGCACATTGGAAATGGGGTAGTGCAGCTCGATATGGGGGTTTTCGCCGGCAGCCATCCAGGCCGGTGCGCTCGCCGAACTCTTGGCGGCAGCAGCGTCGATCGTCAGCTGCGTATCGGCAATGATCTGGTTATCCAGTGCCTGCTCCAGGGAGTGTTCCTGAGTCTTAGTGCAGCGCAGGTTCTGGTTGCGGAAGTGCTGGGATTCAACGCGCTGGAAAATCGGCGAAAGATCCAGCTTGCCGGCGCGCTCGGTGGCAGCATCCTCGGTCATGCGCAGTACCTGTGCTTGGCCCACGGCCTCGTCAATCGAGCGGAAACCGAGCTGGGCTAGGTACTCGCGAACCTCTTCGGCAATGAAGGTAAAGAAGTTCACTACATGTTCTGCGCGGCCGGTGAACTTCTTGCGCAGCTCCGGGTTCTGCGTGGCAATACCCACCGGGCAGGTGTCCAGGTGGCACACGCGCATCATGATGCAGCCTTCAACCACCAAGGGGGCGGTAGCAAAACCGAACTCCTCGGCACCAAGCAGTGCCGCGATCACCACGTCGCGGCCGGTCTTGAGCTGACCATCGCACTGCACGCGAATACGATCGCGCAGGCCATTGAGCAAAAGGGTCTGTTGCGTTTCTGCCAAGCCCAGCTCCCAGGGGCCACCTGCGTGCTTCAGCGAGGTCAGCGGGGAAGCGCCAGTACCGCCATCGTGGCCAGACACCAACACCACATCGGCGTGAGCCTTAGACACACCTGCTGCCACAGCGCCAATGCCTTGCTCGGCGACGAGCTTGACGTGAATGCGCGCATCGGGGTTGGCGTTTTTCAGGTCGTGGATAAGCTGCGCTAGATCCTCGATGGAGTAAATGTCGTGGTGTGGTGGGGGAGAGATCAAACCAACACCGGGGGTGGTGATGCGAACTTCTGCAACCCAGGGGTAGACCTTGTGCGGAGGCAACTGGCCGCCCTCGCCAGGTTTTGCGCCCTGAGCCATCTTGATCTGAATATCAGTGCAGTTGCTTAAGTAGTGGCTGGTAACACCGAAGCGACCCGAGGCCACCTGCTTGATGGCAGAGCGCTTCCAATCGCCATTGGGGGCTACGTCGAAACGTGCTGGATCTTCACCACCCTCACCGGAGTTAGACATGCCACCTAAGCGGTTCATGGCAATGGCCAACACCTCGTGGGCTTCAGCGGAGATCGAGCCGTAGCTCATCGCGCCGGTGGAGAAGCGCTTCACAATATCTGCAACCGGCTCCACCTCATCCACGGAGATCGGCTCGCGATCCGAGGCGAACTCGAACAGGCCACGAATGGTGGCAAGGCGCTTGGACTGATCATCCACCTTGCGGGTGTATTCCTTGAAGATGTTGTACTGACCAGTCTTGGTGGCGTGCTGCAACTTGAAAATGGTCTCGGGGTTAAACAGGTGGTATTCGCCTTCTCGACGCCACTTGTACTCACCACCCAAGTCCAACTCACGGTGGGCATGTTCCTCAGGGCGAGGCAGGAATGCACCACGGTGGCGTGCGCGAACATCATCGGCAATATCTTCAAGGTCTGCACCTGAGATGGGCGAATGCACCCCGCCGAAATATTCATCGAGCAGCTCTTGGTGTAAGCCGGTGACGTCGGCAAGCTGAGCACCACGGTAGGAAGCCACCGTGGCAATACCCATCTTGGACATCACCTTCAACACACCGGAGGTAGCCGCTTGGATGTAGTTGCGGCAGGCCTCATCCAGGCTCAGCTCACCCAACTGGCCTTTCATGCGCAGCTCATCGATGGTTTCAAAGGCCATATAGGGGTTAATGGCATCGGCGCCGAAGCTGATCAGCATGGCCAGGTGGTGTACCTCGCGGGCGTCGCCGGACTCGATCACCAGCGAGGCGCGGGTGCGGGTGCGCTCGGCCACGAGGTGCTGGTGCACCGCGGAAGTCAGCAGCAAGGAGGGGATCGGGGCGAAACGCTCATCGGATTCGCGGTCCGAAATCACGATGATCGACTTGCCTTCTGCAATGGCTTCAGAAACTTCTCGACGCACGCGCGCAATAGCCTCGCGCATACCCGCACCGTGATGCGCCACCGGGTACAAACCAGAGATCACGGCAGCGCCGAAGGTAGGCCAATCGCCATCGTCATTGGCGTGGATCAAGGTAGCCAGCTCGTGGTTATCGATAATTGGCCGATCCATGTGGATGCGCCGCGCTGCCTCAGCATCGGGGTTGAGCACATCGGACTGCGCACCTAAAAGGGTGAACATGCTGGTGACGGGCTTTTCGCGAATCGAGTCCAGCGGCGGGTTGGTCACCTGTGCAAAGCGCTGTGCAAAGAAATCGAAGAGCATGCGTGGGCGAGCAGAAAGCGCCGCGATCGGGGTGTCAGACCCCATGGAACCAATCGCCTCGGAGGCTTCCAGCGCCATCGGGCGGATGATCAGATCGACGTCTTCTTCAGTAATGCCGAAGACGCGCTGGCGCAAGACCGCACGATTGTGCGGCATGTACTCATAGCGGGTCTGGGGCAGATCCTTCAGGTGGACGAAGTTCTGCTCGATCCACTCGCCATAGGGCTCGGCCGTAGCCAGTTCGCGCTTGATCTCTTCGTCTTCAATCACGCGGCCTTGGGCAGTATCGACCAAGAACATCCGGCCAGGCTGCACGCGGGTGCGCTTGACGATTTTCTCCGGTGCAATATCAAGCACGCCGGCCTCAGAGGCCATGACCACCAGACCGTCGTCGGTGATCCAGATGCGACCAGGGCGCAGACCATTGCGGTCTAGGGTGGCGCCAACGAGGGTGCCATCGGTAAAGGCAACGGCGGCAGGGCCATCCCAAGGCTCCATGAGGCAGGAGTGGTACTCATAGAAATCGCGCAGTTCAGGCGCGATCTCTGCGTGCTCCCAGGCCTGGGGGATGGTCATCATCACCGCATGGGGCAGGCTGCGGCCACCGAGGTGCAGCAGCTCGAGTGCTTCGTCAAAGCGAGCGGTGTCCGAGCCGGTGGGCGTACAGATCGGCAACACGCGATCTAAGGAACCAAGTTGCTCCGAGCGGATCAGCGATTCACGCGCACGCATCCAGTTCTCGTTGCCGCGCACGGTGTTGATCTCACCATTGTGAGCCACCAGGCGATAAGGGTGAGCCAAAGGCCACGCCGGGAAGGTGTTGGTGGAAAAGCGCGAGTGCACCAAAGCAATGGCACTGCTGAGGCGAGGGTCGCGCAGATCCGGGTAGAACTTGGCCAACTGCGGGGTGGTGAGCATGCCCTTGTACACGATGGTGCGGGCGCTGAGCGAGGGGAAGTAGACGGTTTCCTCACCGTTTTTGGTGCCCAACTCGCGCTCGCAACGCTTGCGAATAAAGAACATCACGCGGTCGAGTTCGATGCCGCTGAGAAGCTCGGAGTCGGACTCTGCATCCGAAGGTTGAGCAACCTCGATAAACACCTGGGCGAAGCTGGGCATGGCATCAAGTGCCATCTCGCCTAAGCCTTCGGGATTGGTTGGCATGTCGCGCCAGCCGATCACCCGGGCGCCTTCTTCCTTCGCGATGGCTTCAATTTCGCGTTTGGCGTCCAACATGGCCATGCGAGCCCTTGGTAAGAAGGCGATGCCGGTGGCGTAACTGCCCTGTGCTGGCAAGTCGAACTCGCACACTTCGCGATAGAAAGCGTCTGGGATCTGAATCAAGATTCCAGCGCCGTCACCAGTGTTTTTCTCTGCTCCAGCGGCACCACGGTGATCGAGGTTGACGAGCGCTTGGATGGCGTGATCGACAAGCGTTCGTGAAGCCTTGCCGTGCATATTGGCCACGAAGGCTACACCGCAGGCATCTTTTTCGTGTTCTGGGTTATACAAGCCGATAGTGCGCATGGAAACCTCTGCTACTGGTGCGAATACTTATCTGTTACTCAACAGGTAAATGATAGCTTCGCACAAATCGCCTGCATGCGCGAGGTGACACGGGGGTAAATCGCTTTGCTTTTAGCCATTTTTTCCCGCTTCAGACCAAGGTTTTGGAGCCAATGAACAGTTTTCAAGCACTCAAGGAATGCACTTCCAACTTCCACGGTGTACGTGAGGGCGATCCGGCAGCCGCGAGGGGGTGCGATGCAGGGCTTGTGGCAGTAACTCCAAGGTGGGCGTTGTGGGGTTGGCGGCAGGGGGACGTCGAAAAGCATTATTGGATCCAAACAGCCCAGGAGTAGGCTGCAATGTGTTCCCAACACCGCCTGCAGGCTCAGTGGTGGAAGTGGCGGCGAGCAAATCTGCGACGCGATCCCCAACGATCCAGGCATCAATGAACCCAGAAAGCAAAAGAGGCTTTGATGATTCCTTCCATGCAAACGCTCGGCCCTCGTCGCTCATCGCGCATCGCGAGCCTGGTGCTCGCAGCGGCGCTTCCTTTTGCTGCAGCGCCCATGGCTCAGGCGCTAGAAGTGCCAATTAATGGCGTGCCGGATCGCACCCAGATCACGGTGGATACCCCGATTGGAGTTCGTGCAGCGACGCCGAATGCTGACCAGTCGCGTCCTGCGCTATCACTTTCCAAGCTTTATCTCGGCTACTGGGTACTGCATCACGGTGCGGCTGAGGATAAAGCCAAGGTGGAAACCATGATCCGCTTTTCCGATGATCGCATTGCCACCGAGTTGGATAGGAAGTATCCGCAGGCCATTCCGGAAGTCATTGCCCAATTCGGTTTGGGGCAAACCCACTACAACGGCTTCTGGGGCAATACCACCACCTCCACCAATGACATGGCGCGCTTCCTTCAAGCCATCGCCCTCGACCCGGTGGCGTGGCCGCTGATCAATGGCATGCGCACAGCAGCCCCGGTGGCAGCAGATGGGTATCGCCAGGATTATGGAACAGCCACCTTGCCGGGAATCTGGGCCACGAAATTCGGTTGGTCTGATGATCGCCAAAGCGTGCACGCCTCAGCCAGCTTCGGTCCTGGCTTTGTGGTGGCGGCCAATACCTTCGGCCCGGCAGCGCAATTAACCCAAGATGTTCAGCAGGCCTTGAGCGTCCAAGCACTGGTGGGGCAGGGCTCTTCTACCGTCCCGGCAGTGCCTTTGTGGTCGGTGCGTGAGCAACTGCGTGGGATAGTCGATCCCTCAGTGCTTTCCACCCTCGCCGATAGTGTGCTTGTTCCGCTACCGGTATTGGACGCGCTACTGCCGCCGAAATAACGCCTTCCAGGATCTCCAGCTCTGCGCGGTTTCGAGCCGGGCGAGGGGCTGGGGCTGGGTGGCTGCAGGGGGTCGCGCAGGGGCTGTGAAGGGGGTTGTGCAGCGACTGTGCTGGGGTTGTGCAAGGGGTGAAAAAAGGGGCTAACCCCACGAGGGGTAAGAATCTGGAATATGCGCCCTAGTGGATTAAATTTATAAAGCATGAATGCTGTCCTGATCGCAGTGGTAGTCATGCTTGTGCTGGCACTGCTGCGCGTCCACGTTGTAATTTCCCTGTTCCTCGGCGCCCTCGTTGGCGGCCTGCTTTCGGGCCTGGGCATCGATCAGACCATGATCGCTTTTGAAGATGGCCTCTCGGGCGGTGCAAAAATTGCCCTGAGTTATGCACTGCTCGGCGCGTTTGCCATGGCGGTGTCCTCTTCCGGACTACCGCAGCTTCTGGCGGATTGGATCATGGACAAGGTGGGGGTGAGCTCCCAAGAAACCCGCTCGAAGGCAGTCTCGGTGGCGAAATGGCTCATGCTTGCCGGCATCCTCGCCATGAGCGTGATGAGCCAGAACCTCATCCCGGTGCACATTGCGTTTATTCCGCTGATCATCCCGCCACTGTTGGCCGTGATGAATAAGCTCAGGCTCGACCGTCGCCTCGTGGCCTGCGTCATGACCTTCGGTTTGGTCACCACGTATATGTGGATTCCGCTGGGCTTCGGCTCGATCTTCCTCAATGACATTCTGCTTGGCAATATACAACAAGCTGGCATGGACACCGACGGCATCAACATCCTCAAGGTGATGGCCATCCCCGCCATGGGTATGGTCGCTGGCCTGTTGATTGCCGTGTTTTTCAGTTACCGCAAACCGCGCGACTACGAAACCATTGATATCGCCGCTGGCGTGGAAGACCAAACGGTTTCGCGTTATAAGGTGATCGTCTCCATCATCGCGATCATCGCCACGTTCGGTGTGCAGGTATGGATGCAGGCTATCGGCACTGAGGCCGATTCGCTGCTGATTGGTGCACTGGTTGGTCTTGCCATCTTCATGGGCACTGGTGCTGTGCACTGGAAGGCCGCCGACGATGTCTTTAGCCAAGGTATGCGCATGATGGCACTGATTGGCTTCATCATGATCACCGCCCAGGGCTTCGCCTCCGTGATGAAGGCAACCGGCGAGGTGGAATCTCTGGTTACGGCCTCTGCCAACCTCGTTGGCGATTCCAAGGGGCTCGCGGCCTTTGCCATGCTCTTGGTTGGTTTGGTGGTCACCATGGGTATCGGATCTTCCTTTTCCACCCTGCCCATCATCGCCACGATTTATGTGCCCCTGTGTGCAACGCTTGGGTTCTCCCCGGCGGCTACCGTCGCCATCGTCGGTGCCGCAGGTGCGCTTGGCGACGCAGGCTCGCCCGCATCAGACTCCACACTCGGCCCCACAGCCGGTTTGGATGCAGACGGCCAGCATGACCACATTCGCGACACCGTGATTCCAACGTTCTTGCACTTCAACCTGCCTTTGCTGGCATCTGGTTGGATCGCTGCCATGGTGCTGTAAACAGATTTAGCCGTATTGCAAAACAATAACGGTTGCCTTGGAACTTCCTTTGAACGAGGCTCAAACCATGCGCCTTGCGCTATAGTTGTGAGGCAGCGGCGCACGGTGCCCTAGGGCACACTCACTGCCCCCGGAGGCGAAAGCTTCCAAGCAGTGGCGCGTTCGCACAAAAGAAATTCAGTATAAAAATTAGGAGGATCTCATGGGCGATTTCGAAAACAAGGCTGAGGATCTCGGCGGCAAGGTCAAGGAAGGCTTCGGCGAGGCTACCGGCAACGACGACATCAAGAACGAGGGCAAGGCCGACCAGGTTAAGTCCGACGTGAAGGAAGCTGCCGACAACGTCGGCGAGAAGGTTAAGGAAGCTGCCGACAAGGTTATCGGCGCTTTCAAGGGCGACGAGAAGTAAGCCCTCAAGAGCTTTCAAACCTAAAGCTCTAACCCCCGCTTCACCTACGTGAAGCGGGGGTTATTTTTGTGCCACTCCCGAGTACCCGAGCCTCCGCATCGCGCTGAGGGAGCGTCTTGCAACGCCAAAAAGCCCCGCAACATCTGTTGCGGGGCACCGGTTCTAGATAAGGCTGTTAGATGAAGCTCAAGCGGTAGTGATCAGGGCGGATCAGGCCTGCGCGCTGGAAGAGGCGAACAAACACAATCGAGCACAGCAGCGGCAGTACGACGAAGATGCCGATGATGATCAAGATATTGCCAAAGCTCCAGCCCCAGCCCTCAGCATTCAAAGCGGTAACAGGGCCTACCAAACCGGAGATGCCGAAGCCCGCGGAAATCGGCGTGCCGGCAATGCCGAGCCAGCCGCCAACGGCGCCCACGATTGCCGAGCTGCACAGAATAGGCAGGAAGTTCAAGGGGCGACCCATGATATTGGCCATGTGCACCTTGGGCGAACCAATCACGGGCAGGAGGGAGGCAGCTACGGGATTCGCGCGCCAGCCGGCAACACACACGCCAAAGGCGGCACAGACGCAACCGAGGTTCGCGGTACCGGAAGCAATACCTGAGAGGAAGATGGCGGTGGCGATACCCACGGTAGAAATCGGGCTCAGAATTAAGAATGCGAAGACGACGGCCATGATCGTGCCCATCAAGATGGGTTGGAGGTTGGTTGCACCCACGATGACTTCACCGAGCCAAACGCTGAATACCTTCACGGCAGGGTAGGTGACCATCCAGCCGATGCCACCGGCAACAACCACGACGATCATGGGCAAAAACAGCACCATGTACTGGCCTAGTTTGGGGCCGATGTACTTAGCAATAAGCACACCAATGCCGGCGGTAAGACCGGCGTTGATCACAAGCCCTGTGCCTTGGAGGTGGAAACCGCCATTGGGATCGACCTGAGCTACGCCTGAACCAAGGACGGAAGCCACAGCAACGGTGGCGTTTTGGATGGGGTTCAGCTTGAACTGCATGCCCACCAAGAAGCCGATGATGGCCGGCAACATGGTGGCCGAAAGCGCGATCAGACCAAGGAAGGTTTGCAGCGACGGGAAGTGCGGAACGAGCGCTTTGAGCAGCTCACCAAGTAGTGCCTGGGGGACAAGGGCGACGACCACTGCGATGGAGATACCGTTGAGCACCTTCATAATGAAGCTGCCCACGGTTTCCCTGCTCGGTGGGGTAGTGGTGGCGTCTGGGTTTGCTACTGGTTGCTGTGGCTCCTTGGCCGCATTCGTCGCTGCAGTGGTCATAATTGCGTCATCTTTCATCCTTGATGGCAGGTTGCTGAAAAAGACAACGATGCATCGTTGCCTCCGGGGTAAGGGAGTAAAAGTGTTTCATTCCGTTACCAGTACGGTGCAAAAATGTACAGGCTTAAATTCTTAAAACCTAACCGCATCCCCTGTCTGTGCACCTGCTCTTTGCCCACCTCAGGGGTGGTGCTGCCCGGAAAAAGGAAGGAATGTTTCGGGCCAAAACACCGTGGGGTATCAGGGCTTACCCAGCTACACGGCGGTATTGCGCGTCCAGGCGTGAGGTGACACGCCTAAAACGGCGGGCGTTGAAAAGGTGGTGAAGACAATGGTGTGCTGTTGCTCACCGCGTCTATGCTGATGCTCATGCCAAAATTCTTTGATCCCCGTAATGCGCTCAAATCCAAGCAGCATATGGAAGTTGCTGCGATCTATGAATTGGCCTACACCATTGTGGATGTGGTCGCAGCGGCAACCTTCCTCATTGGGTCTTTCCTCTTCTTTAGCGACCGCACGATGGTTGCAGGTACCTGGCTTTTTGTTATCGGCTCTGTGTTATTTGGTATCCGCCCCTGCATCCGTTTGGTCAAGGAATACAAGCTGATGAAGATGGGCGATTATGCAGACGCAGTCAATGCTTAAGGCCTGAGATCGCATATCGCAGCTTCAAGTGGGTGCCGAAAGGCTCCGGAAATAACAACAAGGCGGCAAGCAGATGCTTGCCGCCTTTATGCGTTGCTGCTTTTTAGCAGTCGAAGTACAGCTCGAACTCCTGCGGGGTGGGGCGCAGACGAACGGGGGTGATCTCGTTGTCGTACTTCAGCTTGATGTAGGTGTCGATCAAGTCCTCGGTGAAGACGTCGTTGTCGGTGAGGAACTCGTGGTCTTCTTCCAGAGCCTTCAGCGATGCCTCAAGCGAGGTCGGTGCCTGCGGGATGGAAGCTGCTTCCTCCGGAGGAAGCTCGTAGAGGTCCTTATCCACCGGTGCGTGCGGCTCGATGCGGTTCTTGATGCCGTCGAGACCTGCCAGCATCATGGCAGCGAAACCGAAGTAGGGGTTGCCCGATGGGTCCGGTGCACGGAACTCGATACGCTTTGCCTTGGGGTTCGAGCCGGTGATCGGGATGCGCACAGCGGCAGAACGGTTGCGCTGCGAGTACACCAGGTTGATCGGAGCCTCGAAGCCGGGCACCAGGCGGTGGTAGGAGTTCAGGGTCGGGTTGGTAAACGCCAGCACAGCGCCTGCGTGGTGGAGGATACCGCCGATGTAGTAGCGGGCGATATCGGAAAGGCCTGCGTAACCGGACTCGTCGTGGAACAGCGGCTTGCCGTCCTTCCACAGCGACTGGTGGGCGTGCATACCGGAGCCGTTGTCGCCTGCCAGGGGCTTGGGCATGAAGGTGACGGTCTTGCCGTGCTGTGCTGCAGTGTTCTTAACGATGTACTTGAAGGACTGCAGATCGTCGGCAGCGTGCAGCAGGGTGTTGAACTTGTAGTTAATTTCCTGCTGGCCACCGGTGCCCACCTCGTGGTGGAAACGCTCGATCTCGTAACCACACTGCATGAGGTTCTTCGTCATTTCGTCGCGAAGCTCAAGGGTCTGGTCGTATGGGGGCACCGGGAAGTAGCCGCCCTTCAGGCGGGTCTTGTAGCCCAGGTTGGGGGTGCCATCGAGTTGGGTTTCCTTACCGCGGTTCCACCAACCTTCGGAGGAATCTACTTCGTAGAAGCCGGTGTGAGCGTCGGTGGCGTAGCGAACCTTGTCAAAGAGGTAGAACTCCGCCTCGGCGCCGAAGAAGCAGGTGTCGGCGATCCCGGTGGATGCAAGATATTCCTCTGCCTTGCGAGCCACGTTGCGCGGGTCGCGGGAGAAGGGCTCGCGGGTGAAGGGATCGTGGACGAAGAACTTCATGTTCAGCGTCTTCGATTTCCGGAAGGGGTCAATCTTCGCGGTTGCGAGGTCCGGCAGGAGGTTCATGTCGGACTCGTCAATGGTGGTAAAGCCGCGAACGGAGGAGCCGTCGAATGCGAGGCCTTCTTCGATTGCGTCTTCGTCGAGGATGCTCGCCGGGATCGAGAAGTGCTGCTCGATGCCGGGAACGTCGGTGAAACGGATGTCGATGAACTCGACTTCTTCGTCCTTGATGAACTTCAGTACGTCGTCAGCGGATTGAAATGCCACGATGTCTCCTAAAAGCCGCGGGCTTGCGCCGGGGTAGGTTGCGTTGTGCTTGCCCCAAATGGGGTTCAGGAAAGAGTCTAACCCAATTTTCTATCGACTGACTAAAATTCGCCCATTCCGAGTGCCTTACCCCCGAATTTCAGGCAAGAAGCTAAGGTGAAACTCTATGAATAGCCGGCGAAATACCCCCAAAGACGAAACGGATCAAACACCTCGACAGCCGAAAAGAAGTTGGCTTGACGGGCCGCAGATCCCCTCACAATTCGACACCGACAACACCGCTCGCTGGCCTGGTGAGCACCTCGGTTTACCTGCAAAAGGCCCAGGCTCGCTTGCTTCAGTGATGCGGCGTACCGGCGGGGTGTTTATCGACTGGTTCATCTGCCTCGCAATCGCCAATGGTGTGGTAGCCATCACGAGCTCCCTCGGGGGTGTCGCCACAGTTACCCCCATGATCTACCTCCTTCTCGGTGTGATCTCCGTCTGGCTATTCGCCCGAACCCCCGGCCAAGCCATCCTCGGCATGGGGGTAGCCCGCATCGACGCCGATGCCCGAGTCAATTTCCTCCGCGCATTCGCCCGAACCTTTTTCACCCTCTTCATCTTCCCCGCAGTGCTTGTCGACGCCGACGGCCGCGGCATCCACGACCGTGCAACCGGCACCTCCGTGGTGATGGGTTAGGCCCGCAACCTCGCTGTCCCCATCGCAAAGACGACAAAAACTCCCGCCTCGTATCGAGGCGGGAGTGTTCTTTCAGCGTGTTGCTAGCCGCGCTTATTGCGCTCAGCGGCACGACGTGCAGCACGGTTCATGCCCGACATCTTGCCACCGCCGGGGATGGGGCCTTTAGGCAGCGCCTGGCCGGAATTCACCGCATCCATGGCCTCTAGGCGACCAGCGATCTGGTAGACCTCATTCTTCTTGTAGCGCTTGGGCATCTTCATCAGGTGGCGCTGCAAGTTCTTCAGCGGCACCGCATCGCCTTCATTGCCCACCATGACCACCTCGACGGGCACGCCAGGCACGAGCTTTTCAATGCGACGCTTCTGCTGCGCAATGAGGTTATTCAGGTGGCTGCGGTTGCCTTCGCCAACCAGTACCACGCCCGATACGCCAACCACGCGGTGCAGCACGTCCATCTGGCGGGTCATGGCAACACCGGTCTTGGTGCGCCAGGCAATGCCCATGCCGGAGCGAAGATTCTCCAACGCCCAGCCGGCTGCACCAGCTTGGCCATCGGCGCGATCGTAGACGCTATTTTGCAGACGGCGGCTAAACAGCCACATGGCCAGTGCGGCACCGAAGGCGAGGCCCACGATCAACATGAACCACTGGCCACCCCAGAGGGAGCCGAGCAGGAAAAAGACTAAGCCCATGCCCAAGAATGCTGCGAGCATGATCGGCACCAGCGCCTTATCCTGCTTGCGCTGCATCTGGAATGCCTGCCAGATCTGCTTCCGCGTATTCTTGCGCTGCTCACGCTTCGCGCGCTTCTGGGCCTTCTTTGCGGCCTTGATGTCCTGTTTATTCGGGTCTGCCATGTTCAATAACCTTACAAGCTCACCTTGGATGCTTAGGAATTGGTGCGAGAAGACACCACCGGAGTGTCTTCAGATTTACCGTACTTCTGCAGCAGCGTCGATGCCTCCTGTGCGGTGCTGCCCTGAGCGGTTTCTGCCAAGTGGCTCAGATGGCTCGGCAACGCTTCACCACGGGATTCAAGCGCCTGGGCATAGAGCTTGCCTGCACGGTAGGAGGATCGAACCAACGGTCCAGACATCACTGCGCCGAAGCCGATTTCACGAGCATAATCGGCGTGCTCGATAAACTCCTCGGGCTTTACCCAACGATCAATCGGGTGGTAGAGCGGGCCTGGGCGAAGGTACTGGGTGATGGTAATGATGTCGCAGCCAGCATCGTGAAGATCATCGAGAGCCTCACGAATTTCTTCTTCGGTTTCACCCATGCCCAAGATGAGATTGGACTTGGTGACAAGGCCAAAGTCGCGTGCCTGGCGGATCACGTCGAGCGAGCGCTCATATCGAAACGCCGGACGGATTCGCTTGAAGATGCGCGGCACCGTCTCAAGGTTATGGGCGAAGACCTCGGGGCGAGCCTCAAAGACTTCCTGCAGCAGATCGGGTTTGCCAGAGAAATCCGGAACCAGGTTCTCAACACCGGTATGGGGGTTGAGCTGGTGAATCTGGCGCACCACCTCGGCATAAAGCCATGCGCCTTCGTCTTCGAGGTCATCGCGGGTCACGCCGGTAATGGTGGAGTAGTTGAGCTGCATTTCGCGCACAGACTCCGCCACCCTTCGTGGCTCGTCGCGATCCAGTGGTTCTGGTTTTGCCGAGTTGATCTGGCAGAAGTCGCAACGGCGTGAACAATTCGCACCACCAATGAGGAAGGTGGCTTCGCGTGATTCCCAACATTCGTGGATATTCGGGCAGCCAGCTTCCTGGCACACGGTGTGCAAGCTTGCGCCAGACACCTTCTTTTTCATGTCCTGATACTCAGGGCCCGTTTTCACGGCGGTGCGAATCCAGCGAGGCTTGCTCTCAATTGGGGTCTGCGAGTTGCGAGCCTCAACTCTTAACAGTCTGCGTCCTTCAGGTGCTGTAGTCACCCCACGTACCCTACTCGTTGTGAGCAAAACGTGCCCACAGCGCTATTACCTGCGCTTTATGCCCTTGGTGGGATCAGGTGCTTGATCAAAACTATGATTGGCCACCTGCAATTCGCCAGCAAGCGCCCGGGTAATTTCCCGAATGAGCGGAGCCGTCATCGATTCGGTGGTGATATCGCGGCCAAGCTCGGCACTCATGGTGGTCACCCCTGCATCGTCGATGCCACAAGGGACGATGTGCTCGTAGTACTCCAGGGTGTTATTGCAGTTCAAGGCCAGCCCGTGCATGGTCACCCCTCGGGTGATTCGAATGCCTAGGGCTGCGACCTTGCGGTGCTGTTGGCCGTTGGTGCCTGGCACCCACACCCCTGAACGTCCGTCGATGCGCCCGGCGGTGGTGATGCCCGCCTGGCGCACGCTTTGAATCAGTGCCTCTTCAAGGCGGCGCACATAATCAACCACATCGACCGGCTCGGCTAGACGGATAATCGGGTACATCACCAATTGGCCTTCGCCATGCCAGGTGATTCGGCCACCGCGGTTAACGTCGATCACCGGCAACCCATTACGAGGGCGATCCTCCGGCTGGGTTCTTTTCCCAGCGGTGTAGACATTGGGGTGTTCGAGCACGAGGAGGGTATCGCCGATGCTGTCTTGGGCACGTTCGGCTGCAAGCTCGGTTTGTAGATCCCATGCCTGCTGATAATCGACGGTGCCAAGCATGCGCACGTCGATAGGCTCGCTGGAGGCGCGAATGGACTGGTGGGCTGGAAAAAATGGATCGCGAGGTGCGCTCATGGGCATCTAGGGTACTCCTCTTGCACACAGGCACCGTGGGCGCCTCAAAACAACAACACCGCACCTTGAAAAGCTTGAAGGTGCGGTGTTGGGTGGCTTGGGTGATTAATTCACGCCATTGGCCTCGGCATAGGTTGCAGCGTCCATGAGTTCGCCGGTGGATTCGACCTCGACTTCGAAGAGCCAGCCCTCGCCGAAGGGATCGTTATTGACTACCGCATAATCATCGTGGACTGCGTCATTGACCGCGGTGACGGTGCCGGTGACAGGGGAGTAGAGATCGGATACAGATTTGGTGGATTCCACCTCACCGCAGGTTTCTCCGGCCTCTACTTGGTCGCCTACTTCAGGAAGCTCCGCGAATACGACCTCGCCCAAGCGATCGGCGGCAACGGAGGTGATGCCGACGCGCACGGTTGCGCCCACGGCATCTTCGGCGGTGGCATTGATCCACTCGTGGTCTTCGGAGTAGGAGAAATCTTCAGGCAAGTTCGACATGGGGTGTTCCTTTCCTAGGGTGTTAGCTTTTCGACGTTGGAACCAAGCTTATTGTTCGCGTCGATAAAAAGGCAGCGTTTGAACTACAAATGGCAACCTTTTTCCGCGAACATCGGCCTCAAGCTCGGTGCCCTCGGCGGTGTACTCACGGTCCACGTAGGCCAGTGCGATGGGATGACCCAAGGTGGGTGAAGGCTGACCGGAGGTGACCTCACCAACAACCTGCTCGCCTGCATAAAGCTCGGCACCCTGCCGGGCGGCGCGACGCTGCGTGGAGCTTAAGCCCACAAGCACACGCTCGGATTCCTCAGCATTGAGCAAGGCCTGCTTGCCCACGAAATCGCCTTCTTTTTTCTTGCTCACCAAAACCCCGAGGCCAGCATCTGCAGGGGTGCGCTCCACACTGAGCTCATTGCCGTATAGCGGCATGCCTGCTTCTAGCCTGAGCGAATCTCGTGCGGCAAGGCCACAGGGTACGAGGTCGAAGTCTTGGCCGATCTCAGCGATGGCCTTCCAAAGATCCTCGGCCTCTGCACAGGGGATATACAGCTCGAAACCATCCTCGCCGGTGTAGCCGGTACGTGCGAGCAGCACGCGGTGTCCGGCCACCACCATCCAGGTGGCGGCATAGTATTTCAATTCCTGCACGGTGGTTGCATCCTCGGGATCAACCAATGCCTCAATTACTGCCTCAGCCTTCGGGCCTTGCACAGCAATCAAAGCGGTGTCGCGCGATGCGTCGACAAGCTCTACTTCAAAGCCTTCGGCGCGTTCCTGCAAAGCGGCCACAACCGCCTCGGTATTACCGGCATTGGGCACCACGAGGAATTCCTGTTCGCCCAGGCGGTAGGTGATCAGATCGTCGATCACGCCACCTTGCTCATTGACCATCATGGAGTACTTGGCTTTGCCCACGGCAATGGCAGAGAGCTTGGATACCAGCGCATAATCCAACAACGCCGCAGCATCGGGGCCGGTGACTTTCACCTCGCCCATGTGCGAGAGGTCGAACATCCCACAGCTTGTGCGCACCGCGCGGTGTTCGCCAAGCTCGGAACCGTATTTCAGCGGCATGTTCCAGGCGCCGAAGGGGGTAAAGCTTGCGCCTAGAGATTCGTGCACAGCGTGCAGGGGAGAGTGCAAAAGCTTGCTCATAAACATTGCTCCTTAACCGGTGCAGCAGAAATTGCGATCGCCATAGGCCTCGTCGAGGCGGCGAACGGGCGGGAAATACTTGGCTTCGCGCAAAGACTCAACTGGGTACACAGCTTCTTCGCGCCCAAAGGCATATGGCCACTGATCAGCACAGGCCACCTGCGCATTAAAGGGCGCATGATGCAGCATGGATTCCTCGTAGGCGGTGGTGCCTTGTTCAATCTCAGCAATCTCTGCCCGAATTGCCCGCATCGCTTGAATAAAGCGATCGAGCTCGGCTACATCCTCAGACTCCGTGGGCTCTACCATCAAGGTGCCAGCCACCGGGAAGGAGAGCGTCGGGGCGTGGAAGCCAAAGTCGATCAGGCGCTTGGCCACATCCGCGGCGCTCACGCCAGTGGCATCACTGAGCGGACGCAAATCGAGAATGCACTCATGGGCCACCAAGCCGCCCGGGCCTGTGTAGAGCACCGGGAAGTCCTCTTTGAGCTCAGCGGCAATGTAGTTGGCGTTCAAAATGGCCGTGGCCGTAGCCTGGCGCAAGCCCTTGGCACCCATCATCGCGATATATGCCCAAGAAATGGGCAATACGCCGGCGGAGCCATAGCGAGCCGAGGCAATCGGTACGCCCGCGTCACCTGGTGCAGGTTGCGTGGGATCGGTGCCCAAAGGATCACTGGGCAGATACGGAGCCAGGTGCTCGGCTACACAGACCGGGCCAACACCTGGGCCGCCACCGCCATGAGGGATGGTGAAGGTCTTGTGCAGGTTCAGGTGCGACACGTCGCCACCGAATTCACCCGGTTGGGCAATACCGGTGAGCGCATTCATGTTTGCGCCATCGATATAGACCTGCCCACCGTGCTCGTGGATCTTGGCGCATACCTCGCGCACACTCGCCTCGAAGACGCCGTGAGTGGAGGGGTAGGTGATCATGATGCCGGCGAGGCGATCGCCAACCTTATCGATCTTGGCCTCAAGGTCAGCCATATCGATGGAGCCTTCGCGGCCATCATTTTCCACCACCACCACGTCGAGATTGGCAAGCTTTGCCGAGGCTGCATTGGTGCCATGAGCCGAGCGCGGAATCAGCACCACATCGCGCTGTCCCTCGCCGCGGGCCACGTGATAGCGGCGAATGGCCAATAGGCCTGCGAGCTCACCTTGGGAGCCAGCGTTCGGCTGCACCGAGACCTTGGCATAGCCGGTAATGCGTTCCAGCCAGCCTTGGAGCTCTTCAATCAACGCGCGCCAGCCGGCGGTGTGACGATCCGGTGCGTAGGGGTGAATATTGGCAAAGTTAGGCCAAGAAATCGGCTCCAGACCAGCGGTGGGGTTGAGCTTCATGGTGCAAGAACCCAAGGGGATCATGCTGCGGTCGAGAGCCAAGTCGCGATCCGAAAGCTTGCGCAAGTAGCGAAGCATCTGGGTTTCCGAGTGGATCGAAGAAAACACCGGATGCTTCAAGGTGGGGTTGCTGCGCTCAAGGCTTTGGGGGATCGCCGAGCCTTCAGCCTCGCGAGCCTGCACGCCAAAGACTTCCGCCAGCGCCTCCACATCGGCCTGGCTTGCCGATTCACCGAAGCTCACGCTTACTTTGTCGGCGCCGATGGCGCGCAGCAGGTAGCCGCGTTCCTCAGCGCCTTGGACAATCGCTTCTGCCTTGCCGGGGGCGAGCACCGTCACCGTGTCAAAGAAGTGCTGGTGGGCAAGCTCAAAGGAATCCTGAACGCTTGCGGCAAAATCGCAGGCACGAGCGTGCACACGCTGTGCAATCTGGCGCAGGCCATCAGCACCATGCCAAATGGCGTACATGGTGGCAGTAACAGCTAACAGCGCCTGTGCGGTGCAGATATTGCTTGTGGCTTTTTCGCGGCGAATATGTTGCTCGCGCGTTTGCAAGGCAAGACGCAACGCAGGATTGCCGTCGGCATCGCGAGCAATACCGACCACGCGACCGGGAAGCTGGCGGGTGAGCTTGGAGGTAACGGCCATAAAGGCGGCGTGTGGGCCGCCGAAGAAGAGCGGCACACCAAAGCGTTGAGAAGAACCAAAGGCGATATCGGCACCGAGCGTGCCAGGAGCTTCAAGCAATTGCAGCGCCAAAAGATCGCAGGCTACTGCCGCTAGGGCGCCGCGGGAATGAATATCTTCGATGGCGCGACGGATATCGCTGAGGTCGCCCTCGGTGCCGGGGTAGGCAAGGATCATGCCCACCAGATCTTCGCCCACGAGCCCCTCGGTGATGTCGGTGATTTCAACTTCCAAGGCCAAGGTGCGTGCGCGCTCTGTGGCCACGGCCAACACCTGCGGGTGCAGGCGCTGATCAAAGATGATGCGCCTGCCCTTGCGGCTCACGCGGGCCATGAGTGCCACGGCTTCCGCTGCGGCGGAAGCTTCGTCGAGAAGCGAGGCACCGGCAACAGGAAGGCACGTGAGTTCGCTGACCATGTTCTGGAAGTGCAGCAAAGCCTCAAGGCGTCCCTGGGAGATTTCCGGCTGATACGGGGTGTAGGCGGTGTACCAGGCTGGTGATTCAAGGACATTGCGACGAATCACCGGGGGAGTGGAGGTCTCGTAGAAACCCTGGCCATAAAAGGGCTTCAGCGCAATGTTTTGATCGGCATAGCCGCGCAAGCGCGCAAGTGCTTCGTCTTCACTTAAAGGCTCCGGCAGATCGAGTGCTTCGCTGTGGATATCTTTTGGCACAGCGGCCTCAATGAGGGCCTCAAAAGAATCGAAGCCCAGGCGCTGCAGCAATTCACTGCGATCATCGGCAGTGGGGCCGATGTGCCGGGCTACGTAGGGCGAATAGTGTGTGGGTGAACCCATGAACCTACCTTCTTCTCACTCCAAGATATGTAGTGACCCCCGTCATTATAGGTAAGTTCGGGTGTATTGGTTCACCAGTTGATGGCCATCGAAGGTGAATAAAACACAAACACCCCACGACCTGCCCGCTTGGAGCGGGGGTGGTGGGGTGTAGTGGTGAATCGCTTAGAGATCGAGGTCGGACTCGAAGTCGCCCGTTTCCAGACGATCCTTGATGGTGGCGGTGAAGCGACCAGCGTCTGCACCATCGACGATCTGGTGATCGTAGGAGAAGGGCAGGTAGCACATCTGGCGAATGGCAATAGCGTCCACGCCGTGCTCAGTCACAACCACCGGGCGCTTCTGAATAGCGGCGGTACCCAGGATGCCGGCCTGCGGAGGCACGAGGATCGGGGTATCAGACAGTGCGCCTTCAGAGCCGATGTTGGTGATGGTGAAGGTAGCGCCGGAGAGGTCCTGTGGCTTGAGCTTGTTGTTGCGAGCCTTATCGGCAAGCTCAACGATGGCCTGAGCCAACTCGGGCAGGGTCTTTTCCTGTGCCTTGTGAATCACCGGAGTGAGCAAACCGCGAGGAGTGTCCACGGCGATAGCCACGTTCACGTCAGCGTGGTAGGTCATTTCCTTCGACTCAGCATCGTAGGAAGCATTGACGTTGGGGTGGCTGACCAAAGCCTCAACCGTTGCCTTGACAAAGAAGGGCAGGTAGGTGAGGTTTACGCCGTACTTTTCCTTGAAGGCAGGCTTTGCGGTCTTGCGCAGCTCGGCCACCTTGGTCACGTCGACTTCCTGGAGGTGGGTGAGCTGTGCGGAAATCTGCAGCGCTTCCACCATCTTCTTGGCGGTGATCTCACGGATGCGCGAGACCTTCTGCGTGGTGCCGATCAGCTCTGCCTTCTCAGGATCCACCGACTTGGTAGACCAGTTGGCGCGCTCGCCCTTCGGTGCTTCCTTGCTTTGCTCGGCAGGAGCATCCTGCTGCGACTTCGAACCCTCGGCAGCGGCCAGCACGTCCTGCTTGCGGATGCGACCACCAATGCCGGTGCCCTCAACGGAGTTGAGATCCACGTCGTGCTTTTCGGCGAGCTTGCGTACCAGCGGGGTCACATAAGGAACCTTGCCGGAAGTAGCGCTTTCCTTCTTGGACTCTTCGGCCTTCTTCTCAGACTTCGGAGCTTCCTTCTTGGGCTCCTCAGCCTTCTTTTCAGGCTTGGCTTCTTCCTTCTTGGGCTCTTCCTTAGGCTCTTCGGCCTTTTCTTCGTCCTTGGAATCCTGCTTCTTCTCGCTCTTTTCCTCGGACTTGGCAGCGCTTGGGTCGCCAACGCGCACGATGACGTCGCCGACGTCTACCGTCTCGTCTTCTTCGGCGAGGATCTCCAAGATGGTGCCGGCTACGGGGGAAGGAACCTCGGTATCAACCTTGTCGGTGGATACCTCAAGCAGTGCCTCGTCTACCTCGACGGTGTCGCCGACGGACTTCAGCCACTGGGTGATGGTGCCTTCGGTGACAGATTCGCCGAGTTCCGGCATCACCACATCGGTGGCTTCACCGCTGGCCTCCTCGCTGGAATCCGAGGAGTTGGACGACTCTGCTTCTTCCACCGTGTCGTTGTCTTCCTTGTTCTCGGCTTCTTGAATAGCCTCTTCGGAAGGAACATCGCGGTCTTCTTCGGCAACGTCATCCGAGTCATCCGAGTCATCGGAGCCTGCTGCATCGGCGTCACCGATGCGCACGATAACCTCGCCAACATCAACGGTGTCGTCTTCTTCGGCCAGGATTTCCAAGATGGTGCCGGCTACGGGGGAAGGAACCTCGGTATCAACCTTGTCGGTGGATACCTCAAGCAGTGCCTCGTCTACCTCGACGGTGTCGCCGACGGACTTCAGCCACTGGGTGATGGTGCCTTCGGTGACGGACTCGCCAAGCTCAGGCATAGCCACATCGGTGCCCTTGCCAGAGGACTTAGCGGCAAGCTTTGCCTCTTCTTTGTCCTCAGAGGTTTCCTCGGAAGCTTCTTCAGCGCTGCTTTCCTGAGACTCTTCCTCCTTGGAATCCTGATCCTCGGAAGCTTCATCGGCATCACCGATCACGGCGATCACGTCGCCGACATCGACCGTGTCGTCTTCTTCGGCGCGGATTTCTAAGATGGTGCCGGCTACGGGGGAGGGAACCTCGGTATCGACTTTGTCGGTGGATACCTCAAGTAAAGGCTCGTCTACCTCGACGGTGTCGCCGACGGACTTCAGCCACTGGGTGATGGTGCCTTCAGTGACGGATTCGCCAAGCTCAGGCATCTCTACGGAGTGCGCCATGTGTTTAGACTCCTCGAAAGTTTGCAAAAATGAACGTATATACCTTCAGACAGTACCGTGTTTTGGCCACGAATGTGACCTTGGCCAATGGGCGCGTGAGCCGTCACCACGGTTGAGGCTCGCGCTTTGGCGTCGCCGGCATCATTGTCTGCTGCCTGCCAGGAACAATGCCGGCGAGGATGCCACGAGCCCCCCTAGTCCTGATGGGAATTCGCCAGCGTCTGAAGGGCTGCGATAAAGGTGCGGACTGGAACGCCGGTACCACGCTTGGGGGTGTAGCCGTGGGCGCTGCTGGAGTAGCCAGGGCCTGCGATATCGAAGTGCACCCATTGCACTCCCTCGCTGACGAAGTGGCTCAAGTACCAAGCAGCCACCATCATGCCGCCCTTGCGGTCGCGGGAGATGTTTTGCAGATCAGCCACCGGGGACTTGATGGCCTCGCCGAGTTCTTCGGGCATGGGCATAGCCCAGGCCTGTTCGCCGACGTCATTGCCGGTATCGGCCATGAAGTCGCAGAATCCATCAGAACCCATCACGCCGGCTGTGCGATCGCCTAGGGCCACGAGCTGCGCGCCGGTGAGCGTTGCCACCTCCATGAGGTATTCGGGCTCGTCTTCGCATGCGCGTGCGATGGCATCGGCAAGCACCAAACGGCCTTCGGCGTCGGTGTTGAGAATCTCGGAGGTTAAGCCACCATAGTGGCGGATGACATCGCCGGGACGATACGCCGAGCCGCCAGGCATATTTTCTGCCAGAGGAATGGTGGCGGTGACCTCAATGTCGATACCCAGGCGAGCAGCAGCAATGATGGTGCCCACCACGGCCGCGGAACCGCCCATATCGGAGATCATGTCGTCCATATTGGCGCCCGGCTTGATGGAAATTCCGCCGGTATCGAAGGTGATGCCCTTGCCCACCAGCGCTACACGGTGCTTGGGGTTTTCGGGCGACCAACGCAGACGAACCAGGCGAGGCTTGCGTGCGGATCCACCGCCGACGGCCACGATGCCGCCGAAGCCTTCTTCTTTGAGCTGCTCAAAATCCAACACCTCGACCTCAAGGTCGAAGGCCTCGGCGTAGGAGACGAGCTCATCGGCATAGGTTTCGGGGTAGAGCGAGGAAGAAGGCGTGTTCACCAAGTCGCGGGCCAGCATCACCGATTCGGAGGTGATGAGGGCTTGCTCGAATACTTCCCGCTCGTCTTCATCGCCAAGGAAGCTCAACAGCTCCACCGGGGCCTTGCCCGATTCCTTCGAGCGAACGCCACTGAAGTGGTACGCACCGAGCAGGAATCCCTCAACGGCAGCCTGCATACCGAAGGCACCGAGCGTCACCACAGCATGACGAACCCCGGCGAGTGAACGAGCAGCAGCACCGCAGGCACGACGCAGGGATTCATCGCTAAGTTCTTCGGCCTCACCTAAACCAACGCCCAGCAGGAAATCAGCATCGACGTTTTCTGGCGCGGGAACTCGCAGCAATTCACCCTCGCTGCCCTTGGCGCCCAGAGCCTCGAAAGTGGTGAGCAAGCTGCGCGAGGTTGGGGCGTCGAAAAGCTCCGACACTGCAAGTTCGATGGAATCTTCTGCCGAAAACAGTGGCACCACAATGGCGTTGCTGCCCTGAGGTAGCGAAGAAAGCAGCTCAGCATTACTCCGGCTACCGGTGGCTGGGAGGTTAGTGGAAATACTCACGAAAAATGCACCTTTGCTTGTCGACGTTACGTGGTGGCCGCTAGGGGTAGTTGCAGCACACCCAACAGAGCCTAATCAACCGCCACGATTCTTGTGGCGGTGTAGGTTGAAATACTATGAGCGAACTTTCATTTAGCATTCATAGAACTGAAAACCCCACCTCCCCGGAGCGCCTCGCTGAAATCCTCGAGGCCCCGGGATTTGGCAACTACTTCACCGACCACATGGTCACCATCGACTGGAATGCCGAAGAAGGCTGGCACAACGCCCAAGTGCGCCCCTACGAGCCATTCAGCATCGACCCCGCCAGCTCCGTGCTGCACTATGGCCAAGCAATTTTCGAAGGAATTAAGGCCTACCGCCACGAAGACGGCCACATCAAAACCTTCAGGCCAGAGATGAATGCACGCCGCATGCAACGCTCCGCTGAGCGCATGGCTATGCCCGAACTGCCTGAAGATCTCTTTATTGAATCGCTGCGGCAGTTGGTTGACATTGATCAGCAGTGGGTGCCCAAAGCCGGGGGAGAAGAAGCGCTCTACCTGCGCCCCTTTATGATCGCCACCGAAACCACCCTGGGCGTGCACCCCTCAGCTACCTACACCTACGCGGTGATTGCCTCACCCGCAGGTGCATATTTCTCCGGTGGAATTCAGCCCGTGTCGGTGTGGCTTTCCGAGGACTACACCCGCGCCTGCCCCGGAGGTACCGGTGCCGCGAAGTTCGCCGGAAACTACGCAGCCTCCCTGGCCGCCCAAGCCCAAGCAGCAGAAAAGGGCTGCGATCAAGTGGTGTGGCTGGATGCCATTGAGCACAAGTACATCGAAGAAATGGGCGGCATGAACCTCTTCTTTGTCTTCGGCGAAGGCGAGGATGCCCATGTGGTTACTCCTCGACTCTCCGGTTCCCTGCTGCCAGGTGTGACCCGTGATTCCCTCCTGCAGGTAGCTCGCGACTGCGGCTACACCACCGAAGAACGCCTCGTATCCACCGATCAGTGGCGCGAGACCGCCCAAAACGGCGAAATGAGCGAGGCATTTGCCTGCGGTACCGCCGCGGTGGTGACCCCAGTTGGTTTTGTGAAGTCCACAGCGGGCGAATTTGAGGTAGCACACGGCAAAGCGGGCAAGATCACCATGCAGCTTCGCGAGGTGCTCACCGGCATCCAGCGCGGCAGCGTAGAAGATACGCACAACTGGATGCACACCCTGGTCTAAAAAACCATAAGAAAAGCGCCCGGCACACACGGTGGTGTCGGGCGTTATCTTTTGCCTCTAGTAGCTCAGGGCAAGGACTACCAGGGCAATGGTGGTGCACAGGTGAATAACAAAACCACAGCAATCGCCGTTGAGGCCTTCAAAGCGGCGATGGCAGTGCCTGCTCAGGACGAAGGCGCTAGCGCAGCTCACCGCCAAGGCAAGCAGGCAGGCAAGCCCAAACGCTGGGGCAAACGGCAAGGTAGCAACACACACCACCGCATAGCTAGTGATCCACAACAGCAAGCGTGAGGTGGGAATAGTGCCGATGATTTGCGCTGCAAACCCAGTGGGCTTCATGGGTTTGCAACTCTTGTGGCACACAAAGAGCACCCCAAGGCGCCCGATGGCAGGCCCTGCCGCGATTGCTGCTAAACGCAGGGGGATATCCCACGAGGTGCTGGCAAGGGTTCCGATGGCCGCTGTTTGCGCCAGCAGCGACAACAAGCCCGAAGCGGCGCCAATGAGGCCGATGTGTGGATCGGCAAGCACCTCGCGAGCTTTCGCCGGAGAGCCATAACTGCCGAGCGCATCAGCGACATCGCCAAGGCCGTCTAAATGCATAAAACGGCCGAATAATTCCATCGCCGTGACGGCCAACACCCCAACCAATAAAGGGGAGGCTTCAAGGGCAATACCCACCCCAGCCACGAGTGCCGCGATGACGCCATAGACCATGCCCACGAAGGGCACAGAGGTAATCACCCTGGCTCCTGTGATGCGATCAAAAGCAGTGGCGCCCCGAATGGGCAGGATGCTTAACCAGCTCAGTGCGGTCAGCGGCCCTTCTACGATGGCAGGGCCGTGGGAGCCTTCAACGAAATCGACTTTGTCGGACATACGTTTAGATGCTGCGTTCCGGGGGAACCGCATCGCGCCCGGAAACCTGGGCAGATTCAAACGTGGCCATATCGTTCATAATCGCGGTGGCCATGTGCACAAAAGGCACCGCCGCTGCCGCACCTGAACCCTCGCCGAGGCGCAAACCCAAGCGCACGAAAGGCTCAAGGCCGAGATAGTTCAGCGCGAAGCTATGGGCAGGTTCAGCCGATTGATGGCCTGCTTGCCACCAGCGGCGCGCGCCGGGGGCGAATTGCTCTGCAAGCAAAGCCGCTGCAGTGACCACCACGCCATCAAGGATGACAGGAGTGCGACGGACTGCAGCCTGCGCCAAGAAAGCTGCCATTGCCACGAGCTCCGGAGAGGTCACGCTGCGGGCCAAATCCAAAGGGGCGTGGCGGAAAGTGCGGGCGCGGAACATCGCGTCGCGCACGGCCGCAACTTTGCGCATCCAGCCTTCATCATCAACGCCAGAGCCACGGCCGGTGACCACCACGGGCTCTTGGCGGGTGAGCAGGCCGATGATGACTGCCGATGGGGTGGTATTGCCAATACCGAGGTCACCGGCCATCAAGAGATCGGCTCCTGCATCGACTTCCTCATCAGCGATGCGCTTACCAATTTCGATAGCCCGAACGAGCTCTTCTTCGCTCATGGCGTCTTCGCGATCAATCGAGCCGCAGGATTTGGAAACTCGCTCATCTCCGAAGACATCGTGGTTGAGCGAAATATCGGCGACGCGCACACCGGTGCCAGATTGATTGGCAATCACATTGACCCCCGCGCCACCGCGGCGGATATTCTCCGCCATCTGGATGGACACCTCGATGGGGTAGGGGGAAACATTTTTGGTGGCAATGCCGTGATCGCCGGCAAAAACGACCAGGCGAGGGCGTTGGATCTTCGCCGGAGGCACTTGTCCTTGGCAAGCAGAAAGCCACACTCCAAGATCTTCTAAGCGCGCGAGGGAGCCAGTGGGTTTGGTCAACTCCAATTGGAACTCACGGGCCGCGCGCTCATGCTCGGCGCTTGGCTCTTGGATTTTTGGGAAAAAGTCCGAAGGTTGCATCTCAGCTTTAAGTCCTCAGTAATAGGCGCGGTGATCCCACATAACGCACGTCGCTTCAGCGAGCTTTGTTATGCAGGTTTCAACTTTAGCTTCTGGCCGGCCACCACAAGCAGAACTTCCTCGCACACCTCGGCTACCGCCTGGTTCAAGGTGCCTAAACAATCGCGAAACGCCCGGGCCGAGGGATGCTCGGGCACGATGCTCATGCCCACTTCTGCGCTGACGATAATGACATCACCCGTGGCAGCATCAAGCGCCTGGACTAATTCCTGCTCCAGGCCCGCCAAGAGCGCTCGGGGATCATCCCAGCCTTGTGCTGCATCAATACGGGCGGTCAACCAGGTCGCGAGATCGTCGACAAGCATCGTGCCTGAAGCATGCTGGCTTAGGCACTCACAAAGATCAGTCTTGTCCTCGGTGCGCCAATGACTCGGGCGGCGTTCGACGTGGCGGGCGATGCGGGCTTGGAAATCTGCATCAAAGGCCTGGTCAAAAGGCCGAGCGGTAGCCACATATACACAATCGCCATCGCCAACAAGGGATTCAGCGATGCCGGATTTTCCGGACCTGGCACCGCCGAGCACAAGCGTGCGCACCCCGTTAAACCACCTTCTGGCCGAGCTCTACGCGCGGCTTCGGGGTACGCCAACGACGCGGCTGAGTAGCGCGCGAATAGGCATAAAAGCCCATGGAAGAACCACGAAGCTTGGTGTCAGGGAACTTCTCACGAGTGGCTCTGGAGGCGGCGCGACCCAACACGATGCCTTCGACCAAAAAGGCCAGCATCATAAGCATCGCTGCCATCGAGGCGATGCTGGCGAAGGTCGGAGCCCACTGCCCAACAAAGAGCACCACCAGCAGCAAAAGGGCTACCGGCATGACAAAGTTGCTGGCATAGCGCCTGGAATCGACAAAATCTCGCAAGAAACGCTTCTCGGGGCCGCGGTCGCGATCAAGCAGGTACTGCTCCTCGCCGCGATCCATACCGGCTTGAGCCTCACGCTGGCGCTGCTTGCGTTGCTCCTTTTGCTTAGCTTTATATTCCTTCCACTCCTCGGAAGACATGGAAGCCTTGAGCTCTTTTTTCTCCTTTCGAGACTCACTCCACGATTGCTGCGGAGCAAAACGAGCCTCAAAGTTGCCGGCGTGCTGCTCGGCTTCCTTGCGCTTCGGGGTCGGCCGACCTTTCTTAGGGGTATAGCCCTTGGGAAGATTCTCAGTATTATCCTGCGATTGATTCACGCTCACTAGGGTACAAGCCCGCGAAAGTTTTTCGGGAATAGCACCGCACTGCCGGGGGTTGTATCCGGTGGGTGCCAAACCCTGCACGCCACGGCTTGGCGCGATGGGCTTGAATGGTTGCCCTAGCGTCTTTTCGCAAATGTAGCGTAGGCTACAACCGCTACCGCAACTCGTTCTAAAGTATGAGCGTTGCACGGAGCGAGAAAAACTTTTGTACGAACATCGAGGAGAACGAGCACTGATGACCACTGCCAACACCAATACCGGCGTCATTCTCACCGAGGCTGCTGCCGCCAAGGCAAAGGCATTGCTAGGCCAGGAAGGCCGCGATGATCTTTCCCTGCGCATCGCCGTGCAGCCCGGTGGCTGCGCTGGACTGCGCTACCAGCTTTACTTCGACGACCGTGAGCTCGACGGCGACAAAGAAGACATCGTAGGCGGCGTTCGCCTCGTGGTGGATAAGATGTCCGTTCCTTATCTCACCGGCGCAAAGATCGACTTTGCCGACACCATCGAATCCCAGGGCTTTACCATCGATAACCCCAACGCCGGTAGCTCCTGCGCTTGTGGTGACTCCTTCAACTAACCCCACACAAGGCCCGGGTTACGCGGGCCTGATTTAAAAAACACCCGCTGCCTTCATGCAAAGGCGGCGGGTGTTGTGCTTTTTAGCTGGGGCGCGCTAGGGGTGCTGGGGGAGCGGGCGCGGTGCCGGCTAGTTGTGCGGGGCGCGGTGCTCCTGGTTCGGCGGAGCGGCGCGGTGCTAGGGAAGCAGTGCTCCGGCCTGCCGCGCCCGCCCGCTTTTGTTCCGCTCGTTTGTGAGCGCTAGAACCCTGCCTTTAGAGGTAGACGGGGTAATCGCGATCTTCGATGCCCGGGTCGATGCGGTGCTCGACGAAGATGCCGTGCCAGACCATGAAGGCGAGCACCGTCCACAAGCGGCGGGAGTGATCGCTTTGGCCATCGCGGTGCTCGTTGAGCATGGCAAGGACGGCCTTTTTATCAAAGATCTCATCGGTTTGAGATGCGTTGATTTGGTCCTGCGCCCAACCGAAGAGCTCGTCACCGGCAAGCCAATTGCGCATCGGCACAGGGAATCCGAGCTTCTTGCGGTGCAAGACGTGCTCGGGAACGATCTGCTCCATAGCCTTACGCAGGGCGTACTTGGTGGTGCCGTGCGAAATCTTGAGGTCATAGGGGATCGTCTCTGCCACGCGGAACACTTCTTTATCAAGGAAGGGAACGCGAAGCTCAAGAGAGTGCGCCATATTGATCTTGTCGGCTTTGACCAAGATATCGCCGCGCATCCAGGTGAACAGGTCAAGGTGCTGCATGCGCGCAACTGGATCCATATGGCGAGATTCCGCGTAGATCGGTGCGGTGACCTCGCGGTGATCCCATTCGCGCTTGGCCCAAGGAATCACGCGTTGCATTTGCTCGAAGTTAAAGGAACGAGCGTTGCCGTAGTAGCGCTCTTCCATCGTCATGGAGCCGCGGTCGAGCAGGGACTTGCCCTTCACGCCCTCGGGGAGCATCTTGGAAAGCTTGCCCAGATTGCGGCGCAAGGGGGAGGGGATCTTTTCAAATGGTGCAAGCGATAGCGGCTCTTTATAGATGGTGTAGCCACCAAAGAGTTCGTCGGCACCCTCGCCGGACAACACGACCTTGACATGCTTGCGTGCTTCTTGAGCCACGAAATACAGCGGCACCAGGGAAGGGTCAGCTACGGGATCGTCGAGGTACCACATGATCTTAGGGATCGCGTCGGCGTATTCCTCGGGGCTTACGATCTTGACGATGTGCTCTGCGCCGATGGCTGCGGCCGATTCCGCAGCTACATCAACTTCTGAGTACCCTTCGCGCTCAAATCCGGTGGTGAAGGTAAGCAAGTTGGGGTTGTGGCGCTTGGCAAGGGTGGCAATTGCGGTGGAGTCGATGCCGCCGGAAAGGAAAGAACCGACGGTCACATCGGCACGCATGTGCTTTTCCACGCTGTCTTCCAAGGCCTTGGCAATGCGGTCGAAAAGATCCTGCTCCGCGCCCTTCGGCACGGGTTGTGCCGGGAATTGGGGGCGGAAATAGCGTTCTTGCTCAACCTCGCCACCGGGGTACACCGTTGCGGTGCAACCGGATTCAATGCGGCGGATTTCTTTGTGCAGGCTTTCAGGTTCCGGCACATACTGCAGATCCACGTAGTGCTCAATGGCCCTGCGGTCAAGGTCGAGGCCGAGACCGATGTCCTCGGACATCTCCAAAATGCACTTCTTCTCAGAGGCGAAGACGGTGCCTGCTTCGGTGGTGGCGTAATACAGCGGTTTGATGCCGAATTGATCGCGAGCGAGGAAAAGTTTGCGCTCGTAGGTGTCCCAGATGGCAATGCCGAACATTCCGCGCAGGTGGCGCACAACGTCTTTGCCCCAGTGGTGGAAGCCCACGATGATCGGTTCGCCATCGCCTTCTGTATAGAAGGAGTAGCCGGCTTCTTGCAGTTGTTCGCGAAGCTCGAGGTAGTTGTAGATCTCGCCATTGAATGTCATGGCGTAACGGTGCGGTTGGCCTTCCGGGCCCCAGCGCAGCGGCTGATGGGAGTGCTCAAGATCGATAATCGAGAGACGGTTAAAACCGAACACCGCGGTCTCGTCGTGCCAGGCGCCGGCCTCGTCTGGGCCGCGGTGCCGCATGCATGGCAATGCCTTATTAATAGAGTCCACGAACGCTGCTGCGTTGTCGTGGCTAGTGACCATTCCTAGAAGCCCGCACATACCGAGGCGAGTCTCCCTTCCTTATCGTTTGTGTGCTTTGCTGCTTGAGCCCGCGATAACGGAATAAAGCTCGACATATCAGAAGCACCAATCTACTCTCTCGGAGCCGAAAACGCTGTATTGCAACAAGCCTTGAGCTTTTCGACGATCCGGGGGTTCGAGGGCAGAAGGGTCGCTGAATCAAGGTGCGTTAGTCGGTAGGAATAGTGGGGTATCCATAAGGTTGATATGGCGGTTCACGCTTGTGATATGGACTACACGAGCAGTGTTGGGGTGACGTTCAGACGAGCCCCTGAAATGCCATTCATGCCGTTTACGCTGCGTTGAGCCATGTTAAGCAAGCTGGCAAATGCCTGAAACCGCTGCAAGGTGGCTGTGAGTAGCGTTCAAAATCCGCCGGTAAATGCGCTATCCTGCGTTAATAGACGTGAATGGAAAAGCCAGCGGCATGTCCAAAGTGCGTTTGCCAAGAACCAAACTTGGTAAATCCCCAGGGCATCGGCAGGTTTTCATTCGAAGAACTAGTGCAATAGGAAGGCAGACGCGCGTGAAACAACAGCAGCAGCGTGGCTTTAGCCGTAAGGCACTGCTAGCCGGTGTCCTCGGCATCGGTGGCTTCGCCCTTGCGGGATGCGACGTGGAGGCTCCGGGCGGCGTGCTCGGCAAGGCGCTCGCATTCGGCTGGCCGGAAGGTATTACGCCGGAAGCAACCGCAATGTATAACTTCTGGGTTTGGGTTTGGGTTGCAGCCTGGACCATCGGCTTCATCATGTGGGGCCTGTTCATCTACGGCATGTTTGCTTGGAGTGCTAAGCGCGCCAAGAAGGCTGGCAAGGATGAGTTCCCCCGTCAGACCCAGTACAACATCCCGCTTGAGCTTGTGCTCACCATTGTCCCAATCGTCATCGTGATGGTGCTGTTCTTCTTCACCGTCCAGACTCAGGACAAGGTCACCGCTTTGGACAAGGATCCAAAGGTGAAGGTGGACGTGACCGGTTACCAGTGGAACTGGAAGTTCGGTTACCGCGAGGTTGCCGGTGAGCTTACTCAGGACGGCAACGACTACAACGGTGTAGACGAGGTTCGTCAGCAGCAAGCTGAAGAGACCAAGTACGACGACGAGGGCGCTGGCATTAAGCACCCCAACCCGATCAATGGTCGTTCCATTGGCGATAAGTCCTACTTGAACTTCGACAAGATCGAAACCATCGGTACCACCAACGTGGTTCCCGTTCTGGTGCTTCCTTCCGATACCGCCATCGAGTTCTCCTTGGCATCGGATGACGTATCCCACGCATTCTGGGTTCCCGAGTTCCTGTTCAAGCGCGACGTGTACAACCACCCCGAGCAGAACAAGCAGGAACGTCGCTTCCAGATCGAGAAGATCGAAGAAGAGGGCGCCTTCGTTGGTCGCTGTGCTGAAATGTGCGGTACCTACCACGCCATGATGAACTTCGAGATCCGCGTTGTGTCCCCAGAGAAGTTCAAGCAGTACCTGCAGTACCGCATCGACAACCCTGAGGCGGAGAACTCCGAAGCCTTGGCTTCCATCGGCGAAGCCCCCTACGCCACCAGCACCGCGCCGTTCAACCCGGACCGTGCGACCGTCGATGGCGACAACGCCCAAGATCCCAACGGCGCGCAACGCTAGAACGAGAGGACTGAACAATGAAGGCTAGCTCCAAGATCATGTACGGGATCTCCGTATTCATGTTCATCGTCTCCATCATCTACGTGTTCGCAACCATTCACGTATCTGACTCCGGCAACATCAAGGGCTATGAGTGGGCAGGCGGTATCTCCCTGTTCCTCGCCACTGCACTTTCCTTGATGCTCGGCGGTTACCTCCACTTCACCGAAAAGCGCATCGACGTGCTCCCAGAAGACTGGGAAGAGGCTGAGATTTCCGACGGTGCCGGCACCCTGGGCTTCTTTAGCCCCGGTTCCATCTGGCCTCTGGCAATGAGCGGCTCCATCGCTCTGCTCGGCTTCGGCATCATCTACATGCACTACTGGTTGATCGCATTGGGCGCTGTGTGCCTGATCTACACCACCACGATGCTGAACCTTCAGTACGGCCTTCCGAAGGAAAAGCACTAGTTCCTTCTCGCGTCTGCAAACGCCCCGACACCCCTCGCTTTGAATGGCGGGGGTAGTGTTCGGGGCGTTCGTGTATTTCACGGAGGCGCAAAATAAAACCCACGTGATAAGGGGTATGTGGGGCTTGAGTCTTTGCAATGTCGTCCCGCGGGGGAGGGGCATACAAAAGTTGGTATCGCCGGTATCTTCGGCCTCCACGATTGTGAATTAACTCTCACGCTAAAAGGGCATGTATCAAAGGAAACTGTGATCCCTGAGACGTAACTGAAAGCAGTCTTTTGAGAACCTGGATTGCGCTTTTCAAAGAAGCGTTAAATGACCTGCGAAAACTGTGCGTCGTTTAGCTAGGTCAAAAAGTTCCACGCAAAGAAAAAATTTTTTCTGCAGGGATCTGACGGTGTGGGGGTGCCAAATGTAGTGCTCGAAAAGCGAAAACGGGCGGGGGCAAAAACGTGACTCACCCGGCGGGAACCGCCATACTAGAACACGTGACGAGCGCAATTGGAAACAAAGGTATGGCAGCACCACAACGTGTTGCGGCACTGAACCGACCCAACATGGTCAGTGTCGGCACGATTGTGTTCCTGTCTCAGGAATTGATGTTCTTCGCCGGCCTGTTCGCGATGTACTTCACCTCGCGCGCAAACGGCATCGGCAATGGATCTTGGAAGGAGGGAGCGGATCACCTCAACGTCCCATACGCACTGGCAATCACCATCGTGCTGATTTCTTCGTCCTTCACGGCGCAGTTCGGCGTGTTTGCTGCAGAGCGTGGCGACGTCTTCGGTCTTCGCAAGTGGTTTGCGATCACCATCCTGCTGGGTTCGATCTTCCTGGTTGGCCAGGCATACGAGTACTACCACCTGGTAGAGCACGGCATGACCATCCCCAGCAGCGTCTACGGTTCTACGTTCTTCATCACCACCGGCTTCCACGCGGCTCACGTGCTCGCAGGTGTGCTGGCATTCGTCGTGGTGATGCTGCGCATCAGCAAGGCGAAGTTCACCCCAGCACAGGCAACCGCCGCAATGGTGACGTCGTACTACTGGCACTTCGTGGACGTTGTCTGGATCGGCCTGTTCATCACGATCTACTTCATCCAGTAGGACGCGGTTGTGCATAGCGTTTCGACGCTGACCGCCCCTCACTTTCCGTATTCGAGACACAAAGGGAAATGATGGATACCAATCCCACCAATCACGAGGCAGTCGAGCAGACTGTCTCGGCAACAAAGGCAAAGAAGGTGAAGACGCGCCGCAAGCTTCGCCGTACGCTTGCTGGAGCATTCGCACTTTCTGTTGGCCTTACCGGTGCCGGACTGCTGGTGAACGCCGCAACCCCGGACGCCCAAGTTGCTACGGCCCAAAAAGATGAGCAAGCACTCATCGAAGAGGGCAAGACCATTTACGACACCGCCTGCATCACCTGCCACGGTGCCAACCTGCAGGGTGTGAAGGAACGCGGTCCGTCCCTCGTCGGCACCGGCGCTGGCGCTGTGTACTTCCAGGTTCACTCCGGCCGTATGCCGATGACCCGCAATGAGGCACAGGTGCCCCGCAAGCCTGCGCGTTACACCGAAGCCCAGATTCTGGCTTTGGCCGCATACGTAGACGCCAACGGCGGTGGCCCCGGCATCGTTTATAACCAGGACGGCTCCATTGCTATGGAATCCCTCCGCGGTAAGAACTACGACGGCAAGATCGATCCAGCCGATGTCGCTCGCGGCTCCGATCTGTTCCGCCTCAACTGCGCCTCCTGCCACAACTTCACCGGCCGTGGCGGCGCACTGTCCTCCGGTAAGTACGCACCTGTGCTTGATCCCGCCAACGAGCAGGAGATCTACCAGGCCATGCTGACCGGCCCTGAAAACATGCCGAAGTTCTCCGACCGCCAGCTCACCGCTGACGAGAAGAAGGACATCATCGCCTTTATTAAGTCCTCCAAGGAAACCCCCAGCCCCGGTGGTTGGAGCCTCGGTGGTCTCGGCCCCGTTACTGAGGGCATGATGATGTGGCTCGTCGGAATCGTGGTCCTCGTGGCCGCCGCATTGTGGATTGGATCGCGCTCATGAGCAATAACGAGAAGCAATACACCGAAAAAGAACTCAACGGTATGAGCAACGATGAGCTCGCACGTCTGGGCACTGAGCTCGACGGCGTGACCGTTGCATACCGCAAAGAGCGCTTCCCGATCGACAACGATCCGGCTGATAAGCGCGCTTCCCGCACCGTCGGCATCTGGTTGGGCATCGGCATCGTTGCCGCCATCGCCTTCCTGGCCGTGTACCTGTTCTGGCCTTGGGAGTACAAGGCACTGGGCGAAGAAGGCCTGTGGTTCTACACCTTCTACACCCCATTGCTCGGTCTCACCGCTGGCCTCGCCATTCTTGGCCTGGGTATCGGCGCAACCCTGTACGTAAAGAAGATCATCCCCGAGGAGATCGCCGTACAGCGTCGCCACGATGGTCCTTCCGACGAGGTCGACCGCCGCACCATCGTTGCTTTGCTCAACGATTCTTGGCAGACCTCCACCCTTGGACGCCGCAAGGTCATCAAGTCCATGCTCGGCGTCGGTGGCCTGCTCGCCGGCCTCGTGGTCATTGCACCGCTCGGCGGCATGGTGAAGAACCCCTGGAAGAAGGGCCCGCTCGGTATTCAGGGTGACGGTACCCTCTGGACCTCCGGTTGGACTCTTCACAATGAAGGCGTGAAGCTTTACCTCGGCCGTGACACCGGTGTCGTTGCCGAAAAGCACGAAAGCTCCATCGGCGATCACTACACCACTCAGGGTGTTACCCGCCTGGTGCGTATCCGCCCCGAGGATCTCGCTGCTGGCGCAATGGAAACTGTGTACCCCTTGCCCGCAGACCTGGTCAACGATGGCGATCAGTACGACGCCAAGGCTGATGTTTTCGAAGAGCAGATGCACTCCATCCACGGTCCTCGTAACCCTGTGATGTTGATTCGCCTGCGCTCCGAAGATGCGCTGAAGGTTGTTGAGCGTCAGAACCAGGAAGATTTCCACTACGGCGATTACTACGCCTACTCGAAGATCTGCACGCACATCGGTTGCCCGACCTCGCTGTACGAGGCTCAGACCAACCGCATCCTGTGCCCGTGCCACCAGTCGCAGTTCGACGCTTTGCACTACGGCAAGCCGGTATTCGGTCCTGCTGCCCGTGCTCTGCCTCAGCTGCCGATCACCGTTGACGAAGAGGGTTACCTCGTCGCCGCAGGCAACTTCATCGAGCCTGTCGGCCCGGCATTCTGGGAGCGTCAGTCATGAGCAACAAACTAGCCGAAATCGGCAACAACATTGACTCGCGGTACACGGCTTCTGCCGGTATCCGCCGTCAGATCAACAAAGTATTCCCGACCCACTGGTCGTTCATGCTGGGTGAGATCGCTCTCTACAGCTTCATCATCCTGCTGCTGACCGGTGTGTACCTGACCCTGTTCTTCGATCCTTCGATCACCAAGGTCATCTACGACGGCGACTACCTCCCACTTAACGGTGTGGAAATGTCCCGTGCATACGAAACCGCACTGAACATCTCCTTCGAGGTTCGCGGCGGTCTGTTCATCCGCCAGATGCACCACTGGGCAGCCCTGATGTTCATGGTCGCCATGACCGTGCACATGCTGCGCATCTTCTTCACCGGCGCATTCCGTCGCCCGCGTGAAGCAAACTGGATCATCGGTGTTGTCCTGCTGCTGCTGGGCATGGTTGAAGGCTTCATGGGTTACTCCCTGCCCGACGACCTGCTCTCCGGTGTTGGTCTGCGCATTATGTCGGCCATCATCGTTGGTATGCCAATCATCGGCACCTGGCTGCACTGGCTGATCTTCGGTGGCGACTTCCCCTCCGATTTGATGCTCGACCGCTTCTACATCGCTCACGTGCTGTTGATCCCGGGCATCATCCTCGGCCTGATCGCCGCTCACCTTGCCCTGGTTTGGTACCAGAAGCACACCCAGTTCCCGGGCGCTGGTCGCACCGAGAACAACGTGGTTGGCGTTCGCATTCTGCCGCTGTTCGGCCTGAAGGCTGCTGCCTTCGGTCTGCTCACCGCTGGCGTGCTCGCACTGATGGCTGGTCTGACCTCCATCAACGCCATCTGGAACCTTGGCCCGTACAACCCCTCGCAGGTATCCGCAGGTTCTCAGCCCGACATCTACATGCTGTGGACTGACGGTGCTGCCCGTGTCATGCCCGCTTG
Organism: Corynebacterium pelargi; assembly: GCF_014635485.1. Lineage (GTDB taxonomy): Bacteria > Actinomycetota > Actinomycetes > Mycobacteriales > Mycobacteriaceae > Corynebacterium > Corynebacterium pelargi. The sequence continues at coordinate 512,842 of NZ_BMCX01000001.1, read as the reverse complement.
GGAGCTCTACATCGGCCGCTACACCATCCCTGGTGCCTTCTGGGTAGCCATGCTGTGTCTGGTGCTCGTGATCCTGTTGGTGACCTACCCCTTCATCGAGAAGAAGATCACCGGCGACGATGCACACCACAACTTGCTGCAGCGTCCTCGCGACGTTCCAGTTCGCACCTCCCTGGGTGTTATGGGCATCGTGTTCTACTTCCTGCTCACCCTCTCCGGTGGTAACGACCTCTTCGCTTACCACTTCGATATCTCGCTGAACGCTATGACTTGGGTAGGCCGCATCGGCTTGATCATCCTGCCGCCGCTGTCTTACTTCATCACCTACCGCATCTGCATCGGTTTGCAGCGTTCCGACCGCGAGGTGCTCGAGCACGGCATCGAGACCGGCACCATCAAGATGATGCCGAACGGCGCCTTCATCGAGGTGCACCAGCCACTTGGCCAGGTCGACGAGCATGGCCACGCTATCCCGCTGGAGTACCAAGGTGCAGCCGTACCGAAGCAGATGAACCAGCTCGGCTTCGCAGGCTCCCCCGGCCGCGGTAGCTTCTTCTCCCCGGATCCTGTTGATATCCGCGAGAAGGCAGCACGCATCGAGGAAGCCAACCACCACGAAGAGGTGGAGATGTACGAAAACCTCCAGCGCGCCAACCGTGCACGCGACGAGGAACAAGAGCGCTAGTCACCGCTCCATCGAATACGGAAAGTCTCTTCCATAAAAGAGGCCGGCATATGCCGGCCTCTTTTTTCATTCCTTATATATAGGAGCAAGAAAAGTTAGCCATGCTGCCTCAAGGGCGTCCCATGGGCTGTGGGGGAGTGATCTCTAGGGCAGAGGTGCTGATATTGATCGACATTATGGCGTTATGTATCGCCCTATACGTCACCAAAAGCACCGCGATATGGCACTGAAACGCTCGGTGTGAGCAAGAACACATCGAGTAAATGTGGTGTCTTATTGAAACTATGGCGGGTTGCGTTAAAGCCTTCAAGTAATACTTGATAGTTCTACGAAAAGCCCAGTTCAACGGGTGGAAATACCGTGCCGGTTTTAGTGCTATGCTTGCAGGAAATCTTCGGGGGCGGGGTAGAGGTTATGTGGTCTTGAAACGATCACGGGTTGATAACGAAATGATTACGGCGTTTCGAGTAGACAATGTTTGTTGCAATTTCGTAACCTAATCGAGACATTTCGTGAAGGGCTTCAAGAGGAAGCGTGGAACGGACAACGAAGAACTAGAACGTCTTCGAAGTCTCAGATGAGTTAAAGAGAAATTGAAGCCGTAACGGGTTTCCCGTTGGACAAGAAATGATTTGGAGAATCAATCGTGGCTAAGCACCGTCGCAACAAGCAGAACGCCCGCAACGCAGCCGTAGCATCGGCAGCAGTGGTGGGCGCTGCAGCAGCCCTGGCCCCCGCCGCGCAGGCATTCGAAATCACCGAGCCTTTCACCGGCCAGTCGGTACAGGTTCCTGGCGTTGACGCGCTCAACACCGGCAACATCACCAACCTGGTAGAGGCACCCTTCGCTCAGCAAGGCATCGACCTGGGTCTTGGCTCCCTCGCGGCCGCTCCGGTTTCCGCTCCTTTGTCCTCTGAAGGTCAGAAGATCGTGGACGCTGCTCGCACCAAGATCGGTTCCCCTTACGTGTGGGGCGCTGCAGGCCCGAACGCCTTCGACTGCTCCGGCCTGACCTCCTGGGCATACAGCCAGGTTGGCAAGTCCATCCCGCGCACCTCCTACGACCAGGCTGCTGCCGGCCGTAAGGTTTCCCGCGATCAGCTCCAGCCCGGCGACATCGTTGCCTTCTACTCCGGTGCATCCCACGTTGGTATCTACACCGGCCACGGCACCGTGATCCACGCTCTGAACGAAGGCACCCCGCTGTCCGAGTCCCCGCTGGACTCCATGCCGTACCACAGCGCTGTTCGCTTCTAAGCGCAACGCTTTCTTGAGCCGTCACCTGAAATAAGGTGGCGGCTTTTGTAGTTCTGCCCCTCGTTTCACATGCTTCACAATTTTGGTGTTTGTGTATTAAGAATCGGCGGTGTGCGGCTATAGTGACCTAAGATTTGCTTTTCTTCCGTAGCGTTAAAGGATCTGGTGACGTGAACTTCCATTCCAAAAAGCTCATCGCTGCAGTGGGCTCAAGCCTCCTGCTGCTTGGTATGGCACCCAGCGTGTCCGCAGATGAGGTTGATGCGTTGATCCAAGAGATGGACCACATCTCTCATGAAGCCAGCGCCAAAAACGAGGAAGTAAAGCAGCTCCAGCTCGACCTAGAGCGCGGAGACGACAAGCTGGACGAGCTCAAAGCTCGCGCCGCAGCGGCCGCTGTGGAGGCTGATAAAGCCCGAGACCGGGAACAGGCCTACCGCCAGGAAGTCAACCGTCTTGCAGGCTCCAAATACCGCGGCGCCACTATCGATCCTTTGAGCAATGCGCTCGGCGCCGACTCGCCGCAGTACGCCATCGACCGTGCTTCCTACATGTCCACCCTGACCCGCAACGCCAATGAGGCACTGAAGGACTTGCGTCAGGTTACTCAGCAAGCCGCGAAGAAGCGCAGCGAGGCAGACCGTTCTGTAGCGGCAGTGACCTATGAACAGAACTCACTGAAAAAGCGCGAAGAGGAGCTCGACCGCCAGCAGGCAGAACTCAAGCAGCGCACCGATGAGATCCTGGATCGAGTCAATGGCCTCTCGGCCGAGCAGCGCGCCCGCTGGGAACTGAAAAACGGCCCGCTGCCCATCGATCCCGCTGCGCTTTCAGCCGCCGCTTCTGGTGCCGTTCAGGCAGCGTTGAGCAAACTTGGCGCCCCTTATGAGTGGGGCGCGGCAGGCCCGGATGCCTTTGACTGCTCCGGCCTGGTGGTGTGGTCCTTCCTGCAGCAGGGTAAACAAGTCCCTCGTACCTCTCAGGCGCAAATGGCAGGTGGTACGCCGGTGGATGTGAATAACCTCCAGCCGGGCGACGTGGTGGGCTATTACCCTGGCGCAACCCACGTTGGCATCTACATCGGTGATGGCAAGTTGGTGCACGCCTCCGATTACGGCATCCCTGTGCAGGTTGTGGCCGTAGACTCCATGCCCATCTATGGTGCACGTCGCTACTAACGTGCCAAAGCTTCTACTCGTAACCAACGACTTCCCTCCAACCCTTGGGGGGATTCAGTCATACCTGCGTGATTTTCTCGGCACGCTGCCACCTGAAAATGTGGTGGTATTTGCATCCACCCAAGACGAGGCCGCAGCGCAGCACTACGATCGGCACCTCGAGTACCCGGTCTATCGTTGGCATCGCAAAGTCATGCTGCCAACGCCGGCTACGGCACGCCGGATGCAGGAGATCATCGCCGAAGAGGGCATCGACACCGTGTGGTTTGGAGCAGCAGCCCCACTGGCGCTCATGGCCGCTCAGGCTCGCAAGGCCGGAGCGCGTCGCGTGATCGCATCTACCCACGGCCACGAGGTTGGTTGGGCCATGACACCTGTTGCCCGCCAACTGCTTCGCGTGATTGGCAATAACGTCGATGTCGTTACCTATATCTCCGATTACACTCTGGGCCGAATCCAAGGGGCCTTTGGCTCCCATCCCGCCTTCGAGCATTTACCTTCTGGAGTAAGCCTCGAACGCTTCAGTCCACCCGAGAACGTAGAGGAAGTTCGCAGCAGCCTGGGTTGGGATGGTCAGCTAGTGGTGTTGTGTACCTCCCGTTTGGTGGCTCGCAAAGGTCAAGACACGCTCTTAAAGGCGTGGCCTGAGGTGTTAAAGCGCCACCGGAATGCCCGGCTGGTGATCGTGGGGCAGGGAAGTTATGAGCCAACATTGCGTAAGCTTCGCGCGCAGCTTGGTCCCGATGCCCGCACCGTTTCGATGCCGGGCCGGGTATCGGAGACGACGATGGAGCAGATGCTTCACGGTGCTGATATTTTTGCCATGCCCTGCCGCACCCGGGGCTATGGCCTTGATGTTGAAGGCCTGGGCATTGTCTATCTTGAGGCTCAGGCAGCCGGTTTGCCGGTGATCGCCGGCGATTCCGGTGGGGCGCCTGAAACCGTCACCCCAGAAACGGCCATCGTGGTGCCAGGTGGCAATGTGTCTGAGCTTATTTGTGCGCTCGATGAGCTTTTGGGCGACGCTGAGCGTCGAAAAGCTATGGCCTTAGCTTCTCGACGCCACGTAGAAGAGCACTGGACGTGGGAAATTATGGGGGCTCGCCTGCGTGCCATCGTGGGGTTTAGCTAAAGCGCTTTGCAGGCAGATATACTGCTTTGCTTAGACATCAGGTGTATAAAGACCTGCCCCGGACGCAGAAGGCCCCACCATGCCGCTCATTGAACCCGACCAACCCGTAACCGTCGGATTTGATATTGGTGGCACCAACCTTCGGGCGGCAGTCGTGGCATCGGGCACCATCGTCGAGCAACGATCGGTGGATACCCCCAAAGATGCCGAGGAGCTGCAGCGAAGCATCGTCGAATTAGTCGAAGCAATCCGCGAACACTACAACGTCACCGGTGTTGGACTGGCCATCGCAGGCTTTCTGGATCCCGAATGCGAAGTGGTTCGCTTCGCCCCACACCTGCCTTGGCGTGATCGCGAAGTGCGCAAAGAACTCAGCCAGGCTCTAGGCCTTCCCGTGCGCCTTGAGCACGACGCCAACTCCGCCGCGTGGGGCGAATACCGCTTCGGTGCTGCGCAGGGCGTGGAAAACTGGGTACTCTTCGCCGTCGGAACCGGCATTGGCGCCACCCTGATGGATCAGGGTCGGATTTATCGCGGCGCTTTTGGCACGGCACCAGAATTCGGTCACCTCTGCGTGGTGCCGGATGGACGCCCCTGCCCCTGCGGCAAACGCGGCTGCCTCGAACGCTATTGCTCGGGCACTGCACTGGTGCAAACCGCCCAAGAAATGCTGGAAGCCCAACCCGAACGCGATTCGGTGCTGCGTGGCCAAGGCGATTTCAGTGGCAAAGCCGTCATGCAAGCAGCACGGGCAGGCGATGCGCTCGCCCTGGAAGTCTTCGACGACTTTGCCACGTGGCTCGGTAAGGCACTGTCGATCGTTGCCGATGTTCTCGACCCCGGATTGATCGTCATCGGCGGTGGCGTTGCCAGCGCCTGCGATCTGTATTTGGAGCGCGCAAAACAAGTCCTCGCGGAGTCGATCGTGGGGGCTGGTCACCGACCCCTGCCCCAAGTGCGCTGCGCGCAACTTGGGGGAGATGCGGGCATGATTGGCGTGGCAGATTTAGCTGGCCAATAACAAGAAATGTCGCTGTGAGATGCGGAGATAATTCCAACTACATCCCTTGATAATTTCTTTGAAAAAATCTCCGGAACTGCGATATTGTCAATTGCATGCGAATCCTCGGAAGTGCGAACATCCCCAATAAGTGGTACTGGGTTTTCAAGCATGTGCTCATTGGGCCTTGGCTAAAAGTGCTCAATCGACCCGAGGTTGAACACCTTGAGCGCATTCCCAACCAGGGGCCTGCCATTTTGGCCTCAAACCACCAGGCCGTGATGGATTCCTTCTACTTCCCGCTGGTGTGTGAGCGACAACTGACATTCCCGGCGAAAAGCGAATACTTCACCGGCACGTCGCTCGTCGGCAAGCTACAAAAGTGGTTTTTTACCTCTGTAGGCCAGATGCCAATCGAGCGTGGATCTGCCGAGGCGGGAGATCAACTCCTTGAGGCGGCCACCAAGGTGCTCGATAACGGAGACCTCTTCGGTATCTACCCAGAAGGCACCCGTTCCCCGGACGGTCGCGTGTACAAGGGCAAGTCGGGGATGGCTCGAATCGCATTGCTGTCAGGAGTCGATGTCATTCCTGTGGCCATGATCGATACCCGCAAAGCCAATCCGATTGGCTCCTGGATTCCACGCCCGGCCAAAGTTCGCATGAAAATCGGCCAACCCATCGCCCCGCGCGCCTTCGTAGAAGAAGCTGGACTCGACCCAGATTCCCACGAAGCAGCCCGCTACCTCACCGACCACGTCATGCACACCCTCGCAGAGCTCGTCGGCGTGGAGTACGTCGACATCTACGCCTCAGAGGTGAAGGCATCGCTCGAAGCGGGTAAGGGCTACCCCGAAGGAGCCTAAGCCCCTTCGCCGATAATTCGCCACGAAACCGCCAGGATACGGCTTTCTTTAGGCCAAGTCTCTGGAGCGGTTCGTGGCGTTTCTTGCGTGAAGTGACTATGCAGCGCCTTAAAGCGACGCTAAACTGGAGGTTTGTTTGCGTGTCACCAGTGCGTTGCCAAGCGTCAGGTGAGCATAGCGTGGCGATGAGGCCGCTTTGCCTCAGGCGAAGGTTCACCAACTAACGCTGTGCTCAACACTGCAGAGACACACAAGCACCTGGTGCGTATAACAAGCCACCATGCCCTTAGATGCCTGGAAATGCCTGGAAGGAGCCGTCGTGCCAGTCGCCGCGCCTCAACAACGCATGGCGTGGCCAGACGTAGCCAAGGGGCTGTCCATCCTGGGCGTGGTGCTCTTGCATATCACCCTCGCTGTTCCCGATGGCTCAGAAACCTTCGGTGCCCACGCCAATGAACTGCTAGCGCCGTTGAGAATGCCACTGTTTTTCCTGGTTAGCGGGTTCTTCTCCGTCAAGGTATTCCGGTTCAGCTTTGTCCAGCTATGGACGAAGCGCCTCTGGTTCCTCGCGGTGCCCTATCTGTGCTGGGCTCCGGTGGAGATGTGGCTGAAAAATTACGAGTGGTTTGCGTTCCTTGGGCAGCCGATGCCCGAGAAGGACTACTACATTGACTCACTCATCGAGTCGAGCAACATGTATTGGTTCCTGCACTCCCTGGTGCTGTTTACTATGGTCTTGTGGGCAACCAAGGTGCTCCCAGCTTGGGCCAGGTGGGGCGTGCTTGTCCTGGTGATCATCTTCGCGCCCGTCTTTCCTTATCCACCCCTGGTAGCCAAGGTATCGACCTACTTACCCTGCTTTTTAATTGGTGCGTATGGCAGGCCACTGATTGAGCGTTTTGCCAACCAAGCCTTAAAACCATGGGCGCTGTTGATTGGGTTGCTCAGCTACATGGCAGCCAAAGAAGTATTGGTCCAAGCTGAAAACATCAACGATGCCCAGTTCCACCAAGTGCTCAACACCGTGGCCACGGTGCTGCACCTGCCCGGTGGCATCATCCTGGCAGTGCTGCTGGCCAAAATCCCTGTGCTTGGAGAAGCACTCAAGCGCATCGGCCGACACACCCTGGTGATCTATATCAGCCACCCCATCGCCTTGACGGTGATCTTCGGGTACGGGTTCCGCTACCGCGAAGGCGGGATCGGCCTGGATGTGCCCGAATTAATGGGGCACACCACTACCTGGGTCCTGCTGTGCATTCCAGTGACCATCGCAGGGGCATTCGCCATGCAATTGCTGAGCAAATTGCCGGTGATCGGATGGACGCTTTTCCCTCCGAGCCCAGAGGCCTTCCATGCCTGGCTGCGTCCCCACAGCGCCAAGGCGCGGAAACGAATGCGCGCCATGCGAGCACTGCACCCGGTGGAGCGCCGGGCGCGGGAGCAAGCACAGCGCGAGGATCGTCAGGCGCTTCAATAACACGCCTGGATTGCGGCGCAGAGCAGCCTAGGATTCGGCGGCGCTTTGAACTGCAGGCGCCTTTTGTGTTCGCACCGGCAATACGCACATGAGCACAATGGCGATCAGCGCGAATTCAACAAAGGCGTTGCCAAAGAGTTGCTGGCTTAAGCTCCACGCGCGTTCGGCATCTTGATCACGTGGCAACATCCAGTGAGGGGCTCGAACGGAAAATACAGTAAATACCAGCGTGAAAGCGCCCAGCAGCCAACTGGAACGTTCGATGGCTGCGTAGGTCAATGCAAGGAGCGCCGGGGCAATCCATACCCAGTGGTGCGACCAGGACACTGGCGAACACAATAACGCCACCGCTGCGTTTGCCGTGACCCCGTACACCACGGCGGGGTCATCGGCGCGAAGCGAAACCCGCCACATGGCAAAAGCAATGAGCGCGATGCTGAGGACGACAAGCAACAGCCATAGGGCAGAAGATTCCACGCCCGCGCGCGTGAGCACACCGCGAATGGACTGGTTGCTCGGCCAAGCGAGGTTACCGATGCGCCCGGGATCGCGCAGGGTGCTAAACCAGTATGTGCTTGAGCTTGCAGGTGCGAGCACCCAGGCGATAGCGCTGAGCGCGAGGGCACTGAGCACTGAAGTTGCCGCAGCACGCCATTGGCGATTGACAAGGAAGTACAGGCCAAAGACAGCCGGGGTGAGCTTGATGGCTGCGGCCAATCCGACGAGGATGCCTCGGGGGAGCCGCTTTTGTTTTGGCACGATGTCGAGCACCACCAGCCACATCAACACCACATTGACCTGTGAGAAGCTCATGGTCTCGCGCATGGGTTCAAGCACGAGCATCAGGGGGAGCACCACCGTTGCTAGACCACGGACTTGCGCTGAAGTCCACATTGGAAGCAGGCGACGGCTCACCATCACCAACACGTGCCACAGCAGCAAGGCGGTGATCACGTTGAGTATCGTCGCGCCAATATTGACTGGGAAAAGAACGAAGGGGCTAAACAGAATGGCCGCCAGCGGCGGGTAGGTGAAAGGAAGATAGATGCCCCACACCGAGTAGTCGCGGGTATAAAGATTCTCGCCAGCTAAGTAGGCCTTAGCGCCTTCCCGGTAGACGTCGAAGTCAATATGGTAGCGAAACCACTCATCCACGCTGAGGGTGCCAAAGGGAACCGCGTAGAGCGTATGAGAGAGGTTCCACGACACCATCCAGGCGCAAGCAATGAGCACTGCAAGAGTTACCACGAAAGGGTGGCTGACAATGCGCGCTAGTTCGGGCAGTGTTCCTTGAGGTCTTGGAGTAGGGGTCACACTGGCTGATTCTAGATCCCCGTCGAAGGGTGCGGTGCGTTCGCCTTGGTGGCCGTGGTTTAGGCTTGGGGTTGGCGCAGATCTGCGAAGTCAAGCTTCAGCGTGCGCACCAAACCCGTGACGAAAACCCAATGCCTCAAAAAGTAAGGTTGCCTGGCAGTGCGTTATTTCTACGACACCGAGTTCATTGAAGACGGCTCTACTATTGAGCTTGTCTCCATTGGCATCGTCGGCGAAGACGGCAGTGAATACTATGCCGTTTCTACTGAGGCGAATCATCAGCTCGCTAACCGCTGGGTTCGTGACAATGTGTTAAATAAACTGCCGAATCCCTCAAACCAAGCCTGGAAGTCGCGGGAGACGATTCGCCGCGAGGTGCTCGATTTTCTCACCCACCACGATGACAGGCCTCAGCTTTGGGCGTGGGTGGGTGCCTATGATCACGTGGTGCTGGCACAGCTTTGGGGCGATATGCGAAGCATGCCACGGCAACTCCCGCACTATACTCGTGAGCTGCGCCAATACTGGGAAATGGCCGGCAAGCCAGCGCTCCCGGAAGTGCCTGCAGGCAACCACGATGCCTTGGTGGATGCACGCCATAATTTAGAGAAGTTCAAAGCCTGCATGCGGGTGTTGCCGCTGGATGCACAGAACCAATTCCAGAGCCGGGCCTGAAATATTTGCCCATGAGGTTGCCCCCGCCATATGGGTATAAGTGGCGGCAGAGGTTGGGATTTTGCGCACTCGTGCTAGACATATGTGTGTGAGTTGGACAGTTGATATCCCCAAAGACGTGCTTCCCGATCTGCCACCGTTGCCTGATGGATTGCAGCAGCGCTTTGAAGACGTCGTCGCCCGCGATGCCAAGCAGCAGCCCTCTTGGGATCGCCACATGGCCGATAACGTGCGCAAAATTCTTGAATCCGTGCCCCCAGTGGTCGTTGCACCGGAGATCCGTAAGCTCAAAGAGCAGCTTGCCGACGTCGCCAATGGCAAAGCATTTTTACTGCAAGGCGGAGATTGTGCTGAGACTTTTGAGTCGAACACAGAGCCACACATTCGCGCCAATGTGAAAACGCTGCTCCAAATGGCTGTGGTGCTCACCTACGGCGCATCCACCCCAGTGGTGAAGATGTCTCGTATCGCTGGCCAGTACGCAAAGCCGCGTTCCTCTGACCTTGATGGCAATGGTCTGCCGAACTACCGCGGCGACCTGGTCAATGGTGTCGACGCCACTGAAGAAGCGCGACGCCACGACCCAGCTCGTATGATTCGTGCCTACGCAAACTCCTCCGCCGCCATGAACCTGGTGCGAGCACTCACGGCTTCCGGTACTGCGGATCTTTCCCGCCTGACCGAGTGGAACCGTGAATTCGTAGCGCAATCGCCAGCGGGTGCTCGCTATGAGGCACTGGCTCAAGAAATTGAGCGCGGTTTGGACTTCATGAACGCTTGTGGCGTCCACGATGACACCCTGCGTGCAGCAGATATCTTCTGCTCGCACGAGGCCTTGGTCGTGGACTATGAGCGCGCCATGCTTCGCCTCGCACAAAACGACGAAGGCGAGACAGAGCTCTACGATCTCTCCGCCCACCAGCTCTGGATTGGTGAGCGCACCCGCGGCATCGAAGATTTCCACGTGAACTTCGCTGCCTTGATCGCTAACCCCGTGGGCATCAAGATCGGCCCGACCTGTACTCCGGAAGAAGCTGTGGCCTACGCCGACAAGCTCGACCCCAACTTCGAGCCCGGCCGCTTGACCATGGTGGCAAGGATGGGCCACGACAAGATTCGTAGCGTCTTGCCGGGCATCATTGCTGCAGTGGAAAACTCCGGCCACAAGGTGATTTGGCAGTCTGACCCAATGCACGGGAACACCCATACCGCTTCGAATGGGTACAAGACCCGTCACTTTGACAAGGTGATCGATGAGGTTCAGGGCTTCTTCGAGGTACACCGCGCTTTGGGCACGCACCCTGGTGGTATTCACATCGAATTCACCGGCGAAAACGTCACCGAGTGCCTTGGTGGCGCCGAGGACATCACCGATGTTGATCTGCCCGGCCGCTATGAGTCTGCCTGCGACCCTCGCTTGAACACCCAGCAGTCTTTGGAATTGGCCTTCTTGGTTGCAGAAATGCTGCGTAACTAAATAGGGCGAACCCAAAACCAACAAACGCCGCGCTCCTAGATTTCTAGGCTGCGCGGCGTTTGCTGTGTCTTAACCACCGATGACTTTTAAGGTGATGGTGCTGCCGGGTGGGGCGCTACCGCCTCGCGGGCTTTGAGAATAAACTCGCGCGGCATTATTGCCTGAGCTTGCCTCGACCTTAAAGCCTGCATCTTCGAGCATCTGAATAGCATCGCCAAGCTTTTTATTTAAGACGTTTGGAATCTTGACCTCGCCAACCAATTCCATGCGCACTTGAGCTGTAGCCGGATCAACCAGGGTGCCGGGCGATGGCCATACTCGAGCTACCTCGTCTGGGCGCTTACCGCTATAGCTATCTGAACGGCTCACCTCGGTGACAACCACTCCAGCATCGGCTAAGACTTGCTCGGCCTCGTGCTGAGAGAGCCCCTCGACATCGGGAATTTTGATTGCGGTGGAGATCTTCAGCGTCACGGTGGAGTCGCGAGGTACCGCGGTGCCGGCGGGAGGCTCGGTAGCGAATGCATCGCCGGCTTCCTCGTCGCCGTTGAACTCTTCGGCCTCAGTGACACGCAAACCGGCCTCTTCAAGCTTTTTACGGGCCTGTTCAGCACTATCGCCTCGCACGCTGGGAATTTTCACCGGTGCAGGACCTTTAGAGATTTTCACCCTTACCTGGCTATTCGCCGGTACTACGGTGCCTGCTTGTGGGTCTGTTCCAATGACTTGGCCCACCGGAATGGCATTGTCGTATTCCTGTTGCTGCGACGCCACTGATAGCGTTACCTGTTTCAGCGCGGCGGTGAGATCATCCACGGTGCGACTCGGTGGCACCTCTGGCACCGTGGGCTGGCCTTGAGAGACCAATAAGGTGATGTTGTTGCCTTTAACGGCCTTGGACCCGACCTCTGGCCGGGTCCCTATCACTTGATCTGCGGGTTCATTGGAATACTCTTGTTCAACTCTGCTGCTAAACCCCGCATCTTCGATCATGGCGGTGGCTTCCACTTGGTCTAAGCCCAAGACTTGGGGAATCTCCCCATATCGTCCTGAGCCGAACCACCACGCACCAATAGCGATGGCGCCGGTGAACAAGGCAACCACAATCATCCAAATGGCGAACTTCCAACCAGAGCGGTTGCTTGCTGGCTTGACGTACTCCTGGGCGTGCTGCTGAACCTGGGGCGCCTGATGCTGATACTCCTCTGGCCTTGCAACCGGCTGCTGAGGCGCCGGGTAGGAGGCGGCAGGGGAGTAGGCAGGCGTTGGTGCCGCCACCGGTGGCATCGCCGTGGTCTCAGGCGCCTTGGGTTCATCATCATGGCCGTCGGGTTCCTGATAGTCAGGAAACAGCGCCTGCGTTTCATTGGGATTGTGGGCAGGTGCACCGCCGATAATCTCCGTGGCGCCCTCGGGCTTTCCAGAGGAATCCTCTCCAATGACTTCGGTACCGAATACCTCGGTGGCGTCTTGCTCGCGGGGGATATTGGTGGTGAGCAAATCAGTAGGGCCAATCGGGGCCACCATGGATTCCGATGCGCGATGAGCTGCTGCATTCAGCGGCACGGGAACTTGGAAGGCCGGCAGTGCAAGCTCTTGAGCCACGTCTTCTAAGGCGTGCAAGAACTCCTCGGCATCGGCAAAACGCTCTTCTGGATACCGCGTCGTTGCGGTGCCGACGAGCTCGTCGATAAGCGGAGGAACCCCAGCGATACGACTACTCGGTGCTGGAACGTCCTGGTCCAAACGGGCATAGGCGTGAGCGATTTGGGAGCTGCCATCAAAAGGTGTGGTGCCGGTAAGAAGCTCGAACAGCACGATGCCTGCTGAATACACATCGCTGGCGGGCGTGAGTTCTTCACCGGATACCTGCTCAGGCGAAAGGTAGCTGACCGTGCCAACGATTTGAGCACTGGTGGCCTGGGCTGCGGAGGCGGCTCGCACGAGGCCGAAATCTGCCAGCTTTACGCTGTGATCGCTGTGGATTAACACATTGTCGGGCTTGAGATCTCGGTGGATCATCCCCGCCTCGTGGGCAACAGCTAAACCGGTGAGCACCTGGCGCATCACGGCAACGGCGGCATGAGGTGGCATAGGCCCGCGTTCTGCGAGCAATTCCCGCAAGGTGCCGCCCGTGATCAATTCCATGACCAGGAATACTTCGTCGCCATCGGCTGAGAAGTCGTACACCCCAACGAGGCATGGGTGGCTAAGCTGCGCCATGGAACGTGCTTCACGCTGGAAACGCTGGCGAAATACCGGGTCGTCTAAATAGCGCTCGTGCATGACCTTGGCGGCTACCAGGCGCCCAAGGCGCACATCGAGGCAGCGGTACACCGTGGACATGCCGCCCTTGGCGATGGGCGCTTCGATCCGGTATCGGTTCTCTAAAAGATCACCTGCTTTAAGCTCTGCCATAGCTAATAGTATGGATGATGATGCTTTGGCATTGCGAACCTGGGTCGGAACTGTTGCCCCATCGTAATGAACTTGCCGTAGCGAAAACGTGGATTTGGAGCCTGTAACGGCTAGATTTGGCTAGGTGAGTTCGAAACAAGTTTCCTGGACCGTGTTAAGCCCTGAAGAGCCCTTGCTCTCTGTACCCGAGTATGCGGAGCGACTTGGCATTCCCGTTACCCGCGTGCATGACCTCATTGGCGAGCACAAGCTGATTTACGTGGTCAAAGACGGCGTGAAAATGATCCCCGAGGCATTCTTAAGCGCCAAGGGCACCACCAACAAGTTTGTTCCTGGCTGCATTGCTTTGCTTGCCGACGGCGGCTACTCCGATGAGGAAATCTTCAAATACCTCTTTGAAGAGGATGATTCCCTACCTGGTCGCCCAGTTGATGCCCTCCACGGGCACCTTGCGCGCGAAGTTATGCGCAGGGCTCAAGCCGCCGCGCTGTAGTGTCTCGCTCGAGTTTGAGAATGTGGCTTGTCATCCACCACGCCACAATCAACAGCAGCACCATCCACACTGGGTTATAAAGCTGGTGGTTGCCGCTGCCGGTAAATGCCATGGCAACCACAATCGAGGCACCGATGCTTAAACCGCGAAGCCAGCGGGGGCTGCGGAAGGTGCCCACTAGCGATAACACGCTGGCGTAATACCAAGGCAAGGTCACTGCGTTAAATACAAACGCCACCGTGTAGGCCGCCGCGGTGCCGCGGATGGCATCGCTCGGCGTTTTGCGGAAATGCCACCAGGTAAAGACCAAACCGATGAGCATGCCCACCATGGAGAGGCTGCGTACCACCGCCAGCACCGCGTTATAGGGGAAAGGCTCGATCACGAGCCCGCCCACGCTGGCGATCGCGCCAGTAATCAGCGATGGCAGTGCGAGGGGGTTGATCACCTTGGTATTGCCCGTCAGTGCTGCAATCCAGCCCCAGGATGCGCCAGAAAGCCAAGTGACCAGGGCCAAAATGCCGATGGTGATCAATGCGCCTAATACCGCGGTGCGTATAAACGTGGTCCAACGTTTCGCCGCTGGTTGCTGGGACACCACGATCCACACGGCAAATGGCAGGGCGATTGCTGCGGTGGCTTTCAGCGACATGCCGATGGCGATGATCGCTACACCTGGATAAAAGTGGCCTCGCAGCACCGCGAGCAGCCCGAGGCTTACGCATCCGACCATGATGGCCTCGTTGTGCATGCCGCCGATGAGGTGGAACACCATCACCGGATTCGCAACACCAATCCACAAAGCGTAGGCAGGGTCTGCGCCCAGGATGGTGGCGATGCGCGGAACCGACCAGGCGATCGCGGCGAAGCCTGCCACCGAGGCGAGTTTGAATAGTGCGATTTCGGCGGCGATGCTGCCGGGGAACAGGCTCGTGATGATCTTGCCGAGCCAAAGGTGCAGCGGGCCATAGGGGGTGGTGGTGTTGCGCCAGTCGTGGGAAACCTCATACAGCAGCGGCCCGGGGTTTGCGGAGGCGCCCTGGGTATAGGGGTCGAAGCCATCGCGAAGCAACGCCCCCTGCATGAGATATGAGTAGATATCGCGCGACATGATCGGGGCAGCGAACACTAAGGGCAGCACCCAAATCGTGATGATTCGAAGCAGGTCTGTGCTGCGCAGCGAACCTCTGGCGACGAGCCTGCCGGTGAGGAACCAGGCAAAAAGCAGCAGGGCCGTACCAACCCACAACGTGATATTGGAAAAGCCTGCGCCGTGGCCATAACTCAAAAATTCAAGGCCTAAAGCCTCCAGCGCGCCGCCACGGTGCCTGATGGCGCCGCCACCGAAGGATCCAAAGAACATCAGGATCGAGCCAAAAAGCCCCAACAGTGTGGGGTTGAATGCATCGAAGCGACGGGTGGTGAACTCGGCCATGGTCTCTCTTTTAGTGCTGCTGGAATGCGTCTTAGGATTTTCTTGAAGTGGCTAGCTGCGTGAGGCGGTACAGCATATCCATGGCCTCATCGGAGACGCCTAAGGCGCGTACTCGTTCGAGGTTGGCAATACCGGCGTCGGTGAGCTGTTCAATCCTTCGTTCGACTTCTTCCACAGCGCCGGTCTGGCGAATCAGCGAGGCCAACTGGGCAATGTCTTCTGGGTCTTCAATGGTGCCGACTTGCTCACGGATCTGGGCTGCCCAATCATTGCGTCCTTGCTCGAGGGCCAATTCGATGGCTCGGGTGACCAAGACCGTTCGTTTTCCTTCGCGCAGATCATCACCTGCGGGCTTTCCGGTGACCTCGGGATCGCCAAAAACGCCGAGCAGGTCGTCGCGAAGCTGGAAGGCGATGCCGATGTCCCGGCCGTATTCGCGTAGTTCCTTAATCAGCTCGGGGGAGCCTTGGGCGATCGCGGCGCCGATGTGCAGGGGGCGTTCGATGGTGTAGGCCGCTGATTTGAAACGATTGACGTTTTCCGCCAGTTGCAGGCTCTCACTGCCTTCTGATTCCAGGAAAATATCCAGCAGTTGTCCACCGATGACTTCGGTACGCATGGCGCGCCACGGTTCGATGGCTGCAACGATCTTGTCCATCGGCACTTTCGCGGTTAAAAACATATCGTCGGCCCACACCAGAGCCAGATCGCCCGCCAAAATCGCAACGGATTCGCCAAAGTGTGCTGCATCGCCGAGCCAGTGGTGGTTGGCGTGGTGGTGTTCTGCGGCACGGTGCACCGTTGGTTGGCCACGCCGGGTGTCGGAGGCATCAATCACGTCGTCGTGGGCGAGGGCGCAGGCCTGGATCAGCTCCAAAGCGCTGACCATCTGTAGCACTGCCTTGGCGTCGAGGGCATTATCGCCATCGCCAATTTCACCACCTGCGGCGTAGAAGCCGGCGAGCGCGTAGGCGGGACGAATTCGCTTGCCGCCGCTAAACACGAGATCTTTTAAGAAGTCCACGGCCAAAGCCGCTGGTTCGCCGATGCGTGCGATCTCTGGTTCGCGTTGCTCAAAAAAGCGCTTGAGTGTTGCTTCTACTTCCGTGACAAGAACCGGAAGATCCATGAGTTCGCTGTGCTGAGCAGGGCCTTGGGTCATTGCTGTGCATCAACTTTCCAAAGAGGGGATCAATAAGTGCGAGTGCGTAACTGTTACTAGCCTATGCCAGATCTGAATCGCGGCCTTTGTGCCACCTCCAAAGGTTGGTCTTAGCGCCATCAGAAATTGCTATGAAGCCGCGATCCTCACGCCCGGCGAAACGCAGTGGGTTCGTGGGGGTGCAGCGTGAATAAAAATACCGCCATCGGGCGGATTGCTTAGTATCGCCAAGCATAAATCTTCTACACTTTGCACCCATGCCTAGCATTCATGCTCGCTATCAGCGGCCTATCACCGACGTCATTGCCGACACCCCTCCGGGGCTTGTGCCTTTTTCAGTGGAGTTCATGCCCCCGCGCGATGATGCTGCTGAGCAACGGCTCTGGAATGCTGCCGTAGATTTCCACGATCTCGGTGCCGCCTTCGTCTCCGTGACGTACGGGGCTGGTGGATCGAGCCGCGAGCGCACCCTGCGTGTGGCAAAAAAGCTAGCCCAGCACCCCTTGACCACCCTGGTGCACCTCACCTTGGTCAATCACACCGTGGAGGAACTCCAGCAGATCCTGCGTGATTATGCAGATGCCGGCCTTTCCAACCTCTTAGCCCTTCGAGGCGACCCTCCGGGCGCAGATCCTTTGGGGCCGTGGGAGAAAACCGAAGGGGGCCTTGAATATGCCAGCGACCTCATTGAGATGGTGCGATCTCTGGAAGAAACCAAGCACTTTGAGGTTGGCATTGCGACGTTTCCTGAAGGGCATTTCCGCAGTCCTTCCCTAGAGCACGACACCGAGATGACTGTGCGTAAACTGCGCGCCGGGGCGGAATTTTCCATCACCCAGATGTTCTTCGACGCGGACTACTTCTTGCGTCTTCGTGATCGTCTCGTTGCGTGTGACCCGGAGCAGGGAGCCAAGCCGATTATCCCGGGCGTGATGCCGATTACCAGTATTCGCTCCGTGAAACGCCAGATTGAGCTATCCGGTGCTACGCTGCCGGATTCGCTTCGACGCCAACTGCTCGAAGCAGACGAGCGAGCCAAGATCACTGGTGCCGATGAAGTGCGCAAGGTGGGCATCGAGATCACCACCCAGATGGTCGACCGCCTCATTCGGGAAGGCGTGCCGGACGTGCACTTTATGACGATGAACTTCGCCCGTGCCACCCAGGAGGTCCTGCATAACTTGGGCATGGCGCCGGCGTGGGGCACAGAGCTCGGCCACGACGCTTTGCGGTAGAGCAACAAGCGGCCACGTGCTGTGCTGATAGCGCTGCGCTTTTTGTAGGGGGAATTGCGGTTACTGCGTTACCTGGCTCGGGGCGCGCAGTACCGCGAAGGGGCGGGGATCTCCAAGGAAGTAGAAATTACGCAGTACATCTTCAAACCCCACGGAGCGATACAGGTGAAAGGCAGCGCTGCGCTCCTGAGGCACTTCCGGGGTGGATAACAAGATGTTTGGGGTGTGAACCTGATTGAGTAGGTGCTGCAACAGCGCCCTGCCAATCCCTTTGCCTTGGGCGCGGGGATGCACGTGGATTTCTGCGAGCTCAAAGTAATTGCGAAGCCATAGTGCCGGAGCTTCTGTGGGGTGGGAACCAGGGTGCTGACGGCGAATGCCTTGGCTGATCTGCCGGTACCACCAATGTTCTGGCCTGCCAATAAAACCGTAGGTCACGCCAAGAAGCTCCTCGCCGCGTAATGCGCACGCAGCTACGAAGCCTGCTTCCATTACTGCTGATCGCCAGGAATGAATGGCTCGGGTGCGCAGAGAAGCTTCGTATCCCATCGCCTCGATATACAGGTCGACCAGCGCCGGAGCGTGGGTGGAAAAAGCTGCCGGAGGGAGATCGAGGATGGAATAACTCACCCCACTATGCAATCACGTTTCTTGTTGTTGTGGGTGCAGTTTTGCCCTCGGCATCTCAGGGGTTTCACCCGCGGGGGAGGAGGCCGTGAAGCGATAGGTGCAGCGATGACACCTGGGGCTTTTCGTGATTTGCCCATGACTTGCTATTTGCTCACGCAACCCCTGGCTTAACAGGTGATGCTATATGCCCGAGATGTGCGTGAGCTGGTGGAAGTGGGGCGAAAAATTTTTCTCAACCACTTTCGAAAATCGAACGACTGTTCTATACTGTTGATGAGCGGCTTGGAGGTTGTTTTCTAGAGTTTGGGTCAATCAAAGCGTGCAGAAAGCGTCAGTTCTGCAGGGATGAAAAGGAGCGGCACCATGAATACCGTTGTTTCTGCCACCACCGGATATCAGCGTCCCGGTAAGGCTGGCCAGTTGCTACATCAATCGGCAATGCTGCAGCGTGAAGCCGTCGCGATGCTCGAACGCGGAGACATCACTGTGGCTTTGGAATATGCCTACCGTGCAGCACTCCGTGTGGCGGGGGCGTGGGTTTCCCAAACCCCAATTGCTCGCCGGGTGCGCAAGCCTCAAGGCGTTTGGGCTCAGTTGGAACTCAGCGGCGAAGCCGGTCAGGCTTGGGCTCGAGAGTTTCACCCCTGGTCCACCCTTCGCGCACGGGCATCAATGGGGCTCGAGGTTGATGTCGATGCAGCGAAGGTTCGCGCACTGATGTCGCTAGTCGAGGACTTTGCTCAAGCTATCGATGGCGCAGCTCCCATGGCGGCCTAAAAAGGAAAGGCCTAGAAGAAAGAGAACTGCTTAAAAGCCCAAGGTGACAGTTCGCTTGCTTGGAAAATGTCTTCTGGCGGCTTCGGGGAGAGAAAGTTTTTCGCTCGCGGGCGTACAAAAAGTGTGGGAGCGCGGAACTTTAACGCTACGCTGGGCGTTATATTGAAGTGAAAGCCCCTTAGCGCGCTGAAGTTATTGCGACAATTTGCCTGTTAGCTTGCAAAAACATCGGCAATGGCAGCGTGCTGAGCAGCACCCCTAAGAGATCAACCGGAGGCAAAAGGTGGCACTTTCAGAGCAGGAACAGCGCGCCCTGTATGAGATCGAGCGTTCCTTGATGGCTGAGGATCCGAAGTTTGGCCGTTCGGTTGCCCGCGAGGGTAATGGCGGTATCGGGCACTTCTCGCTTCGCGGTATCGCCATCGTGGTGATTGGCTTGGTCATGCTGGTCGGTGGCATGGCATTGGCGCAGT
Source organism: Corynebacterium pelargi (assembly GCF_014635485.1). GTDB lineage: Bacteria > Actinomycetota > Actinomycetes > Mycobacteriales > Mycobacteriaceae > Corynebacterium > Corynebacterium pelargi. Next base: position 493,154 of record NZ_BMCX01000001.1, on the reverse strand, counting down.
CCAACCTCATGTTCGTCGCGCTGAGCGTGGTGGGATTCCTCGTCATGTTTGGTGGTGCCATTTGGATGCTTCGTGGCGGTGGCGGCGCTCCGGCAGCGAAGACCTCCAAGAAAGTAAAGGCAAAGCCGGCCAAGAGCCAAGGTGGCTTCGCCAGCAAGATGGAAGAAAACTTCAAGCGTCGCTTCGAGAACTAACGAGCGTCGCTTCGAAAACTAACTCAAGACCCGCACCTTGAGGGTCATGCCGCAGCCAAATCCTGGCTGTGGCTTTTTCATTTGCCTCACACGAGACCTAGGTGCCTGCAGGCCTTCTGGGGGATGCGGCTGGAGGGCCGTTATCGGGGCGTGCGAAGCCTCGATCCCCTCATTCCCCACATTCACCCACCCGAGCTTAAAGCGCGCCAAGATTTCCCCACTTTGCTCCACTGAGGCTTAGGAGTGTGTGGTTTAAGCGCGTTATAGAGGTAATAACAAACCATTGTGGCTGTTGTGGGATCGAATCAACGCTGATTTTTGGGTACTGCGTGGCGGGTATGGGTGCGTAGTCCCCACTCGATTGCTTGGCTATTATGCCTGTTAGAAGGGTATTAGTTGAGCGTCTTTTTTCTATTTTGAGTGTTGCTCCTGTTGTTTGTGGGGGAAAGTGGGGTAAGGTGGGCGACAGTGGATCACTAGCGATAGCGATGTGGCTGGTGTGAAACGGAGAACAGACTGGAGTTGTAGAGCCTGAGGGAGGTAGGTGACCAGCATGTTTCTTGGTACCTACACCCCAAAACTCGACGACAAAGGTCGCCTCACGCTCCCGGCGAAGTTCCGTGAAGACTTAGCAGGTGGCTTGATGGTGACGAAGGGGCAAGACCACAGTCTTGCTGTGTACCCCCGCGAGGAATTCGCGGCACGTGCCCGCAAAGCAGCGGCCGTATCGCGAACCAATCCGGAGGCACGCGCCTTTATTCGTAACCTTGCCGCCAGTGCTGACGAGCAACGCCCGGACGGTCAAGGGCGCATCACGCTATCGGCCGCGCACCGTGAATACGCGGGGTTGAGCAAGGAATGCGTCGTGATCGGCTCGGTGGACTTCCTCGAAATCTGGGATGCAGAGGCATGGAGCGCCTACCAGGAGCAAACCGAGGCGGCATTCGCTGCTGCTGAAGGCGAGTTTCTTGGCGATCTGATCTAAACAGTGCCCAAGGAGTGTACGTAGGACCTCCGCTCGGGGCGCGCTCTGGTGTACTTCCCCGATATCAGAGCGCCCCCGGGTGGGGATCTGTGTACACCCCAAAGCACACTGCACACACTGCAATCGCTGCAATCCACAACATCGACACCAACGCAAAAGGCAGGATCGACATGGCGCACCCCGAAACGCACCACGGTCACATTCCTGTCATGCGCAATCGCATGGGCGACCTGCTTGCCAAACCCATCGAGGCAATGGGCGAGCGTGCCGTCATCCTCGACGGCACCCTTGGCGCCGGAGGCCATAGCGAATACTTCTTAGAGCGCTTTCCTCAAGCACACGTGATCGGCCTCGACCGTGATAGCCGTTCGCTTGTCGACGCCCGCGCGCGCCTTGCCCCTTTCGGTGATCGCTTCCTAGCGCTGCACTGTCGTTTTGATCAATTCGAGCAGCCCCTGGCTGAGGCCGCCGCCGATGAGCAGCCCGCGGCCTGCCTTGCGCTCGAGCATGGCTTCGGTGGAGCCCTTTTCGATCTCGGTGTCTCTTCCATGCAACTCGACGAAGAAGAACGCGGCTTTGCTTACCGTGTCGACGCTCCATTGGACATGCGCATGGATCCAGCGACCTCGCTGACCGCAGCGACGGTGCTGAATACGTATAGCCATGGGGAACTTGCCCGAGTGCTCAAGGTCTACGGCGAGGAACGCTTCGCCGGCAAGATCGCCAGTGCCGTGATTCGTGAGCGCGAGAAGGAGCCATTTGATAGCTCTGCTCGTTTAGTGGAATTGCTGTACGCCACCATCCCCGCAGCAGCGAGGAGAAGCGGTGGGCACCCGGCGAAGCGCACATTCCAAGCGCTGCGCATCGAGGTGAACAAAGAGCTTGAAAGCATCGAGCAGGCCCTGCCAGCAGTGTGCAACCGTCTCGCCAGTGGAGGTAGGGCGGTGTTTATGTCCTATCAATCTTTAGAAGACAAGCTGGTCAAGCGCTTCTTCAAAGAGATCACTACCTCCAGCTCACCGCCAGGATTGCCGATGGAGCTGCCGGGGCATGAAGCGAAATTCTCGCTCATTACCCGAGGAGCTGAACAGGCTTCTGAGCAAGAAATACAAGACAACCCAAGAGCCGCTTCTGTTCGCGTCAGAGCAGTAGAAGCCCGATAAGAATTCCAAAACACCAAACTTTCCAGCCCCATTCAGGAGCCCATCATGACGATGACGCAAGGCACGCGCCGCCAGTCGAGCCACACCTCCCGCGACTTCAGCACGCATGCCTCCGTGATGGATGCGCCCACTCGTCGGGTTCGTAGCCCGCAACCAACACCGCAGCGCCGTCGCTTCCAGCACAAGCCCGGCTCGCAGCAGGTGTTTTCCTATCGTGGGCGTCGAATCGAACAAAAGAAGGCCGACCGCGGCCTGGTTCGCTTCGTCATCACCTTGACCTTGGTGTTGGTCATTGGTGTTGGCATCGCCATGGGGCTATCGGGCATGACCACCGCGCAGTCGTTTAAATTGCAAGAACTCCGCGCAACGGAATCCACGCTGGGCAATCAAATCGAAACGCTGCACCGCGATGTAGCCAATGCCAGCTCCACCGCCGAGCTGGCTAAAAAGGCCGCCGAAATGAACTTAGTGGTTCCCGATCAACCCGGCGTGTTGGCAACTGATCCGGAAGGCAACGTGGTTGAGCAGCGCCCCGCATCAGATTTGACCCGCCCGATTGTGGATATCAACGGCGATGCGATCCGCTCGAGGGCTGCTTCGAGTAATCCTGCAAAAACTGACGAGCTCAACGGTCAGCTCAATCCTGTTCCGAACCAAACTGCGCCACGTTCCGGCAATACTGCACCAAATGGCGCTACGCTTGCGCCGTACCCTGGGCAGGCTCCGCAGGCACCCGCACCGGCGGCGCCGCCCGCAGCCGAGACAAGAGGTGAGGCTCGATAGTGGATCGCTACTCGAACGACCCCCGCGGCGGGCGCTATTCCCGAAACGCGCGTTCGGGTGATCGCCCACAGCACTCAGGAGCGGCCGAGCATGAGGCCGCTCTTCGTCGTGAAATGAATACCCGTAAGCCTCAAGGGCGCGGGCAACGCGATGTGTTGCGTCGACGCCTGAAGCTGGCCGTCACCATCGGCGTGACCTTGGCTGTTGTGCTCACCGCCAGGTTGGGCTGGGTGCAGCTTGTTTGGGGCCCTGACCTCAGTGAGAAGGCCTCGCAACAGCGCACACGCATTTATGTTGATCCCGCGCGCCGCGGTGAGATTTCGGATGTTCGTGGCCAGCAGCTCGCTTACACCATGCAGGCGCGTTCGCTGACGACTTCTCCGGTGGTGCTGCGCAAAGAGCTACGCACGCTTGCAGATTTCCAACTTCAAGAGTCGAGTGATTACTACGACCTGAAAGAATCCGAGCGCGATGAACGCCTCGATGCGAAGGTAAAAGAGGAGATCGAGCGCTATGCCCGTGAAATTCCTCGTGCGATTGAGCAAGCCGGGGCGTCGAATGCTGAAGTCAGCGAAAAAGACATTCTGAACAAACTCAAGTCTGACTCCACCTACCAGGTGTTGGTGCGCAACGTTGATCCGGACGTAGCCGAGCAAATCGCCAAAGACTTCCATGGCATTGCCGCCGATATGCAAAGCATTCGGCAGTACCCCAATGGGGCCATCGCGGAAAATGTGATTGGCAAGATTAGCCAAGATGGAGAAGGCCAATTCGGCTTCGAGGCTTCCAATGACGGCATCTTGGCCGGAGTGGATGGCAGGAAGACCTTCGACGTCTCACCCGATGGCGTGGTGATTCCTGGCACCATGCGTGATGAAATCCCAGCCACCAATGGCGCCAAGGTACACCTCAGCCTTGATCTGGATCTGCAAACTTATGTGCAGCAGCAAGTAGAGCAAGCTGTGGCTAATTCAGGTGCAAAGAGTGCCTCCGCGGTGGTCCTGGATGCCAAAACAGCCAAAGTGATGGCCATGGCCAATTCGGCCACCATCAATCCCAATGGGGACATTGAAAAGCAGCTTGAACGTGGCAAAACATTTGCCAACACCACCATTTCTGCACCATTTGAGCCGGGATCTGTGGCGAAGGTGATTACCGCTGCCGGTGCAATTGAAGATAAGAAAACCACCCCAGATGAAGTGCTGCAGGTTCCAGGCAGCATCGATATGGCCGGGGTGAATGTCCGTGACGCATGGGTTCACGACGTTGCGCCTTATACCACTACTGGTGTGTTTGGTAAGTCTTCAAATGTGGGCACGTTGATGCTTGCCCAACGTCTCGGGGAGCAGCGCTTTAATGATCTGTTGCTGAAGTTTGGCATTGGCCAAACCACCGGCATTGAGCTTCCGAGCGAATCGGCTGGCCTTTTGCCCAACCTTTCGCAGTGGTCCGGCGGTACTTTTGCCAACCTGCCCATCGGGCAGGGCATGTCGTGGACGCTGCTGCAAATGGCCGGGGTGTATCAGGCCATTGCTAATGATGGCGAACGCATTGAACCGCGGATCGTCGATCATGTCGAAGACGCTTCTGGGTCTGTCGTGGAACAGCCCGAGCCGGAAAAGGTTCAGGTTGTCTCACCGGCGACGGCTCGTACCGTTCGCGACATGTTCCGCTCAGTAGCCCAAAGCGACCCCACTGGCGTGCAGCAGGGTACTGGCCCGCAGGCGGCGATTGATGGCTACCAAGTCTCAGGTAAGACCGGTACTGCCCAGCAGGTTGATCCCAACACCGGCGCGTACTCTAATTCGCGTTATTGGATCACCTTCGCAGGTATCGCGCCGGCGGATAATCCCCGCTATGTGGTGGCGATCATGCTGGATCAGCCTCAACGAGGAGTACACGGTGAGGGCGGACAATCCGCAGCGCCTCTGTTCCACGACATCGCTTCCTGGCTGCTCAATCGTGATAATGTGCCGCTTTCTCCGCCGCCAGAAGGCCAATTGGTGCTGGAGGCGCGTTAATGCGTGGTGAGATCGAAATGAGCACAGCAGGTGCTAGCCTTGACACTTTCTGGTGTGAGTGTCAAAAGAACGTTGTTGAAGGGAGCAAGGCATGAACATGCGGGTTGCGGATGTTGCACGCATCGCCGGTGGCACCGTGCACGGTGATGGTGACGTCATGGTGCACGGCATCGGATTGGATTCCCAAGAGCTGGCTGAAGGGGCACTGTTTGCCGCCCTGCCAGGCACCCGTAATCACGGCGCACGATTCGCTGCCGATACCCAAGCCGCAGCGATTCTGAGCGATGCTCAAGGCCTGGAACTTCTCCAGCAGGCAGGCGAACAGCGCCCGGTGATCGTGGTAGACGATATCCGCACCATCCTTGGTTCGGTGTCTTCGGCTTTGTACGACAACCCCTCCCAAAAGCTGTGCGTTATCGGCATTACCGGCACCTCAGGTAAAACCACCACGAGCTATCTGCTCGAGGCCGGGCTGATGCATGCCGGCCTCCACGTTGGCCTCATCGGAACGACTGGCACGCGCATCAATGGCGTGAAGGTGCCCACCCAACTCACCACTCCCGAAGCCCCGAAGCTACAAGAGCTTTTCGCACGCATGGTGGAACAAGGCGTTACCCACGTGGTGATGGAAGTGTCTTCTCACGCCCTGGCATTGGGTCGCGTAGGCGGCACCCAATTTGATGCCGCGGGCTTTAGCAACCTCACCCAAGACCACCTGGACTTCCATCCCACGATGGAAGACTATTTCGAGACAAAGGCAAAGCTCTTCGATCCATCGAGTGAGCTTAGCCCCGAGAAGTCAGTGATCTGCATTGATGATGAATGGGGCCAGGCCATGTTTGGGCGCGCCAAGCATCCCTGGGCGTTGGCGTCGAAAAGCTCCCAAGAAGGCGAAATTGTAGCCAATTACTTCGTTGAAGACGCACAAAGTGATGACGCAGGCACGCAGCGCTTCGTCCTGCACGCACGCGACAAACGCATCCCGGTAGACCTCAATATGCCCGGAGCCTTCAATATCACCAACGCAAGTTTGGCAATCGCCTTGGCAGATGCTGTTGGTGTGGATGCAACGGTGGTGGCTGAAGGCGTTGCCGGTGTGGGCGTACCGGGGCGTATGCAGCGTATCGACGCAGGCCAGGACTTCATTGCCGTCGTTGACTATGCCCATAAGCCCGCTGCAGTGGCCGCGGTGCTCGACACCATCCGTGCTCAAACACCTGGGCGCGTGGCAGTTGTGCTTGGTGCCGGCGGCAACCGTGACGTATCCAAGCGCGCGTTAATGGGCGAAGCCGCGGCGAGCCGGGCTGATTTGCTCATCGTGAGCGACGATAACCCGCGTGATGAGGATCCATCGCAGATTCGTCAAGCCATCATTGAAGGTGCCCAAGGCGTTGAAGATGGTGCGCAGGTTGAAGAAGAAGGCGACCGCCTCGAAGCAATCCGCAAGGCAGTGCGATGGGCGCAAGCAGGCGATGCCATCGTGGTAGCCGGTAAAGGCCATGAAGTAGGCCAGTTGATCCGCGGAGTGCAGCATCATTTCGATGATCGCGAAGCACTCGAAACCGCGATCCACGAGGCACTCAACACCCAAGAACACAGCGCTGAACACAGCGATGAACCCAGCGCTGATCCCAGTGCTCAAGCAGGCGATAACGCATGATTCCCCTCAACTTAGCTAGCATCGCCCAAGCCTGCGGTGGCACGTTGAGTGCCAGCGCCACGGGTGATGAGCGCATCACCGGCAAGGTGGAATTCGATTCTCGCAAGATCGCACAAGGTGATCTTTTTATTGCCTTGCACGGTGCCCGCGTTGATGGTCACGACTTTGCAGATCAAGTGATGGACGCTGGTGCTGCAGGCGCCTTGCTCTACCGCGATGTAGGAGTACCTGGAGTGCTTGTGGCCAAGGTGGAGCAGTCTGCCTCCAATGCTTATGCCACCGCGCATGACAGCACTGGTGCTGCAGCCAGCGTGATCGCTGGGATGAGCAAGTTGGCACGCTATGTTTGTGATCAACTCACCCCTCAGCTTTGCGTGGTAGGAGTGACTGGCTCTGCCGGAAAAACCTCGGCAAAAGACATGATGGCCAGCATTTTTTCCGCACAAGCCCCCACTGTGGCGCCACCTGGCTCTTTTAATAACGAGATCGGGCATCCTTATACGGTGCTGCGTTGTGATACCGACACCCGCTTTTTGGTGAGCGAACTTTCCGCCAGGGGAGTAGGCCATATTCGGGCCCTTACTGAGGTGGCCCCGCCGCATATCGGTGTGGTACTCAACGTCGGTTCTGCACACCTTGGAGAGTTCGGTTCGCAAGCCACCATCGCTAAGGCCAAGGGTGAATTGGTTGAGGCGCTTCCCGCTGATGGCGTGGCGGTGCTCAACGCCGATGATCCGCTCGTTGCTGCCATGGCTTCACGCACCGATGCCAAGGTCATGACCTTTGGCACCGCCGAGGATGCCACCGTGCGAGCAAGCGAGATCCGTCTTGATGCCCAGGCGCGCCCGGCGTTTCGCCTGCACACCCCCGAAGGTGATGCAGAGATCCAGCTCGGCGTATCTGGCGAGCACCAGGTGTGGAATGCGCTCGCAGCCCTTGCCGCAGCCCTTGCTGCCGGCGTGGATCTTTCTACCGCAGTCACCGCGATCCAGGCCCACCGCAATGCATCGGCCCACAGGATGGATGTACGCCACCGCGGCGATGGCCTGACGGTGATTGATGATGCCTACAATGCCAATGCTGAATCGATGCGAGCAGGCATTCGTGCCGCGGTGAGTACGGCGCGGGGCCGGCAAGGCCGGGCCATTGCGGTGCTCGGGCCGATGGGGGAGTTAGGTCAAGATTCCGCCCAAGAGCACGAGCGCCTCGGAACAGAGCTCGCGGCCTTAGGCGTGGACAAGCTCGTGGTGGTTGGCGATCAACCGGACGCCCAAGCTCTTGCGCGCGGCGCGGGATCGTTGACGGAAGCTGTGACGCAGACGCCTGAGCAGGCTGCGGGTGTCGTCGAAAAGCTTGCTGGCCCACGCGATACGGTATTGGTCAAGGCTTCAAATGCATTTCAACTTTGGCGTGTGGCCGATGCCCTGATGGCCAACGACGCGATCAATGAAGATCACAACGCGATCAATAAAGATCAACAGGAACTATCCGAACTGCAGGTGAATGACAAGTGACCCAAATCATCATCGCTGCCGCTGTGGCGCTGCTGGTATCGGTGCTGCTAACCCCGGTGCTGATCAAACGCTTTAGCGCCGAGGGAATCGGCCAGGAAATTCGTGAAGAAGGGCCGAAGTCTCACCTGCGCAAACGCGGCACCCCCACCATGGGCGGCATCGCCATTATCACCGCGATCTCTGTGGCGTACCTCGTCACCGGCATCTATGGCGAACTCACGCACCAAGGTGGTTTTAGCGCCACGGGTGCAGTGGTGATGTTTTTGATGCTCGCCCTCGGTGGTTTGGGCTTCGCTGATGACTTCATCAAACTCTACAAAGGCCGCAACCTCGGCCTGAATAAAAAAGCCAAGCTCATCGGGCAGTTCGCCGCCGCGATGATCTTCGGCGTACTCATCTTGCAGTTCCCCGATGAAAATGGCCTCACCCCAGGTTCTACGCATCTAAGTTTCCTGCGGGATATCGGTAGTTGGGATCTGGCGGTAGGCCCAACGATCATCGGCATCGTCGTGTTCCTCGCCTTTATCTACATTCTTGTCTCTGCCTGGTCTAATGCCGTAAACCTCACCGACGGCCTTGATGGGCTCGCAGCCGGCACCACCGGCATCGTGATGGGCGTCTACACCTTGATCACTTTCTGGCAGTACCGAAACGCCTGCACCGCCGGGGCAGAGCCGGGTTGCTATAACGTGCGTGACCCCCTCGACCTTGCCATCCTGGCCGCCGCTGGTATGGGCGCTTGCGTTGGCTTTTTGTGGTGGAATGCTGCACCGGCGCAAATTTTCATGGGTGATACCGGCTCACTGGCCCTCGGTGGCTTGGTCGCTGGCATCTCGGTGACCTCGCGTACCGAATTGCTCATGATCATCGTTGGTTTGCTCTTCGTGCTTGAGGCTGCATCGGTGGTCATCCAAGTGGCAAGCTTCAAAACCACCGGTAAGCGCGTATTCAAGATGGCTCCGCTGCATCACCACTTCGAGCACATCAATTGGGCCGAAACTACCGTGGTGATCCGCTTCTGGTTGCTCGCCGGCCTGTTCGGCATGATCGGCATCGCCTTGTTCTACGGCGAGTGGCTCTCCCTGGCGGGGGTATAACCCATGGCTTCAACTCTGCTCGACGGCAAGATTGTGGTGGCCGGCGCCGGCATCTCTGGCATCGGTACCGCCCGTTTACTGCAGTCGCTCGATGCGCAATTTGAGCTTGTCGACGCCTCCGCGGCAGCACTCGAACGTGCAGAAGGGATCCCCACCGCCCTCATTGGCTCCGACACACTCGACGGCGTGGCACTGGTCGTTACCTCTCCCGGCTGGCGCCCCGATTCGCCTTTGCTGGTCGAGGCACAGCAGCGCGGCATCCCCGTGATCGGTGACGTGGAATTGGCCTACCGTCTTGATCGTGATGGTGCCTTTGGGCAACCGCGCACCTGGATGGTGGTGACCGGCACGAACGGAAAAACCACCACCACCGCCATGCTCGCGGCGATGATGCAAGCAGGTGGCTTTGAGGCTCAAGCGGTAGGCAATATCGGCGTTTCCATCGCAGAGGCTTTGTTAGGCGAGCGCGTCGATGTGCTTGTTGCGGAGCTATCGAGCTTCCAATTGCATTGGGCACCAACGCTTGTGCCTGATGTGGGCGTGTTGCTGAACCTCGCCGATGATCACATTGATTGGCACGGCAGTTTCGAGGCCTATGCCCAAGCCAAAGCGAAGGTCCTGGCAGCACCAGTGCATATCGCAGGTATTGAAGATCCGGCGGTGGCTGAGCTGGCGGACGATCGCACCATCGGTTTTCGCCTTGAAGCTCCCCAGGCCAATGAGCTTGGCGTAAGAGACGGCATGCTCGTCTCTCGTGCTTTTGGTGATTCCAATCTTGTTTTGGCGCAAACCGAAGGCATCCAACCTCCCGGGCCTGCCGGCATTGCCGATGCCTTGGCAGCCGCCGCGGCTGCACGCTCCCAAGGGGTCAGCGCAGAAGCAATCGCCTCGGCGCTCGAAGGCTTCCAGGTGGCTGGACACCGCGGCCAAACAGTAGAAAACGAGGGTGGCGTCCTGGCCGTGGACAATTCCAAGGCCACCAACCCCCATGCCGCGGATGCTGCGCTTGCCGGATTTGAGTCGATCATCTGGATTGCCGGTGGGCAGCTCAAAGGCGCAAGCGTGGAAGAGCTCGTGCGCACCCACGCCCACCGCATCAAAGCGGCCGCGCTGCTTGGTGTGGATCGCGAGGAGATCGCCAGCGTGCTGCGCGAATATGCACCGGATGCGGAAATCATGTGCACCGCAAGTACCGACCCGGATAAGGCAATGGGCGAGGTTGTGGGCTTCGCGCTTTCTCGTTATGAGCAATCAGATGCCATTGTGTTGGCACCTGCGGCCGCAAGTTTAGACATGTACACCAGCATGGCGCAGCGCGGTGATCTTTTTGCCTACTACATTCAAGCATTAACCAAGTCAGCCAGATAGATCTTGAGGAGACACCATGGCACAGGGGTTGAACACCATTGCAAAGGCTTTTGGTTCGCGCCTGCGTGAAACCAGGCGCCGCCCCCTGGCCGACTACTACATCCTGATCATTGTCATCGGGCTGCTCACGGTCATTGGTGTCACGCTCGTGGCATCCAGTTCCATGACCTGGTCCATTTCGGCCGGCGGTAGCGCCTGGACTACCGCGCTACGCCAGACCATCATGGTGATCCTCGGCCTTGGTGCCGGCTGGCTGGCATTGCGAGTACCACCAGGTGCCGTGCGCCGTATGGCCTTGCCCTTTTTGGTGATCTCCATCCTCTTACTCATCCTGGTGCTTACCCCGCTTGGTACGGGCTATGAGCAGGTGGGTTCGCAATCGTGGTTGGTGCTTGGCCCCTTATCCTTCCAGCCCTCCGAGGTGGCGCGTATCGCCATTGCCGTATGGGGCGCGAGCTTCTTAGCCAATGGGGAACCCGGCACCAAAGAATTCAACCGACGCATGTACTGGTTTTTAGGCGTCAGTCTTGCCATGTGTGGATTGATTGCCATGGAACACGACACAGGCATGGCCGTGACCTTCCTGATCGTGGTCTTTGCCGTCTCGGTATTCGCAGGCCTTGATAGCCGCATGGTGTGGGGCACTGTCATCGCGGCCTTCGGCGCAATCGTCATTGTCTCTTTGGGTGGCGGCTATCGAAGCGACCGCATTGCCGTGTACTTCGATGCTCTCTTCGGGCGTTTCGACGACACCTCCGGCAAGGCCTACCAGTCCTATCAGGGCTTCCTTTCGCTTGCCGACGGTTCCCTCACCGGCTTGGGTCTAGGACAATCGCGCGCAAAGTGGTTCTACTTGCCTGAGGCCAAAAACGACTTCATCTTCGCGGTGGTAGGCGAGGAGCTCGGCTTTGTTGGCGCAGCCGTCATCGTGGCACTGTTTGCCACCTTGGGCGTGGTGGGATTCCGCACCGCGAAGCGCTGCTCGAATATGTACCTATCCCTGCTCGCCGGTGCGCTTACCGCATCGGTGGTGGTGCAGGCCTTTGTCAATATGGCCTATGTGGTTGGTCTTGTACCCGTGACAGGCATTCAGCTTCCGCTCATCTCCGCCGGTGGTACTTCCGCGATTATCACCCTTACGGCCATGGGCTTGCTGCTGAGCTGTGCTCGCCATGAACCCGAAGCTATCTCCGCCATGCGCTCCTATGGCCGCCCCACCCTCGACCGGATCGTTGGTTTACCTGAGCCTTCACTCGAGGGTATCTCTGCCAATAAAGCTGTACGAACCAAAGCAGCAGAGTCTGCCCGTGGTGCTCGCTCTGATACACGCCGTAGGCCAGCTCCAAGCCGAGAAGCTGGAAGAACTCGTCCACAGCGAGTAACCCCGGAGCGTGCGAATCCTCGTCGCGCAGAAGCGAAACCGGCCGCAGATACCGATGCCGAGCGTTTCAGCGGATATCGATCGCGCCGATCCCACGGCGGCGCTGGTAGCCTGAATAACCGTTCACGGGGGCAACACCCCGCCCCACATCGCGACCGCAGGAGGCGCTAAATGCAACACAGGAAGATCGTGGTTGCAGGCGGAGGAACCGCAGGCCACATTGAGCCAGCCATGGCAGTAGCAGAGGCGCTTCGTGAGCGCGGCTTTGACGTAGTGGCACTCGGTACTAACCGAGGATTGGAAACCACTATCGTGCCCGAGCGCGGTTTCGAGCTGGCATTGATCCAACCGGTGCCGGTACCGCGCAAGCTGAACATGGATCTTGTGCGTTTGCCGCTGCGTGTGTGGAAAGCCATGCGCCAATCACGCCAGGTGCTCAAAGACGCCGATGTGCTCATCGGTTTCGGCGGCTATGTTGCAGCCCCCGCCTACATCGCTGCACGATCCTTACGTATGCCCATGCTGGTGCACGAGGCCAATGCGCGTGCCGGTATGGCCAATAAGCTCGGCGTGTGGCTTGGCGGCATGGGACTCAACGCCGCACCCGACTCCGGCATGAAGGGCGAGGTTGTAGGCATCCCGATCCGCAATATGGAAGATCCCGAGGCCAAAGATCGCGCCGTGGAACTGTGGGGATTAGACCCAGAAAAGCCCGTGGTGCTGGTCACCGGCGGCTCGCAGGGAGCGGCCTCGATTAACTCGGCAGTAGCCGAGGGCCTTGACCGGGTGCTCGACCAGGGCATCCAGGTGCTGCATTCCTATGGCAAGAAAAACGAGGCGCCTGCATCCCGCGAAGGGTATGTGCCTGTGCCATATATCGAAGATATGGCCGCCGCATACGCCATTGCCTCGCTGGTGGTCTGCCGTGCAGGTGCTATGACGGTGGCGGAAAACACCGCTGCCGGCGTGCCAGCGGTGTATGTGCCACTGCCACATGGCAATGGAGAGCAAGGGCTGAACGCTTTGCAGGTGGTGCAAGCCGGCGGGGCGCAGTTGGTAGAAGACCAAGACTTCGACGGCACGGCCTTTGCCGACTATGTCACCGGCATCTTGGGTGATGATTCGCTTCGCGCCAGCATGGCAAAGCAAACCCAAGAAAGCGTTGGCGCCAATGCCGCAGAGCACATAGCCGATATGGTCTTACACATCACCAACGAAGATTAACCTCGCTGGATAGCATCACACTTGCCCGATGTCGTTGAACCACGACGTTTGACCCCCACCACAAAGGACACCAAAAGCTCATGATCGACCTCAGCCGTGTGCACATGATCGGAATTGGCGGTGCAGGCATGTCGGGCGTTGCCCGAATTTTGCTCGCCCGTGGTGCCACCGTATCTGGCTCCGATGTGAAAGATTCGCGGCCGCTTTTGGCCTTGCGATCCATGGGCGCCAAGATCGCCGTTGGCCACGCCAAGGAAAACCTTGAGCTTTCGGGCGAACTTCCCACGGTGGTAGTGACCTCCTTTGCCGCTATTCCGCAGTACAACCCGGAATTGGTGGCAGCACGAGATGCCGGCATCCCGGTGATCCGACGTTCCGACTTGCTGGCGGAGCTCATGGAGGGCTACCAACAGGTGCTGATCGCCGGCACCCACGGCAAAACCTCCACGACCTCGATGACGGTAGTGGCGATGCAGGCAGCCGGATTGGATCCAAGCTTTGCCATTGGTGGCCAGTTAAATAAGGCGGGCACCAACGCCCACCACGGCACGGGCGCTGCGTTTGTGGCGGAAGCCGATGAGTCGGATGCCTCCTTGCTTCGCTATAAGCCATCGGTGGCGGTAGTGACGAATATTGAGCCCGATCACCTTGATTATTTCCGTTCCGAGGAAGCCTATTTCAAGGTGTTTGAAGACTTCGCCGGAAGGATCGTCGAAGGCGGCTCCCTCGTGGTTTGCCTTGATGATCCCCATGCAGCAGCGCTGGGTGAGCGTTTCCACGACCGCCTGCAGGTTTTGGGCTATGGCACGGCCGAAGCGGCGAAGCGTTATCCCGAGCTGGCACATACCGTAGTGGAATCAATGCAGGTGGAAGCAGCCGGCACCCGCTGCGCCATCCGAGTGGGCGATCAGCACACCGAGGTATTGATGCGCATTCCTGGCACGCACATGGTGCTCAATGCCGCAGCCGCGTTAACGGCTGGGGTGCTCGCCGGAGGCGATTTGGAAGAACTTGCCCAGGGCATTTGTGATTTCTCCGGTGTGCGTCGTCGCTTCGAATTCCACGGGGAAGTCAACCAAGGCCCTGCCAAGCGTGCGCTGGTGTATGACGATTACGCCCACCATCCCACCGAGGTTGCTGCGGTGCTTCGCGCGGCTCGGGAACGCCAGGAGGCGATCGGTGGCGGCAAGATCATCGCCGTATTCCAACCGCACCTGTATTCGCGCACTATTGAATTTGCCGATGAATTTGCTCAGGCTTTGTCGCTTGCCGACGCCGCCGTGGTGTTGGATATCTACGGTGCCAGGGAGGAGCCGGTGGAAGGGGTGAGCTCGCGGATCATCACCGAATCGATGACGATCCCCACAGTGTTCGAACCCACCTTCCTCGATGTGCCAGAGCGCGTTGCTGAGATTGCAGAAGAACGAGACATGATCCTTACCATCGGCGCAGGCAGCGTGACCATGCTTGCCGATGAGATTTTGAAGCGTTTGAAGGAATCCTAATGTCGAAGCGGGTGTGGCTGAGCCTTGTGCTCCTCGTGGTGGTGGCGGCCATCCTGGCGGCAGTAGCGTGGTTTTCCCCGCTATTTGTGGCCAATAAGATTGAGGTGGAAGGCAATCAGCGCAGCAGTGTTGAAGAAATTGAACAAGCTGCTGATATCCCACAGGACGCAAAGCTTCTGCCTTTATCCAGCAAGAACATCGCTACCCGAGTAAGCCAATTGCCGTGGGTGGCAAAGGTGTCTGTGCACAAGCAACTGCCCGATACCGTCGTCATTGAAGTCTCGGAGCATCAGCCGGTTGGCTATATCGATAAATCCGATGGCCACCACATCTTCAACACCGAGGGCACGGTGTTTATGATCAGCGATGATCCCGCCGGTGCCACCAAGGTCATTGGCGATGATGAAGCTTCCCAGGAAGCCGCAGCCACGGTGCTGGCTGCCATCGATCCTGAGCAACGCGGCAGGATTGCAGAGATCGAGGCGAAAAATCCCAATGCGATTTCTTTGAAGTTGGATAATGGCCACACCATCTTTTGGGGTTCTTTAGAAAACACTCACAATAAGGCGGTGGCGATGAAGGCCGCGCTTGCTCGTGAGGAGCAGTTTGTAGATATTAGCGCCGCACCCGATATCGCTGTGCGATAAAACCGCAGGTCAAAACTCTCAAGTAGAAGTTTAGGGTCTCGACACGCGGGGAAATGTCCGCCACATTTTGCCTCGCGTCGTTCAAGATGGTTGTAATGCATCGCCAACCCAGGGTCGTTTCCAGTGGCGATGAGTCGCATAGCTAGCAACAAACTTGTGAAAAGAAAGGCGAGCCTCGCTCATGACTTCCCCAGATAACTACCTCGCCGTCATAAAGGTCGTCGGTGTCGGCGGCGGTGGCGTCAATGCTGTTGACCGCATGATCGAAGAAGGTCTCAAGGGCGTGGAGTTCATCGCCGTGAACACCGACTCTCAGGCGCTTATGTTCTCCGACGCCGACGTGAAGTTGGATATCGGACGCGAAGCCACCCGTGGCCTCGGTGCCGGCGCCAACCCCGAGGTTGGTCGCACCTCCGCTGAGGACCACAAATCCGAGATCGAAGAAACCCTCAAGGGTGCCGACATGGTGTTCGTTACCGCAGGCGAAGGTGGCGGCACCGGCACCGGCGCTGCACCCGTGGTTGCCAGCATCGCCAAGAAGATGGGCGCGCTGACCGTCGGTGTGGTTACCCGCCCCTTTAACTTCGAAGGCAAGCGCCGTACCCGCCAGGCCATGGAGGGCATCCAGGCACTGCGCGAAGTCTGCGACACCCTCATCGTCATCCCCAACCAGCGCTTGCTGGAGATGGGGGATCCGGACCTCACCATGGACGAAGCCTTCCGTGCTGCCGACCAGGTGCTCTACAACGGCGTGCAGGGCATTACCAACCTCATCACCATCCCCGGCATGATCAACGTCGACTTTGCCGACGTGCGTTCCGTGATGGCAGACGCAGGCTCCGCACTCATGGGTGTCGGTTCCGCCTCTGGCGATAATCGCGTATTCGAAGCAGCTCAGCAGGCCATTAACTCCCCGTTGCTCGAAGCCACGATGGAAGGCGCTACCGGCGTGCTGCTGTCTGTTGCTGGTGGTTCCGACCTCGGCCTGCAGGAAGTCAACGATGCATCCAGCATGATTTCCGAGCTTGCCGACGACGACGTGAACCTCATCTTCGGTACGATCTTCGACGATAACCTCGGCGATGAAGTGGTCGTGACCGTGATCGCCACCGGTTTCAATGGCGTAGAAAACAAGCTACCTTCAAAGAAGGAGCCAGAACAGGCCGCGTCTTCGCCTACTCCGGCACCGGAATCGAGCTCGCTGTTCCAGCAGGACGAGGCCCCAAGCCCACGTCATGCGCTCAGCGATGAAGAGCCGCAGCGCTACGACTCCACGCGCCAGCAGCCACAGCGTGGCGAGGCTCGCGAAAACTACGGTTCACGTTCGGGTCTGTTTACCAACCGCGAAGAACGTCGCGATAGCTACAACGATCGCTACAACCGCGGCGATGAAGACGATATCGACGTTCCGGACTTCCTTCGCTAAGGCATGAGCACTGGAAACGACCGCCCCGTCCGCAAGGTATTTAGCACCAAAGCGGGCGGGGTCTCGCTTAAGCCCTACGCCTCGTTTAACTTGGCCACCCACGTCGGTGACGATCCAGAGCATGTAGCCGCGAACCGTCAACGCCTGCAAAGGATCCTTGATCTGCCAAAGATTCAATGGATGGAACAAATTCATTCCAATACCGTGCGGGTAGTCGAGGAGTACCAACCGGAGCCCATTGAGGCCTGCGATGCCATGGTGAGCACCTTAAGAGGCGTCGGCCTTGGTGTGCTGGTGGCAGACTGTGTGCCCATTTTGCTCTCGGACCACGAAGCAGGGGTCATTGCGGCGGTCCACGCCGGACGACTCGGTGCAAGAAACGGCATCCTGCCAGCCACCGTTCGCTGCATGCTGGAGCTCGGCGCGCGAGCCGAACATATCCACGCCTTGCTTGGCCCTGCTGCTTCAGGCAGCAACTACGAAGTACCAGAGCCCATGGCCCGGGATGTAGAGCAGCACCTGCCTGGTTCGATGGTGCGCACCAGTGCAGGTACCGCAGGTTTGGACCTGCGCCGCGGCTTGGTGGTGCAGCTTTATGGCCTGGGTGTGCACAATGTGTACTCAGATCCCCGGTGCACGATCGAGGATGAGTCTTTCTTTTCCTACCGGAGAGAGGGCACGACTGGGCGCCAGGCAGGTGTGGTGTGGTTGCCGGAGCACAACGGCTAAAAAGATTCACCAAAAGTTTAATCTTTCAACCGTGTCATTCGCGCAAGAACACCCACTTGGCAGATAGGTTTTAAGTCAGGCAGTACATCTTGCATAACGCAAGGCAGCACAATTTTTTCCGAAACGCAGTTCACTGAGCAGGTGAACACCGAAAGGGACACAGATGTCATTTGTGAAGAAGACCAAGGAATTCTTCGGGCTCGACGAGGCCGCGGCCTACGAAGAGGATGCTTACTACGGCGAGCCTCGCTACGAGCACACCTCGAGCTACGCTCCTGAGCGTTCCTATGACCGCTACGAGGCTTATGATCGCCGAGATGTACGCGCTGCGTATCCTTCTTCGATCGTGACCATCAGCGCTCACTCCTACAGCGATGCAAAGCGTGTGGGCGAGGCTTTCCGTGACGGTGACGCTATCGTGCTGGATCTGCGCGACCTGCCCCGCGATGAGGCAAAGCGTTTTGTGGACTTCTCCGCCGGCCTGGTCATGGCTGTTGATGGCGATCTGTGGAAGCTGGACAACATGGTGTTCGGTCTTCGTCCTCCGCAGGCCGAGGATCTGAGCCAGGAAGATCTTCGCCGCTCTGCTCGCGTGCACTCATAGCCGAATCTTTCTTCGGCGCCGTTAAAGCACCGGCTCATCTTTGATCCCTCACCACCTGCTGTGCGAGTGTCCCTCAGCGCTATAAAGAAGGTGGTGGGGGATAACTCATGTAGAATGCCGGTGTTCAACTAATAGAAAAGAAATCGTGGGAACCTCGTGAGTCTAGTTTTTGACATCCTGATTCTGCTCCTCACCATCTACACCTGGATCTTAATTGCGCGCATTCTAATTGAGATGATCCAATCATTTTCGCGCCGTTTTACTGCCCCGAGTTGGTTTATGGTGATTGCCGAATTCTTCTTCGTGCTCACCGATCCACCGGTGCGTCTGCTTCGTCGTTGGATTCCACCACTTCGTCTCGGCCAGGTCGCCTTGGATGTTTCCATCCTGGTGTTGTTCTTCGGCATTCAGTTGTTGATCCTTTTGCTGCGTGTGCTGCAGGCGCAAATTGTATAAGGTTGAGCTTGAACCTGAGGTATGCGGCACTTTTTAATAATCCGCGACCTGGGCTTTTCTAAGTTTTTCAAGGCAATTTGCCTGTCAAAGTGGGAAAGCAGCAGGAAGGTTCGCTAAACTTTCAATGGAAACAACTAGTTGCAGCGATACTTTGGTTTCCTAACCGAGTGCCGGTGCACAATATTTTGATGAATTTTGTGCAAAGTTCCCACAATCTTCCGGTTGTGCGTTATTTTGGACAAAGACACATATTGTTCCTGGGTGTTACCTGGGAGCAAAGAACCATCTCGAAGGGAAGAGCTCCATGCCGCTGACTCCAGCCGATGTGCATAACGTCGCTTTTAGTAAGCCACCGATCGGCAAGCGCGGATACAACGAGGACGAGGTAGACCAGTTCCTTGACCTGGTTGAGGACACGCTTGCGGAGATCCAAGAAGAAAATGAGGACCTCCGTCAGCAGGTTGAGGAGCTGAAGGCAGAGGCAGGCCAGTCCGGCCCCGCTCCGGTTCGTACCGCTTCCTCCACCGACGAGTCCAAGATCCGCGAGGAAATCGAGGCATCGCTCAAGGCCGAGTACGAGGGCAAGCTTGCCGACGCCCGCCGCGCCGCAGAGCAGGCGCAAGGCGAACTCGCAAGTGCTCGCAAGGAACTGAAGTCCGCACAGGAAGAGGCCCGCCGAGCCAAGTCGGCTGGCGCTCAGCCCCAAGCTGCCGCTGCCGCACCCGTCGCAACTGATGAGCCCGCCAGCGCCGAGACCCACATGCAGGCCGCCAAGGTGCTCTCGCTTGCTCAGGAGATGGCTGATCGCCTCACCTCCGATGCTCGCGCCGAGTCCGACTCCATGCTCACTGAGGCTCGCGAAGCCGCCGAGCAGCGTGTACGCGAAGCTGATGAGCACGCGAAGCGCACCGTCAGCGAGGCAGAGCAGAAGGCTCATGCACAGCTCTCCGACGCTAAGCAGCGCTCCGAAACCATGGTGGCTGAGGCCAAGCAGAAGTCCGAAAAGACCATCGCCGACGCCAACGCCCAGGCAGAAGCTCAGGTACGCAAGGCCGAGGATAAGGCCAATGCCCTCCAGGCAGACGCAGAGCGTAAGCACACCGAGATCATGGCTACTGTCAAGCAGCAGCAAAACGCTCTGGAGACCCGCATTGCAGAGCTGCGCACCTTCGAGCGCGAATACCGCACTCGCCTGAAGACCCTCCTGCAAAGCCAGTTGGAGGATCTCGAAAGCCGCAGCACCTCCGCACCGGAAGGTCGCTAAGCCAACGTTGGGCGTTTACGCCCGATCAGCCCCGCCTGAATAAGGTGGGGCTGCTTTTGTTTGAGGTGGCGCTGATGCATCCTTGGCGCGATGCGCTATAGTGAGTGTCCATATGGCGTTGATCCGGCAATCACCGGTGAGCCTTCGGAAGAAACCTCGCGGCTTGTTCAAGCCCATGGGGAAGTAGAACCGAACGGGTGGGACCGTTATCTCCTTCATAACGAAGTGGAGTGGCAAAGCTGCTCAAGCAGGGTGGTACCGCGTGGGAAACCGCGTCCCTGCCAATAAAACAGACGTTATGAAGGAGCAACATCATGGGTGATATTGGCAAGGTATATCCGCGCGTAGATATGACGGGCGGATCTTCAAAGTTCCCGGATATGGAACGCGAAGTCCTGGATTATTGGAAGAAAGACGACACCTTCCAGGCCACGATCGAGCATCGCAAGGGCAATGAAGAATACGTCTTCTACGATGGCCCTCCTTTTGCCAATGGTCTGCCACACTACGGCCACCTGCTTACCGGTTACGTCAAAGACATCGTTCCGCGCTACCAGACCATGCGCGGCTACATGGTGCCCCGCGTCTTCGGTTGGGATACCCACGGCCTTCCAGCCGAGCTAGAGGCTGAAAAGCAGCTCGGTATTAAAGACAAAGGCGAAATCGAGCAGATGGGCTTGGCCAAGTTCAACGATTACTGCGCGACGTCGGTGCTTCGCTACACCAAGGAGTGGGAAGAGTACGTCACCAGGCAGGCGCGCTGGGTGGACTTCGAACACGGCTACAAAACCATGGATCCCGGATACATGGAATCCGTGATCTGGGCATTCAAGCAGCTTTATGAAAAAGGCCTGGTCTACCAGGGCTTCCGCGTATTGCCGTACTCCTGGGCAGAGCACACCCCGCTGTCGAATCAGGAAACTCGCCTTGACGATTCCTACAAGATGCGTCAGGACCCAACGCTGACCGTGACCTTCCCAATCACAGGTGTGCGCAAAGGTGCCACGGCCGATAAGGATCTCGTGGGCGCACTCGCGCTTGCATGGACCACCACTCCGTGGACCTTGCCATCCAACCTCGCCCTCGCAGTGAACCCAGAGGTTGAATATGTACTGCTGGCACCGGGACAGGGGTGCGTCGACAAGCTTGAAGGCCAACGCGTCTTGCTGGCTCAGGCTCTGGTTGGGCAATATGCCAAGGAACTGGGCGACTATGAATTGCTCCAAACACTGAAGGGCAGCGAGCTCGTAGGCCTTGAATATGAGCCGATTTTTGGCTACTTCAAGGATCAGCCCAACGCCTTCCAGATTCTTGGCGCTGACTACGTCACCACCGAAGACGGTACGGGTATCGTGCACCAAGCACCGGCATTCGGTGAAGACGATATGAACACCTGTAAGGAAGCAGGCATCGACGTCGTCATCCCTGTGGATCTCGACGGCAAGTTCACCTCCGAAGTGCCCGAATACGCAGGCCAGTTGGTCTTTGATGCCAACAAAGACATCATCCGTGACCTCAAAGCTGCAGGCAGGGTGGTACGCCACCAGACCATCGAGCACTCCTACCCGCACTCCTGGCGCTCCGGCGAGCCCCTGATCTACATGGCGCTGCCATCGTGGTTTGTTAACGTCACCGAGATTCGCGACCGCATGGTAGAACTCAACCAGGAAATCGAATGGATGCCCGAGCACATTCGTGATGGCCAATTTGGCAAGTGGCTTGAGAATGCTCGCGACTGGAATATCTCGCGTTCACGCTACTGGGGCTCGCCCATCCCGGTGTGGGTATCGGATAATGACGAATATCCGCGCGTAGACGTCTACGGTTCGCTCGATGAGCTCGAGCAAGATTTCGGTGTGAGGCCAAAGAACCTGCACCGCCCCTACATCGACGAGCTCACTCGACCCAACCCAGATGACCCAACGGGCAAGTCCACCATGCGCCGCGTTCCCGACGTGCTCGACGTGTGGTTCGACTCCGGCTCCATGCCCTTTGCCCAGTTCCATTACCCCTTCGAGAACAAAGAGTTCTTCGAGGAGCACAACCCGGCCGACTTCATCGTCGAATACATCGGTCAAACCCGCGGCTGGTTCTACCTGCTCCACGTGCTTTCTGTAGCACTGTTCGATCGCCCCGCGTTTAAGAAGGTCGTGGCCCACGGCATCGTGCTCGGTGATGACGGGCTCAAGATGAGCAAGTCCAAGGGCAATTACCCCAACGTCAATGAGGTCTTCGACCGCGACGGCTCCGATGCGATGCGCTGGTTCCTCATGTCGAGCCCCATCCTTCGCGGTGGCAACCTCATCGTGACTGAGCAGGGCATCCGCGAGGGGGTGCGCCAGGCACTGCTGCCGATGTGGAATGCCTACTCCTTCCTGCAGCTCTACTCCTCCCAGCCTGCCCAGTGGTCGGTGGATTCCACCAACACGCTGGATCGCTATATCCTGGCCAAGCTGCACGATCTTGTTGCCAACACCACCGAGGCTCTGGATAACACCGACATTGCGCGTGCCTGCGATGAGGTGCGCTGGTTCTGCGATGCCATGACCAACTGGTATGTGCGCCGATCCCGTGACCGTTTCTGGGAAGGCGATCAAGCACACCCAGAGGCCTTCAACACCTTGTACACCGTGCTCGAAACCCTCACCCGCGTTGCAGCCCCGCTGCTGCCGATGGCAACCGAAGTGATCTGGCGCGGACTCACCGGTGGTCGTTCTGTGCACCTGCAGGATTACCCCAACGCTGCCGACTTCCCAGCCGACGACGCGCTGGTGGCAGCCATGGACGATGTGCGCAAGGTGTGCTCGGCAACCAGCAGCATCCGCAAAGCCAATAAGCTGCGCAACCGCCTGCCCCTAGCCAAGCTCACAGTGGCGTTGCCACAGGCCGAGCGTCTTGAACCGTTCAAGGCGATCATCGGCGATGAGGTCAACGTCAAAGAGGTCGAACTCACCTCGGATGTTGATTCCGTCGGCCGCTTCGAGGTAGCCGTGAACGCCAAGGTGGCAGGGCCTCGCTTGGGCAACGACGTGCAAAAGGCCATCAAGGCCGTCAAGTCCGGCAACTACGAGCGCCGCGGCGACGTGGTGGTAGCCGATGGCATCGAGCTGCGCGAGGGCGAGTTTAATGAGCGCCTCGTCGCCGCCAACCCCGATCACACCGCGCGTATCGATGGCGTGGATGGGCTCGTCGTGCTCGACCTTGAAGTCACCGAGGAACTTGAAGCCGAAGGTTGGGCCGCCGATGTTGTGCGTGGCCTCCAAGATGCTCGTAAGGCCAAGGGCTTTGCTGTGTCCGATCGCATCGAGGTCACTTTGGTGGCCGATAAGTTCGAGTGGGCCAAGCGCCACCAGGACATGATTGCCAAGGAAGTGCTTGCAAGCACGTTTGAGGTGCAGCCAGCAGATAGCGCCGCAGGGGAGCAGGAGATCATCTCCGGGGTCACTGCCACCTTGCAGAAGGCCTAGCCGGAAGGCCTGCTTCGATATTGTGTTCGACCCAGCGTTCGCGGTAGCCTACAAGGGCTATGCGACGCTGGGTTTTGCACATCGATATGGACGCGTTTTACGCCTCCTGTGAACAACTCACGCGCCCTACGTTGCGCGGCCGCCCCGTGCTCGTTGGGGGAGTTAGCGGCCGAGGCGTTGTTGCCGGGTGCTCCTATGAGGCCAGAGTGCTTGGCGCTCATTCGGCTATGCCCATGTATCAAGCCCGCAACCTGGTGGGCTATAGGGGCGTAACCGTTGCACCAAGGGCAGCGCTATATAAGCACCTCTCGCGCCAAGCCTTCGAAGTGTTTGGCGAATTCGGCGGCATCGTCGAGCAGGTATCCATTGATGAGGCTTTTCTAGAGCCAGAAGAAATCCAAGACTTAGCCCCGGAACAGGTGCGCCGTTGGGTAGAAACCATGCGCGCGGCTGTTCGCGAACGCACCGGCCTGAATGCCTCGGTTGGGTGCGGGCCGGGTAAACAAATCGCCAAAATTGGCTCAGGGCTTGCCAAACCCAATGGCGTGGCCTTGATTGCTCAAGAATCTCTCGAGACGGTGATTCACCCGCTGCCGGTTGGCAAACTTTGGGGCGTCGGCCCGGTGACGCGCCAAAAACTCGGCCAGCTTGGCATCGAGACGATCGGCGATCTTGCGGCAATGAGCGAACGCGAGGTCGATATTTCCCTCGGGGCGACCGTCGGCAGGGCGCTGTGGATGATGGCGCGTGGCCACGATGATCGCCCAGTGGCGGTGCGAAAAATTGCCAAGCAAATCTCCGCGGAGCACACCTATCCAAAAGACCTCAATAGCGTTGCAGAAGTCGACGCAGCGCTAGAGCGAGCAGCCAATGATGCACACCGCCGTTTGCTTCACGACGGCCGCGGCGCCAGAACCATCACGGTGAAACTAAAAATGGCGGATTTCCATATCGAGTCGCGCTCTGCCACCTTGGACTACGCCACCGATAACCTCGAAACACTCAAAGCCATGGCAAAAAAGCTGGTGCGATACCCGGACGACGTGGGGCCAATCCGTCTGGTTGGCGTGGGTTTCTCAGGCTTGGATCAAGCACGCCAGGACGTGCTTTTTCCCGAGCTCGACCAAATCGTGAGCACCGACCGCGACGTAGATTATGAGGCCGGGGTGCGTGACCACCAGGCCCCGGTGGCGGTCACGCTGGAACAGCCTGAGCAGGGCTGGAAAGCCACCCAAGACGTCTTCCACCCTGACTACGGACACGGCTGGATTCAAGGTATTGGGCTAGGCAAGGTCACTGTGCGTTTTGAAACACGCAGCACCGGCGTGGGGCGAGTACGAACCTTCGACGCCTCAGACCCCGCACTCCAGCCCGGCGATCCGCTCGATAGCCTGGCCTAGGCCAAGACTTAGAACAACGTTGCTGGGTGCACGCCCGAAGCAATGGCGATCGCGAGCAGAACTCGCGCTTGGCCTGCGCGGAAGTAGGTGGAACCAATAGCGCCTTTGTGCGCCAGGGTGGAGCCTCCACCGGCCCCGCCGTAGGTGCCAGCAACCTCTCCACGCGGCACACGAGTAGTGATCACCACGGGAATATCTGCCTCAAGTGCTTCATCTAAGGCTTGAGCCATCGCAGTGCCCACATTGCCAGAGCCCATACCCTCGATCACGAGACCTTGGGCACCCTGTTCAATGGCCGCGCGCACCAGGTGGCCATCGGCGCCGGGATATGCGCTAATGATCGGCACAGCAATCCCTTTGAGGTGCTGTGGTGCCACAGGTTCAGCCCGCAACGGTTCTTCGGGGCCATTGGTGGCAAAGGCGAGCTCATCTTGAGCGTGCCACTTCACACAACCGCGGGCGGGGAGTACGGCATGCCCAAAGACGACGAGCACGCCGATATCCCGAGCCGAGGTATCGGAGGCCACCATCACGGCCTCAAAAAGGTTGCCCGGGCCATCACTTTGCGGGTGGTTAAAGGGCTTTTGCGCACCGGTGAGCACAATCGGGCGGGGATCGTTGTGGAAGGTATCAAGCGCAATCGCTGTTTCCTCCATCGAATCAGTGCCGTGGGTGACCACCACGCCGATAACGTGCTCTTCGTCCAAAGCATCGTGGCTAGCTTGGAGGATCTCGTCGATATCACCGAAGTCCATGGAAGAAGAATCAAGGCGGTTTAATTCCCGAACCTCGATCTCTAGATTCCCGGCGAATCGTTGCGCTACCGGCTGGACAAGCTCTTGGCCACTGACCGTGGGAATCAACGCGCCGCGTTCATCGGCGGTACAAGCGATGGTCCCACCAGTGGTGATCACAATAACTTTGGGCAATGGTTCTTTCGAATCATTCATGCCTTGAGCTTGCCATACGCGCCTGTGCTGCGTGGCAAACAGGTTGGCCTTTATCGAGATTTTTAGAGGAACGCGCTACCATTTGCCCGAGAAGCCCGCATCGATGTGGCAGCTTGCTAGCTGCTTACTTGATGCCCCAACACGAAGGAGAACTCGTGAAGCTTTCCAAAACGCTGGCAGCAACCGCAGCCTTGAGCATGGCCTTGACCATGGCGGCCTGCTCCAATGACGACGACAAGGAAGCAGAGTCCAGCAGCTCTTCTACTTCGAGCTCCAAGGCGGCTGCCCAGGCAGAAATGCCCACCGCCGCTGATCTCAACGCGATCGTTGCTGTGGCAACCGACCCCAACGCTCCGATTGAAGAAAAGCAACAAACCGTCCAGGGCAGCAATGTCGATCCGGCACTCTTTGAGGTCCTGACCCGTTCGAAGCAAGAATCCGGCGCAGAGTTCATCGTCGTTGACCCAGTGCTTCCCGGCTACGCACCCAACTCGGTGCTGGCCACCGTGAACGTCAATATCCCTGAGCAAGAGCCCCAAACCGCCGATAACGTGGAATTCATCTTCGAAGACGGCCGATGGAAGCTCAGCCAAGACTGGGCATGTACCTTGCTGAAGAACTCCGTACCTGAAGATCAGGTACCGCCGATGTGCATCGACGAGCCAGCCCCGCCGGCACCGGCTGAAGGCGAAGCACCTGCCCCTGAAGCCCCAGCACCGGACGCACCGGCTCCTGAAGCACCTGCACCCGATGCTCCGGCTCCCGAGGCACCAGCCCCTGACGCTCCTGCACCAGAGGCACCAGCACCAGAAGCTCAATAAGCTTTCTACTGCTTAGAGCAATACGCGGCGCACCCCTTGCACCTTGCCGGTACGTTCCGGTGAGTGCCGATGGGATGCGCCGCGTTGGCGTCGAAAAGCTCCCTGCTACTGGCTATAGCGCACCGCAGCCCCAAAATCTTGAAGGACGCGGGCGGGGGAGTCGTCCTGGCCATACACCACGCGAGTAACCGCGCTGAGCTCGCCGGACTGGGGCAGCGGCTCGCGCAAATCAATGCGCAACGTCGCAGTACTGGTGGTACGAGAACTCAGCACCTTCAACTGCACGTTGCCATCATCGATGGCGCCTTCGGCCGGGCGGCGCTCAATCGTGGCATCCAGATCAACGGAATGATCGTCGAGGGCGCGAATGGTGTAGGTGGTCGTTTGCAACATATTGGTGCCCAAAGACACCAAGGATTCCACGCTCCACTTGCCACCAACGCCCAGAGCCTCATCAGGGAAAACCACCTGATTGGCAACCAAGGTGCGCAGATATTCCTCGGTGATGCCACGGCCACGGTCAGTCGCATCCACCGGAGCCGCAAAATTCACCGAGGTGATCTTGCCACTGGCATCGGCAAACCAACCGGCTTGGAACCCATCACTTGAAGCCACGTCCTGGCCAAGCTCTAAATCATCAATGCGCGGATTATGCAGCCGAAGGCTAATCGAACGCGAACCATCGTCTTCACGAACCTGCGCATCGGCTTCGGCCTTCAAAGAAGTGGTATCCACCGATGAAGGTGCCTCGGCTTGAACCTGCGCCTGATCACTTGCCTGCTGGCCAAAACCACTGGCAATAGCGATATTGACAGACTGCTCGGCATCGGAATCCTCATAGCGCAACACGCGGCCGGGCTGTGCTCCCTGCTCTAGCACCTTGATCTTCGGCGCCTCGACGGTCACACCGACCGCCTCTTCCACCTTGGCATCATCACTGGGTTCATCACTGCACGCAGCAAGCCCCAAAGAGCCACATAGGGCGAGTGCCAAAAACGCCCGCCGCCTGGAGGGCTGCGGCTTGAGGGCTTGGCCATGGCCACCATGCTTGGTGGAAGTCGGCTTAAAAAGTGAAGCTAAAAGCGGTGTTGTTCGGTCCACCCCAAGCACGTTACCGCACCGGCTGATGCTGATGAGGGCTGTTCAGTTGGCACTTTGTGCGCTGAGTTTGCAAAGATAAAGGCCGTGACGCGAAATGTAAGGAGTACGAGCAAGAATCGCTGGTTGATGATTCCGATCATCGCTGTAGTGGCAGTGATCGATCAATTGGTCAAGGAATATATGTTGCACCATCTCCAAGGTGGTCAGGTGCACTACCTCATCGGAGACTGGTTCCGCTTCCGCCTATTGTTCAACTCCGGCGCAGCCTTTTCCTTTGGTGAAGGCGCCACGTGGATCTTTACCACCATCCAGCTCGTCTTTGTCTTTGCGGTGCTGTTATTTGGTCACCGGGTCAACGATCGCTGGTCTGCCATCGGGTTAGCCCTCATGGCAGGCGGTGCCCTTGGCAACGTCATTGACAGGCTCTTTCGCGCCCCCGGCTTCTTCGTGGGCCACGTGGTCGATTTCATCTCGGTGGGCAATTTCGCAGTGTTTAACCTTGCGGATTCGGCAATCACCTGCGGGGTAGTGGTGTTCGTCATCGGCATGTTCATCCAAGACCGCCGAGCCAAAGCTGGTGAGCCCCATGCGTGATCAGCGCCAATTATTCGTCCCCGAAGGCCTTGCGGGCTTGCGGGTAGATCAAGCGATTTCCAAATTATTCGGCATCTCCCGCACCGCCGCCGCTGAACTTGCCCAGGCAGGAGATGTGCTTGTCGACGCCTCCGCTGTGGCCAAATCTGATCGCCTCCACGAAGGGGCATGGCTGGAAGTCACCCTGCCGGAAGTACCCGATCTTGAGCCCAAAGAAGAACTCATCGAGGGCATGGATATTCTCTACTCCGATGAGGATCTGATCGCAGTGAACAAGCCCGTGGGCGTGGCCGCGCACCCCACCTTGGGTTGGGAAGGCCCCACCGTGATCGGCGGCCTCGCTGCGGCAGGATTTCGCATCTCCACTTCCGGGCCACCAGAACGCAAAGGCATTGTCCAACGCCTCGATGTCGGCACCTCCGGGGTGATGGTGGTGGCGGCCAGCGAACGCGGCTACTCGGTGCTCAAGCGCGCTTTCAAGCAGCGCACGGTATCTAAGACCTATCACGCGCTGGTGCAAGGCCACATGGATCCACTTCAAGGCACCATCGAAGCCCCAATTGGCCGGCACCCTTCAGCAGGGTGGCGCTTTGCCGTCACCAGCGATGGCAAGCACGCCGTGACCCACTATGAAACCATCGAGGCTTTTGCAGAGGCCTCGCTTTTAAAAATCCACCTCGAAACCGGACGCACCCACCAAATCCGCGTTCACACCTCGGCTTTGCATCATCCTTGCTGCGGAGATCCCATGTATGGCTCGGATGCGAAACTGGCGCAACGCTTGGGGCTTGATCGCCAATGGCTGCACGCGGTGAGCTTGGGCTTCCACCACCCAGCCGATGGCCGCTGGATGGAAATCGAGTCCCCTTATCCCGATGATCTCCAGCACGCGCTCGACGTGCTGCGAGCCGGCTAGGATGCGCGCTTTCGGGGTTGCTAGCTGAGTTGCGGATCACAGGCGAAACCGCATGTGGGCGGCGGTAGCACTTTTTATGCTTAGAAACTATGAAGCGAAACGAAAACAACACGGATCGCGCGATCCGTGGCGCAGCAGCAGTATTGGCTGCCATCGGCGCATTTGCGGCATTTAATGGCGATAAAACCGTACTCGGCGTGGTGCTCGCCATCGTGACCGTGGTGCTTGCCGGAACGGCATTTTCGGGATTCTGCCCCGCATACACCCTCTTTGGCATCAACACCTGTAAGCGCAAATAACACCGACAATTACAATAAGCGAGCGTGGACACCACAGACCGCGCTCGCTTTATTATTGCCATCGGCAGCCTGCTTGCCCTCGTGATCCTGCTCGTTGTACTCGCTGGCAATCAACCAGGCACTCAGACCACGATGCATAACGGAGATGTGCTTGGAAAGCAGGAAGAAGAAACCTTCCAGCAATACCAAGACCGCGCAACACGCACCCTTGAAGGCCGAGGCGAACGCTTTGCGCTCATCACCTTCCAGCAACCGCTGAGCCCAACAAGCGCTGAACAAACCTTAGAACCAATTGGCCGAGTCAATGCCGTCGTGCTCGATTCCAGCGCGCCACTTGCCTTGCCGGAGCCCGTAGCGCCCGAGGGGCGTGCCGACGTGATCCGGCGCTACCAATCCTTTGCTGGAGCCAAGGATGCGCCGCTGCAGGCAGCCGTAGTACGAGAAGAACTGCTCACGCTTCGCGAGCTTGCAGCCCAACCCGATATCGCTGCCATTGAAGCCTTGCCTGACGACGCCGCATGGGGTCACTTCGGCATCACCCTCGTGCGCGCCCCCGCTGCCTAATACTTAAGTCAATCAAATACAGCGCCACGGATACCCAAATCACCACAAAGCCTATCCAGCGAACCGTGCTGAGGTGCTCGTGCATGATAAACACAGCCCAAAGCATCTGCATGGTCGGCGTGATGTACTGGAGCATGCCAATGGTGGCCAAGGGGATGCGCTTGGCTGCCGCGCCGAATAACAACAACGGCACGGCAGTGACAACACCGGTAGACACCAAAAGCAGCGCGTGGTCTACGCCGTGTGCCGCAAAACTATTGCTGCCGGAAGCCTCGAGCCACGCCACGTAGCCGAGCGCAAACGGCGCTGTCACAATCGTCTCCGCAGTCACCGATGCCTGAGGCGAGACGCTCACGCCCTTTTTCACGAGCCCATAAAGCCCAAAGGAAAAGGCGAGCAGCAGGCCCATGATGGGTGGCTGGCCACCAACAATGGTCAAAAGCAACACCGCTGCCGCTGCAATGCCAACGCTGAAGACCTGCAAGCGTCGAAGGCGCTCGTGCAAAAACACCACACCGAGCACCACGCTTACCAGGGGATTAATGAAATAACCCAGCGCCGCATCGGCCACGTGGCCGGAATTGACGGCAATGACGTACACCAGCCAATTCACGGCAATCAACAACCCCGACGCACTCAGGCGAAGCCAGGTGCGTGGCGATGCCCGGAACAGCTCATGCCAACGACGCGTGAAGGTGAGCACGCCTGCCATAAACACCAGCGTCCAAATGATCCGGTGGGCAATAATTTCCAGGGGCGCTGCTGGTTCTAGCAGGGGGAAGTAGGCAGGAAATAACCCCCACAGCAGGTACGCGAAGATGCCAAAGAACACGGCACTTAACCTACCCTCGGGTATTACCTCGAAGGGGCAACGGGTGAAAACTTGCCCCTGTGCTGGGCAAAGTGGCGAAGTTGCCAAGACCAGTAGACTGCTTAACCATGGCGAAACAATCCTCCTTTGTACACCTGCACAACCACACCGAGTACTCCATGCTCGACGGTATGGCGAAGGTGGATATGTTGGCCGAGGAAGTTTCGCGGCAAAAGATGCCGGCCGTGGGCATGACTGACCACGGCAATATGTTTGGCACCGATGCGTTCTATCACGCCATGTGCGATGCCGGCGTCAAACCAATTATCGGCATCGAAGCCTATCTGGCACCTGAATCGCGCTTTAATAAAAACCGCATTCGTTGGGGCGAGATGCACCAAAAAAGCGATGACGTTTCCGCCTCCGGTGCCTATTTGCACCAAACCATGCTTGCCGAAAACGCCGAGGGGCTGCATAACCTCTTTTATCTTTCCTCCATGGCCTCCTATGAAGGCCAGCTTGGCAAGTGGCCTCGTATGGACGCTGAGCTGATTGCAGAACACGCATCCGGCATCATCGCCACCACCGGCTGCCCTTCAGGTGATGTGCAAACGCGTCTTCGCCTCGGGCAATTCGATGCCGCACTTGAGGCAGCCGCGATGTGGCAGGACATCTATGGCAAAGACAATTATTTTCTAGAGCTCATGGACCACGGCCTCGATATTGAGCGCCGAGTCCGTAGCGAGTTGCTAGAAATCGGACGCAAGCTGGATCTTCCACCACTGGTGACCAACGACTGCCACTATGTGTTGGAATCTCAGGCCAAAGCACACGAGGCGATGTTGTGTGTGCAAACCGGAAAAACGCTGAATGATCCAGACCGCTTCAAATTTGATGGCACCGGCTACTACATCAAATCGGCGCAGCAGATGCGCGAAATTTGGGACGACACCGTACCCGATGGCTGCGATAACACCTTGTGGATCGCAGAACGCGTGCAAGACTACGGCGAAATCTGGGAAGCACACCCGCACGACCGAATGCCCATCGCCGATGTGCCAGAAGGACACACCCCCACCAGTTGGCTACGCCATGAAGTGATCGAAGGGCTCAAGGAGCGTTTCGACGGCGGCGAGGTGCCCAAGGAATATATCGATCGTGCCGATTACGAGATCGACGTGATCGACATGAAGGGTTATCCCTCCTACTTCCTGATCGTTGCCGAGCTGATTAAGCACGCGCGATCCATCGGCATTCGCGTTGGTCCCGGCCGTGGTTCTGCCGCCGGTGCTTTGGTGGCCTACGCGCTGACCATCACCAATATCGACCCCATCGAGCACGGTCTGCTGTTCGAGCGATTCCTCAACCCCGAGCGCCCCTCGGCACCGGATATCGATATCGACTTCGATGATCGCCGTCGCGGTGAGATGATTCGCTATGCCTCCAATCGTTGGGGCGAAGACAAAATTGCCCAGGTGATCACCTTCGGCACGGTGAAAACCAAACAGGCCATCAAAGACTCAGCCCGCGTGCAATACGGCCAACCGGGCTACCAGATCGCCGATATGATCACCAAGGAATTACCGCCGGCGATCATGGCAAAAGATATTCCGCTTTCGGGCATCAAGGACCCGAATCACCCGCGCTATGCCGAGGCCGGTGAGGTGCGCAAACTCATCGAAACCGACCCGGACGTACAGAAGATCTATGAAACGGCTGTGGGCCTCGAGGGTGTGATTCGCCAACCCGGTGTGCACGCCTGTGCGGTGATTATGGCCAGCGTGCCGCTGCTTGATCACATTCCTATGTGGAAGCGCCCTGCCGATGGAGCCTTGATTACCGGCTGGCCATATCCGGCCTGCGAAGCAATCGGCTTGCTCAAGATGGACTTCTTGGGTCTGCGTAACCTCACCGTGATCGGCGATGCTCTTGAAAATATTAAAGCCAACCGCGGCGAAGAGGTAGACCTCGAAGCGCTCGAAACCGATGACCCAAAGGTCTATGAGCTGCTTTCGGGTGGCCATACTCTTGGCGTGTTCCAGCTCGACTCGGGCGGTATGCAGGAGCTGCTCAAGCGCATGCAGCCGACAGGCTTCAACGACATCGTTGCATCCCTGGCGCTGTATCGCCCAGGACCTATGGGTGTGAACGCCCACAATGACTACGCCGACCGCAAAAACGGGCGTAAACCCATTGAGCCGATTCACCCCGAGCTTGAAGAAGCACTCAAAGACATCCTGGAAGAAACCTATGGTCTGATCGTGTACCAAGAGCAGATCATGGAGATCTCTCGCAAGCTCGCCAATTACACCGCCGGTGAAGCCGATGGATTCCGTAAGGCCATGGGTAAAAAGAAGCCCGAAGTGCTGGCGAAGGAATACGCGAAGTTTTCCCAAGGCATGTTCGACAATGGCTTTTCCAAAGCCGCCGTGGATGCGCTGTGGGGCACCATCGAACCCTTCGCCTCCTACGCCTTTAATAAGTCGCACGCCGCCGGTTATGGGCTGGTGTCTTATTGGACTGCCTACTTGAAGGCCAACTACACCGCCGAATACATGGCTGCGCTGCTGACTTCCGTTGCCGATAAGAAGAATAAGTCGGCGCTATATCTGGCCGATTGTCGCCACCTTGGCATTTCCGTGCTTTCACCAGACGTCAATGAATCCGGCTTGAACTTCATGCCGGTAGGAGAGCGCATCCGTTTTGGTCTAGGTGCTGTGCGCAATGTTGGCGCCGATGTGGTTGAAGCGATTGTCGAGGCTCGCGATGAGCAAGGCAACTTCAAAGACTTCTCCGACTACCTGGATAAAGTCCCCACCGTGGCGTGCTCCAAGCGCGTGATTGAGTCTTTGATCAAAGCCGGAGCCTTCGATTCACTCGAGCATCCCCGCAAGGGCCTGATGCTCATCCACGAAGACGCGGTGGACTCAGTTCTGGCCACCAAGAAAGCCGCAGATAAAGGCCAATTCGATCTTTTTGCAGGACTCGGCGGCGGGGATGATGAGGCCCCCAATGTCTTCGCCGTTCAGGTGCCCGATCAGCACTGGGACCGCAAACATGAGCTGGCCTTGGAACGAGAGATGCTTGGTCTGTATGTATCAGGCCACCCCCTCGATGGCTTCCAAGACGCCCTCGATGCTCAAACCGATACTCCTTTGACCACAATTTCTGAAGGCGAATTACGCCACGGCACAGAGGTGGTGATCGGCGGAATTATCGCCGGTGTTGATCGTCGAGTCAGCAAAAAAGACGGCTCGCCCTGGGCGATTGTGACGGTTGAAGACTATAACGGCGCCCAAGTTGAACTCCTGGTGTTTAGCAGGCTGTATGCCATCGTCGCCCCGCAAATCGTCGAAGACAACATCATCGTCGCCAAGGCACATATCTCGGTCAAAGATGACCGCACCTCGCTGTTCGGCGATGACCTCAAAGCCGCCGAGCTCGGCCCCGGTGGGGGTGCTGGCTTGCCGCTGCGACTGACAATGCGCACCGATCAGTGCTCACTGGAAAACATTGCCAAGCTCAAAGCAGTGCTTGCCAATAACAAGGGCGAATCGGACGTGTACCTCAATATTGTCCATGGCGAGGAATCGCGATTGATGATCCTCGGCGAGCATCTTCGAGTAGAGCGCTCGGGAAGCCTCATGGGTGACCTGAAGGCGACGATGGGCCCCGGCATCCTGGGGTAGAACCTGGCGCCGTCATAGCCCACTGCTCACCGCGAGGCTGAATGCAGTGGGCTAAACTCTGTAGGCCATGAGTGAAAATGCACAGTCGATTCCGGACGCAAATGTTCATGCCGCCGATATCCAGATGGCGCAGGCACGAATTTCGGCGTCGATTGCGCCCACACCGCTGCAGTACTGTGCTCGCCTCTCTGAGCTCACCGGGGCAGAGGTGTATCTCAAGCGTGAAGATCTCCAAGATGTGCGCTCCTATAAAATCCGCGGTGCGGTCAATGCCATCTCCCAACTGACTCCCGAGCAGCGTGAGCGAGGCATCGTCACTGCTTCTGCCGGCAACCATGCCCAGGGCGTGGCATTTGCCTGTCGCACCATGGGCATCCAGGGGCGCATCTACGTGCCTGCTGCAACGCCGAAACAAAAGCGCGATCGCATCATGGTGCACGGCGGCAGCAATGTCGAACTTGTGGTGGTAGGCGCAAACTTTGATGAGGCCTCAGCCGCGGCCCATGAGGATGCCGCCGCAACTGGTGCAACCATCATCGAGCCTTTCAATGATCGCAACACCATTATCGGCCAGGGCACTGTTGCCGCCGAGGTGCTTGCGCAATTGACCAGCATGGGTAAATCCCTCGACTCGATGGTGGTGCCCGTCGGCGGCGGAGGCCTGATCTCTGGCATCTTGAGCTACCTGGCGGATATGGCCCCGCGCACCTCCGTTGTTGGCGTTGAGCCAGAAGGTGCTCCATCACTGCAGGCTGCGTTAGAGGCAGATCAGCCCGTTGCTTTGGCGACGGTTGACCCCTTCGTTGATGGCGCTGCGGTAAAAAAGATCGGCGATATCAACTTCGCCATCATTGAAAAGAACAAGGGCAGGTTACACAACCTCACCGTGAGCGAGGGCGCGGTGTGTACCGAGATGCTCGACCTGTATCAAAATGAGGGCATCATCGCCGAACCTGCAGGTGCACTGTCTGTCACGGGGCTCAAAGAGCTCAACTTCAAGCCCGATCAGGTGGTGGTGTGCATCATCTCAGGTGGCAATAATGACGTGCTTCGCTACGGCGAAGTAATGGAACGTTCCCTAGTTCACCGCGGCCTCAAGCACTACTTCTTGGTCAATTTCCCCCAGGAACCAGGGCAATTGCGCACCTTCCTCAACGATATTTTGGGCCCCGACGACGACATCACGCTTTTCGAGTACCTCAAGCGAAACAACCGCGAAACCGGCACCGCCTTGGTTGGTTTGCAGCTTGGTCGCGCCACGGATCTCGACGGTTTGATCCGGCGCATGGATGCCTCGCGTATTGAGTGCCGCCGCCTTGAACCCGGCACCGCCGAATACTCTTATCTCGTCTCGCTCTAGAACTCCCGAATTCGATACTCCCAAGGGCCTAGGCCCTGGGAGTGATCGGCAGCGCCGGAGCAATTGGCCTGAAGTTCCAAGTGCTCATAGCGCAGGTACAGCACCTGCCCCTCAGTGCTGACCTCAAATTCGCCATAGTCGCGCTGAGCAAGACGGTGCTTCTTGCGCAGCGCAATCAGCTCGCGATAGGTAGAAAGCATCGCTTCTTGATCTTGGTCGAAATCCCAATTGAGTCGCGCTGACTCGAAGGTTGCTGGATCGGCAGGATCTGGCACCTCCTCTGGCTTCCAGCCATGCTGTGCAAATTCTTCGAGCCGGCCTTGCGAGGTTGCCTGGTTCAGCCCTGCTGATTCATGAGAACAAAAGAAGGGGAAGGGGCTTTGAGCTGCGAATTCTTCACCCATAAACAACATGGGAACATAAGGGCTCAGCAGCACCAAAGCCGCTTTGAGCCGGAGTTGCTCAGCGCTTAAGTTTTGAGAGGGACGATCGCCGAGTGCGCGGTTGCCTGTTTGATCATGCGTAGTGGTGTAGGTAATGCCGGCTTGGGGGCGAATATCGGCGCTGAGTTCGCGGCCATGGGTGCGTGCGCGAAACGTCGAAAAGCTGCCTTGGAAAAAGTACATGTCCTCCAGCGTCTTTTTAAGCCCCGCGATGCCTGCCTTGGCGTAATCGGAATAGTAGGCCTGGTCCTCGCCGGACACGAGCGTGTGAATGCAGTGGTGAATATCATCGACCCACTGCCCAGCAAGGCCGTAGCCCGAAGGGGAAATCAGGCGCGGATCATTGAGGTCACTTTCGGCAATCAGATACTTGTGCCTGCCAGTTTTTGCTTCCACGTCCTCGGCAACTGCCTGCAACTGCTCCATGATTGACCACGCACCGCGATCGTCGTAGGCGTGCACCGCGTCGAGCCGAAGGCCATCAATGTGGAAATCTTCGAGCCACTGGCGCGCTGCATCCAAGCAATACAAACGCACCTCATCGGAATAGGGGCCGGAGAAATTCACCGCCTCGCCCCAACCCGTGGTGGCGTCGCTGAGATATGGGCCAAAGGCAGGAAGATAATTGCCATCGGGCCCGAAGTGATTAAACACGACATCCAAAATCACGCTGATATCGCGGCGGTGGCAAGCATGAACAAGCGAGCGCAAACCCTCGGGCCCGCCATATGCTTCGTGGACGGCGAACCAATCCACGCCGTCATAGCCCCAGTTGCGAGTGCCTCCAAAAGGCTGCACCGGCATGAGCTCAATGGCCGTAACCCCAAGCTGCTGCAAATAATCCAAGCGATCTTCTACACCGGCGAAGGTTCCCTCAGGGCTAAAGGTGCCCACATGAAGCTCATAGATCACCTCTTCGGCCAAAGGCCTGCCACGCCAATGCTGATCGTCCCAAGTTCCGGGATCGATGACCTGACTCAGGCCATGCACACCATCGGGTTGGCGCTGGCTTCGAGGATCAGGCAGAACCGGCCCGAAATCTTTAGCCCCAGGGCAGCGAAGACGGAATCCATAACGCTGCGAAGGCTCAAGGCGCGTATCGCAGGCGAACCACCCATGTGGATGCGTGGCCATGGGAATCTCGTTGCCTTCGACGCACAATAAAACGTCGGCTGCTCGTGGTGCCCACACGGCGGTGGGCTGATCAGGGCGGGTAGAAGCTGGGAAGGTCATAATGCACCAGTGTAAAAGCACAAAAGATACACTGCGAAAGCATGTACCTGTGCCCAGTTGAAGAAACCTTTACCGCAGAACTCGAAATTAAGCGTTCGAAATTTCTTTGTTTTATCCACCGGGCCGATACAGAAGACGCAGCTCGCGCATTTATTGCAGACATCAAAGCCACGTACCCAGATGCACGGCATCACTGCAGTGCATTTATCTGCCATCAGGAAGGATTCACACCAATTGAGCGATCCTCCGATGATGGGGAACCATCTGGCACGGCAGGCCAACCCATGCTCGATGTGCTGCGCGGCAGTGGGATCGAAGACATCGTGGCGGTGGTGGTGCGTTATTTCGGGGGCATCAAACTCGGCGCCGGAGGCCTAGTCCACGCCTATTCGGAGGCGGTGAGCTTAGGTTTAGAGCAAGTACGCACCGTGCGACGCACGCAGGTTGGGCTTTATCAGGTGCAATTAAGCCACGCCCAAGCCGGCCCAGTTGAAGCCCGACTCAGAGCAGCAGGGGTGCAGGTGCTTCAAAGCGATTATGGCCAAAAAGTCACGCTGACCCTTGGGGCACAAGAAGAGCACGTCGATCACCTCCGCGCCTTGCTTGCCGAGCTCACCTCAGGTGCAGCAAAGCTGCAAGAAGCGGGGAGCACGTGGATGGAAGAAGCAGTCGAATAACTGTGAAGGTAGGCGCCGGGCGGGGTAGATGCGGCAGGTTAAAATGAAGGCTGTGACTATGCAACGACGCCCAAGAAATAGCATCGAACAACGCAAAGCCGATGTGCGCAAATACTCCAAAACTGCAGCGGTCGGGGTGATCGGTGGCGGCGGGATAGCGCTTATTGGTTTGCTAGCCGGTGCCAGCTCGCTGATCGTTATCGGATTGGTTTTGGCTATTGCTTTGGGTGGTTTTGGCGTGGCGAAGGTGCGTTCGATTACGAACTATCGAGATCCTCAGGCATGAGTGGCTCCGTTCGGATCGATGCCTGGGTGTGGGCGGTGCGTTTGGCTAAAACCCGCGCTCAAGCAGCCGAGGCCTGCAAGGCTGGGCACGTCAAGCTCAATGGCACTGCGGTGAAACCTTCACAGCAGGTGGTGGTGGGCGATCATGTGAGGGTGTGGCTGAATCACCACGAAAAACGCGTTGAGGTTACCCAACTGATTCGCAAGCGCGTTGGGGCTGCAGTCGCCCGGGAGTGCTATATCGACCATTCTCCTCCGCCCCCGCCGAAAGAGATTATTGCCTCGATGCCGAAGCGCGATCGAGGAGCCGGGAGGCCAACAAAAAAGGAGCGCCGCGAGACTGATCGTTTGCTCGGCAGGCGCCCCAGGTAGCAGGTTGGCTTAGAGGTTGATCCAAGCCGGAGGGAAGTCGATGTTGAATTGACGGAAGGCATCGGCGATGGCGAGCCCCCACACGTGGACTGCGTCGGCCAGTTGCGGGAAGAGTTCAAAAATAACCTGCATAAAAGATCTCCTTCGTATGAAAGCCTTTGATTCAAGGCTAATCAAAATGTTGATCGCCACCTTAGCGCCTCGCTCGCAGGCGCGCTAGCGTTTGGGCCTGAGGCTCGCTAGGGTTCCTGCTCGAATAAGACAGTGGGATCGGCCTGCCTGGCTTTGTGCAAAGCCTCAAGCCGCCTGCGCAAGCGAGGGATGCGCTGTTTGGGGTGCGCACCGCTGCTGCCTGTTTTTTCGATATGCGTTTCGCCAAAGCTCAGCAGCAGGAGGTCGTCGATAAGCCGAATTTGCCCCGGTTGGAAGCGATAATCAAGGCCGTCGCGGACTAAGGCGATGCGCTGCGGGGACAGCAATTGGCGCAATTGCGATGCGGTGGTGATGTCGTGGGCGTGAAGCAACTCTTCGAGCCATTGATAGTGTTCGCTGCGCGAAGGTGGCACGGTATTGCCCAAGATCATTGCGATGATGCCCGGCAGGGTCTCTGCCGAAAACGCCACATCCTTGCTGGAGGTGGTGTCGGGTTCCCGGATCGCGGCAATTTGATCGAATTGTTGGTCTGCAAGCTCGATCAGGCCGGCGGTGAGGGTAAATGCGCGGTCGATTTGTGGGTCAAGATCTGTTGCGCGTTTATAGCGAATATCGTGCTCGAATTCTGCCCAGGCATGCTGCAAGACGGTGCGGATCTGAACTTCAAATTGCTGCCCGAGGTATTCGCGAAGGCTTTCCACGCGCTCATCGACTTTCAAAATCAAATGATGCGAGCCGTAGCCAAAACCTCCCGAGATTCGTGTTTGGGCGGTCTTATCCACTGAGCGCACAACACTAAAAACATCGTCGATGGCGTCAATGACGTGGGGGATCTCGGTGGAATGCAAGGTGGTGATGCGCACACCAATAATGTCGTGCACATCCTGCCAAGGATCGGGATAGATCCACTTGCCATCTGCCTTTTTATTGGCTTTGGCTTTTAAGGAGCTCCACTTTTTCACCCGGGCAGCAACCCGGTCGTAGGTGAGGCCGGCATCTGCAAGCACATCTTCGAAAGCATCCACGAAATCCTCAGCAGCCTGAGGATGCTCCTGGTTAAACGCACGAAGCTTTTGGCTCAACTGCGTGATGCGCTTCGACCCCACGAGGCTCCTACCTTTCTTTGACCAATAAACAACAAGGCAATGTAGCAAACAGCTCCGCGCACTCCACCGTTGCGCTATAGCTTCTGCCGCTAAGCTCATCGCGCCAAGTACCAGAAGGAAGCTTCAAAGTGGTGTTCTCCCACTCCTCGGCGCATTGCCAACGCGCGGGTTTACGCACGGCAAAGGCAATCACGTGCAGCACACCATTGGCATCACCACGGGCAAAGCCGATGCACTTAGATTCCGCAGGTCCTTGGGCAAATACTGCCTGGTAGGAACCGCCAACGAAGCACTCCGGTATCCTTGCCCTCAGCGCTAAAGCGGCGTGAGTGAGCTGCAATTTCGCGGCATCTGGGTTGCTGAAATCCGGCGGTGCGGCAAGCAGTTGCTTCCTGCGGGTGTAATCGACAAAGCGGCGATTATCTGGATCCACCAGGGAGTCGTCGAAAAGCTCAGTGCCCTGATACACATCGGGGATGCCCGGGGCGCAAAGCTGCAGAAGTTTCCTGCCCAGAGAAATCGGGAGGGCCGCCTGCTCAAGCTTTTCGACGAACGCGCTGATCAAACCGGTAGCAGGGCCAGAGAGCAGTGCATCGATCCAATCGCCTACGGCCCGTTCAAATTGCTCATTGGGCTCGGTCCAACTGGTGTGCACCCCGGCCTCGCGCACCGCTTTGAGCCCATAGTCTTGCACTCTTGAACGCAGTGTCTCGGTGATGTCACCATCGGCAGGCCATACGCCGAGAATGTTCTGCAAAAGGAAATGCCCAGTGCCGCCGTCGGGTGCGGGGACAAGCTGGTGGACCTTGTGGCATAGCTCGACAAAGCCTGCCGGGTCTAAGGTGAGCGCGATAATGCGGGCGCGTACATCTTCGCTGCGTTTGGTGTCGTGGGTAGACAGCGTGGTCATCGCACGAGGCCAGAGTTTTGCACGCTCTTGCTGCAGCATATGAAATTCCGCCGCGGAGACACCGAAGCGACCCGGCGCGCCACCGACTTCTTGCAAGGCCACCAAACGGCACGCGCGATAGAAGGTCGTATCCTCCACGCCCTTGGCCATCACGGCGCCGCAGACTTGGGCAAAACGGGTTGCTGCCTCTCCATTGGCGAGCATGGCGGCGGCGAAAACATCGAGTGCAGCTCTGCGGGTGGGGAAGCGGTGGGCGTGATCGGCGATGGCGGTGGCCGTTAATCGCGACAGGGAAAGATAATCGGCTCGGTACACCGGCATTTCTGCCACCAATTCGATCACCGTCTCGCGCAGAAGTTCCTCACTGACGCTGTGGCCGCCGGTGGAGAAATTATCTGCTCGAATGGCGCGAAG
This sequence comes from Corynebacterium pelargi, assembly GCF_014635485.1. Lineage (GTDB taxonomy): Bacteria > Actinomycetota > Actinomycetes > Mycobacteriales > Mycobacteriaceae > Corynebacterium > Corynebacterium pelargi. The sequence continues at coordinate 451,568 of NZ_BMCX01000001.1, read as the reverse complement.
GAGCCGAAGAATCTCCGCATTCAGTTCTCCGGCGGCTACTTCGGCTTTTAACATATGCTCCGTGGCGGCAATGGCGGTGGCATTCCAGGTGGATCCCGATTGCTCCAAGGCCAGCATGCTCAATGCGTCTTCGGCACTGCGGTGCACGAATACCCCGTCGAATTCCCTTAAGGCGTCGTAGCCAGTGGTGCCATCGACTGCCAAACGCGGATCCAAGGGCTCTTCTACGCCGAGAATTTTCTCAATCACCAGCCACCGATCACCGATTAATGTTCTGAGCCTTTGGAGGTAGGCAAAGGGATCGGCGAGGCCGTCGGGGTGATCGACGCGCACACCGTCGATGAGGTCTTCTTCAATCAACTGCCGGATCATGGCATGGGAGTGCTCAAAGACTTCCGGATCTTCTTGGCGGATACCGGCGAGGTCGTTTACGGAGAAAAACCTGCGGTAGTTGATGACACCTGTGCGCCAGTCCAGCAGCGCATAGTGCTGGTTTTGGTATGTCTCAAGTGGTGTTTTCTGCCTTGTGCCGGGGGCAATGGGGAAGAGGTGTTCATAGTAGCGAAGCACCTCTTCACCTTCGACCTGGTCGAATTCCAATGCCTTTTCATCGCCTTCGGCGCCTAAGACCGGGAGTGCGATGCGGCCATTGGCGCCATTGTCTTGTCGGAAGTCGATATCGAAGTAGTGGGCATAGGCGGAGCCTTGACCATGCTTGAGTACATCCCACCACCAGGCATTTTGGATTGGTGTAGCAATGCCTACGTGATTGGGCACGATATCGATGACCACGCCCATGCCGAGAGACTTCGCGTGGTGGGCAAGGCTGCGGAAACCGTCGATGCCACCGAGCTCAGGGTTGATCACCGTGGGATCCACTACGTCATAGGAGTGCGCTGAGCCTTCGCGCGATTGCAGGATCGGGGAGAGATAAATATGGCTCACGCCCAAATCGTGAAGGTATTCCAAAATATCTTCGGCCTCGGAAAAACCGAAGGCACGACCATTGGGATCAGCTTTAGGGCCTCGAAGCTGCAGACGGTAGGTTGCGGTGATATTCACGCCATTAACCCTAGGTGAGATCCACCACCTGTGGGCGCACCTTGAGCTGGGCGTGTGTAAAAGCGAAGCTGCCAGATATACGGCATGTGCCTTATGCCGACAATAAGGAAGCAAAGCGGATGGGTTGCACCTTGCCAAAGCGTTGGCTGATCCAATGTTCAAGCAGCGGGCAGGCGGTGGGGCTGAGCAATACTGTGCGGTGATCGGGGGCGAAAAATACTGGCGGCGCGCCGAAAACGTTGCTGAAGTGACGGTGGATAATGCCGTGAAGGTGCGGATGAGCCAACCAGCCCGAAGGCAAAGAACCGGGTGTATCCATTTGCATCCCGGCGCTGGGTTGGCCGGTAAGTAGCGCAGATGGGCGCGCCCGAAGGGCTAAACCAGATTCGGTGGTGGCGCGTTTCATGGCGTTCTCGGCGGCAAGCTCGAAGGCCTGCACAAGGCTGAGGCCAAGCGCCTGGAAGGTGCGTACTTTCAGTGGAATGTGAGGGGCGTGCATATGCACGAACTCGGCACTGTGGTGATCATTCAGCCGAAGCCGAGCCACAGCAGCCGAGCGATCCAGAGGCTGTTTGCGTCTTTGTTGCCCACCGGGGCTGGGGTGAGCAGCCTCGGTGTTGTGCGCTAGTCGGAGCACAATGCCTGCCTGAAATTCTTCTGCCTGGGCAATGAAGCGCTCGTGGCGTGCTGCCACGGTGTTGGCGCTGTGCTGATCGTTTGGTGGAAATGTGATGCTTTGCTGCATGAACCTTCTCAACCCCTTGGCCACTGATGCTTGCTAAAGAAAAACCTTCTATAGCTCTTTGACGCATTTGGGGGCTGATCGGTTCCCTACAACTTTTTAAAACGGGGGGTCTTCTTCCAAACCGAGCTGGGTGACAAGCTCTTCTTTGGACCAAATCTCCAGCTTTTGGCCTTTTGCTTGCAGCTCTTCGGCACGCTTGAGCTTGGAAGTTTTTCCCTCCCATGGACCTGAGACCAAGATGGTGGTTTTCTTGGTCACGTTCTTTGCCACATGCGCACCCTGCTCGGCCATGGCGTTCCATAATTGGCCCTTGGAGTAGGGCTCGAAGTCTCCGGAAAGCACCACGGTTTGGCCATAGAGATTGCCCGCTGGGTCTGCCTGGGTATTGGCCTCTGGAATTTCATCGGGAGTGGCAACCTTGGCCCAAGGCTGCCGAGGCTTCTTCGGCTGCTGTGACTGCTCTGGGGTCAGCGCTGCTATTTCTACGTCGTCATTGGCTTTGAGGCTGCGATCACGCAACACCGGATACACCTTCGAGCCGTCGAGGTGGCCAAGCTGGAAGCCTAAGGAGTGCATCACATCAGCTAAGGAACCTTCGATGCCATCGCGTTGAGCAAGTGCCACGACGATGCCTGCGCATGCCTCTGCATCGGCGCCTGCGTCGTGGTGACGTTGCAAGACCACGTCCAAGGCCTTGGCCACGGTGGGCAGGCGGTGATTGACCACGTCGAGCTTTGCTGCTCGCGCCAGTGCTAGGGAGCAGCCGAAATCAACCTCGGGCACCTCAAGGCCGGCGCTGATGCAGGCTCGACGCACAGCGGTCATATCGAATTGGGCGTTGTGGGCTAAAAGCGGTGAGCCATCCATCCAGGTGCCAAGCCTTTGCAGCGCCTCGGAAAATTCAGGGGCATCGGCGATATCTTCTGCGGTGATGCCGTGGATGGCGATATTGGCATCATCGAAGGTGTTGAGCTCATCCGGGGGAGTACACAGCCATGCGTCTTGAGCAACAACTGCACCATCGCGAACCTTGCACACGCCGATCTGACAGATCGAACCCCAGTCGGCGTTGGCGGTTTCCACATCAATGGCGAGGAAATCGAGCCCAGGCACCACGACCGCCGGAGCCACCTTGCCCTGCGCTGCGGCTTCTAGTGCATCCACGCAGCGCTGTTGTTCCTTTGTGGCCCCAGGGGCAAAGTTGATCACCACATCGCCAATGCTGATTGCACCCATGGTGGTGGCAGTAGGCAGCGCTATCTGGCTGATGGCGTGGGCATCGCTGAGCTCTATGTGCTCATCGGTGGCCCCAAGGGCGCGTTGGAGTAGCGAGTAGCGCAGCCTTAACTGTTGGCCATTGAGTTGCAGATGGCATCCGTGGGCGTGGAATTCAGCAGCGGGCATACACGTTCCTTTTGGCTACAGGCTGTATTCGTCGGTGGGCTTCTTTTGTTCTGGCTCGACCATACGCAACAACATGGAGGTGCGAGCCGGCAGCTCGATCGTGCCACCCGATTGGATGATTAACGCTTCTTCCGGGTGCCCGGTGTCTTGGTCGGTATCAACGATCATCTTCCAGGAGGCACCGTATTGCTCACTGGGAAGTGTGAACTCGATGGGCTCGTGATAGGCGTTGAACATCAAGATGAAGGAGTCGTCGACAAGCCTCTGGCCGCGCATATCCGTTTCGGTGATGCCTTGGCCGTTGAGGTAGACCATGAGGGATTTGCCGAAGGCGAAGCCCCAGTCGTCTTGCGTCATCAAGCGTCCGGCGGGGGTCAGCCATGCGATATCGCGGTCGCGCACCTCCGAGCCCAGTGGTCCGCCGGCTAGGAATCGACGGCGACGGAATACCGGGTGGTTTTGGCGAATTCGGATTAGTCGCTTGGTGAATTCGACAAGCTCTTCATTTTCGCTAGCCAGATCCCAATTGATCCAACTGAGCTCATTGTCCTGGCAGTACACATTGTTATTGCCGCGCTGCGTCCTGCCCATCTCATCGCCGTGGGCAAGCATGGGAGTGCCCAGGCTCAGCAACAAGGTGGTGAGGAAGTTTCGGTGCTGGCGTTCTCGCAGCTTCAGCACCGTTTCATCATCCGTTGGGCCTTCAACACCGCAGTTCCACGAGCGGTTGTGGCTCTCGCCGTCACGGTTGCCCTCACCATTGGCAGCATTGTGTTTTTCGTTATAACTGACCAGGTCGTTGAGGGTAAAACCATCGTGGGCAGTGACAAAGTTGATGCTCGCCGTAGGCCTGCGGCCATTATTGGCGTAGAGATCAGAAGAGCCAGTGATGCGTGAGGCGAATTCGCCGAGGGTGGCGGGCTCGCCGCGCCAGAAATCGCGAACCGTATCGCGGTACTTACCGTTCCACTCCGTCCAAAGGGGAGGGAAGTTGCCTACCTGGTAGCCGCCTTCGCCCACGTCCCAGGGCTCGGCAATCAGCTTCACCTGGGAGACCACTGGGTCTTGCTGTACAAGATCAAAAAACGTTGCAAGCCTGTCGACGTCATGTAATTCACGAGCCAATGTGGATGCAAGATCGAAACGGAATCCATCCACATGCATCTCGGTGACCCAGTAGCGCAGAGAATCCATGATCATCTGCAATGGGTGAGGATCGCGAACATTCAGGGAGTTGCCCGTGCCGGTGTAGTCCATATAATGCGCGCGGTCGCCGTCGACAAGCCGGTAGTAGGCCTCGTTATCAATGCCGCGGAACGCGATGGTAGGCCCGAGGTGATTGCCCTCAGCGGTGTGGTTGTACACCACATCCAAAATGACCTCGATGCCTGCCTCGTGGAAGCTTCGGACCATGCCTTTAAATTCGCTGACGGCTCCGCCGGGATTGCGAGAGGCCGAATAATCCTGGTGCGGGGCGAAAAAGCCGAAGGTGTTATATCCCCAATAATTGCGCAGGCCAAGGTCGCGCAGGCGATCATCCTGGAGGAATTGGTGCACCGGCATCAGCTCCACGGCGGTAATGCCAAGATCTTTGAGGTACGCAATGATCGCAGGATGCGCCAAACCCGCGTATGTGCCGCGAAGCTCCTCGGGCACATCCGGGTGAGTCATGGTCATGCCCTTGACGTGGGTTTCGTAAATGACCGTCTCATTAAAGGGGATCTTCGGTGCGCGGTCGGCACCCCAATCGAAGAAGGGATTGACCACCACAGACTTCATGGTGTGCGGCAGGCTATCTTCGGTATTCCTGCCAGTGGGATCATCGGGGTTATTGATGTCGTAGCTAAACAGGGAAGGGTGGCCATCAAACTCGCCATCAAAGGCCCTGGCATAAGGGTCGACGAGCAGCTTGGTGGCGTCGCAGCGCTTGCCTGCGGCTGGATCATAAGGGCCGTGCACGCGGTAGCCATAGCGCTGGCCCGGGGTGACGCCGGGAAGGTAGCAGTGCCACACATGCGCATCCACCTCGCGCAATTCGATGCGCTCTTCCTGGTCGTTTTCGTCGATCAGGCACAGCTCCACTTTGTCTGCAACATTGGAAAAGATTGCAAAGTTCGTGCCAGCGCCGTCATAGGTTGATCCCAAAGGGTATGCGTCGCCGGGCCAAATCTGGCGTGCCGGTGCTGAGTCAGTCATGCATCAGACTCTAGCGCGCGGAGTCCCGAATCAATCAAGCGCACACCTTGAAGGAAATGATGGGAATCAGCATCACATTCAGCAGGCATCTGTGAGCCATCCCCAGCCTCTTGCTCGATTGTGGTGCTGGCGCTGTGACCCGCCGTCGCCTGGGCTGCCTGGTGTTCTGCCTGCGCAATCACGGTGGATCCGAGCACAAAATGCAGTGCAGTGCTTGCCCCTAGCTGTGCTTGAGGCCCATCAATAGCGGCAGCGAGTACTGCTTCAATGTCATGGCGTAAATCGGCATCGCTGACTGCGGCGCTAATTAGTTCGGCACCATCGCGATGTGCCAGCATGGTGCGACGAAGCTGCACGCAGGCTGTCTCGAGAGAATCAAAACTCGTGGTGCTCCACTGTGCTAGGAGATGCCTGGCGGTGGCGTCGATAAGCGCTTGCTTGTTTTTAAAATGCCAGTACAAGGCGCCAGGAGCCACGCCCAATTGCGAGGAGACTCGCCGCATCGTCATATCGGCGAGCCCATAGCTATCGAGAATTTCGATGCTCATAGAAATGATGGAGGCCTTGCTTAATTGCACACCGTCTACCTTAGCCAAGAGCATAAACACCCCGCGGGGCTTCTCAGATGCAGGCTGTGCTTGAACGCAGCGGTGGTAATCTTTGCGGACACAGCGCCGATATAGGCCACAGGATGCCGATGCGCTGGTTGCGTGAAAAGAACACGTGCTCGCCTTCAACACTTTTGTGAATGGTGGCCAAAAAACGCAGCGGCAATTGGCAGAAAACAACACGACGAAAGAAGATCGAAGAACGTGCGCATGACTCAGCAGTTAAATATCCGGACCCTTGTAGCTATGCCGGTGCTCGCCGCACTGGCCTTGGCTGCATGTGGATCCGAAGAAGAAGCCGAGCAGGCCACCTCGAGCGTGACCACCACCAAGACTTCAACATCCACCGCAGCACCTTCGGAAGAATCCTCGGAGCCGAGCACCGAAGAAGCAGAAGATGAGCAGCGCCCCACCGAAGGCCCAACCGAGGGCGTGGAGGCACTTGAACAACCACCAGCAACCGTGCAGCGCCCAGAATCTGTGGCGGAGCCTGAGTTTGCTCAATTCGAGCCCGTAGAAGGCGGGCAACCGGCAAGCGAAGAAGACCGAGCTGCCATCGAAGCGCTCGTGAGAGGCCAAGACGAGCAGGTGGGCTTCCGCGATTACCTCAGCTACGTGCCGAACCACACCTGTAGCCGAGTCAAGGATCAAAGCGATCCCGAAGCCTATGATCTTTCCCAATTGCCGAACACGCCCATCAAGGACGATCCGCAATTCGCCGCCGGTAATCCTCACACCGAATCCGTCTCTGACGTGATGGTCAATGGTGACGAGGCATCCGCCACGGTGGTTGCCGTATCGAAGGGCGAGCAGTCGAAACGCACCATGCGTTTCCACCGCGAGGGCGGCGAATGGACCTTCTGTAACTAAGCCTTGTGTAGGTGTGGTTGCATGCCCCTGTGAACACCGTTGGTGTTTGCGGGGGTTTCGTTTATGGGGAACGTTTATCGGTGGGGTACGTTTGGGCGTCGAAAAGCTCTTGGAACAACGAAAGGAACCCGTCATGGCGAAGCGAAGGTTGATTTCTCCGACGTTTGGCGCCTACGCGGGTGCCTTTGCCCTGATTGTGCTGGGATTTGTGCTCGCCGGGCTTGCATGGACGCCGCTGCGACCAGCCTATGAAGGCACGCTGCAAAGCGACGGGGCCATTGAATTAGCCAGCCCGGAACAAAACGTGCAATTTGGTTCCTGGATCAGCTTCATCGCTATCACCGCGCTGCTCGCTGGCATTGTCACGGTCTTGGTCTTACGAAAATTTCCACCGCGGCTCGGTGTGATGTGCTGGCTCGTGCCCACCTTGCTTGTCGCCACCGCGAGCTTTGCCTGGAGCAGCGATATCCTTTTGCACTTTATGGTTCGAGGAACGCAAGTAGGCGACAGCCTGAGCTTCGTTCCGCCCCTGCGCCTGGGGGTAGGAGTATTGGTGGCGCCCTGGGTTGGCTCGGTATTGATGTTTATTGCTTTGCTGCTGCGAGCCGAAGATGACCCGCAGGAGGAATTGCAGGGCTAGCGTCGGCGCCGGTTGCAGGTGTTTGCTGCTGATTGTTGTTGCATCGGGTCTGATTGGTCCGTCGGGTCCGGATCAACACTGCAAGAGTCTGACACTGTGCCCCACGCAAAATTTGCGCGAGGGTGAAAAAATTCGAAAGAAAGCGTATCGGCGCTATAATTTGCGTGCGTTGACTTCACCCTCGCCAGCCCGAGGTGAAGACGACAACGAAGGCCAAATAGTTTTTACACACCTGATATATAAGGAACGCGCGCACAGCATGCTCAATCGAATCGACTTGCGGGGCAAATCCATTGACAAACGAAGCCTGCGACAGGCACTGCCGCGCGGAGGCACCGATGTGCAATCCGTGCTGGCAACGGTAGAGCCCATCGTGCAAGCCGTGCGAGAAGGTGGCGCGGCCGTCGCATTGGATTATGGGGAGCAATTCGATCACTGCCGCCCCGAATCGGTTGTGGTGCCACAAGAGCGAATCCAAGCCGCCGTCGAGGCATTAGAGCCGCATGTGCGCGCAGCATTAGAGGCATCAATCGAGCGCGTGCGCGCCGTTCACGCCGCACAACGCCCAGCAGAGCACACCACCACCTTGGCCGATGGTGCAGAAGTAACTGAACGCTTCATCCCCGTTGAACGCGTAGGCCTCTACGTTCCCGGTGGTAACGCTGTGTACCCATCCTCGGTGATTATGAACGTGGTGCCAGCCCAAGAAGCAGGCGTGGGCTCGCTCGTGGTGGCCTCACCGGCACAAGCACAATTCGACGGCCTGCCGCACCCCACCATCTTGGCGGCCTGCGGCCTTTTGGGCGTAGAAGAAGTGTGGGCCACCGGCGGTGCGCAAGCAGTAGCACTGATGGCCTATGGCGATGATGATCTCGAACCGGTGGACATGATTACCGGCCCCGGCAATATTTTCGTTACCGCCGCCAAGCGACTGGTTCGCGGTGTTGTGGGCATCGACTCGGAGGCTGGCCCTACCGAAATTGCGATCCTTGCCGATGATTCTGCTGACCCGGTCTGGGTAGCCTACGACATGATCAGCCAGGCAGAACACGATGTGATGGCCGCATCGGTGCTGATCACGGATTCCGAACAGCTCGCCGATGCTGTAGACCAAGCCATTAGTGATCGCTATCAGGTGACCCGCAATGCTGAACGCGTAGCCCAAGCCCTCGAAGGTGAGCAGTCCGGCATCGTGTTGGTGAGCGACCTTGAAGCCGCCATTGCTGTTGCCAATGCCTATGCCGCTGAGCACCTGGAAATCCACACCGAGCACGCCGCAGATGTCGCTCGACGTATCCACCATGCGGGCGCCATTTTCGTCGGTGGGTTTAGCCCGGTGCCGCTGGGAGATTATTCCGCAGGCTCAAACCACGTACTGCCGACCTCCGGGAGTGCTCGCTTTAGCTCGGGGCTTTCCACCCACACCTTCCTTCGGGCAGTCAACGAGATCCACTACGACGAAGCAGCACTCAAAGAAATTGCAGAGCATGTAGTCAACTTCGCGGATGCCGAGGATCTTCCCGCCCACGGAGAAGCAATCCGTTGCCGCTTTGAGCAACTCGGCACCTCCTAGCTGCACCACTCAACAACTGCTTGAAGGCCAGGCCGGCGGCATTTGATATGGCACCGCCCGAGCCTGGCTGAGCAATCAAGCTCTTGATACTGATTACTTCATACTGATTCAACGACTTAAACGACGTTTCCCTACGGGGTTCTCAATACAGAAAGCACACGCGTGTCCAACATTGATGTCAATGACCTGCCGTTACGTGAAGAACTACGCGGCGAGAAAGCTTATGGCGCACCCCAATTGCAGGTGAAGGTACGCCTGAACACCAACGAAAATCCCTACCCACCATCGGATGCACTGGTAGAAGAAGTTGCCCACGAGGTGGCGTTGGCATCCAAAGAGCTCAACCGCTACCCGGAACGCGACGCAGTGGAGTTACGCACCGCTCTTGCCCGCTATATCTCGGAACAAACCGGTGTGCAGGTCGGTTTCGAGCAGGTGTGGGCCGCCAACGGTTCCAATGAGGTGCTGCAGCAACTACTCCAGGCCTTCGGCGGCCCCGGTCGATGTGCCCTCGGATTTACCCCGAGCTACTCCATGCACCCAATTTTGGGCAAGGGCACGCAAACCGAATTTATTGCCTGCCCGCGCGATGAAAACTTCCGCATCGACGTCGATGCAGCCCTTGAGGCAATTAAGCAGCATCGCCCCAGCATCATTTTCATCACCACTCCGAATAACCCGACCGGTGACGTCACCAGCCTCGAAGACATCGCCACCATTGTTGAGGCCGCGCCGGGCATTGTCATTGTTGATGAAGCCTATGCAGAGTTCTCCGATTCGCCTTCAGCACTGACACTCCTGGAGCGTTTCCCCGCAAAGCTCGTGGTGTCGAGAACAATGAGCAAAGCCTTCGACTTCGCAGGCGGCAGACTTGGTTATTTCGTAGCCGATCCGGCCTTTGTGCAGGCAGTGATGCTGGTGCGCCTGCCTTACCACCTTTCCTCGCTATCGCAGATCACGGCAACTGTGGCGCTTCGCCACAGTGAAGAGACGCTCGGTACGGTGGCGCTGCTGGCAAAGGAACGCGAACGCGTCGCAGCGGCATTGAACGATATGGGCTACCAAGTGGTGCCGAGTGAATCCAACTTCATCCTCTTCGGATCCTTCGAAGACCAGCACGAGGCGTGGCAGGCCTTCCTTGATCAAGGTGTGCTGATCCGCGACGTAGGCGTTACAGGCTATCTGCGAGTGACCATCGGGCTGGTAGAAGAAAACGATGCGTTTATCAACGCTGCACGTGCGATCATGGAATCAACGCAGCACTAACACCGACTCACACCCAGCCAACAACAATTTCCCAAGGAGTAAGCGATGACGCGCACCGCCACCGTCACCCGCACTACCAGCGAATCCGACATCACCGTCAGCATCGATCTCGACGGCAGCGGCAAGGTGTCAGTAGATACTGGGGTGCCCTTTTTCGACCACATGCTCACCGCATTCGGTGTGCACGGCGCCTTCGATCTTCAGGTGCAAGCCAAAGGTGATACGCATATCGATGCCCACCACACCGTCGAAGACACCGCCATTGTGCTCGGTCAAGCCATCGCGCAGGCCGTGGGGGATAAGAAGGGCATTCGTCGCTTCGGCTCATTCGATCTGCCCATGGATGAAACCCTGTGCCAAGCAGTGGTGGATTTCTCCGGACGCCCCTATTTTGTGATGCGCGGTGAACCAGAAGCAATGGTGCACACCGTCATTGGTGGGCACTACGCCACGGTGATCAATGAGCACTTCTTTGAGTCTTTGGCACTCAACGCCAAAATCACCCTGCACGTGCTGTGCCACTACGGGCGTGATCCGCACCACATCACCGAGGCGGAATTTAAGGCGGTGGCTCGAGCAATTCGCCAGGCAGTAGAACCTGATGGGCGCCTTGCAGGCATCCCCTCAACGAAGGGAGCGCTCTAAGCATGATCTTTGCGCAAGAAACCCCAAACACAGGCAGCGTGGTGCTCATCTATGTGTTATTCCTGCTTGCGGGTTTGCTCGCAGGTGGTGCATGGACGGTGTACCGCAATCACTCGAAATTCCTCGGTGTCGCCCTTGGCGGCTGTGCTGTCATGGCTGCAGCAGCAGGCATCGTGTGGGCGATTGGCTTCTATACCTCTTAACCCAAGCGAACGCCCGGCTGTGGCACATGCGCGGCCGCGTCACGCTGCCTGAAATTTCCTGCCGGCGCTGCTGAGCTATCTGGCTTCGACGAACCCGGCTTGCAAACGTGCCCCCGGGATGTGCCCTGTGCGTGACGCATCCGGGGGCATTGTTGCAGCTTGAATTGACTTCTTTGCCGCAGGGGATAGTGTCGATGGCAGATTCAAACGCATAAGGCTCCGAAGCTTTCTTCGGGGTCATTCATTTTGCCCTGTTCCATCCCATCGCCACCTCGGAGGTGAACCATCACTGCTACCGCTGTACAAGATCGTGTCAATGAAGCTCAGCGCTCCACAGTTTCGTCGGTGCTTCGATTACCAGGGCTAATGCCCACGATTATTGCGGTGGCGGCGGCGTTTGCGGCCTTTTCCATTCTGCTTCCGGTCATTCCTCTGGCGGTTATTTCCCATGGCGGCACCGATACGCTCGCCGGTATGGCCACCGGCGTGTTCATGGCTGTCACGGTGGCAACCCAGTTGATCACGAATCGTTTGGTGCAGCGTTTTGGTTTCCGCCCGGTGATGTTGGTTGCCGCGTTGTTGCTGGGGTTGCCGGCTTTGTGGCATATGTTCAGCTTCGCTGCGCCCTCGGTGCTCGTCGTGGCAGGGCTTCGCGGCATCGGCTTTGGTGCACTGTGCGTGGCGCAGTACGCCCTCGTTGGCCAACTTGTTCCAGCCGGCATGCTGGGCAAAGCCTCGGGGTTAATCGGTGTGTTCGTTGGTGCCTCGCAGATGGTGTTTTTGCCGGTGGGGCTTTGGCTTCTCGACGCCGGCGTATCCATGAACATCGTCTTGTTGCTCGCGGCGGCCGTCGCATTATTGGCAGCAGTCATGTGCATCTGGATTCCATCAATTGAGCCGGAGCGCCCGGAACCGTGGTCGCCTGAGCACGATCCGGCCGTAAAGAAAGTCTCCTTGCGGCGCCGGGTCACCATGCGCGTGGTGCGTAGGCCAAGGCGCAAAGGCATGAAAGTCACCATCGCTCCTGCAATCGCACTGGCCAGCGTTTCTATGGGCTACGGTGCCGTTTCCAGTTTCCTGCCGGCCTCTGTGCGCGAAGCCGACCCCATCAGCGGTGCCTCAATCGCAGGCATGATGCTCTCGATCGTCGGTTTGGCTCAACTTGTCTCGCGCTATATCTCCGGATCCATTGCTGATCGCCAGAACAAAGCAGGCCTTGGAATGCTGCCCGGCCTAGCGCTGTCTTCTGTGGGCATGGCTGGAATGTGTGCGGTGATTGCCTGGGGTCTACCGCTGTGGCTGCTGATCATGGCGGCTGTGTGCTTTGGTGCTGGTTTCGGGCTGGTGCAAAACGATGCGCTGCTGGAGATGTTCCTGCGTGTGCCCCGCGAGCGTCTAGGTTCTGCCTCCACGGTGTGGAATGCGTCCTTTGATACCGGAACAGGTATCGGTGCGATCACCTTGGGCATGGTGGCTGCATCGCATGGTTATACGGGTGCATTCCTGTGCGGTGCGATCTTGGTCATGCTGGGCATTACGGCAGAAGTGATTGATCGGGTGCGCAGAAGCAGGGCACTTGCCAAGCTCAGCGCCAGCGAAGCTCTCCGGTAGGATCAGCGCTTATGAAAACTGTGGCGCTGCTTGATTATGGCTCCGGCAATCTGCGTTCTGCTCAACGAGCACTTGAGCGAGTAGGCGCAGAGGTAGAAGTAACGAGGGATCCCGACGTGGTGCTCTCGGCCGATGGATTGCTCGTGCCCGGTGTGGGCGCATATGCGGCGTGCATGCAGGGGCTTCGAGAAGTCTACGGTGACCGCATGATCGGCCAGCGCCTGGCAGGAGGCCGCCCCGTGATGGGGATTTGCGTTGGAATGCAGATCCTTTTCGATCAAGGCGTAGAGCACGGGGTGCAGGCCAAAGGTACTGGGGAATGGCCCGGTGTGGTCGAACGCCTTGATGCTTCGGTGCTGCCGCATATGGGTTGGAACACCGTAGATGTTGCCCAGGGCAGTGAGATGTTCCGTGGCATTGAAAACGAGCGGATGTATTTCGTTCACTCGTATGGTGTTCGGGATTGGGTGTTTGAAGGTGATGATCTCACCACCCCGCCGTTGGTTAGTTGGGCCTGCCACGAACAGGATCGCTTTGTAGCTGCGGTGGAAAATGGTCCGCTGTGGGCCACGCAGTTCCACCCGGAAAAATCCGGTGATGCAGGTGCGGAGTTGTTGAAGAACTGGGTTCGTACCCTCTAAGTACCCTCTAAGTGCACCTTCCTGTAGCTCGGCGGATGTGCCCGCTACACTAATTGGCTATGACCTTTACGCTTCTTCCCGCCGTCGATGTGGTTAATGGCCAGGCCGTGCGCCTCAATCAAGGTGAGGCCGGCACCGAGCAATCTTATGGCAGCCCCCTCGAGTCAGCGCTTCGCTGGCAAGAGGCAGGGGCAAGCTGGCTTCACTTTGTCGATTTGGATGCCGCTTTTGGCCGTGGATCCAATCACGAAATGATGGCGCAGGTCGTCGAAAAGCTGGATTTGCAGGTGGAATTAACCGGCGGTATTCGCGACGACGAAAGTTTGGAGCGAGCACTCGGCACCGGCGCGCAGCGGGTCAATATTGGCACCGCGGCGCTGGAAAAGCCTGAGTGGATCGCCGATGTGTTGGCCCGATACGGCGACAAAGTTGCGGTGGATCTGGCTGTGAAGCTTATCGACGGCCAATGGCGCACCCGTGGCAAAGGATGGGTCAGTGATGGCGGCGATCTTTGGGAAGTCCTCGAAAGGCTCGATGCAGCAGGCTGCCAACGATTTGTCGTCACCGATGTGTCCAAAGACGGCATGATGAGCGGACCGAATGTTGATCTGCTTCGCGATGTCGCCGCCGCCACGGACGCCAAAATCGTGGCATCCGGTGGTATTAGCACCCTTGATGACGTGCTCGAACTTGCCAAGTACGAAGAAGAAGGCATCGATTCGGCCATCATTGGTAAAGCGCTCTACGAAGGCACCATCGACCTGCGTGAGGCACTTCAAGCCCTATGAGTGATTATGCTGCGCTGCTCCAGATTGCCCGGGAGTGTGTAGAAGAAGCCGCGGAACTCTTTCGCGCAGGGGTAGGCGCAGGGCCTGCACTTGATAAAGGCCGCGGCGATTTCGCAACAGAAGTAGACCTCGCCATCGAAACACTGCTGAGCAAGACGCTCAGCCAGCGCACGGGCATTCCTGTTGTAGGCGAGGAGCTTGGCGGAGATACCTCCAACACCATGTGGGTTGTTGACCCCATCGATGGCACATCGAATTATTCTGCCGGCAATCCCATGTCGGCTATCTTGCTTGCCCTAGTTGCCGATGGGCAGCCCAAGGTGGCTATTACAGCGATGCCATTAACGGGCCAGTACTTTGCCTCCTGCGAAGGCATGCCCTTAGAACACAGCGCTCATGCCCAAGGGCAGGGCCATGTTGGGTTTTCCACCATCACCAGTAAGACGAGCTCGCCGGTGCCGCAGGCCATGCGCTTAGATATGCTCGGCGATCTGGCGTGTACTCGCTATCGCCCCAGAATCACCGGCTCCGTGGGCGTTGATTTGGCCTACGCGGCGGCGGGGGTGTTTGCAGCGGGAGTTTCTTTAAGCCCTAATATTTGGGACAACGCCGCAGGAGTGCTCTTGGGCAGATCCGCGCGCTGTACTGTGACTGACATCTGGGGCAATCCCTGGGAATTAGGGGCTGTCGGTGCCGTGATCGGTGAACCGGAAGCTCATCGCACCATCATGAAGATCATGCGTGCGCGCATGGATAAGGAGGCGGAATGGCTGTCGCAATCCGAGTAATCCCTTGTTTGGACGTCGACCAAGGCCGCGTGGTCAAAGGCGTGAACTTTCAAGGGCTTGTCGACGCCGGCGACCCCGTGGAACTTGCTGCCCGCTACGACGCCGAGGGCGCAGATGAACTGACATTCCTGGATGTCTCTGCCTCCAAAGATGGTCGCGGCACCATGCTTGATGTGGTTCGAAGAACTGCCGACCAGGTCTTTATCCCACTGACGGTGGGAGGGGGTGTCAGAAGTGCCGAAGACGTGGATCAGCTTCTGCGCGCCGGTGCCGACAAAGTCAGCGTGAATACCTCAGCGATCGCACGCCCTGAGTTGCTTCGTGAACTTTCACAGCGCTTCGGTGCCCAGTGCATCGTCTTAAGCGTGGACGCCAGGCGCGTACCCGAAGGCGGAACGCCGCAGCCCTCTGGATTCGAGGTCACTACCCACGGCGGCTCCCGTTCTGCAGGCATTGATGCCATCGAGTGGGCCCGGCAAGGCGAAGCGCTTGGTGTGGGCGAAATTTTGCTCAACTCCATGGACGGCGACGGCACCAAGGAAGGCTTCGATCTCGACCTTCTGGCTGCCGTGCGTGAAGCGGTCAATATTCCAGTCATCGCCTCAGGCGGAGCCGGCAAGGCAGAGGATTTCCCACCTGCAGTTGAAGCCGGTGCCAATGCAGTGCTCGCGGCGTCGATTTTCCACTTCGGGGAAGTCACGATTGGCAAGGTCAAAGAGGCGCTCATCGATGCCGAATATGAGGTGCGCCAGTGAGCGAACTGCAACCAGCCGATGCGGCGCTGGATCCCGCCATCGCCCAAAGGGTGCGCTTTAATGCTCAAGGGCTTGTGCCAGCCATCGTGCAATCAACGCAAGGTGAAGTGCTTATGCTTGCCTGGATGGATGAACATGCCCTGGCTTATACCATCGCGACGCGAAAAGGCACCTACTATTCGCGATCGCGCAAAGAATATTGGATCAAGGGCTTAACCTCAGGGCATACCCAATACGTGCATGAGGTTCGCCTCGATTGTGATGGCGATACAGTGCTGTTGACCATCACCCAGGAAGGCGCTGCCTGCCACACCGGCAGCCGCACCTGTTTTGATGCTGATCTGGTGTTAGGAAGCGAATGAAAAAGACCGCAGCCTTATTGCTCGCTCTCGCCGCTGGCATGCTCGCTGGAGCTGCGTCCATGACGTGGTTCGATGTCAGTGCCCATGACGATAAATCAGGGGCCATTGAAACGAGCGTAAGCGGAGCAACTTGGTCAAAAGAAGTCACGGCAATCGCCTTAGCCCTGGCTGCCGCCTGCATTGCGGGGCTCGCGCTTCGCCGCACCGGACGTCGCATCATCGGCATTGCTGCTGCGATCCTGAGCGCCTTGGGTGCATTGCCCTTTGTTGCCGTTTTAAGCAGCGAGGCAGATCCAGAACGCATGCACAAACTGTTGAGCGAGCGTGATGATCAAGGCGTTGCAGTGCTGACCAACTGGGCGCAAATCAACCAGATCGACCTACATCCCTTCGGCCCAATTCTTGGGCTTATTGGCTGCGCACTTGGTCTGGTGGCAGGTGTCTTATTGGCCATGCGCCCAGGCCAAGAGCAACGCGATAAATATCAACGCAGCCAGATCCGCGAAGAAGAATTGGAACAAGACCCTGATTCTGAGCGCGCCCTCTGGGACGCCATCGATGCTGATATCGATCCGACGGATCGTGAGCCGAAGTCGAAATAACCAGGTCTTTGGCCTTCGATTTCTTTGCAAGCACCGTAGCCAAGTACCCTCAGTAGCAATCGCCTACATCACAGACGGGGATCGATCATGGCTTCGGTGTTTCACGAGATCATCAGCGACGTCAAAGGTGACGTCGCCGCTCGGGAGGCTCGCGTATCTTTTGTTGAGATTAAAGCCCGTTCGCGCGCTTGTCCCGCCCCGCGAGATGTAAAGGCCACCCTGGAGCAGCCAGGGTGCGAGGTCATTGCAGAAATAAAGCGCGCAACTCCCGCCCAGGGGTTGCTGGCAAGAATCGAAGATCCTGTGAAGCTTGCCCAGGCGCTTGTCGACGGGGGAGCAGCCCTGATCGCCTGCCACACCGACCCAAAGCGTTTTAAGGGCTCATTGGAAGAAATGGCTGCGATTAGCGCTGCCATTGACGCGCCCGTGTTGTGCCGCGACTTCATTGTCGATCCCTACCAAATCCACGAGGCGCGTTGTTATGGCGCCGATATGCTCACCTTGCGCCCAGCGATGCTGGATCAGGCGCGTTTAAGTGCGCTGATTGACCGCACCGAATCTTTAGGCATGACCGCCTTGGTAGAGGTAAGAAACACCCAGGAAGCCGATAGAGCCATTGCCGCCGGGGCTTCAGTGATCGGGGTAAACGCCCGCGATTTCGCCACCATGGAGTTGAATATGGAGGCGTTTGCCACCATCGCGCCGGGGCTGCCCAAGCATATGTTCCGCATTGCTTTATCGGGTGTGCGAAGCGCTAAAGAGCTACTCAGCTACGCTGCTAGTGGAGCAGATGCGGTGGTGATTGGTGAAAGTATCGTCACCGCCGAACACCCTCGTGAAGCATGCAGGGTGTTGGTTGCCGCCGGGCGTCACCCGGCGTGCCCCTCGCGTTAAATTTCAACACTTGCCTGGAGAACATTTGTGAGCACCGATGTATTAGCTTCGATTCCTTCGCCACCCCAAGGCGTATGGATGTTAGGGCCTTTGCCAATTCGAGCCTATGCCCTGTGCATTATCCTCGGCATCCTGGTGGCCATTTGGGTATCCCAAAAGCGCTACGCGGCCCGTGGCGGCGATCCGCAAGTGGTTGGCGATACTGCCATCGTGGTGGTGATTGCCGGCATCATCGGTGGACGTTTGTATCACGTGATTACGGATCACCAAAAGTACTTTTGCGATACCTGTAATCCGGTGGACGCGCTCAAGATCACCAATGGTGGCCTTGGTATTTGGGGTGCAGTGGCCCTCGGCGCGGTGGCTGTGTACGTGTTTTTGCGCATCAAGGGCGTGCCCTTTGCGCCGTTTGCAGATGCAGTGGCACCGGCGGTGATTTTGGCCCAGGCGATTGGGCGTCTAGGCAACTGGTTTAATCAGGAGCTCTACGGCGGGCCCACCGATCTGCCGTGGGGGCTTGAGCTGTATCAGCGAGTCAATGAGGCCGGAAAGTATGCGCCGTTGACGGGCCGCTCCACCGGGGAGATCATTGCCGTAGTGCACCCCACCTTCTTATATGAGATCGTGTGGAATCTGCTCGTGTTCGCTGTGTTGCTGTGGGCAGATCGCCGATTCCGCTTGGGGCATGGCCGGGTATTTGCGTTGTATGTGGCCGGCTATTGTTTGGGGCGTTTCTTTATCGAGCACGTCCGCGTCGATGAAGCGACGATGATTTTTGGCCTCCGCGTCAACATCATTGTCAGTGCCGTGGTCTTCATTGTTGCGGTGGTCAGCTTCGTATTCTTGCCCAAGGGGAGAGAGTCTGAAGCGGAAGTCCGGGGCGAAAAACAGCAGGTGTGATAAAGAACACGTCCGTATTAATTCCGTGGGAGTTTTTCCGACTATGCCCGCTCATGTCCGGTTTATCGGTATTTTCCACGAGTGCGGATGAATTGATTGGCATGGATCGTCGACAAGCGAAAGTGCGCAGGCTGGCGGGCGCGGTTATCGTTTGAACCATGGAACGTCGCACCAAAATTGTTTGTACGCTAGGGCCTGCCGTCGCAAGCGCTGAAGGAATTCAGGGACTTGTAGAGGCAGGCATGAATGTCGCCCGCATGAATATGTCGCACGGCGAGCACGCTGATCACGAGCAGAACTACAAGTGGGTTCGCCAGGCCACCGATAAGACCGGCAAGGCAGTTGGTATCCTCGCCGACCTCCAAGGCCCCAAGATCCGCCTTGGACGCTTCACCGACGGCGCCACCGTATGGGAAGACGGCGAAGTCGTTCGCATCACCGTCGACGACATCGAAGGAACGCACGACCGAGTTTCCACCACCTACAAGAACCTCGCCAAGGACGCCAAGGCCGGCGATCGCTTGCTTGTCGACGACGGCAAGGTCGCCCTCGAATGCATTGAGGTCGATGGCAACGATGTTGTTTGCCGTGTGGTTGAAGGCGGTCCCGTGTCGAATAACAAGGGCGTCTCGCTGCCAGGTATGGACATCTCCGTGCCCGCGCTTTCCGAAAAAGACATCCGCGACCTTCGCTTCGCCATCAACCTGGGCGTCGACATCATCGCGCTGTCCTTCGTCCGCTCCGCCGCCGACGTTGAACTCGTGCACAAGATCATGGACGAAGAAGGCCGACGCCTTCCTGTCATTGCCAAGCTTGAAAAGCCCGAAGCGGTCGACGGATTGGAATCCATCGTCTTGGCCTTCGACGGCATCATGATCGCCCGCGGCGACCTCGGCGTCGAATGCCCGCTCGAGCAGGTGCCGCTGTTCCAGAAGCGCGCCATCCAGATCGCTCGCGAAAACGCCAAGCCGGTGATCGTGGCAACCCAGATGCTCGACTCCATGATCGAGAACCTGCGCCCCACCCGCGCAGAAGCCTCCGACGTAGCCAACGCTGTGCTCGACGGTGCCGACGCCGTCATGCTCTCCGGTGAGACCTCAGTGGGCGTTGATCCCCAAAACACCGTGCGCACCATGTCGCGCATCGTCTCCTACGCAGAAATCGACGGTCGCGTGCCGAACCTCGCGCACATTCCTCGCACCAAGCGTGGCGTTATTTCCTACTCGGCCCGCGACATTGCCGAGCGCCTCAACGCCAAAGCAATCGTGGCATTTACCACCTCTGGCGACACCGCCAAGCGTATTGCTCGACTGCACTCGCATCTCCCGCTGTTGGTATTCACCCCCAACCAGGCTGTGCGCTCCCAGCTCGCGCTGACCTGGGGTGCTGAAACCTTCCTCACCCCGGAGGTCAAAGACACCGACGAGATGCTCGCCCAGATCGACGAGCAGCTCCTTGCCATGGATCGCTACCACCGCGATGACATGATCGTGCTGGTCGCAGGTACTCCTCCCGGAGTGTCCGGTAACACCAACATGATCCACGTCCACCTGTTGGGCGAAGATCTGCACATCTAGTGCATAGGAAAAGGGGGCGGTGTGAAACACACCGCCCCCTTTAGCGTTGCCAATTATGGGTGAATTGGGGTTGCCTGAAGCTTCCACACCTCGCGGGCGTAATCGTTGATGGTGCGGTCAGAAGAGAAGCGACCAGATTCGCAAATATTGATCCAGCACTTCCTGGCCCACGCAATGGTGTCTGCGTAGTCTTCGGCCATGCGATCACGAGTTTCGCGATAAGACTCGAAATCACCCAGCACGTAGTACACGTCCGGGGTTTCCCAACCATTGCCATCAAGCAATGAGCCACGCAGATCATGGAACCAACCGGAGCCATTGTCGTTGAGGGTGCCGTCGACAAGCGCATCAATAGCGCGCTTGAGTCCGGGAACCGTCTCATACAAAGCCTGCGGGTTGTAATGAGCCTTCAGCTCGGGCAGCTCCTCAACCTTGGCGCCGAAGATATACGCGTTCTCATCGCCAACAGACTCGACGATTTCCACGTTGGCACCGTCGAGGGTGCCGAGGGTCAGCGCGCCGTTCATCATGAACTTCATGTTTGAGGTGCCGGAGGCTTCCTTACCAGCAGTGGAGATCTGCTCGGAAATATCGCTGGCGGGGATGATGTGCTCGGCGGGGGAGACGTTGTAGTTTTCTACAAACACCACGCGAATAACATCCGAGACCTCTGGGTCATTGTTGACCAAATTGGCAATCTCGTTGATGAACTTGATGACTGCCTTGGCGCGAATATAGCCGGGAGCAGCCTTGGCGCCGAAGATGAAGGTGCGAGCAGGAACCGTTTCGCCATCTTTGATGCGGTAGTACAGATCCAGAATGTACAAGGCGTTGAGCAACTGGCGCTTGTATTCGTGCAGACGCTTGATCTGGGTATCGAAGATGGATGCAGGATCAACCTCGATGCCGTCGCGCTCTTGAATCCATTGAGCGAAGTCGCGCTTATTCGCGGCCTTGATCTCCATGAGCTCTTGCATCACTGCGTCGTCTTCGGCGAAGTGGCGCAGCTTTTTCAGCTCGTCAAGCTCGGTGACCCACGCATCTGATCCTGCAAGGCGGGTCAGTAGTGCAGCCAGGCGAGGATTGCACATCTTCAGCCAGCGACGAGGAGTCACACCATTGGTCTTGTTATTGAACTTCTCTGGCCACAATTCGTGCCATTCCTTGAGCGTGTCCGCCTTGATAATCTCCGTGTGCAACGCAGCCACACCATTGATGGAGTAGGCGGCGTAGCAGGCAATCCACGCCATGTGCACATTGCCGCCGGATACGGGAGCCATGTACTCGATGCGATCGTGGTCAAGACCAAGCTGCGCCATCTGCTCGCGGAAACGGCGATCAATTTCTTGCGTGATTTCCCAAACGCGGTAGAAAAGCTGCTGGAAGATGGTGACGTTCCACTGCTCAAGAGCCTCGGCAAGCACGGTGTGGTTGGTATAGGCGAAGGTTTCGCAGGTGACCTTCCACGCATCATCCCAGCTCATGCCGTGATCGTCGAGAAGCAGGCGCATGAGCTCGGGAATAGCGAGCACCGGGTGGGTGTCGTTGAGCTGAATGCAGTTGTACTTGGCAAAGTCGCGAAGATCATCGTGATGCGCAAGGAAGTTATCGATCATCTGCTGGAGCGAAGCAGACACAAAGAAATACTGCTGGCGCACGCGCAGCACCTTGCCGGCGTAGGTGGTGTCATTTGGATAGAGCACACGGCAGATATCCATCACCGCTTCGCGCTCGACGATGGCGTCGGTAAAGCGCTGAGAGTTAAAGGCGTCGTAATCGAACTCGGCCATTGGCTCTGCCTTCCACAGGCGAAGCGTGCCAACATTGTCGGTGCCATAGCCGGTGATTGGCATGTCGTAGGGGGTGGCGCGCACGGTCATATCGTCGAAGCGAACGATGCGCTGTTCATTGTCCCTGCGGATGGTGAAGGGGTAGCCATCTTCACGCCATGCGTCTGGCTCTTCGGACTGGAAGCCCTCGTTGAAGGTCTGCTTGAACAAACCATAGCGATACAGCAGGCCATAGCCGGTCACGGGATAATTCTGGGTGGCGCAGGAATCGAGGAAGCATGCAGCCAAACGTCCCAGGCCACCATTGCCCAAGGCGGCGTCATTTTCGGCCTCGAGGACGTCGGAAAGCTCATGGCCTTGAGCGCGAACCGCTTCGGCGACGTCATCTTCAAGCTCGAGGTTGGTGAGGTTATTGAGCAACGCTCGACCCATGAGGAACTCTGCAGAAAGGTAGTGCTGCTGACGGGTCGCGTTATACGCCTTGGTGGTCGCTGCCCAGTTTTCTGCGAGCGAATCCATCACAGCCCCGGAGAGCCCGAACCAGAATTTGCGATCTGTGGCCTCTTCTGGCGCGGTTCCCGAAGCGCTGCGAACAAAGCCCGCGATGCGCTGCGTCAGATCGGATGAGGAATCCCTCATATATTTCTCCTTGAATCTTCAACAATGCAAAACACGCCTCATGCTACCGGTTCAACAGCAAGTTTTCCCCAGGAGCTTGTCGACGCGCCGCATCTCATTGTTTGCGTTGTAAATACGTCATTGCCGCCACCACTGCAGCTTTCGTTGCTGCTTCAATGGTCGGTTCATAATCTGGCAAGAAATTCGCCATGTGATTCACCGGCACCATCTCGCCGATCGCGCCGGCCTGCTCAGCTTCTTGCCAAAGCGCCCTCGGCGTGCATCCAAGAGTCCAGTAGAGATAGGGAGCGCCAAATGCTGCCGGAATATTGGCAAAGTCCTCCGATGCCGTCCAACGATTCGCCGTGCGTGATTCAGCACCAAATACGGCATCGAAATTCGCACGCACACGCGCAAAAACGTGGGGATCATTATCCGTTAAAGGCCCGTGCGCGAAGTAGCGGAAACTCGGCGGGTGACAACCAGAAGCAGAGCATTCGCCTCGTACCACTCGTTCGATAGCGGCATAGAGTCGCGCTTTTACTTCTTCGGAATAGGTACGGCAATTCACCACGATGCGTGCCGTGCCGGGGATGGTGTTATTAGAGTGGCCCGATTCCAGCGTGCCGACGGAAATCACGGCGAAGTCGGAAGGCGCGATCTCCCTGCCCACAATGCCTTGGAGGCGCACCACGATCATGGCGGCGGCAAAAGTGGGGTCAATGGAGTTGTGCGGCATCGAACCGTGGGCGCTTTTCCCCTTGATCGAAATTTCAATTGAGTCGCAGGCAGCAGCGGCAGCGCCGGGCATGGAAAACACGCGTCCTGCAGGTCCAGCAACAATATGCTGACCTAAACACACCGTCGGCGTTGGGATTTTGGCGCTGAGTCCATCGGCAACCATGATCTGCGCACCGGCACCATTTTCCTCTGAAGGCTGGAACAAGGCGATGTAGGTGCCCGACCAAAGATCGCGGTGTTCGTCGAAAAGCGAAAGGGCGCTCAACAGCGCCGTGGTGTGCATATCGTGGCCGCAGGCATGCATCTTGCCCTTGATTTGCGAGGCATAAGCAGCACCTGAATCTTCGCTCACGGGAAGGGCATCGAAATCTGCGCGCATCAACACATTCGGGCCTTCGCCATTGCGCATTACAGCCACGATGCCATACCCACCGATGGGGCTGATGACCTCGCAGTCGAAAGCCTCAAGGGCGCGGAGAATCTTCTGGGCCGTCAGGCGTTCCTCGCCGGAAAGCTCAGGGGCGCGGTGCATAGACGTATAGAATTCGAATTGCCAGGGCTGGTTTGTATAACCACTCAGCATC
Source organism: Corynebacterium pelargi (assembly GCF_014635485.1). Classification (GTDB taxonomy): domain Bacteria; phylum Actinomycetota; class Actinomycetes; order Mycobacteriales; family Mycobacteriaceae; genus Corynebacterium; species Corynebacterium pelargi. Next base: position 427,705 of record NZ_BMCX01000001.1, on the reverse strand, counting down.
CTCGTGATGCTGTTACTCACAGATTCACCTCAAACACGATCATTATCGACGTAACACGCATCAACGCTAGCAGCGTTGCGAAAGCAAAGGGTTATATTTCAAGGAATTACGCTGCACCGTACATTCCTCAGCAATCCGAATATTGCCGATATGGCCTTGATCACGAAGCTCGTAGAGTTTCGGCACCACTCGATCGCGCACATCCCAAGGCGAAAGCGTGTTGAGGTAAATCTTGGTGCCACCTTCAAACCCGGCGAGGGTGGAAACGCGCCACTTGATCATCACGCGCCACGGCATTGCCAGATCCAAGCCCGCAGGCTTGTGGTGCCATTCCTCATTACACGGCACCTCCGGGCCAGCCGCCGCGTGGCAGGCGTGCAGAAGATCGCTCATTGCCTCGACTTCTGCAGCACTTTGCAGCCACGGTTCGGCAGTTGCCGACTTCGAAAACACCTCAAGGGTGGGGTAGCGGTGCCCGAAGCCTGCAAAGCACACGGCATGATCATTTTCAGCGATGATCAAATTCTGCTCGGCGGCATAATCCACCGCCCACTCGTTATACATATTCGAGTTGCTACGAAGACGACTGATCTCGTTTTGCGCAGCAAGGCCGCGCTCGTCAATCGCCACGAGTTGCTTATGCAAATGATCAAAGGATGCGCCGGCTGGTTTGAGCCAATTTTGAAATACCGCCACATAGTGGGCATAGCGATTTCTGCGATACAGATCCGCCATCGAGTCGATAGTGAACCTGATCAAGTCGTGGTGCTCTTGTCTGCTCAAGGTGCCAGCGGAGGCAAGCTGCGCGCTATTTTCAGCGCCATCGACGAAATGGCGACGCGCAATGATGACATCGTGGCCGCCGCCGAAAAATGCCTGACCTGCCCTAAGGAGATCTTCTTCGGGAAGCTCAGGATCAAGCCCTGCCGCGCGTCGTTTGGCTTGGACCGTTTTTATGACGTGCTCGCGCCCCAAGTCGCTGTGGAGATACCCCTGCATCCAGTCTTGAGTTCTGGCATCCATGGTGTAGCCGTAGTTTTCACGCCAGTAGTCGTAACTGACGATCTCAAAGAGGTTTGCCACGCGGCGAAAATCCGCCGAGCCATCGACGTGCTCCGGGCTACGAGTTTCAATCCTTCCACCGGTGATGCGCGATTTTTCTGGGGGCGTTTCAAAAACACGATCACTACAAAACGCACACGTCGTGCTGAAATCGTGTGCTTCGAGCAAGCGCGTGTCGGCGGTGGGGTGGGTGAGAGGGCGATTGCCGCGCCCAGGCACCGTCCAAACTTCAGTGCCTGAAAATGGGTTGATTTGCTTAATCGTGCCATCGGCCATGGTTTGAATTGGCGCAACGCGGGAATACATCTGAGCACTCATGGATTCAAGCGTATACCCTGACCTCATGAGTATCGCGAGTATCCATTTCGACGTGCTGGCTCCCGAGCCCGCTGCCAAACTGCTGCCTCAACGCTTCAAAGACCTCAGTGCGCTGCTCATTGAAAAAGGCATGATTGAAGAAGCTGAAGTCGAGCTCAGCATCCCCCGCAATGCATTAGAAACTGAACTTCGCGCGGTGTATCTGGAAACCTACGAGGAACTCCCGCCGGTCGATCCCGAGAGCATGCGGGTGTATCGCCTCAGCGTTGATGTTCACGCGAAAGCTTCACTCAATCAGGTAGCGATGCTGTATTCGCGCCTGCTTACCCCGCCCGCGTCCTTGCCGAATGATCCGGTTGCACTAGCCGACGAGGAGCAATTCGAGCAGCCCGCGCCCTATCCCTGGTTTGTGAACATCGAAGCGAAGCGCTGAGCTACCACGCGACCAGCGTCAACCAGTTGCGTTTCGGGGTCGCCATCGCCGAGCGTGATCTGCCAGGCATCTGCTTGAGCATCATGGCTGCCAGCAACAATCGCCACAGGGGTGGATCCGGCCATATCAAGGATGGTGCCGACGACCTTGCCGCGGGTTGATTGCTGATCAAAGCGCCCCTCGCCGGTGATGATGAGGTCGGCATCCATATCGCCTAGCCCGGCGGCCTCGGCGATCACCTTCGCGCCGGGCAAGATTTGCACCTGTGGCTCACCGTGCAGCATGGCCGAAAGCCAGGTGATGCCAATGGCAACGCCACCCGCAGCGCCCAACCCAGGAGTGTTGGGATCGACGCCGGTGATTTCACAAAGACGTGCCAGTCCGGCATCGAGCTTTTCGACGTCTTCGGCCGAAGCTCCTTTCTGTGGACCAAAACACGCCGCTGAGCCCTGGGGGCCAGTGGCCGGATTATCCACGTCACTTAACAACACCCACTGCACGGCTGCTGCAGGGATATTCAGCATGGCGGTATCGATGTGATCGAGTTGCCTGAGGCCCTCACCGCCTTGAGGGATGCAGTGGCCTTGGGCATCAACAAGATTGGCTCCTAAAGCGACCAAGATGCCACTTCCGCCGTCGGTTGTTGCGGTGCCACCAAGGCCGAGCACGATGGTGCGTGCGCCGCGGCTTTGGGCGTCTGCGATGAGCACGCCGGTGCCATAGGTGTCGGCGGTGAGGGGACGTGGGGCGTCGATAAGCGTGATGCCAGATGCTGCGGCGACGTCGATATAGGCGGTGGCGGTGGGCTCGTCGAAGCGATAGCTCGCCTCAATGAGGCGGCCGAGCGCATCGGTTGTGGGGAGAGTCACATCTGTACCTGTAAAGCGGGTTGCAGTGCCCTCGCCACCATCGGCCATGGGGGCTAAAACCACCTCGCAGTCGAGCACTTCTTGCACCCCGTGAGCAAGCCATTGTGCAGCTTGATCGGCATTCGCGGTGCCTTTGAAGGAGTCAGGGGCAATGATGATCTTCGCGGGTGTGTTCATGGTGTTTATCGTCCCACAGGTGTTTGAGAAATGCGTCTTAGGGCACATGTGAGGGCAGAAGTGTTCCCCTCGGCTTTAATCAAACTTTCTATCGGTCTATAGTTACCTGCACACGCCAACCACATCCCGTGGTGCCGAAAGAGATTGGAAAAGCGCATGGCAATTGACGACAAAGTCTCCGCAATCTACGACGAGCTGCTCAAGCGCAACGCCGGTGAACCTGAGTTCCACCAGGCTGTGGCAGAGGTGCTCGATTCGTTGAAGATCGTGCTCGAAAAAGACGAGCACTACGCTGACGATGGCCTGATCCAGCGCCTTTGTGAGCCCGAGCGTCAGCTCATCTTCCGCGTGCCATGGACCGATGACGAGGGCAACGTTCACGTCAACCGCGGATTCCGCGTCCAATTCAATTCCGCACTTGGCCCCTACAAGGGTGGTCTTCGCTTCCACCCCTCGGTCAACCTCGGCATTATTAAGTTCCTCGGCTTCGAGCAGATCTTCAAGAACTCCCTGACCGGCCTGCCCATCGGCGGCGGCAAGGGTGGCTCGGACTTCGACCCCAAGGGCAAGTCTGATCGCGAAATCATGCGATTCTGCCAGTCCTTCATGACCGAGCTCTACCGTCACATCGGTGAATACCGCGACGTTCCTGCCGGTGACATCGGCGTCGGCGGCCGCGAAATCGGCTACCTCTTCGGTCAGTACCGTCGCCTTGCTAACCAGCACGAATCCGGTGTGCTTACCGGTAAGGGCCTGGCTTGGGGCGGCTCCCTGGTTCGCACCGAAGCAACCGGCTACGGCCTGGCATACTTCACCCAGGAGATGCTCAAGCACCACGGCGAGTCCTTCGAGGGCAAGAAGGTTATCGTCTCCGGTTCCGGCAACGTTGCTATCTACGCCATCCAGAAAGTCCAGGAGCTCGGCGGCACGGTTATCGCTTTCTCCGACTCCGGCGCATGGGTTGAATGCCAAGACGGCGTAGACGTAGAAAAGCTTCGCGACGTCAAGGAAGTACGTCGCGAGCGCGTCAGCGCCTACGTGGACGAAGTTGAAGGTGCAGTGCTGCACGAGGACGGTTCCATCTGGGATCTGCCTTGCGACGTGGCCCTGCCTTGCGCCACCCAAAACGAGCTCAACGGCGACCACGCCCGCGTTTTGGCCGACAACGGCTGCGCCTACGTGGCCGAAGGTGCCAACATGCCTTCTACCGCCGATGCAATTGAGGTCTACCGCGAGCGCGGCATCCACTTCGGCCCCGGCAAGGCTGCCAACGCCGGTGGTGTGGCAACCTCCGCACTGGAGATGCAGCAGAACGCTTCGCGTGACTCCTGGACCTTCGACTACACCGACGAGCGTCTGCGCGAAATCATGATCAACATCTTCAAGACCTGTGCCTCCACCGCCAAGGAATATGGCCATGAAGGTGACTACGTCATCGGCGCAAACATCGCCGGCTTCAAGAAGGTAGCCGACGCAATGCTTGCCCAGGGCATCATCTAAACAGCGCCTCTCAAGCTCAAAGCCACACCCATTTTGGGTGTGGCTTTTGTGCGTATCGATGAAATGCGCATGGCTAAATTAAATTGAGATTTAAAATATGATACGTCGACATCTCAGAAAGGAACCCGATGGTTATTCGACGTATCTCCCTTCTTGCCGGTGCAGCCCTCAGTGCATTGGCGTTAACGACGTCTATGCAAGCCCAAGCGCTGCCCGGCGCACCGGTGCCCGATGCCCAGGTGGAATCCTGGACGGCGATGGGGCCACAACTTGAACCTGCAAAAACCCTTCCAGGCGCCCTCACCATCGCGATGGGTGCTCATCATCCAAGCCCCAAGGGTGCAAACGAAGCCTGTGATCTCACGGCAGGCGAGAATCCGGTCGTGCTGATTCACGGCATGACCTCGAATGCCTATTCCAGTTTCGGCGCGATCAGTCCGGTGATTAAGTCTCAAGGACGGTGTGTATATGCAATGAATTATGGCTACTACACCGCTGAAGACGCCGGCTCATCCGCCACTGAGCTATTGCCGGGGTTCTATGGCTACGGCGCTTTGGATCGCTCATTGGCGCAGGTAAGTGAGCATATTGAGTTGGTCAAGCGAGAAACCGGCGCACAGAAGGTGGATCTCGTGGGTTGGTCTGCCGGCGGAACCCTCGCAGCGGCCTATGCAAAACAGGTCGGCGCCTCCGGTGTTGGCACGGTGGTGTCGATTGATGGTGTGCTCCACGGAACGACGATGGGTGGATTGTCCCACCTGGTGGATCAATCCCGCGCTGCTGGCGTTCCCACCGATGCGTTGATTTCCGCGACCTTAGGGCCCGCCGGTAACGACTTGCTCAAAGGCTCTGAGTTCATGCAGCGGATGAATGAGGGAGGTTTGGAGGTTCCCGGCGTTCGTTACGTAGCCATCTCTACGCTTTACGACGAATCCGCAACGCCTTTGGAAGCAACCCAATTTAACGCTGGCGACTACCAAAATTTGGTCATCCAAGATGGTTGCCCCAGCGATAAGGTAGATCACCTCGGTACCCCCTATGACGATCGTGCGATCGCGATGGTGGCCAATGCATTAGGTGGAGATGTGGCCTTAACCTGCGGGCTGGAAATCGGACCCGCAGCCGGCCTCTCGAGCCAACGCTAGTAGTCAAACGAAACGCTCCCTTGCGCTTTCGGGCGTGGGGGAGTGTCGTGCGTCTATGGGCTGAAAAATCGGAACGACCTGCCGTTACCCCCTGATGTGCAATGTTTAGCTTTTGGGTTCCAAGTCGAGGGCGTTGCGGTGATCTAAGGCCATTTTCAATGGATTTCGTTGGCTGCTTCGGTAGAAGTTCTCTCTCGGAAAGCTAGCAAAATAGAAAATCTGTCAAAGTTCTTTACACAAGGTCTATTTATATTTTGGATGGAGTTCAACATCCCTTCGACTTTCTCAAAGGAGCGTTATGGTGTTCCATCCTCGAGCAAAAAGCATTGCTGGGGTAGTGCTACTGGCCTGCACCGCCTTCCTGAGCCCAGTCTCGGCCTCGGCACAAACAAATGAGGCAGAAGTGGCCGCGTGGACCGGAATGGGCGCGCCGATGGCTTCGAGCAAAACCCTGCCGGGCGCGGCTCTGCGCGCATTGCAAAGCCCATATGCCAGCCCAACCGGAGCGAATGCTGACTGTGTTAGCAGTCCAGAAGAGCCACCGGTGGTGTTAATCCACGGCATGACTTCAAATTCCTACGCCTCTTTTGGCGCTATCGCTCCCGCACTGGCAGCGCAAGGCAAGTGTGTTTTTGCCATGAATTATGGCTACTACGGCACCGACACTCCTGCGGGCTCTTCCGTAGCTGGATCACTGCCGGGCTTCTTTGGCCTAGGTCCAATGCAAGCATCACTCGAGGAGCTGTCTGGCCAAATTGAGCAGGTCAAGCAGCACACGGGGGCAGAAAAAGTAGACCTGGTTGGCTGGTCTGAAGGTGGGGCTCTGGCGGCGGCGTACGCGAAACTGCAAAAAGATGATGTGCGTACTGTCGTTTCAATCGCGGGTGTGCTTCGGGGCACCACTGTACTTGGCATCTCAAATCTCCTAGAACGCGCCAACGCCGTGGGGATGGATACCAGCCGGGTCATATCTGCAGGTCTAGGTCCAGCAGGTAATGATCTGCTCGAAGGGTCTGACTTTATGCTCGCCCTTAGAGAAAACGGCATTGAGGTTCCGGGTGTGCGTTACGTGGCAATCTCGACCTTGTACGACGAAGCGGCAACTCCGCTGAGCGCGACGCAATTCAGCGGCGGTGAATATCGCAATATCGTGGTCCAAAACGAGTGCCCCCAGGATCGCGTCGACCATCTCGGCATGCCCTATGACCCTCGTACGATCGCTTTCGTTCAAGAAGCCTTGGGTTTGTCGGTAGCGATCCCATGTGTGAAAAATGTAGGCCCTGCTGCGGGTTTAAGGCAGCCAGCCTGATGTAACAACACTATTTCCCCTCACCGGTTGCGGGCATCGAATACCTGTTCTATATTCGTGCTAAATGATCCATTCGGGGAGGGGAACAATGGGAAATTTCAGGCACCAGCAGCCCAGCGATGCGGGAGAATTTCAGCGCCGCATCAATGAGTTGAACATTGAATTTTGGACAGCGCAGCATCCGGTTGATTCGGCGGATTTCCACACGCAGCTCGACCGGATCGCCAGTGAGATGAATATCAGCCGGCACGAGGTCAGAATTGGAATGCGCGTTGGCGTGATGCTTCGCCGGTTTGAGCGTTTTGCCCAGTGCATTCGAGAGCACGGCTATCACATCAATATGGCCAAGCTCAGCACGGTGGAGCAGCATGTTGTGGCCATTCAGGCCGAGCATCAGCCCCAGGTTGAGCAGTTCTTAGTTGAATACTTCACGCCAAATGTCGATGACGAAGTGCTCCCGCAACCAGCGACGATCGCGAAACATCTCAGAAGTTTTATTGCCACGATTGACGAGCGCGCCGCGAAGACCCCTCGGGGTAACCAACAACGCCGAGCCCGGTTTATCCGCAACCACAACGGCACCACCCGTTTTAGCGCCAACCTATCCGATGTTGAGGCAGCCAAACTTCAAGCCGTGCTGAAAAAGGAACAGCGCGACGGCATGGAGCTAGTAGACGCATTTGCCAAAGCGATCGACTCCCGCACCATCACCAAGGTTCACTTGCACCTTTTCAAAGATCCAGCCGGTGTGCACCATCTTCTAGGTTCCGGTCCGCTTTTCGACGCCCCCGCTCTAGTGGCCAAAGCGACCCCACATGAAATTGATGCACAGGCTTCCACTGCTGAATACCGACCCACGCCTGAGATAAGGAAAACGGTGCAGCTTCTCGACGGAACCTGCCGCTACCCAGGTTGCTCGCGCCCCGCACAGGAGTGCGACCTCGACCACGTGATCAATTTCGACGAAGGCGGCCCCACCGAGCCTTCAAATCTTGCCTGCTTATGCCGCTTTCACCACACGATGAAAACCTCCGGCAGGGTCCATTACACCCTGCATAAGGATCGCACCATCACCTGGTATTTCGGTGAAAACACCAAAACAACTAAGCCCCACGGCGAAGCGATTCCACGCGCAATGTTTTCTCAAACATGGGCTGAACACGAAAACAAGCGCATCAAGCTCCGTCGATCTGCCTAGCGACACGCCCGCCAGCCTGCAGAAAAAGCCACAAGGCGCGTTTACGATGGAAACATGTACCGCGTATTCGAAAGCCTTGATGAACTAGTCCAAACCGTAGAGCAAGCCTACGGCGTACCCATGACTTCAAACTGCATGGTGCCCCGCAATGAAATGCTCGCACTTCTCGACGATTTGCGAAACGCTTTACCCGTAGAGCTCGACGACGCCCAAGACGTGCTCGACCAGCGCGATGAGATTATCCGCGGCGCAGAAGAGCGCGCCAATAGCACCATCGAGAAAGCCAGCGCGGAGGCTGCTGATCTTGTAGAAGGCGCTCGACAAGATTCCGAGGCCATGGTTGCAGACGCAGAAAACCGATCACACGCCGCAGTGGCTAAGGCTGAGGACGAAGCAGATCGAATTGTCGGAAGCGCGCGTCGTGAAGCTGAAGACACCGTTGCTCGTGCCCAAAACGAAGCGGATCGACTTGTTGCAAACGGCAACGAGCAGTACCAGCGCAGCGTCGACGAGGGTCTTGCTGAACAACACCGTTTAGTCAGCGAATCGGAAGTGGTTCGCCGTGCCGATGAAGAGGCACACCGCATCGTTGATGCAGCTCACGCGGACTCCAACCGTCTGCGTCAGGAATGTGATGCATTCGTAGAAAACAAGCTCGCAGAGTTTGAAGAGGCCCTTTCCTCGACCCTGCGTACTGTTGCCCGAGATCGTCGTGCCCTGCGTAGTGGCGCAGGTGCTTCCGGCACTAGGAGTTATGAGGGGTAGAATTCAACGGTGATGAATAACGAATCTTCACCGTATGTGTTCGATGTTGGAAACGCCCTTCGTAGTGGCATCACGGAAGTGTTGCTCAACGAAGGGCCTACTCCGGTGCGTGTTGGCCCGGAGATGATCGCTGTTCCTGAGGGAAAGCAGGTTCGCGTTGAGGCGCGGATCAACCCCTTGGGTGATGCCGTGATGGTCGACGCGACGCTGGATGCGGAGCTTGAGGGTCAGTGTGTCCGTTGCCTTGCTGAGCTTCGCCCGCACCTGCACTTGGATGTTCAGGAAGTGTTCGGCGTAGATGAGGACTTTATTCAGGGTGACGATCCCGAAGATGACGAGGTTCCTCCGCTGATCGACCATGATGCTGTGAATCTCGAGCAGCTTTTCCTCGATGAAGCCGGCCTCAATCTGCCTTTTAGCCCTGTGTGCGAGGGCGAGTGCGAAGGTGATGTGCCTGAGCCGGATGACGAAGGAGAAGTTCGGGACATTCGCTGGGCTGGATTGGAGAAGTTCTTGTGAGCAGGAGGCGTCGAAAAGCTTCTGTTGAGGTCATGCAGTTCGGCGACCTCGATTATGCGCCCTTAATGGATGCCTTCGGTGTGGTTATCCCTGATGAGCTGCTGAATTTGGCGCTCACGCACCGCTCCTACGCAAACGAAAAGGGCTTTTTGCCGAACAATGAGCGTTTGGAGTTCCTCGGAGACGCGGTATTGGGACTTTCGGTAGCCGGCAGGCTTTTCGACGTCTACCCCTCGCGGCCTGAAAGCGATATTTCCAAGATGCGCGCCAGCATTGTCAGCCGTTATGCGCTGGCGGAGGTGGCCAAAGAAATCGGGCTTGGCCAGTACGTGCTGCTGGGTCGCGGTGAGCTTCTCACTGGGGGCCGGGAGAAAGATTCAATCCTGGCGGACACGATGGAAGCGATGTTGGGTGCGATTTACCGTGCTCATGGCTTCGAGGTGGCCCGTGATTCTGTGCTTCGCTTGTTTGAGTCGCGGATTCAGCACGCAAGCGCTGAAGATCGTCACCTGGACTGGAAGACTTCCCTGCAGGAGCGTCTCGCCGAGTTGAAATTCCCTGTGGCTCGTTATGTCGCTGAGGTTGAAGGACCTGATCATGAGCAGCACTTCACCTCGACGGTGATGGTCGCGGATCATGCTTTGGGTCAGGGGCGTGGCCGGGCGAAGAAATTTGCTGAGCAGGAGGCTGCGCGGCGCGCAGTTCAGGCTTTGGAGTCGGTGGAACGTCAGCAAGAGATTGCGCGTTCATTGGCCTAAGCTACTGCTCTGATTGACATTTGGAGGGGCGTGCGTCGCCCCTCCGCCACCTTGTGCGGTATGTCATATTTGGCTCAGATGTTGTTCTGATGCATAACTCTGGGCTGGTGGGGGTTAGGATGCTGCACATGGAAAGTGTCCAAACCTTCATCGCCAATGTCATCAATGACAATCTTTGGCTGTTTATCTCCTTCCTGCTGCTCGGCGCAGGTATCTACTTTGGTGTGCGCACCCTCGTCGTGCAGATCCGGATGATCCCCGAGATGTTCCGCTCTGTGGGCGAGAAGCCCTCGGATTCCGCGACTGATGAAAAAGGCATCAGTGCATTCAAAGCGTTCAGCATTTCGGCTGCTTCTCGTGTGGGCACCGGCAACGTCGCCGGTGTGGCGGTTGCAATTACCGTGGGTGGCCCCGGTGCTGTGTTTTGGATGTGGGTCGTTGCCATCGTCGGTGGCGCCACCGCCTTCGTCGAATCGACGTTGGCCCAGTTGTGGAAGACCCGCAACGCTGATGGGTCTTATCGCGGTGGCCCGGCGTATTACATGACGCGAGGCCTCAATGCTCGTTGGCTGGCGGTGATCTTCGCTTTCGCCATCACCTTCACGTATGGCTTTGTATATAACTCGATCCAATCCAATTCGATCGCCGAGTCGATGGGCGAGTCGTTCGGGCAGGATTCCTTGTGGTTTAAGGCTCTCATCGGTTTGGTGCTTGCCATCATCACTGCGCTGATCATCTTCGGTGGTGTGCAGCGCATCGCTGATTTCACCCAGATCGTGGTGCCTGTGATGGCTGTTGCTTACCTCGTCATCGGCATCGTGGTGGTAGCGGTGAACTTCCAGGAAGTCCCCGGCATGATCGCTGATATCGTCGGCAGTGCTTTGGGCTTTAAAGAGGTACTGGGTGCAACCTTGGGTCAGGCATTCTTGATGGGTATGCGCCGCGGTCTGTTTTCCAACGAGGCCGGTGAGGGTTCTGCTCCGAACGCTGCGGCAACTGCGACTGTGTCCCACCCCGTGAAGCAGGGTCTGGTGCAAACCTTGGGCGTGTACTTCGACACGATTCTGGTGTGCTCGATTACTGCCTTCATCATTTTGCTCAACAACCCCACCTACGGTGCAGAGGTGCAAGGCGCCACGCTTACCCAGCAGTCGCTTGCAGCAGAACTCGGTGGCTGGGCAGTGCACTTCGTTACCCTGATCCTGTTCTTCTTGGCTTTCTCCTCGGTGATCGGTAATACCTACCTCGCGCAGGCGAATATTGAGTACTTCACTGAGTCGAAGGTGGTTATGACTATCTTCCGCGTGGTGGTCTTGGCATGTGTGTTCTTAGGTGCGATTGGTTCGGTGCCGCTGGTGTGGGCGCTTGGCGATACGTTCGCCGCGATCATGGTCCTGATCAACCTCACGGCCATCATCCCGATGGCAGGTATTGCGGTGAAGCTGCTGGCGAATTACTCGGCGCAAAAGGCCAAGGGCTACGATCCGGTCTTCCACGAGGACATGTTGCCTGGTGTTGCCAACATTGAGTGCTGGGATGGCTCGGATCCGGTGACGCACCGTAACGGCCAAATTGTCAGGAGTGTGTAAATGTCTGCTCGTTTAACCGCTTGGGTTCATGGCCAGGTGCAAGGCGTTGGTTTTCGTTGGTGGACGTATTCGCAGGCGAAGGAGCTGGGTCTTGCTGGTTCTGCAACGAATCTCGCTGATGGTCGCGTATGCGTTGTGGCTGAGGGGCCGCAGCAGGCATGTGAGGAATTGCTTGAGCGTTTAAGCGCGCAGGATCCCACGCGCCCGGGTCATGTGGATTCGGTGATCGAGCGTTGGTCGGAGCCGAAAGGGGTGCGTGGGTTTAGCACGCAGTAGCAGGCCAAAGGCTCTGCTAAAATTCCTCGGGTGTATTTGAAGTCGCTGACGTTAAAGGGTTTTAAGTCCTTCGCGTCGGCGACTTCTTTGAAGTTCGAGCCCGGTATCTGTGCCGTCGTGGGGCCGAATGGTTCGGGCAAGTCGAATGTGGTGGATGCGCTTGCCTGGGTGATGGGCGAGCAGGGGGCAAAGACGCTTCGCGGCGGCAAGATGGAAGACGTGATCTTCGCCGGGGCGGGGCAGCGCAAGGCTTTGGGTCGCGCAGAGGTCACCTTGACCATCGATAATGCTGATGGTGCTTTGCCGATTGAGTACTCCGAGGTGTCGGTGACTCGGCGAATGTTCCGCGATGGCGCCAGCGAGTATGAGATCAATGGTCAGCGTGCTCGCTTGATGGACATTCAAGAGCTGTTGTCGGATTCCGGCATCGGCCGCGAAATGCACGTCATCGTAGGCCAGGGGCGTTTGTCGCAAATTTTGGAGTCTCGCCCAGAGGATCGACGCGCGTTTATCGAAGAAGCCGCCGGGGTGCTCAAGCATAAGCGTCGAAAAGAAAAAGCCCAGCGCAAACTCACTGGCATGCAGGCCAATCTGGATCGCTTGCAGGACTTGACGGAGGAACTCAAAAAGCAATTGAAGCCTCTGGCCCGTCAAGCCAAGGCGGCCAAGCGTGCAGCCACAGTCCAGGCGGATCTTCGTGAGTCGCGTCTGCGTCTAGCCGGCCATCAGCTTGCTCAGCTTTACGACGCCCACGCCACCCATTCCCAGGCCTTCGATGAGGCATGTGACCTCCACGCCTCATTGCAACAGCAGATGCAAACAGCCCAGCATGCGCTGCAGCAGGCCGAGTCCGAGCTGGCGAATACCCAACCGCAGGCCCAATCGGCCCAAAAGCTCTGGTTTGATTTATCAGCGCTGAGCGAGCGTATTGCTGCGACCTCTCGGGTGGCGAGCGAGCGAGCATCGCATTTCCAACCCGTTCCCTTTCCTGGTGAAGATCCTTCGAGTTTGCTTTCTCGTGCCGAGCAAGCCGAAGCCGAGCTTGAGCAATTCGCCTCTGCTGCCGATATTGCCGCCGAGCGTTTAGAAGCAATCCGCGAAGAAGTCGAGGAGCGTGCCGAGGTTGCGGCTGAGGCTGAACGCGAGCACATGGCTCAGGTGCGTGCCATTGCCGATCACCGCGAAGGCGTGGTGCGCTTATTGGCTTCGCAGGAGTCCATTCAGCAGCAATTGCAGGCGGCGACGGCAGAATCTCAACGCTTGCATGAGCACCTGGCGGAGCAGCGTCGCCAATTGCGCGTCGCTGCAGATGAGCTTGCACATAGCGAACGTGATGCCCAGCAGCATTCTTTAAAACCCCTCCAAGAAGCCGCTGATTCTACGGCTTTGGAAGCAGCCGCCGCTGAGGAGCGCCTGGAGCAACTTCGCGAGCGCCGAGGAACCTTAGAGCGCACGATTTCGAAGTTGGAGTCGCGCATCGAAACGCTCGAGGCGAATGCACCCAAGCCTAGCGTCCAGGGTGATTTTGCTCCTTTAGCGCAGTTTCTTCGCGCAGAACCCGATGCGCAGGTGGCTCTTTCGGCAGCACTGGGTGCTTTTGCACAGGCAGTGGTAGGCGACCCCACTGCGCATTCTTGGGACGATGTGGCACGAACGGTAGTAGTGGAACAAGGCCAGGCAGATGCGTGGAGCATCGATGTGGATTTGCCTCCGCAGACCTCTTGGCTAAAAGATCACGTTCACGTTGATGATGCTGTGTCCTTGGCCGTGTATCGCTTGCTTGCCGACGTCGCACTGTGCCCCTCAACTGCTGAAGCTCAAGCCTTGGTGTCTGAAGATCCCCGGGTTCGTGCCGTCACTCGCGACGGCGTGCTCGTGGGGCAGGGCTGGATTGTCCTTGGCCGCGGGGAAAGAACTGCCTTGGATGTCGCCGCACAGGTTGAGCAAGCACGTGAAGAATTGGCCCGCGCCAATGAATCGCTTGAGTCTTTATCGGGTGTGTTTGCCGGTGCGAAGCAAGCGGCCGAAGAATCCCGCGTGGCTCAGGCCAAAGCACAGGTGGCATTGCGAGAAGCAGTGCAGCGAGATCGTGCGCTTCAACAACAACAGGAGCAATTAAGCTCGCGGCAGCATGTACTGCAGCAGCAAGTTGAACGCACGCAGCAGCAGGTGGCTGCGGCAGAGGAGCGGATCAAAGATCTTGAAGCTGACCAGGCAGCCACAGCGGATCGTTTGGCTCGTGTGGAAGATGTAGAAGATGAGCCTTCGACTGATGCTCGTGATGAGGCCTCGGCGGCATTGGCGCAAATTCGTGCCATGGAGATGGAGGCTCGGCTGAATGTTCGAGGCGCTGAGGACCGTTTAGAGCAGGCTCGGGCGAATGCGGCGGGGTTGCGTCGAAAAGCTAGCTTTGCGCAGCAAGCCAAACAGCAGCATGAACGTGAGCAGCACAAACGCGCGCACCGCGCCCAATTGGCGCATACCGTGGTGGAATTAGCAGCCCAGGTTGCCCAGCGCACGGACCGCGCCTTAGAGGAAGCGACCCATAGGCGCAGCCAACTGCAGCAGCGTCTTGAGGTGCAAAAAGCGGCCGAACACAAAGCGCGCCGGGATGTTGAGGCGCTACGTGAGCGTGTCGAGCGCGCGGCACAGCGACGCCACGAGACGGAATTGGCAGTGGGGCAAGCCGCCGTTCGTTTAGAAGAAGCTCAAACAAAATTGAGTGAGCAAACCGGTGTTCCCGCTGAAACTATTCGGGCGGATTTTGCCCCAGCGGAAGATTTCGACCTTGAGGCAGAGCGCGAACGCCTGCAGCAAGCCGAACGCGATCTGCGATCTTTGGGCAAGATTAATCCTTTGGCGCTTGAGGAGTTCAAGGCTTTAGAAGAGCGCTACGAGTTCTTATCGACGCAACTGGCCGATGTGGAGCAGGCTCGTCGTGATTTGCGAGGAGTCATCAACGATGTTGATGCGAAAATTCTGCAGCTTTTTAGCGATGCCTGGCGTGATGTTGAAGCGGAGTTCCCGAAGGTCTTTTCCACGCTCTTTCCTGGAGGCGACGGGCGATTAGTGCTCACCGACCCAGACGATATGCTCAGCACCGGCATCGAGGTGGAGGCCCGCCCGCCGGGGAAGAAGGTCAAGCGTTTGTCGCTGCTTTCTGGTGGCGAAAAGTCGCTGACTGCCCTTGCCATGCTGGTGGCCATTTTCCGGGCGCGCCCGAGTCCTTTCTATGTGATGGATGAGGTTGAGGCCGCGCTGGATGATGTGAATTTGCGGCGTTTGATTGCGTTATTTGAGCAGCTTCGCCAAGATTCGCAGCTCATTGTGATTACTCACCAAAAGCCAACCATGGACATAGCAAATGTGCTGTATGGAGTCACGATGCGTGGTGATGGCGTCACCCGAGTGATTTCTCAGCGCATGTCGCGCGCACCCGAGCAAGGCAGTAGTGTTACACCGTTGCCAAATGCTTCACACTAAATAAGGACGGTTCATTTATGGGCGATGCAGGCCATCCGATTGCTGATCTCAACGACTCTTTGCTGGGGTGGGCTTCTCAAACCGAGCTGGAATTGTCACAGCAACTCAGCGATTGCACCATCGTCGCAGATCTCCATTTGGCAAGTGATGAGCTCGAGCGCATCGAAAGGCTCTATGGCATCTTCTTATCGCGCCAGCTCGCAGCCGGTGCAAGTCTTGCGCCCCTGTTGCTCATCAGTCCTGCCTTAACGTTAACCACCCTGGTTGATCGTGCATTTAAGCTTGTCGACGCCCCACGCTTCGCCCAAGAATACGCCGCAGGTTTGGGCATTGATGCCGACATTGACCTCGCGGCTTTATTGCCGCAACTGCTTGAAAAGTTCGGCTTCGAAGATCTCGACGTGGATCCGGTAGAGCTGTTGTGCTTGCACGCAGGCATCATTCGCAATGATGTGCCCGGCCTGCTTGAGGCCCTTGATTTTGAGCGCCCCCTGCCGGAGTTGGTGCAGCTTTCGCAGGCAAAGATGCCAGAGGTAGCCCAAAGGATTGCCCGTGGTGTGGAAGCGCTTCGCGCATTCGCCATCGCGCATCCGGATTCTTGGTTCGACCGTGACCGTTCTTCGCTGCCTCCACTGCCTGCCGCTCTTGCAGAAGCTTTGGCTGCGGAATTGCGAGAACGCCCGATTGGCACCGAAGACCGTGATTCGGTGGTGGGTGTGGCCAATCGCGAGATGCGTCCGCGCATCCTTTTCGATACGCAGCGCAATAAAGTGTGCCTGCGTTTGCCTGAACAGCGCGTGCCGCGTCATGCCGACGGCAGCTTCGGTGAGGTGAATTGGCGGGTCAGCATGGAGGGCACCACGAAGGTGTACCGCACGGCCAACCCTTGGCACACCGCGAGCGGTTATGCCGATACCCTCGATGTGAGCATCGATCATCCTGTCCGCGAGGTCACGGTGCAGGATTTGTCCAATGGCATTACCTGGACGGTTCCGGTGCTTGGCGAAGACGCCGCACTCGTGTTCAGCGCCCGCGGTGCCAACATGAGCGATAAGGCTTCCCTGCACTATGCCACGATGCTCGTGGTTGCCCCGAGTGATGCGGTCGTTAGCGACGTTGTGCATGGAAGGGAGCTCGAACCCAGCAGCACCTTTGGTGTGCAATGGGAGGGCTGGACGGTGCGAAGCTTCGATCTTTCGCACGCATCGTCACTTGCAGTGACCCAAGCTGGCGAAACGCCCAGGATGGAGCGAGTACGCAGCGTCGATACGCGCCAACGCGTGCGCTTTATCGCCCCTGAGCCTTTCGAATTTCTCAAGTCTGCCTCCGGCCTTGCGGTGCACAATGCCTCCTTGGTGGCCGAATTTCCTCCCACGCCCTCTGGCCAGGAAGAAGTGTGGCAACTGTCCATCTCCTCCTATGGCGGCGTGGGACATGCTGGTGAAGAAATTGCAGCGCCGGAAGAGTTGGCCATTCCCGCCGAAGGTGGCGCTTTCGCGGTCTTCGACCCTGAGCTTTACGACGCCCCCTGGGTCGGCGAATATCTGGTGCGCTTAAGAGGACCGCGCAATGAATCCTTCCGCCATGAATTCGCCATCGTGGAGGGGCTGCGTGCCTCGATCGCCATGCAGGGCGTAAGCAAACACCTGAGAATCCCTACCGCCGGCGGTCTGAGCGAGACTACGTTGACGGTGAAGTCGGGGGAGAAGCCCTTCGATGTCAGCCCGCGCCAGATTGAAGTCTCGACTGATCAGCCCAGTGCTCAGTGCGTGATTTCTACTGAAGAGGGCGATCAATTGCCGCTTCGCTGCACGCCTTCGCGTTTGGTGTTTGAGCTTCCCACCGTCAGCGAGCCTGCGATGTGGCGTGCCCGTCGTTTGCAGCTCGACCCTTCGGATATTGCCATGGACGCGATGTTGCGGGTGCGTGCTGGCGGCACGATGAAGGATGCGAAGGTGACGGTCCGTAACCATCACGGTTCGCCGCTGAAAACCACGCGTCTGCAAAGCGATGACCACATCACCTACTTTGCGCCACTTGCAGCTTTGGCGGGGCAGTCCGCCAAGTTGCCCACCGGGCGTGTGGATCTGGAATGGACGGATCCAACAGGTGCAAGGATTTCGGTGGCCATCGCCGATGTGGCCGCGAGGCCTCAACCAGAGGTGCGCTTGGAGCAAGCAACCCTGTTTGCCGATGCCGAGGCAGTGTGGGTGTGGCCATCGACGGCACCGTGGGAACCTGCGCGTGCTTTTAGCCTGGATGACGGCCAGGTGCAATTGCCAGACAATTACATTGACGCTGGTGATTTGCTGGTTCAGCCATTTGCCATGGACCCCTTCATGACGCTGATTGCGCCAGTCTCGCCGAGCGCTCACGCACAGCGCATTGAACAAGAGGGCTACTTCTTAAGCGCTGATCCTAAGTTGCAGGAGTTGGCAGCATTTTTGGCAGGCGAACAAGAACATGCCCCAAGCGATCCGGCAATCATGCCGGTGCTGTGGGATATGGTCACCACCGGTGTGGCTGTAGGGGAGAGCGCCCGCGGCGTTCGCGAGGTCTTTAGCGCTCATCCTTCGGCTGCACTCAGTGGTCTTTCTGCCTCCTTGGTTCCCGCGCACCTGCAACCCGGGCGCGTGGTGGAGTCCGGTTTGGTGCGTGCACGCTTTGGGCTTGCCGACGACCTCACGCCGCATCGCGTCCCGTGGATCGGCACCTTGGAACTGCTCGGCTCTTTAGCAGAGGGCCAATCCTCGCGTGCGCTGCTTCAGCAACTTCGCGCGCTTGCCGGAGAAAACCTCATCACCGCCTTGCAAACTGCTCGCGACACCACCCTTGATAGTGCGTGCATTGATAAATCCACCGTTGCTATCGCTGGCATGGACGCCGCCCAGCAGGAGGCGCTGCTGGAGATGTTCTTCTCGCGTTCGAAGATTGTCCCTGGTTTGCTCATGGACGATGCCACTCGTTTATTGGCGGTGTTCGAGACGTTCAATCACCGCGAAGCGCTGAGCGGCTTGCTGTCTGATGAAGGCCTCATCAAATCCTCGGTGACCTTGCTCAGGACGCTTCGAAGCGCCAATAAGCAGCTCTATGCCATGGCGCGCGTGCGCTTTGACAAGCTCGATGGTGTCGATACTGAAGCGAGTGAAAACCTGTGGGCGCTCGCGCCGGTGGTTTCGATGGTGCTGGCACTGGTGGCTCGCATGCAGGCGCACGGGATGATTACTTCGAATAAAACTCTGGATGCCGCAACCCCAGGTTGGGCAGCGATGGCAGATATCGTTCCTGATTTGGTCACTGGTGATTTAATTGCCGCCGATGCGGTGGTGGTGGCTTTAAGCAACGCCAGTGAGGAGTAAATGGGGTGCCAAGGTGTTTTCATGAGGAGTTTTTGCCACACTTAAGGGCATGAGCACCGAAATGATGATGTACCTTGGCATCGCCGTTGTAGCGTTGCTGCTGCTAATTGCCCTCGTTGTATGGGGGCTTAAGCGCAAGCGTTCGAAGACGATCAGCTTTGAAGCTCCAGAACAAAAAGAGCTTTCCCAGGCAGATAAATCCGGCAATTATCAGGCAACCGGCGGTTTTAATTTCCAGCCTGCTGCCAAAGAGCCGGTGCTGCGCGATGATCAGTCCGTGCCAGCCAAGCAGCAAGAAGCTAAGGCACCATTCGATTTGCCGCAAGCGGCCCGTGAACAAGACGGCGAACCGGCACCCTTCGATTTGCCTGATACTCCTCGCGAGGAAGAAGCGCCCGCTCCTTTCGATCTGCCTGAAACCCCGCGTGAAGAAGACGAGCCCTTCGATCAACCGGATCAGGATGCCGAAGCTGTCGAGCAAGCACCTGAGTCTGAAGAACAACCTGAGCTAGAAGATACATTCCAGGAGCTCGAGGAATTCGAAGAAGATGAAGCCGAAGAAGAGCCACTCGAGCATGCTGACCCCGAGCAGCCGATTGCTCCGGTTGAGACTGAGCCAGCAGTCGTTGAACAAGAGGCTGATCAGGTTGTAGAAGCCGAAACGTCTCCCCGCGAAGAGATTGCTCCTGCTGCAGGGCGCATTGGCAAATTGCGTGGGCGCCTCTCGCGTTCTCAAAATGTCATCGGTAAGTCCGTGCTGGGCATGCTCACCGCCGGCGATCTGGATGAGGATGCCTGGGAGGATATTGAGGCGCAGCTTATTCAGGCTGATCTCGGTGTAAATATCACCACCAAGGTGGTTGATCAATTGCGCGAGAAGATCGCCGAGCGCGGTGTGGAAAGCGAGCAACAAGCCCGTGCGATGCTGCGTGAGTGCCTCATTGATGCCTGCAAGCCCGATATGGACCGATCGATTAAGGCGATGCCTTATGAGGGTAAGCCCGCGGTGGTGCTGGTGGTTGGTGTCAATGGCACCGGTAAGACCACGACTACCGGCAAGTTGGCTCGAGTTCTTGTTTCGATGGGCCACAAGGTCACCCTCGGTGCTGCCGATACCTTCCGTGCCGCTGCAGCGGATCAATTGGAAACGTGGGGTCGTCGTGTAGGCGCGAAGACGGTGCGTGGTGCAGAAGGCGCCGATCCTGCTTCGGTGGCGTTTGATGCCGTGGCTAAGGGCGTGGAAGAGCAGGCTGATGTTGTGGTGATCGATACCGCCGGCCGTTTGCATAACTCCTCGAACCTGATGGATCAGCTTGGCAAGGTCAAGCGTGTGGTGGAAAAGAAGGCCAAGGTCGATGAGGTCTTGTTAGTGCTCGATGCCACCACTGGCCAAAACGGTTTGACCCAGGCTCGCATCTTTAGCGATGTGGTGCAGATTTCCGGTGTGGTGCTGACCAAGCTCGATGGCACCGCCAAGGGCGGCATCGTCTTCCAGGTGCAAGAAGAACTCGGTGTTCCGGTGAAGTTGGTTGGCCTTGGAGAAGGCGCCGATGATCTGGCTCCCTTCGAGGTTGAAGGCTTTGTAGATGCCTTGTTGGGCTAATTACTAGCCGGCTCAATAACACCCTGTGACCTGTCAAAAGTCGCAGGGTGTTTTTCTTATGCCTCGGGGGTAACCCTAATTTCTATCACTTGATAGTAATTGAGTTTCTATCGTGCTACAGTTTTTGCAGACCTGCACAATTCCAAGGTGTGCGAGGCAATGAGAGGAGCACGTATATGGACACAGGAAATGCTGCTTGGATGCTGATATCGGCCTCACTCGTGCTGCTGATGACGCCAGCGCTGGCACTGTTCTATGGCGGCATGTCACGCCAAAAGTCGGTACTGAACATGATGATGATGAGCTTCGGCGCCGCCGGAGTCGTGGGCATCATCTACGTCCTCTGGGGCTGGTCGATGTCCTATGGGCCAAGCCTTGCGGGAATTATCGGTAATCCCTTCGCAGCCTTCGGGCTTAGCGATTCCTTCGACCAAAGTGGCACGGCGATCGTCGGCGAGCAGGGATACCCCCAAATCATCGACGTTGCCTTCCAGCTCACCTTCGCCGTGATCTCCACGGCACTCATTTCGGGTGCACTGGCTGAACGAGTCCGCTTCGGCACCTGGCTGTGCTTCGCAGGCGGCTGGGCTACCTTCGTGTACTTCCCAATCGCCCACATGGTCTGGAGTGGTGGCCTGCTGTCGCACGCCAGCGAAAGCCTGTCCGGCTGGATCTTCGGTGTTAGCGATGGTCAAGCCAAGATCGAGCCCATTGACTTCGCCGGTGGCGTGGTAGTCCACATCACTGCAGGCACCGCGGCCTTGGTGCTCGCCATCGTGGTGGGTAAGCGTCATAGCTGGCCACACCGTCCGCACAACCTTCCCATGGTGATGCTCGGCGCAGCACTGCTGTGGTTTGGTTGGTTCGGCTTCAACGCAGGTTCGGCTTTCGCTGCTGATGGCCTTGCCGGTTTGGCCTGGATCAACACCACCGTTGCCACCGCGGCAGCAATGCTGAGCTGGCTGCTTGTCGAGCGCCTCCGTGATGGTCACGCCACCTCTCTTGGTGCAGCTTCGGGCGTCGTCGCCGGTCTGGTCACCATCACCCCGGCCGCCGGTGTGCTCACGCCGGTGTGGGCCATCGTGATCGGTGCCATCGGTGGCGTGGTCGCAGCCTTCGGTGTCGGCCTGAAATTCCGCTTCGGCTACGACGACTCCCTCGACGTGGTTGGTGTCCACCTCTTCGCAGGACTCTGGGGCACGATCGCCGTTGGCCTGGTCGCTACCGACGATGGGCTGCTGACCGGCGGTGGGGCAGATGGATTCCGTTTGCTGATCATGCAAGCCCTCATCGCCATCGTGGCAATGGTGTGGTCTGGCCTGGTGACGTGGCTGCTGGCCTGGGCTTTGCAGAAGACCATGGGCTGGCGAGTAGAGAAGGAAGCAGAATTTGATGGCATCGACCAAGCGCTGCACGCAGAAAGCGCCTACGAGCAATCCGCCCAGCGCTATGCGCACTAGACTATTGGCAATCACCGCTATACAAGGCGTTAGAACAATCCGAGGAGTTTGACCATGAAGCTGATCACCGCCATCATCAAGCCGTTTACCTTGGTGGATGTGAAAGATTCCTTAGAACAACTCGGCATTCACGGCCTGACTGTTTCTGAGGTCCAAGGGTATGGCCAGCAAAAAGGCCACACAGAGGTCTACCGTGGCGCCGAGTACGCGGTGGATTTTGTGCCCAAGCTCAAGCTCGAGGTCGTCGTCGACGATCAGCTTGTCGACGACACCCTCGACGCCATCGTGGAAGCCGCCCGAACCGGCAAGATCGGCGATGGCAAGGTGTGGGTCAGTCCTGTAGAGACGCTGGTGCGAGTGCGCACCAATGAGCGTGGCACTGCAGCGCTTTGATCAGCCCCGCCGAACGTCGAAAAGCTGCGGCTGACAAAGCCTATGAGCTGTTGGGCGGTATCGACATACCGCCCGGCGCCGCACTCGTTGCCACCGGGTCGCTGGCAACAAACACCATGGCTCCGCACTCGGATATCGACGCGCTGCTGATATGCGAGCCAGGCATCGAGGTCCCTGAATCCCTGTGGTACCCGCTGTGGGAATCGAAGATGCGCGCCGATACCGCGGTACGCACCGTCGATGAATGCGCGCAAGTAGCGGCCTCCGATATCACCGCGGCCTTCGGAATGCTGGAGATGAAGCACCTGCGCGGTGAAGAAGCACTCACGCAACGCGCCAGGGAAGCGGTGCTGCAGCAGTGGCGAGTGATGGTTCGGAAAAATTTCGAGCAGATCCTCGATACGGCCATCGCTCGCTGGCGGCGTTCAGGTTCCGTGGTGAGCATGACTCGCCCGGATATTAAGCACGGTCGCGGTGGATTGCGCGATATTCAATTAATTCAAGCACTTGCCCTCGGCAACGTCTGCGACCCGCCTCAGCTTGATGCGGAAATGCAATTGCTTCTCGACGTTCGCACGCTCTTGCACCACACCACCCGCAGAGCACGCGACGTCCTCGACCCGGAATTTGCCGTCGATATCGCCATTGAGCTGGGATTTGAGGATCGTTATAGCCTGGCTACCACCCTGGCGCACAACGCTCGCTCCATCGACGCGGCCTTGGCCAAAGCCTTGCAACAGGGCAGGGACTTAGTTCCTCGCCGGTTCGTGCGAGCCCAGCCGCGCAAGCCTATCGACGTCGACGTGGTGGAAGTAGCAGGCGAAGTGGCCTTGGCGCGCAAGGCGCGTTTAGAGGATCCCTGGTTGCCGCTTCGCGTTGGTGCCTCCTCAGTGCGCACCGGTTTACCCATTGCTAAAAACGTGTGGAAGCAACTTGAGCAGACCCCCACGCCACCGCAGCTATGGCCCAAAAGCGCTGTTACTGATTTTTTTGCCGTGTTGAGCTCTGCTGAACACACCATCCGTGTGGTGCGAGAACTCGACGAGCACGGACACTGGTCCAATGTGGTTCCGTGGTGGGATGCCATCCGCGACCGGATGCCACGAGAACCCATCCACATCCACACCATCGATCAACACTGCCTGGAAGTCGTGGCGCTGTGTGCCCAGCAAGGTGTGGAAGTGCCGCGTCCGGATCTTCTAGCCTTGGCGGCACTGTTTCACGATATTGCTAAAGGCCAAAACCGACCGCACGCAGCCTTAGGCGCAGAATATGTCACCGAAATGGCAGCGCGGCTGCAATTGCCCCTCAGGGATCAGCAAGTGGTGTCCACCCTGGTGGCAGAGCACACCACCATCTTTGAGCTGCTGCAGCACAACGACCCTCAAGATCCAAGCCTTGCCGAGCAATTCTTGGACTGCTTGAACTTCGACCCCCTTGCGCTGCAACTCATGGAAGTGCTCGTCGAATCCGATAGCAAAGGCACAGGCCCTGGTGTGTGGACGCCGATGCGGGCTCATAACGTAGCCCAGGTGTGCCAACAGGCACGCAGCAACCTCAACCAACTGTGCTTTATTGCGCCGCATATCAGCCACCAAGCTTCGCTTGCCTTGATTCCCGATGCCACCTCCAGCAATGAAGCAACGGTGCAATGGTCAGGGGAGTATCTGCGCGCGATCGTGAGAGTCTTGGCGTTGATTGCCGCAAAGAACTGGAATATCACTCAAGCCGCCCTGGTGGTCGACGATGACGGGGTGCGGGCAGAATTTCAGGTTCGCAACCACACAGGTACCGCATTTGACCCCGTCGAATTCAACCAGGCCTACAACTCAGGAGTCTTTTCCTCATTGCCGGACCTCGACCCAGGCCCTGTGGCCACCGCGTGGCAAGGCGATGTGCTTGAAGTGCGCACCTTAGACCGCAGGGCAGCGCTCGGCGCGTGTATCGGGGCGTTACCCGAGGTGCAGTGGTTAAGCCAACAGTTACGTGGCGGCACAATGATTGCCCAATGCAAGCTTGTCGACGGCTTCGATCGCGCCAAGGTGGAACGTGACGTGACCCGGGTGCTCTCGAACGGCTACCATGGGTACGTTCAACCCTGATCCACTTTTTTGAATCAACCCGCAAGGAGCGTGCAAAACGTGTTCGAGTCTCTCTCAGATCGCCTCAGTGGAGCGCTATCCGGCCTGCGCTCTAAAGGCAAGGTCACCGAGGCGGACATCAATGCCGTCGCACGCGAGATCCGCCTCGCGCTGCTCGAAGCCGACGTTTCGCTGCCGGTGGTTCGTGGATTTATCAAGCGCATCAAAGAACGTGCTCTCGGCGTAGACGTTTCCAAGGCACTGAACCCTGCCGAACAAGTGATCAAGATCGTCAACGAGGAACTCACACAGATCCTTGGTGGCGAAACTCGTCGCCTGAATCTGGCTAAGACACCACCGACGGTGATTATGCTCGCCGGCCTCCAAGGTGCAGGTAAAACCACCCTGGCAGGTAAATTGGCGCACCACCTTGCAAAGCAGGGACACACCCCCATGCTGGTGGCCTGCGACTTGCAGCGCCCAGGTGCCGTTCAGCAGTTGCAGATCGTTGGTGAGCGCGCCGGGGTTCCTACCTTCGCTCCCGATCCCGGTACCTCGATCGATTCCAGCGACCACGAGATGGGCACCTCCCACGGTGATCCTGTCGCGGTTGCCCGCGAGGGTATTGAAGAGGCGAAGCGCCGCCAGCATGACATCGTGATTGTCGACACCGCTGGTCGTTTGGGTATCGATGAAACCTTGATGACCCAGGCGCGCAATATCCGCGATGCCGTCAATCCGGATGAAGTCCTGTTCGTGATCGACTCGATGATCGGTCAGGACGCTGTTAATACCGCCGAAGCCTTCCGCGATGGTGTGGACTTCACCGGTGTTGTATTGACCAAGCTCGATGGCGATGCCCGCGGTGGTGCCGCGCTTTCGATCCGTGAAGTGACCGGCAAGCCGATCATGTTTGCCTCCACCGGTGAGAAACTCGATGATTTCGACGTCTTCCACCCCGAGCGCATGGCCAGCCGTATCCTCGGCATGGGCGATATTCTCACCCTGATCGAGCAGGCTGAGCAGAAGCTCGACCAAGAAGAAGCGCTGAAAAATGCTCAAAAGCTTGGCAGTGGTGAGCTCACCCTCGACGACTTCCTCAACCAAATGCTCATGGTTCGTCGCATGGGCCCCATCGGCAACATTTTGAAGATGCTGCCAGGTGGCAAGCAGATGTCGCAGATGGCCGACATGGTTGATGAAAAGCAGCTCGACCGCATCCAAGCCATTATCCGCGGCATGACTCCTGCCGAGCGTGAAAACCCGAAGATCTTGAACGCTTCTCGACGCAAGCGCATTGCCAATGGTTCCGGTGTTGCTGTCTCGGAAGTGAACCAATTGGTTGAGCGCTTCTTCGAAGCGAAGAAGATGATGGGCAAGATGAGCAGCCAATTCGGCATGGGCGGTGGCGGACGTAGTGCCACGAAGAAAAAGCCCAAGGGCCGTAAGGGCAAAAATGGCAAGCGTAAGCCTGTGAAGAATAAACCACGTCAGCCTCAGATGCCGGGTATGCCAGGCATGCCGGGCATGGGTGGCGGCATGCCGGATATGGCCGAATTACAAAAGCTTCAGCAGCAAATGGGTGGAATGAAGCTGCCCAAGGGGATGGAAAATATCGACCTCGATAACTTGAACTTCGGCAAGAAGTAAAAAACCACAGTGGGGCGTCGACAAGCAATTGCGGCGCCCCTTTGGGGATCTTGGCGCAAAAGGTGTATAGTGCCAAGGGTTGTGGCTTTTTAAGCCGTGCAACTACAAGCAGACACCGTCAGCGTCTACGGTCGCCCGGTGGTCACCTGCTTGAAAAATCCAAGGGATAAACCGGCTGCGCCGCGCATTGGTGCAGCGTCTGTATTTCCCCGTGACCAAGAAGTAAAGGACTTAACACAATGGCAGTCAAGATTAAGCTGCAGCGCCTGGGCAAGATTCGTACCCCGCACTACCGCGTGGTGATCGCTGATGCCCGTACCCGTCGCGATGGCAAGGTCATCGAGAACATCGGCATCTACGAGCCCAAGCAAGAGCCCTCCTTGATCAAGATCGACTCCGAGCGCGCTCAGTACTGGCTCGGCGTTGGCGCACAGCCCACCGAGCCCGTGCTCGCCCTGCTCAAGGTGACCGGCGACTGGCAGAAGTTCAAGGGCATCGACGGCGCCGAAGGCTCCCTGAAGACCGCCGAGGCAAAGCCCTCCAAGCTTGAGCTGTTCAACCAGGCACTGGCTGAGGCCAACGAAGGCCCCACCGCTGAGGCCATCACCGAGAAGAAGCGCAAGGCCAAGGAAGAGGCTGAGGCTAAGGCCGCGAAGGAAGCTGAAGAAGCTGCCAAGGCTGAGGCTGCTGAGGAATCCGCTGAAGAAGCAAGCGAAGAAGCTGCTGAGTAAGCATTCCTGAAGAAAACACACCGCGATCTTCATTGCAAAGATCGCGGTTTTTCTTAACTTGAGGTGTGCATCTGCAACCCCAACACCGCGTCTTGTTCAGCGCGCACCCAGTGCGGCTCCATTTTCGGCAGATACAACATCTGGCCAGGAGTCAGGGTGATCTGCTGGCCCTGCCAGCCAAATTCCAAGGCGCCCTCGAGGCACTGCACGGTAATAGGCCATGCCGCCTTATGTTCTCGCAGCTCCTGGCCTGGGCGGAAACGAAACAGGATCACATTGCAGCCTTCGGCTTCTAGTACCCGCTGCACGCTGGGCACTTTTCTATCAGAAGGCGCGGGGGCGTCATTGGCGCTAAACAGGCCGGGCACATGCTGCTGAGCGGCCTGGCCAAAAGTCTCTGGAGTGTTGGTCTGCATAATGTACGAGCTTAATTCGCTTCACGCGCTGTAACAGTCCACGTGGTGGAGAACACCCAAGCTGAGCCTGTGCTTCAACACAGGGTGTGGGCTGCTAGCTTTGAGGGCGTGAAAGCTAGCGAAGATCAGGTACAAATCGGCCGTGTGATTAAGCCTCACGGTATCCGTGGCGAACTGGTGGTAGACCCCACCACCGATGACCCCCAAGGGCGTTTTGCCCCAGGTGAGGTGCTGCGCGGTGTACAAACCGGCAAGGAGCTTTCGCTCACCGTCAAAGCCATGCGAGCGCACCAACAACGCTTGTTGGTCAGCTTCGAAGAAGTCCCCGACCGCACGGCAGCCGAGCGTCTGCGGGGCGTGCGATTTTTCGCAGCACCCATCGAAGAAGATGAGGCTTTTTACGACCATGAGCTCGAGGGCTTAAGAGTGCTCAACGTTGGTGCTGTCGACGCCGAAGAAGCCAACGCACGCGCTTATGAAGGCGCGCAGCCTGAACCCGAAGACATCGGTGAGATCGCCCGCGTCATGCGCGGGCCTGCCCACCGCTTGCTCGTCGTGGCACTAGATGAAGGCGGCGAAGCCATTGTGCCCTTCGTTCACGAGATCGTCCCGATCGTCGATCTTGATAACGAAGCCATTGTGATCACACCCCCCGATGGCCTTCTGGAGCTATAGATCATGGCGCTTCGTATCGATGTGGTGAGCATCTTTCCGGAATATCTCGATCCATTCCGCCACGCCTTGCTTGGCAAGGCAATTGAGCAGCAGATCTTAAGCGTAGGGGTGCACGATCTGCGCCAATGGGCCAGCGATAATCACAAGTCGGTGGATGATTCGCCCTATGGTGGCGGCCCCGGCATGGTGATGAAAGCCGAAGTGTGGGGTGCAGCCCTTGACGATGTTGCAGCCCATACCGGCCCTGCGGCCGATAAACATTTGGTTTCTGCCACACCGCATCTCTCACGCCCCAGGCACGACGCCCTTCAAGGCATCGAACAAGTTGGTTATCCCGAGCACTCCCAGGCAGATGAGCGTCCTTTATTGCTCGTGCCCACGCCGGCGGGAACCCCTTTTACTCAAGCCGATGCCCAGGCCTGGTCAAATGAACAGCACATTGTGTTTGCTTGCGGCAGATACGAAGGCATTGATCAGCGAGTCTTCGAAGATGCGGCACGACGCTACCGGGTACGGGAAGTATCGATCGGTGATTATGTGCTCATCGGTGGGGAAGTAGCAGCACTCGTGATTGCAGAAGCAGTGGTGCGATTGATCCCCGGGGTCTTGGGCAATCGCCAAAGCCACGAAGAGGATAGTTTTTCGGATGGTCTTTTAGAAGGGCCAAGCTATTCCAAACCACGCCAATGGCGAGGCCTTGCCGTGCCCGAGGTCTTATTGTCTGGCAACCACCAACTAGTGGCGCAGTGGCGCAGGCAAGCCTCTTTGCAAAGAACATTCGAACGCCGCCCAGATTTGCTCGATAGTGCGGACTTAAGCCCTGAAGACGTAGCCTTTCTTCAGACATATCAACAACAGCGCAGCAAGGAGCAATGATGAAAGCTATCTCCACTGATATGCAGGTGCTGATGAGCCCACGTGATTGGCAGCATCTGGCGCAGGTTATGCCAGAGATTCTTAAAAAAGCTGGGTACCAGGTGGAGCAGATCCACGCAGAGGAAGTCGATCTCACCTGCGAGCCAGACAATATGCTGATTACTCAATACCAGCAGCAGCATGGTCAATTGGCGCCGAGTCTTAGGCTGCATCGCCTAGTGATCAATGGAGCAAGTGACCTTGATCTACGCGCTGCTACGCGCGCGGTGGCGGAGAGCTTCCCTCCGGATACCTATTGGTATGGCACTTCCAACCACGGACACACCGAGCCGGGAGTCAATGCTGCCTGTGCCTGGCAAGACTGAAGCTTTCGGTGGCAAGGCTGAAGCCTTCGGTGGCGGGGCGCTAGAATCGCACGAATGACATCGCGCATCGCATCCCTCATTGCTAAGGAATTGTCTACAACGCCTCCGAAAATTGAGGCTGCCATCAACTTGCTCGACGAGGGCAACACTGTGCCATTTATTGCCAGGTACAGAAAAGAAGTAACCGGTGGCCTCGATGATTCCCAACTGCGCCAAATCGAAGAACGCCTGGTGTATCTGCGTGAACTCGAAGCCAGAAAGCGCGTGGTGCTTGAGGCTATCGAAGAACAAGGCAAGCTGGATCAACACCTCAAGGCCTTGATCGAAGAATGCGACACCAAAGCTCGGCTGGAGGATCTGTACCTTCCGTTTAAAAAACGTCGAAAAACAAAGGCCGATAAAGCCCGTGAGGCGGGGCTTGAGCCCCTCCTGGATCAGCTCATCGCTCAACCCGAAGCCCAGGCCGAGGCTCTGGCCGAGGGCTATGTCGGCGCCGAGATCGCCGATACGAAAGCCGCGCTTGATGGCGCCCGCGCGATTTTGATTGATCGCCTCGCCCTCGATGCGGACCTGGTTGGCCAACTGCGTCAGAAGATGTACGAGGAAGGCCAGTTGCGTGCCAAGGTCACTGAGGGCAAGCAAGACCTCGGTGCCAAATACCGCGACTACTTCGATTTCGAAGAGCCTTTTACCCAGCTTCCAAGCCACCGCATCCTCGCGCTGCTTCGTGGGGAACAAGAGGGAGTGCTGAGCCTGGAGATGGACGCCGGAGACGACGCCATCTTCGAACAACGCATCGCAGAGCACGCGGGCTTGGACACCTCCTCGCCGTGGCTGCACAAGGCCGTCCACTTTGCCTGGCGCACGAAATTACAAGTTTCTGCAGGCTTAGATGTGCGGATGCGTCTGAAGGAATTTGCCCAAGAGCAAGCCTTGGATGTGTTTGCGAAGAATCTTCGCGATGTTCTCCTTGCCGCACCGGCAGGCGAACGCGCCACCTTAGGGCTCGACCCCGGCTACCGCAATGGTGTGAAGTGCGCAGTGGTGTCTTCAACCGGCAAGGTGCTCGAAACGCTCATTGTGTATCCACACAAGCCACAGCAACGATGGGCTGAGGCCGTAGAACAGCTCGCCACCGCCTGCGCTACGCATCGTGTGGAGCTGATTGCAGTGGGCAATGGCACCGCTTCGCGCGAAAGCGAAAAACTCGCCCAAGAAGTAGCGGATCTGATTCACAAAGCCGGTGGCCAACGCCCAACCCCGGTGGTGGTGAGCGAATCAGGTGCCTCGGTCTATTCGGCTTCGGCCCTTGCCGCCCAGGAATTTCCCACCATGGATGTTGCGCTGCGCGGAGCAGTATCAATTGCGCGACGGCTCCAAGATCCCTTGGCGGAGTTGGTCAAGATTGATCCCAAGGCCATTGGTGTGGGGCAATATCAGCACGATGTTCAACAACAGGCTCTAGCGCGCACCTTGGATGCAGTCGTAGAAGATGCCGTGAATGCGGTTGGTGTAGACGTCAACACCGCCTCCGCGCCACTGCTGGCCCGAGTTGCAGGGGTAACGCCGAGTATTGCCGAGCACATTGTGGCCTACCGCGATGAGCATGGCGCTTTCGAAGGCCGCGAGCAGTTGCGCAAGGTTCCACGACTTGGGCCAAAAGCCTTTGAGCAATGTGCAGGCTTTTTAAGGGTCAGGGGCAATAACCCCCTCGATGCCTCGGCGGTGCACCCAGAAGCCTATGGTGTGGTTGCGGATATGGCTGCGCACACTGGTTTAGAGGTATCTGCCTTAATTGCTAATACTTCGGTGCTGCGTTCTTTGGATCCTCAGCAATTTATCCGCGGCGATTTTGGTGAACCCACCATCAAAGACATCATCGCCGAGTTAGACAAACCTGGCCGAGATCCTCGACCAGAATTTAAAACGGCCCAGTTCCAAGAAGGCGTTGAAACGTTAAGCGATCTCCGCGAGGGCATGATCCTCGAAGGGACAGTGACGAATGTGGCTGCCTTCGGCGCCTTTGTCGATGTCGGGGTGCACCAGGATGGGTTGGTGCATGTCTCTGCGATGGCGAATCATTTTGTGTCGGATCCGCATGATGTGGTGCGATCCGGCGAAGTGGTGAAGGTCAAAGTGCTCGAGGTTGATGTTGATCGCAAGCGCATCGCCTTGAGCATGGTGCTCGATCAGGATTCTCCACAGCAACGTCGAGGAGCAAGGCCTCAGGCCAAAGCCGACCGACAGCGCGGCGCCAACCCCAAACACAGCGCCAAGCCCAACGCCAGGGCCAAGCAATCAGGCAAGAAGCAGCAGCGCAAGCAGGCACCGGTGGCTAATTCGGCTATGGCTGAGGCATTGAAGCGCGCTGGGCTCTAGAGGATTTTGCGCAAAGCCCAGGAGCTGGCATAATGGCTCGAGTTGTTCGCTTTGTGCTGTGCGAGAGCGCAAAGAGGGCTGCACATTTTGCTCCGGGCACGAACCAGCCGAGCGCCCCGTATAACAAGGGGAGATGCCGCTAGGGTCCTCTGTCCTAGAAACACATAAGGAATATTCATGAACATTCTTGACAAGGTCGATGCAGCGTCCATGCGCGACGATATCCCGGACTTCCGTCCCGGCGATACCCTCGACGTGCACGTAAAGGTGATCGAAGGTCAAAAGACCCGTACCCAGCTCTTCCGCGGCGTTGTGATTCGTCGCCAGGGTGCCGGCGTGCGTGAGACCTTCACCGTACGCAAGGTCTCCTTCGGTATTGGTGTGGAGCGTACCTTCCCGGTACACACCCCCAACATCGACAAGATCGAGGTCGTTTCCCGCGGCCGCGTGCGTCGCGCCAAGCTGTACTACCTGCGCGATCGCAAGGGCAAGGCAGCCAAGATTCGCGAGCGCCGCTAAGAGCGCATTGCTTAAAAAGACCCCTCCGGGGGTCTTTTTTTATTGCCAAATCACTCAGGTATCAGGCTTGAGCTGCTTGTCATAGGCGTTGGGGTGAAGACCAGGAATCTAGGAGGGCTTGCTCATTCGATGCGGATGGGATCTGGTTGGGGCAGGGGGACGTCGAAAAGCGAGGAAGCGGTGCTAGAGTGCAAGCCGTGAGTGAAGCCGAAAACCCCAAGGCCGAGAAGAAGCAACTTCCTTGGTACGTAGAAATCCCGCTGGTGATGTTTGTAACCCTGGCGGTTATTGTGTTGATTCAAACCTTCGTTGGCAGGCTCTATGTCATTCCAAGTGCCTCGATGGAGCCGACGTTGCATGGCTGCGCGGGTTGTACTGGGGATCGCATCATCGTGGATAAGCTCACCTACGATTTTTCCGATCCCAAACCGGGCGATGTAGTGGTGTTTAAAGGCACCGACTCCTGGAATGAGGGCTTTGTTAATCAACAATCCCAAAATCCCGTGACCTCCAAATTGCGCAATATCGCCTCCTGGGTCGGTTTGGCTTCAACGGATGAAAATGACCTGGTCAAGCGTGTGATTGCCACCGGTGGGCAAACGGTTCAGTGCCTTGAAGGAGATCAAGGTGTAAAGGTTGATGGCAAACTCATCGATCAATCCTTCGTGCAAAACCCACCCTCGAATCCTGTGCAAGGACCTGGGGGCTCTGAGGCCTGCGGTGGACCATATTTCGGCCCGGTGAAAGTGCCAGAGGGCAACTTGTGGGTGATGGGCGATAACCGAACCAACTCGGCAGATTCGCGCTATCACATGGGCGATCAGTACCAAGGCACCATTCCCGAAGACAATGTCATTGGCAAGGTCCGTTGGATCGTCTTCCCCTTCAACCGCATCCAAAGCGTCGATGCCTACGACCTCCAAGGCTAAGTGCGCACGCTGAAGCAATTGCGCACCTTCGATGTTGCGCTAGACAAAGCAGGCCTGGGGCCGGTCGCGGGAGTAGACGAGGCCGGCCGGGGAGCATGTTGTGGCCCTATCTCGATCGCCGCCTGCATCCTGCCACCGAAAATCCTGCCTGCCCTGGATGGTCTCACCGACTCCAAAGCCCTGTCACCTGCTCGCCGCAATTCGCTTTTCGACGCCATCCGTACCCACGCACTGGCGTATTCCATCGTGCATATCTCGGCTCAAGACATTGATGCCCATGGCATTCAACATGCCAATATCTCAGGAATGCGTCGCGCGGTGGCACAGCTTCACATACGACCCGGCTCCGTGCTCAGCGACGCCATGCGGGTAGAAGGCATGGAAACTGCGATGCTGCCGATGATTGGTGGCGATGCGGCCTCACGCAGCATTGCTGCTGCGAGCGTGTTGGCAAAAGTATCACGGGATAGGGCGATGGAGGCATTAGATCTTCGCTTCCCCAACTATGGATTAACAGCCCATAAGGGATATGGGACGAAGTCGCACATGGACGCGGTGCGCCGCCACGGTGCAAGCGAAGAACATCGTTATAGTTATGCCAATGTCCAGGCAGCACATCGCCACTGGCTAGAGCAGAACACCTAAAAAGGGGAGCACCATGAGCGCCGAAGACCTTGAAAACTATGAGGCAGAAGTCGAGCTTTCTCTCTACCGCGAATACCGCGATGTGGTGAGCCAATTCTCCTATGTAGTTGAGACGGATCGCCGTTTCTACCTCGCCAATGCGGTGGAATTGATCCCGCATACCGAAGGCAATGAGGTCTACTACGAGGTGCGCATGTCGGATGCATGGGTCTGGGATATGTACCGCGCAGCTCGATTCGTCCGTTATGTACGCGTGATTACCTACAAGGACGTCAATATCGAAGAGCTCGACAAACCCGATTTCGTGCTTCCCGACTAATTCCACCTCCTAGCACCAAGAGCGCGGCCAGGTGAGGTGCCTGCAGCCTCGCGCAGACAGGCGCTTTATGGGGTGGGCACTTGTCGAGCACCCTCGCGAGTACTGCTAAAAGCCGCGGATTTTTCGGGCGCTTAGGCCTTTGAGGTTCCCTAAGCGCCCATTTTTCTTTGTGCTGTGGAATTGTCCGCCAATCATTGCTGGGTGTTTGCCACCCGTGGTCGAAGTTATCCACAACTGCGACGCCCTTTTCCTTGAGGTATTGGCAAGAATCCTCCTGCTTGCCAAGACTTGAACTGCAACGGCACCACCAGGTACCAGCACGAAACGCTCAAGGGGGAAAACGTAAATGCCAACGGCAAAGAGCATGCAATTGGGTAAAGATGGTGAACATCGAGCCGCCCAAGACTACGAGACAACAGGGTTTGTGGTACTCCAGCGCAACGTCCTCACACCGTTTGGAGAGCTTGACTTGATCGTCGCTCGCGGTGAGGACGTGCGGATTGTCGAGGTAAAAACCCGCAGCAGCGCCGCATTCGGGGCCGAGCACTCGGTGAATCAGCAGAAATTTCGCCGCATGAAACGCGCCGCCGCGTGGTGGATGAGAAGACACAATATTTACTCGGTGAGCTTTGATGTTGTGGCCATTACCGCCGGCAATATCCAGCGATTTGAGGGGGTAGACCGTGGCGCTTGCTAAGACCTTAAGCGCCGCACTCAGCGGAGCGCAGGCCAATGTAGTTCGCGTCGAAGCCAATATCGGTCCCGGTTTACCTGGCACCTTCATTGTTGGGCTTGGCGACGCAGCCGTGGGCGAAGCCCGCGACCGACTCAAAACCGCCGCCGCGAATGCGAGGCTTTGCTGGCCTAAAACGAAGGTGATGGTCAATCTCTCTCCAGCGAGCATGCCCAAACATGGCACGATGATGGACCTTGCCATCTGCATGGCTATCCTCGGCGCCGGAGCCGAACGCTTTGATATCGAGCACGTGCTCTTCCTCGGAGAGGTAGGCCTCGATGGCCGGATCGCCGGGGTGCGTGGCGTTGCTGCCGGAATACTGGCTGCAGCAGATGCGAAGGTGCATATTGCGGTTGTGCCTCAAGCGAATGCTGAAGAAGCCGCATGCGTTGCCCCAGAGCACCTCACCGTCTTAGTCGGCGACAATATCGCGCAGGTGGCCAAGTGGTGCCAAGGGGAGGTCACCCTCGAACAAGCCCGGTCCACACAGCATGTGCCAACGCGCCACCTGAACATGCTCGATGTGGTGGGACAACAGCAAGCCAAGCGTGCTGCCATGATCGCTGCTGCCGGCGGGCATCACTTTATGATGATCGGCCCACCAGGTTCGGGGAAATCCATGATCGCCAAACGCTTTGCTGGTTTGCTACCACCACTGCCACCGGAACAAGAACGCGAATGCCGCGCCATCTGCTCAATTACGGGCGAAGAATTTTCCGGCCCGCCCTTTGTGGCTCCGCACCACAGCGTGAGCAAAGCATCCCTCTTGGGAGGCGGATCTGGACTACCCAAACCTGGTGCGGTAACCAAGGCGCATCGAGGCGTGTTGTTTTTAGATGAGGTCAGCGAAATAGCAGCCGGGGTACTCGATGCGTTACGCGTGCCGCTGGACCGCGGAAAAGTTGAGCTACTGCGAGCCAATGGCAGCATGAGCTTCCCAGCCCAATTCCAGCTTGTGCTAGCTGCAAACCCTTGCCGTTGTGGCGCAGCAGAGGCTCGCGACTGCGAATGCAAGCCGCAGCAGCGGGCAAGGTATTTGCAAAACCTTTCTGGGCCTTTGCGTGATCGCCTGGACATGGTGGTGCGCACTGAACCGAAGGGCAGTCTGAGGGAACTCAACGGCATGAGTAGTGAAGAAATGGCTCAAGGCGCAGCGCGAGCAAGGATGCGCGCGCAGCAGCGCTTTGCATCCATGGGAATGCATGCCACCAATAATGCACGGGTCCCGGCGGGGCGGTTGCGAAAAGATCTCCAAGCAGCCCCTGATGCTATGGCGCTGTTAGAAAGCTATTTGGCCGTGGGTGCCTTAAGCCAAAGAGCCGTGGATCGAACCCTCAGGCTGGCCTGGACGATTGCAGATCTAGCGGCATCAACAACGCCGAATATCGATCACGTTGCAGAAGCGTTGGAATATAACGCCACCATGCAGGAGTTGATCGCATGAGTCGTCGACAAGCTTGGGCATATGTCTCCCGAACCATTGAAGGACCAAGCCGAGACCTGCAAGCATTGCTTGCCCAAGGCCGAGATATCGAAGCCATTGCCTGCGGCATCAAGAAACGAGAACAGTGGTGTGGTGCGCTGTTGAAGCAAACGCAATCTCGCTACGCAGAGGATCGATCGCGTGAAGATCTCGCCACCATACAAGCACTCGGCGGCAGGCTGATCACCCCTGAAGATGAAGAGTGGCCCTGCGAGGCCTTTGACCAAGCCTTCGGATTTGCCGCCTCGGGTGCTAGTGAGCACTCCCGCTCCTATGCCGACGATGCCGTGGCACCCCATGCCCTCTGGGTGCGCGGCCAACACCTTGGAGCTTTAAGCCAACAGGCCATCGCGATGGTTGGCACCAGGGCAATTTCCTCCTATGGGCGCAGCGTGTGCAGCAGCATCGGGGAATATCTCGCCCAGCAACACTGGACCATTGTTTCCGGAGGTGCCCTCGGCGTGGATACAGCAGCGCACCAAGCGGCGCTGGGCGCAGGTGGGGCAACGGTCGCAGTTGCTGCATGCGGGCTCGATCGCTCCTATCCAGCCCGCAACGGAAAGCTCTTTGAGCAGATGCTTGAACGCGGCGCTGTGATCAGTGAATATCCGCCGGGTATGTCGCCACATCGGCATCGCTTTTTAACCAGAAATAGGCTCGTGGCGGCCCTGAGCGCAGGGGTTGTAGTGGTAGAAGCTGCGTGGAGAAGCGGTGCCTTAAATACCTTGTTGTGGGCTCAAGCTTTAGGCAAAGTCGCTATGGCCATTCCAGGTCCGATTAGCAGCGTGAATTCCCTTGGCTGCCACGAGAAAATCAAAAGCGGCGATGCGCAAATGGTGTGTTCGGGACAAGAAATCCTCGAGCTGACCCAACGCCTCGGCAGCGTCGATGCCACCGCGCAATACGAACTCGACTTCGCCGCTGATCCAATCCAACGCCTACCGCGCAATGAACTCCGCGTGTTCGATGCACTTTCCACTCGACCCCAGGGCGCCGAAGACATTTCCCAACAATCAGGTTTAAGCATGGCGCTCTGCATGCACTTGCTGGTCACCTTGGAACATAAAGGCTTAATCCAACGCGAGGGCGCGAGGTGGTTGCGAGCACAGTAGGCTAGGTGCCCATGAGCACCACGCAAATGCTTGAGCTTATCGACGACTACGCCGATCATTTGCGCTACGTACTTGGTAGATCCGAGGCCACCATCCGTGGCTATCGATCAGACCTGCGCGCCTTCGCCAACACCCGCCCAAGCCTTGAGGCCATGACCCTTGAAGATTGTCGCGATGCACTGGGCGAGGCGGTGGAAGCAGGTGCCTCCCGAGCGACGCTGGCTCGGCGTACCGCTGCGATGAAAGGATTTAGCTCCTGGCTGTTTGCCCAGGGCTACCTCTCACATGACGTAGCGGCGCGGCTGCAGGCCCCGAAAGTGGGCAACCACCTGCCAAAAGTGCTCAATGAACACACGGCTGCCCAAGTGGTGCACAAAGAAATTGGCGAGGATGCCACGCCAGCGAAGCAAGCAGAACTGCTGCGCGACCTTGCCATACTCGAATTGCTCTACGCCACAGGCATGCGCGTGGCTGAACTCGTCGCTTTGGATATTGCAGATGTGGATTGCTCAACGCGCATCGCCAAAGTTACAGGCAAAGGCAATAAACAGCGCATGGTGCCCTTTGGCAGGCAAGCAGCAGCAGCTATCAAGGCATGGCTTGAGCATGGGCGTCGCCACTTTGTGGATCCCAGCAGCGGCAACGCGCTATTTTTGGGCATTCGTGGAGGTCGGCTCAACGTTCGCCAGGTGCGCAGACTCGTGCAAGCCCAAGGTGATCGCGCCGGGGTAGAAGGTTTAGGGCCGCACGCGTTGCGCCACAGCGCAGCAACCCATCTCCTTGATCACGGTGCTGATCTGCGTGTGGTGCAAGAGCTGCTTGGGCATTCCTCCCTGCAAACCACCCAGATTTACACCCACGTCAGTGCCGCACGGCTACAGGAGGCATTCAAGCAAGCCCACCCTCGTGCCTAAAACCCACACGATGCAGGTGGGGAACAGGTGAGGATCTAGGGCCGAGCGGGTGTGGCTTCGGCGTGTATGGGTTTGAGCCTGATCACGGGTATATCAAGCAGGGACAGGGGATTGATATAGCTTTTCGGCCCTGTTTTGATCCCCCAATGCAGCCCAGGGTGAGTGCCATCTGTAGCCACAAGCGTGCCGATCACCTCTCCTGATTTCACGGAGTCGCCTTTCGCCACCACCGCCTGTATGGGCTGGTAGGTGCTACGAAGCCCGTCAGGATGATCGATCGATAACACTGGTGTGCCGGCCACCATGCCCGCGAATGCCACCACACCATCCTCGGTGGCCAGAATTGGGCTTCCTGGTGCAAGTGCAAGGTCGACCCCGCGATGCCCCGGAAGCCAATCGTGTTCGCCGACGCGAAAACCTTGAAGCACTCTTCCTGGGGCATTGGTGCCGGTGGCGGGGGAGACGTAGGCGATGGCTGCTGGGGGTGCGCCAAATACGCTTGCTAGGAGCAGCGCAAGGGCGATGAGCTTTGAGATGTTCCGCATGCCCCAAGGGTGTGCTGCGGGTGCACGGTTTTCTATTCGGCCCTGCTTTGCCTGTGGAAAATGTGATGGGTGGTGTTGGTGGTGCTCAAGGTTTCACAATTGGAAAAAGATTTTGGAATTCCTGCAGGCAGCAGATAAGATCGACCCTCAGCAGTGTGCCTGCGCAGTCTTGTGCTGTGCAATATAGGCCGCTGACTACGCGCGACCGCGAAGGTATCAGCCCTTTCATAGGTGAGTACCACCGGCGGCCACGAGGTCCCATTACGCCTGTTGAGCGTGTTGGGTGTGGCCTATGGAGCGTCGGTAGCCAGGGCGCGGGGAGAACCCGCGCAAGTACAGATAACCGAACCACATACTTGAAAAGGAGCACCATGGCTGTTGTAACCATGCGTGAACTGCTCGATGCTGGTGTGCACTTTGGCCACCAGACCCGTCGTTGGAACCCGAAGATGCGTCGTTTCATCTTCACCGACCGCAACGGCATCTACATCATCGACCTGCAGCAGACCCTGACCTACATCGATGAGGCCTACGAATTCGTCAAGGAGACTGTTGCTCACGGCGGCACCATCCTCTACGTCGGCACCAAGAAGCAGGCTCAGGAAGCTGTGAAGAACCAGGCTGAGCGCGTTGGTATGCCTTATGTGAACCACCGCTGGCTCGGCGGCATGCTCACCAACTTCCAGACCGTGTCCAAGCGTCTGCACCGCATGAAGGAACTGCAGGCAATGGACGCTGCTGAGGGTGGCTACGAGGGCCGCACCAAGAAGGAAGTTCTGATGCTCACCCGTGAGCGCCAGAAGCTCGAGCGCGTGCTCGGCGGTATCGCCGACATGACCAAGGTGCCTTCCGCAATGTGGATCGTAGACACCAACAAGGAGCACATCGCCGTCAACGAGGCACACAAGCTCAACATCCCCGTAGTTGCCATCCTGGACACCAACTGCGACCCGGACGTTGTGAACTACCCCGTGCCCGGCAACGACGACTCCATCGGCTCCATCGACGTGCTCACCCGCGTGATCTCCTCCGCTGTTTCTGCTGGTAAGCAGGCTCGCGAGGAGCGCCAGTTGGCTGCACAGAAGGAAGCTGCCGGCGACGCCGAGAAGACTGAGGTTGCCGCCAAGGTTGAGGCTTCCGAAGAGGTTGCTGCCAAGGTGGAAGCCCCCAAGGCAGAAGCTGCAGAGGCTAAGTCTGAGTAATAGCTAGCTCATGCCAGTAACCAAAGGCCCCAACCTCACGCGGCATTGTGCTGCTTGGCTGGGGTCTTGCATGTTGTTATACGCATGACAAGGCACGGCACTGCAACAGTGCGAGCTGTTGCAAAAAGTATGTGGTTGCGCCGTAACCACGCAACACTGAAACATCACCAAGCCAGCGCATCTTGTCGCGTTTGGTTAGTGTAAACAGTGACCACAACGTACAACATCCCTATACAAGGAGGGTCGCCCCAAATATGGCGAACTACACCGCTGCTGATGTGAAGAAGCTTCGCGAGCTAACCGGCTCCGGCATGCTCGACTGCAAGAAGGCACTCGAGGAAACCGACGGCGACTTCGACAAGGCTGTTGAGATCCTGCGCATCAAGGGCGCTAAGGACGTGGGCAAGCGCGCTGAGCGCAACGCCCTTGAAGGCCTGATCGCTGTGTCCGGCAACACCATGGTCGAGATCAACTCCGAGACCGACTTCGTTGCTAAGAACGCTGAGTTCAAGGAATTCGCTCAGAAGGTTGCCGACGCTGCCGCTGCAGTGAAGGCTAACTCCCCCGAGGAGCTTGCTGCTGCTGAGGTCGATGGCAAGCCCGCTGGCGAGGCTGTGCAAGAGCTCTCCGCCAAGATCGGCGAGAAGCTCGAGCTGCGTCGTGCTGTGACCCTCGAGGGCGAGAACCTCTCCGTGTACCTGCACCACCGTGCAGCCGACCTGCCTCCGGCAGTTGGCGTGCTGGTTGCTTACACCGGCGAGGGCGAAGAGGCCAAGGCTGCTGCACACGCAGCCGCAATGCAGGTTGCTGCCCTCAAGGCTCAGTACCTGACCCGCGAGGATGTTCCTGCTGAGGTTGTAGAAAACGAGCGTTCCATCGCCGAGCAGATCACCCGCGACGAGGGCAAGCCCGAGCAGGCTATCCCGAAGATCGTTGAGGGTCGCCTCGGTGGCTTCTACAAGGACGTCGTGCTGCTTGAGCAGGCTTCCGTTGCTGATAGCAAGAAGACCGTCAAGCAGGTCATGGATGAAGCTGGCGTTACCCTGACCGGCTTCGTTCGTTACGAGGTTGGCCAGCACTAATTCCTGGCTAAC
Source organism: Corynebacterium pelargi (assembly GCF_014635485.1). Lineage (GTDB taxonomy): Bacteria > Actinomycetota > Actinomycetes > Mycobacteriales > Mycobacteriaceae > Corynebacterium > Corynebacterium pelargi. The sequence goes on along the minus strand of NZ_BMCX01000001.1, from coordinate 386,818 downwards.
AGAGCTTTTTGCCCGCCCCTTGGGGCGGGCATTTGCTTTGCTTATCGACGTTCCACGCGCACCTGTGGGCCGTTGTGGCCAAGGAAAATCAGCTCACAGCGGGCGACGCGAATGCCCTTGGCCTTTTCCACGATCCGCGCGTACACCTCGAGCTGCAAGAAGTAGCTGCTGATGGTCTCAGGGGTAGCAACGCGATCGGTTTTATAATCCGCGATGACCCACTCGTCGTTTTCGTCGAGATACAGCACATCGATGATGCCTTCGACAGCAACGTCATCGATGCGGTCGAACACTGGGAGTTCGCGATAGGCCTTCTGAGACCGCAAGCTTTGCTGATAAGGCTCGGACGCAGCGAAGCATTCAACGGCACTGACCACATCAGTGATTGCTTGTGCATCGAGGTCGTGAATTGGCGCGATGGCCTCTGCAAGTGCCTGGGCGTTTTCGCCCTCTGGCAGCAGCTCCATCACCTCGTGCACCGCGGAACCAAAGGCCGTACCACCGGCTGTTTTTAGCTCGGTATTGCCATGAATCTTGGTGTGGCCATCGTGCCCGTTTGCCAGCAATGCGCGTAACCTCGCGCCGGTGGCAAGCGTTGCCGAAGTGACCTGTTCTGCCTCGGGCTCGGCGACTTCTTCAGCGTGGGCGATGGCGGTCACCGAAATTCTCGGCGCCTGCTGCGCGGCGCGAGCAAGGTGTTCTTGCAGGTTGGCCACGTGACGCTGTGCCTGATCAAAGTCCAGCTCCTGGGGTGCCTGCGTGTCTTTTGCCAGTGTCTGACTGCCACCAGGCAACTTATCAGCACTGACCATTGGCAAGTGGTGGGGGATGTTTTGGATGGCGTCATACAACATGGCCCCGTAGAACTTCGTAGAGGCTTTGCCTTTGGATTTCAACGCAAGTTCCAGCGGAATGGCCAAAGTATTGCGTGCTCGGGTGGCAGCTACGTACAGCAGGCGGATCGCCTCAAATTGAGCCGCGAGCTTTTCGTATTCGTACATGGCCTCATAGCCGGCAGTGGTGAAGCTGCCCAGCTTGAACTCGAGCACTTGGCTCTGCTTGTCTAGGCCTTGCGCCGGCACTTGATGCGACTTGTGGTGCGCCATGCCGGCCATAATCACCATGGGGAACTCGCGGCCCTTGGAGCGGTGAATCGTCATCACGCGGACGCCCTTGGTGCCATTGTCTAACACCGGTTCCGCCACACCTTGGGAACTTGCGGCTTGCTGTTCAGCCCAGTGCACGAATTCCCGCAAACCAAGGCCGGTGCTTGCAACGAATTCCTCTGTAATCTGCAGCAGCAGGCTCACACGAGGTAAGTTCGCGCGCTGGCTGTGATCGGATGCTAATGCCTCGCGCACCGCGGAGGATTGCACCAGCTCTGCCATGAACACATGCAGTGGCACTTTCCGAGTTCGCAGGTGTTGCTGCTGTAGCCACGTTTTTGCTTGTGACACCGGGTGATCTGCTGGAGGATCATCTAGCTGGTGATACTGGGCTAGTTCGCGGTCGCTGCAGCCGAGGATGGCCGAGCGTAGCGCAGCAACTTGGGTGAACTTATCGGCTGGGTCCGCGATGGCGCGCAGCACGGTGAGCAGCTCATTGATCTCTGGGGCGTTGAAGAGTTGAGTCGAGCCTTCAGAGACATAGGGAATGCCCTCGGTTATAAGGAGATCGATCACGCGGCGCGCGATGGTGTGCGTGGGCACCAGGATGGCGATGTCTTCCAACTCCAGCGGGGCAGTGCCTCCCGGGGCGTCCTTGAGGTACTCGCCAAATTCATTAGCCATGGTCGCCTTGATCAACGAGGCAATATCGGCCATCTCAATTTCGCGGTGTGGGCTGCTGTCTGAGCCCATGGTGCCGATAGCCTCTACGGCTTCTTCATTGCGCAGGATCAACACCTGGCCTGGCCGGTCCCCGGATGAATCCGGGTACTCCATCGGCACATAATCCACTGCACTTGGGGCCTGCTCCGACTTTTCGGCCGTGTGGGCAGCTTGGGCGAACAGTTCTCCGAACATCAGGTTCACGCCATCGACAACTGCTGGCGCTGAGCGGAAATTGTTGGCCAAGTGCACGACGCTGTGGCCCTGCTCGCCATAAGAGGGAAAGTTCTCTCGGGCGTGCATGTAGGTATCCAAGTCCGCGTTGCGGAAGCGATAGATGGACTGCTTGGGATCACCAACTAAGAACAGCTTGCCGGGGCTCGGGTGTTGCCCAGCACCCCGAGCGATATGTTCGAGGATCTCAAGCTGGGCTGGGTCGGTGTCTTGGAATTCATCCACGCAGATGGTGTGGAAGCGCTCGTGTAAGGCTTGAGCGATCTCCGGCTTACGCACCAGACGCTGGGCCAGATAGATCATGTCGTGGAATTCGATCATGCCGGTGCGACAGCGCTGCTGTGCAAGCTCTACGGTGCGGGCCGCCAAGACGGCACGGACCTGGGTCAATGCGCGGTGGACTGGGCCTAGGCGCTTGATCTCTAGATTGTGGAGCTCATCCCGGATGGTGTCTTTGACCTGCTGAGGTGACATCCCATTCCAGTGCTTGGCAGCACCGCCGCGGAAATCCATGCGAGGCTCTACAAAGCGCTCTGGATGTGCCCCGTCTTCCAAATGGCGAAGTAACTCGCCGTGGAGGGGAGCCACCACGTTCATAAAGAGCTTGTCCGCGGGGTTAGTGCACAACCCTGCGAGTTCTTCTACGCGTTGGAGCATGCCACGCAGGTAATCCACGGTGAGGTGACCACCTGGGTGGATCGGTTCGATCAGAGTTTGGTCGAGTTCACCCCAGTGCGCATCCATCCACCCCACAACATTGCCAAGTTGGTTGACGCGGACTTCATGAGCGGTCAGGCATTCGAGTGCGCCGCGCAGATCCGCGCCGCTGACAGGAACGGGTAGGGCGTCGACGAGCTTGGTGGTCTCTGCGTGCCCCTGCATGGACGCGCTCAGCAGCGCGAGGGTGTCGCTAATGCGCTCGGCGCTGGCGACGTCGGCAAGCAAATCATTGGACTTTTCCACCCTTGGTGGCAAGCCTGCCTCAAGCGGGAAGATCTTGAGAATGCGCATGCAAAAGGAGTGCAGCGTTTCGATCGCAGCGCCAGGGAGCGCTTCAAGGGCTTCGCTGGCGCGTTGTTTGGCCTGCTCAACATCGGAGAAGGTGCGTGCGCTGGCGTGCTTGATATCTAATTGGCCGGTTTGGGCGATCTCAGCGAAGTTGCGTCGCAGGCGTGTAACCAGCTCCGCTGCGGCGGATTCGGTGAAGGTGATGGCCACAATGCGCGAGATTGGCACGCCGCGTTCGATAACCAACGTGATGATTCTGCTGACCAGTTGGAAGGTTTTGCCGGAGCCGGCACCTGCCTCGACAAAGATGGATTCATCAACCTGGTTCGTAATCAGGTGACGGTTGAAATTGTCCATGTTGTTGGGATCTGGTTGTTGCACCACGTTATTGCTCCTGGTCTTCGGCGATGTCAAGCGGGGTGAACCCCAACAATTGCAGTTTGGATGCGGCGGCGGCTGTGCTGGCTCCAAGGCGCACGGCGCGTTCATTCATGATCGGATTGCCCGAAATCTCATAAGGCGGGAAAGCACCCTCGGCAATAAACGAGGTGATCTTGTTCAGCCGGTGTTCTAGTTCCGCCTGCGCGTTGGCGTCGTAGATAATCCGGATGAGCTCGAAGTCCTCATTGAGGAAGAAGAGGTAGCCCGAGGTAATGGTGATTGGGTAGCCATTGACGTTGATCTTGGCTACTTCCTTGGCTAGCTCTGCCAGTGGGCCTTCCGTGATTGCTCCTGCCAAGGCCTGTCGGATGGCTTCACCATAGGCAGCGAGCTGGAAGCGATAGCCGTGTTTGGCATTGCCCGTGTACTCGTCGCCGCTGAACGCCGCCTTGTACTTTTGGGGGTTGCCGGATTTGTAGTCTAGGACGGCGAGCACTGCTTGCTGGCTTTCGTGGTCGATGTGCAGATCAACACGGTCGATCACGCCACCAAGGGTGAGGGTGTGCCCATTGTCCAAAGGGATCTTCAACGGTGGCGAATCGGCGGCGTCGTGGACGCGACCAAACGGCACCTCAACACCAATAGGTCGCCATGTTTTTGATCGTGCGATTTCGAGTTTGACAAAGGCATCGCTGATTCGCAGCACCTCAGATTGGAAGGCCTGCCACATGACGTCTGGGATGGAGGAATCGCGGCGTGCATCGAGCTCTTCCACCGCGATCTCGCGCATGCGCAGCACGCCTGCATTGAAGTCCACATCGCTATAGCGGTGCTTCAGGGAGGCGACATCGAGCCACATTTCGCGGATCCAGCGTTCAAACACGCGGTGGTAGACGGTGCCGCGATCTCGGGCATCGATCTCGGCAGCACCAAAGGAATCCTCTAATACCCTTTGGCCAAGGATGCGCTCGATAAAGAACACGAGCGGATCTTGGGTAAAAAGCTCAAGCGCGGAGGTCGATAGCTGCTGTTCCAGTACCGCCTTGCTATAGCCTGGGCCGATCCAACCATTAAAGGCAGCGCCATCGCCTGCCCATTCGCCTTCGTGGCGGGCCAGCATGGTGTGCGTGAAGCGCTGCACCTGGTCTTTGGTCTCAGCCCCAAGACCACCTGCGAGCAGGTTGAGATCAAACTCGGTTGCCGGCAGCGCTTTAGCCTGGTGCCATTCTTCAATCAACGGGCCGTGATGCTGTATTTCGCCATCGGCCCAGGGGGAGCGTTCCACCACTGCAGATCCCTTAAGCAAGCTGCGCGGATGGCTAACCAGCACCCTGCTCGAGGCAGTGAGTGCGTGACGGAAGGCGCGTTCGCGCCGATCCAGGAATGCCTTGGAAGTGTTGCCGGACTGCTCGGGGGTGATGGCAGCGTTGGTTCCGAGCGATCCGGGAAGTGCATCATCACTGGCCCCGCACACGATGCAGAGTTGCAGGGATCGACCCACCAAGCCTTCGAGGCTAGTGAGTTGCACCATGCCCTGTTGGGTGGAGGCTAAGGGGGTGCGGAGAGCTTGATCGCTGAGCTCGGCGAGCATCACCGCGCTGGCATCAAGTTGGTGTTGGCGCATGGTGTCGAGCAGTCGATTGAAAAATGCCTGCTCTTCTGCATTCATCTTGCGCAGCAGGGATCCACGAAGCTCACCGAGTGCCTCGGCAAGGCCTGCCAAGCTTTCAGCTTGGTGGAGTGCTTCCAGTTGCTGTGCCAAGTCATGAACAAAACGTTTGATCTCCGCCACTGTCTCGTGTTCATCTGCTTCTTCGATCCAATCCTCACCCTGGTTCAGGGTGGCAAGCCCACGGGAGGCGAAGTCGAAGGCGCTCATGCTCGGGGCATCTTTGAGGATTCCGGAGGCAAGCAATGCAGCGATTTCAGGCCGCGGCATAAGCGTGGGGTCCAGCAAGAGCAGTTGTCGAATTCCGCGGGCAAAGGGCTCTTGGGCCCAGGTGTGCGGATTGAGTGCGCTAAAAGGAATGCCGGCGCGTTCTAGTGCCTGGTGCAGTGTCCCCATCTGGCTGTGGCTGCAGTAGGCTATCGCGATGGCGTGCAGCGGTACACCATTGGCTACTGCTTCTAGTACCTGCGCTGCTGCAAAGTCTGCTTCGTCGCCATCAGAGACGAAACTGTGGTGCTCAACTACGGTCTTTTCAGTTACCGCGGGGAATTCCACCCGGTGCAGGGCATCATTGGGAAGCTGCTCGATAAACCATTCGCTTAGCGTGTCAAAGGCAATGTCGCCGGCTAAGACAAATTGCGTTCCGCGCTCGGGGGCGCGCTCAATTAGGAATTCAGCCACATCGGGCAAGGTGAACCACTGTGTTGCGCATTCCTCGCCGATTGTGTGCGCAAGTTTGGCTACGGCAGCAGGCAGGCGGGTATCACCATGGGCGTCGCGGCGCTGTTTGGGCAGGTTCAGCAGGGCCAGCACGGCGTCGGCAAGCGCTTCGCGAGTAACCGCCTCATCATTGATAGCTTGGCGGTGGAACTCGGTTTCTTCTGCATCGTCTTGGAGCGCGGCGGTAACTTTGACGGCTACATCGCGAAGTTGCAGCGGGCGGCGAGGTGCTAAAAAGCGCCCGGATTCCATTAAGTACTGACGGATCCCGCTGACCTGCACCCCGGCCCAGGCCCCAGCCTTGCTGATCTCAGTGATCACATCGTCGCGGGCATGTTGGCCACAGAGCACCACGATCTCAGCCTCGGGGTGTGCTTGGCGGATGGATTCTAAAGCTGCGTTGAGCGATTGCTTCATCGTGTTACCTTGGCGTCGATCTTCAGCCTCTGGGGGCTGTGCATGGGCTTTGAACTAGTACATAGGTTACCTGGCTACCTCCGATAAACCCCCGAAAGAATCGAACACCTGTTCCTTTTTTGGCGGCTTCTTGGCTCTGGTGACGTTGAACACGGCCACTTGGGACGTCGATAAGCTCAAAGCAAAGCACTGTAAACTGGTGCCCGAATTCGCTGCCCTTTGCGCAGCAACCTCAATAACAAAGGAGTCCATTCACCGTGAACAGTGCAGAAAACCGCACCGCCTATAAGCGCGTCATGCTCAAACTAGGTGGCGAGATGTTCGGCGGAGGGGAAGTCGGCATTGACCCTGACGTGGTACAAAATGTTGCTCGCCAAATTGCTGAGGTCGCGAAATCTGGTGTGGAAGTCGCAGTGGTCATCGGTGGCGGCAACTTCTTCCGCGGCGCACAGTTGCAGCAGCGCGGCATGGATCGCTCCCGTTCGGACTACATGGGCATGCTCGGCACCGTGATGAATTGCCTGGCATTGCAGGATTTCTTGCAGCAAGAAGGCATTGATTGCCGCGTGCAAACCGCTATTAATATGGCCCAGGTTGCAGAGCCATACCTGCCGCTTCGCGCCGATCGCCACCTGGAAAAAGGCCGCGTGGTCATCTTCGGTGCCGGTATGGGTATGCCGTATTTCTCCACCGACACCACCGCCGCTCAGCGCGCACTGGAAATCGGCTGCGAGGTGCTGTTGATGGCCAAGGCCGTCGATGGTGTGTACTCCGATGACCCCCGCACCAACCCCGATGCGGAGCTCTACACGGAGATCACCCCACGCGAGGTGATTGAGAAGAACCTCAAGGTTGCCGACGCCACCGCCTTTAGCCTGTGCATGGATAACAATATGCCCATTTTGGTATTCAATTTGCTTACCCAGGGCAATATTGCTCGAGCAGTTTCGGGTGAACGCATCGGAACGCTGGTGCAATCCTGATACGCTAAGAGCACTTTGCTTAGGGTGAAAAGGGGCAACATCTTGCCCCTTGACGCTTGTCGACGTACCCAAGCCTCCAAGCCCACAGGCTTCGGAGGGCAGTGATGAGGTGCATCGGCAATGCGCGATTGCCTTTGGAGCACGGCTGCGCGGGATCCATTGTTCCAGCGCAGCGCTAAGAAAAATATAGAGCGAATAACAACCAACGACTGTCCTTGTAAGGAAGAGCCATGATTGACGAAGTCCTCTTTGAGTGCGAAGAGCACATGACCACCTCTGTGGATCGCACCCGCGATGAAATGACCAATATCCGTACCGGTCGCGCCAACCCCGCCATGTTCAATGGCGTGATCGCAGACTATTACGGTGTGCCTACCCCCATTACGCAGATGGCCACCATCTCTGTGCCTGAGGCGCGCATGCTGCTGATTAAGCCTTATGAGATGTCCTCGATGGGTGAAATCGAAAACGCAATCCGTAACTCGGATCTTGGCGTCAACCCCACCAACGACGGCCAGGTGCTGCGCGTGACCATTCCGCAGCTTACTGAGGAACGCCGCCGCGACATGGTAAAGCTGGCCAAGTCCAAGGGCGAAGACGGCAAGATTGCGATCCGCAATGTTCGCCGCAAGGGCATGGATCAGCTTAAGAAGATCCAAAAGGATGGCGACGCCGGCGAAGACGAAGTGCAGGCGGCTGAAAAAGAACTGGATAAGGTGACTGCCAATTACGTCGGGCAGATCGACGAGCTGGTGAGCAAGAAGGAACAGGAGTTGATGGAGGTTTAATTCGCCTCCTGTGCATCACCTTCTCACCGGGCAAGTCGCTCGCGGGCACGCTGCACGCACCCTTGATCGGTAGAGATAGACCCAACCGAGACCTTATTCAGGGCACGCCCTCGCAGCCTCGTGGGGGCCGCCCTAAAGCAAGCAGGAGCCTTGAGCCATGAACCGTCCACCAAAAGGGCTGGAACACTTACCCAAGCCCCGAAACTCCGCAGGCCGTGACTTAAAAGCAGCCATCGGAGTAGGTGTCGGTCTTGGCGCCATCGTGCTGCTGTGTATTTTCGTCATTCCCTTCGGCTGGTACCCACTGGTAGCCCTGGCCATTGCCCTTGCCACCTGGGAAGTGCACGCAAGGCTCAGCGAAGCCGGCTACCTGGTCCAACGCTGGGTGCTCATCCTAGGCGGGCAGCTCATGTTGTGGTCGAGCTGGCCTTTTGGCACCAAAGGGCTTGTTTCTGCCTACGTAGCCGCAGCCCTGTGCCTCATGTTTGGCAGGCTCTTTCACTACGGGCCTAAAACACCGCCGAAGAACTATCTTCGCGATACAGCCGTTGGCATCTTTGTGCTCACATGGATCCCACTGTTTGGCAGTTTCGCGGCAATGCTCTCGCTGTTCGGCACAGACCAAGCCTCTGGCGCGATGTTCATCGTCACCTTCATGCTGTGCGTGATTGCCTCTGATACCGGTGGCTATATCGCAGGGGTGATGTTTGGCAAACACCCCATGGCTCCTGCCGTAAGCCCGAAGAAATCCTGGGAGGGCTTTGCCGGCTCAATCTTCTTCGGAGCAATCGCTGGCGCACTCACCGTCTACTTCCTGCTTGATTATGTCTGGTGGTGGGGCCTGATTCTCGGCGTGGGACTCGTTATTTGCGCAACCCTCGGTGATCTTGTGGAATCACAATTCAAACGCGAACTGGGCATCAAAGATATGTCCAACCTGCTTCCCGGCCACGGCGGCATCATGGATCGCCTCGACGGCATGTTGCCTTCGGCGATGGTGACCTGGCTGGTGCTCAGCACCGTCACCACAATCTAGGAATCAACTACCCAAAAGGCGGCCATCTGGCCGCCTTTTCGTGTTGAAGGAATAGGGGAGGATTAGCCCTTCTTGATCTGTCGGCGCAATTGCACCATGCGGATAATGCCGACCATCGCCATGATCAAAGCGCCGGCAATCGCGGCCAATAGGAATCCCACGCCAACAGGAACCGAGAAATTCCAGGCGAAGAACTGAAGATCAACCTGGTCTTGGTTTTGCATGATAAAAATCAACAGCACGATCATCAGCAGCGCGCCAATGATCAGTGATACCCACGTGCCACCAGCAAGGGAACCTTTTACTTTCTTCGAGTCCTGCTGCTGGGCGGTATCGCGCTCCTGGGGTGTGATCTCGCGGCTTGCAGGAGCTTGATTCGCGTTGGTGCTTGAGGGCTGAGAGGTCTGTGCATCGAAACGTTCTTCCATGTCTTTTATTAAACGCCAAGGACATTGCTAGCGCTAATAGGCAAGGATCTTGGAAGCATTCGCACGTACAAAATTGCGTGCTCGGCTGCTGCACGTTCTTTGGTGTTGGTCTCTTGGGCGCGAGATGACACAATAGCCATCATCATGGCAACTCCCATTCAGCTAAATTTCTCCTCCCCGCGCCGTGGCATGCCACCGAAGCACTTTGCCGATCTCAGCCCCCAAGAGCGCATCGACGCACTTGCTGAGCTCGGTCTACCCAAATTCCGCGCGAATCAGATAGCCAAGCACTACTACGAGCGCAAAGAAGCAGATCCTTCCACCATGACCGACTTGCCGGCAGCAGCCCGCGAGCAGGTCCGGCAGGCACTGTTTCCCACGCTGATGACCCCGGTGCGCAATGTGGCCGCCGATGATGGAGAAACCCAAAAAACTCTATGGCGTCTCCACGACGGCACGTTGCTTGAGTCTGTGTTGATGCGTTACCCCAACCGCGCCACGCTGTGTATTTCATCGCAAGCTGGTTGCGGCATGGCGTGTCCATTTTGTGCCACTGGCCAAGGTGGGCTTGACCGCAACCTCTCCACAGCCGAGATCGTGGACCAGGTGCGCGAAGCTGCGGCCACCATGGAAAAGGAAGGCTCCAGGCTGAGCAATATCGTCTTCATGGGTATGGGCGAGCCGCTGGCGAACTATAAGCGAGTAGTAAGCGCGGTGCGCCAGATTACCCAGCCTGCGCCAGACGGGTTTGGTATTTCTCAACGCAACGTGACGGTGTCTACCGTTGGGCTTGCGCCCGCTATTCGCAAGCTTGCCGACGAACAACTCTCCGTCACTCTCGCCGTCTCCTTGCACACGCCTGACGACGAGCTGCGCGACACACTCGTGCCAGTGAATAATCGCTGGTCTGTGGCAGAAGTGCTCGATGCCGCCGCCTACTACGCAGAGCAATCGGGCAGGCGAGTCTCTATTGAGTATGCACTGATTCGCGACATCAACGACCAGGGATGGCGCGCCGATATGCTGGGCAAGAAATTGCATAAGGCCTTGGGCTCAAAGGTGCATGTGAATCTGATTCCTTTGAACCCCACGCCTGGATCCAAGTGGGATGCCTCGCCGAAGGAACGTCAAGATGAGTTCGTCCGCCGGGTGATTGCTCAGGGCGTGCCGTGTACCGTTCGCGACACCAAAGGCCAAGAAATCGCCGCGGCCTGTGGCCAGCTTGCTGCCGACGAGCGCTAGGGGCTGCATCCTTCCTGCTGCTGAAAGCCTAGGGAAATAGCAAAAACGCCGTCGCCCCCACGTTCACTGTGGGGGCGACGGCGTGAAAGCTTTAATGCTGCTTATAAAGCCTTGTCGTTCTCGCGCTGGATCTCACGCAGGTGAGCAACGCGGCTGGGCTCAATGTTCAAAGCGCGAAGCTCGGAATCCTTAAGCTGCGCATAAGGGCCAGAAACAGTGGACTGCAGGTATGCCCAGTCGGGCTCCTTGTGGCCGAGCGGCTGGTTGTGTGCAGTCAGGGTGCGCTGCTGCTTGCCAAAGCTGGGCTTGAACAGTTGGATCAGAAGGCCAACGGCAATCAGGATGGCGAAGGTGAAGAGATAAATCGTTTCAACGTGTCCCTCGTGGTTACCAAAGTTGTAAGCCAGCAGGAAGAACACAGAGATCCAGCCGGAGAGCTGAATGGCGTGTTGTCCGATATCATGCCAACCCCAAGCTGCGGAGGGCTCGTCCAAAGTGGACACGCCGTTGTGCACCGAAGGGGCGATCTCGTGGGAACCTGCCACGTTCTTCTCCTTATGTTGGAGCTCCCTTGGCCATTGAGCTTCAAGCGCAGGGGAGCGCGAATGTTTGTTGTATGGCTATATTTTGGCACATGTGGCCATGCACATGCGAGAAGCTCAGGCCATAACACGGCAGTTTTGTAACCCAGTTCACCTCGGCGTGGCGCGAAACGCCCGGGTTGCTCGCTGGCCTGCGCAAAGTGACAGATTCACCGGCATGGAGCTCAAACCAAAGTAGTATCCCTTAAGGGGGTAGCCATTGGGGTGAAAGTCCAAGCGTCCCTGAGAAAACATGACAAAGCAGTGGGCATGGAATAATGCCCACTGTGACTCAGCGGATTCTTATTCTTGGTAGCACTGGCTCTATTGGCACCCAGGCACTCGAGGTCATTGCCGATAATCGCGATCGCTTCGAAGTGGTTGGCCTCGCCGCAGGATCAAATGCGGAGCTATTGGCCAAACAAGCCAAACAATTCCAGGTGCCGGCAAGCGCCGTCGCCGTAGCCGATGAGGCAGCAGCGCAGCGACTCAGCGATGAACTCGGCGCACCCGTGCGCAGCGGTGCCGATGCCGCAGCCCAACTGGTGCGCGAAGTAGCAGCCGATACCGTCTTAAATGCCTTGGTTGGATCCATGGGCCTTGATGCCACCATGGCCACCATCGAGGCCGGCGAAACGCTGGCTTTGGCCAATAAAGAATCCCTCGTTGCTGGAGGCCAATTGGTCATGGCCGCAGCGAAACCCGGCCAGATTGTCCCGGTGGATTCCGAGCACACCGCGATGGCGCAGTCGCTTCGAGCAGGCAAACGCCAGGAAGTTGATCGCTTCGTGCTCACTGCCTCCGGTGGACCATTTCGTGGCTGGACCCGCGAGCAGATGTGGGACGTGACCCCGGAGCAAGCAGCGCAACACCCCACCTGGTCGATGGGGCAGATGAATACCTTGAACTCCGCCACCTTGGTGAATAAAGGCCTTGAGCTGATCGAGGCAACCTTGCTTTTCGACGTCCCTGCCGACCAGATCGACGTGGTGGTACACCCACAGTCCATCGTGCACTCGATGATCACCTTTTGTGATGGCGCCACCATCGCACAGGCCTCGCCACCATCGATGAAGATGCCCATCGCCCATGCGCTTGCCTGGCCTGATCGCGTGCCACATGCGCAGCCACAATTGGACTTCCAACAGGCTTCCACATGGGAATTCTTCCCCGTAGAGCCGCAGTTCAAGGCCATTCCGCTAGCCCGTGAATCTGCTGCATCCGGTGGCAGCTACTCAGCGGTGTATAACGCAGCCAATGAGCAGGCCGCCGAGGCCTTCTTGCAAGGCCGTATCCGATTCCCCCAAATCGTCGATGCCATCGCCGAGGTGCTCGACGGCGCAGGTGATTTTGCAGGCTCCGTGGGCAGCATTACCGAAGTACTAGAGCACGAGCGCGAAGCGCGCCGGCGTGCAGACGTGGTCGTCGAAAAGCTTGCTGGCCTAAGCTAGAGGCCTTTGCGGATCAAAAGAAGGAGAATCAGTGGGGTCTTATTTGCTTGGCGTGGCGCTCTTTGCGCTTGGTATCGCCGTGACCATTGCACTGCATGAGCTAGGCCACCTCATGGCAGCGCGCTCCTTTGGCATGCGAGTGCGCCGCTACTTCGTCGGCTTTGGCCCCACGGTATGGTCCTGGCGCAAAGGTCACACCGAGTACGGCCTTAAAGCGGTGCCGCTGGGTGGATTTTGCGATATCGCCGGAATGACCAATCAAGATGAAGTCACCGCTGAAGAAGCACCCCACGCCATGAGGAATAAGCCCTGGTGGCAACGTGTGATTGTGCTGCTCGGCGGCATCATCATGAACGTGCTGATCACCCTGGTGCTCATTTACGGTGTGGCAGTGGGCAATGGCCTGCCCAACCCCAACGTGGATCTGCGCGCCCACGTCGGCGAACTTGGCTGCGTCCCAGCACGGCAGATCGACGCCCGCACCCTCAGCGAATGCCAAGGCACAGGCCCTGCAGAAGAAGCGGGCCTTCAGGTAGGCGACACGATCTTGGCCGTGGAAGGCCAAGCAACGCCTGACTTCCCATCGGTAGCCGAAGCCGTTCGCGCATATCCAGGCCAAACCATCACCCTGGATATTGATCGCGATGGCCAAACGATGCAGGTGCCAGTGCAGGTAGCTGCCGTGGAACGACTCACCACCAGCGGGGAATCCAAAACAGTCGGCGCCATCGGTGTGAGCTCTGCGCCACCAAAAGATGTGATTCTGCAATACGGGCCTGCCGAAGCCGTACCGGCAACCCTGCGGTTTAGTGGTGAACTGCTCAAGGCCACCGGCCAAGGGCTCGCGGCCTTCCCCGCAAAAATCCCCGGAGTGGCTGCCTCCATCTTCGGTGCCGAACGCGATAAAGAAAGCCCCATGAGCGTGGTCGGAGCTTCACGCGTTGGTGGTGAACTCGCCCAACGGGATTCGTGGGCAACCTTTTTGATGTTGCTGGCGAACCTCAACCTCTTCCTAGCCCTGTTCAACCTAGTGCCACTGCCGCCACTAGACGGTGGACACATTGCCGTGGTCTTGTACGAGGTCATCCGTGACCGGATACGCAAGATGCGTGGCCTTGCCCCTGCAGGTCCTGCCGACTACACCAAACTCATGCCGCTGACAGTGACCGTGGCCGGCCTATTGCTCACCATCGGCGTGGTGGTCATCATCGCCGATGTGGTAAACCCGGTAAGAATCTTCGGCTAGCGGCAGCCCGGCTGTAGCAACCGGTCTGCGCTGCTGCCCGGCTGTGGCAACCGGACTGTGCTGCTGCCGGCTGTAGCAACCGGACTGTGCGCGAGGCGACACAGCCTGCACCTCAGCTCAAGCCATCAGCGGTGCTAGACTGCTACAACGATTCCTGCACCACATCAAAACCCGCCAGCAGGGGCTCAGGCAAGAACACACACGCCTCAACACCTGCTGGATCAGCAAGGAGCAAACTTTTGACTTCCACGAGTGGACAACCCATCGGACTCGGCTTGCCAGATGCACCCCCGCCAGTACTTGCCCCAAGGCGAAAAACTCGCCAATTGATGGTGGGCAACGTTGGTGTTGGCTCCGATTACCCCGTATCGGTGCAGTCAATGACCACCACCAAAACCCACGACGTTAACTCCACCCTGCAGCAGATCGCGCAGCTTACTGCCACCGGCTGCGATATCGTGCGCGTGGCGTGCCCCAAGACGGTCGATGCTGAGGCGCTACCGATCATCGCCAAGAAATCGCCCATCCCGGTGATCGCCGATATCCACTTCCAGCCGAAGTACATCTTTGCCGCCATCGACGCCGGCTGTGCCGCAGTGCGCGTGAATCCCGGCAATATCAAGGAATTCGATGGCCGCGTCAAAGAGGTGGCCAAGGCGGCCGGCGATGCCAATATCCCGATCCGCATTGGCGTGAACGCGGGTTCTTTGGATAAGCGCCTCATGGAAAAGTACGGCAAGGCAACCCCGGAGGCGTTGGTGGAATCCGCGCTTTGGGAGGCCGGCCTCTTTGAAGAGCACGGCTTTGGCGATATCGCGATCTCGGTGAAGCACAACGACCCAGTGATCATGGTGGAGGCCTACCGCCAGCTTGCAGCTCAATGCGATTATCCGCTGCACTTGGGTGTGACCGAGGCCGGGCCGAAGTTCCAAGGCACCATCAAGTCCGCCGTGGCCTTTGGCTCCTTGCTTGCCGACGGCATCGGCGACACCATCCGTGTGTCTTTGTCTGCCGATCCCGTGGAAGAGATCAAGGTGGGCGATCAAATTCTGCAGTCGCTGAACTTACGCGAACGCGGCCTGGAAATTGTCTCCTGCCCCTCCTGTGGCCGTGCGCAAGTGGATGTGTACTCGCTGGCAGAAGAAGTCACCGCAGCGCTCGAAGGCATGGATGTGCCGTTGCGTGTTGCAGTGATGGGCTGTGTGGTCAACGGCCCCGGTGAGGCTCGCGATGCAGACCTCGGCGTGGCTTCTGGCAACGGCAAGGGACAGATCTTTGTGAAGGGCGAAGTGATTAAGACTGTGCCCGAATCCCAGATCGTGGAAACCCTCATCGAAGAGGCCATGCGCATCTGCGAAGAAGAAGGCATCGAGATTAAAGAAGGCGCAGGCCCGCAAGTCAAGGTCACTCGCTAGACTTCCGAAGTCATTGGTGTTGCACCGTCGATCTGTGGATCGGCGGTGTTAGCCTTTTTCGCATGAAAAAACCCTGGCAGCGAGCGCTTGCAACCACCGTCATCGCCAGCATGACCGTCTCGCTTGCCGCTTGCACGCCAAAACCGGCATCGGCCAAACCAGTGGTTGAAGAATTCATTGAAGAACTCAGCCAGCAACAATTCCAGCAAGCCGCTGCCTTATCTGATGATCCCGGCGCTGCGGATACCTTGGAACAGTCCTGGAAAGGCCTTCAGGCCGAAGGGATGCAGGCTGAGCTTGTCGACGTCGACTTAAACGACTCCATTGCCACCGCGAAGGTGCGGTACCACTGGGATTTACCAAGGGATCGCGACTTCGTCTACGAGTCCGACATGACCTTAAATCGCATCAACGATCGCTGGTCTATTCGTTGGCAACCTGCCGCGTTGCACCCCAAACTGGGTGCCAACCAGCACCTGGAA
This sequence comes from Corynebacterium pelargi, assembly GCF_014635485.1. Taxonomy (GTDB): domain Bacteria; phylum Actinomycetota; class Actinomycetes; order Mycobacteriales; family Mycobacteriaceae; genus Corynebacterium; species Corynebacterium pelargi. The sequence continues at coordinate 370,908 of NZ_BMCX01000001.1, read as the reverse complement.
CTTCTAGCCGTCAATGCCGAGAAAGCCAGTGTTGTTTCCTCCGACGGTGCAGATGTGTTGGTGCCGGGCACGATCTATCGTGTGTTGATCGAACCTGAGCAGATTGGCGATCCAGGCACCATTGCTCGAAGCCTGGTGGCGCAGCTTCAAGCCGCCCATGGTTTTGATGACACTGTGCGCGTACCGGATCTCAAGGAACTCGAAAAGACCATCAGGGATGCCAAAAGCACCTACTCGGTGACCACCTTGAGCAAAGAAACAGGGGAGCGGCTCAAAGGCTCTCTGGAGGCATTGCCGGGAGTTCGGATGAACCCCGAGGCAGCCATGGTCAATACCGATCCCAATTTCGCCCCGGATGTGGTTGCCAGGGTGACCTCACTAATTTCTGATGACTTGGAAGGCCAGAATGGCTGGAAAGTTGCTGCCGTTACCTCCGATGGTGCTGAATTAGAGCAACTCGAATATCACGCCCCGGATCCCGCTCCCTCGGTAGAGATCAGCTTGGATCACTACGTGCAGCGAGCAGCCGAGGAGGCAGTCAATCTCCGCGCCGATAAAAAGGCAGTGCTTGTGGCAGTCCGGCCGTCAACTGGTCAGATCTTGGCCATCGCACAAACGGATAAAGCGGATGAAGACGGCGACATTGCCTTAACCGGTATGTATCCCCCCGGATCTACCTTCAAGATCATCACCGCATCCGCCGGTATTGAGGATCAGGACTTAAACCCTGGCAGCATCGTGCCGTGCCCGGGCAGCATGAATATCTATGGGCGCGTGGTGAATAACTACAACGGCTTTTCCTTGGGCAACGTTCCGCTCCAACAGGCCTTTGCCAGGTCGTGTAACACTACCTTTGCCGATATTTCCACCAAATTGCAGCCCGGCCAGCTTGAAGATGTAGGAAAAGAATTCGGCATCGGCGTGGACTATGACATCCCCGGCATTGCCACCGTCACCGGCGATATTCCCCACGGGGATACTGAGCTGTCCCGTACCGAAGCAGGCTATGGCCAGGGCGAAGTCTTGGTGAGTCCTTTCGGTTTGGCCATGGTATCGGCCACCGCTGCCACCGGGCACACCCCGGTGCCGAAGTTGATCTCAAGCCGTGAAACCAAGGTCAAAGGCGAAGGGCACAACCCGAAGCCTGCGACCATCGAGCAATTGCGCGACCTGATGGGGGCCGTGACCGCCGGTGGCGGCACAGCCGCAGGTATGAGCCAACAGGGCGGCAAAATCTTTGCAAAGACCGGTGAGGCTGAAATTAATAACGGCTCGCACGCCTGGTTTACCGGCTACCGAGACGACGATATTGCCTTCGCCACCTTGGTTGTTCTTGGTGGAGGCTCGGAAACAGCCGTGGCAGTCACAGATAAATTCTTTAGCACCCTGGATGAATTGCGTGCCGGGGGTTCACTGCCGCCAGCAGATCAACCCCAACCCTAACGTCGAAAAGCTAGGCCTCGGCGCTAGCATGGTGGGCATGGCTACTCGCGCACCACTGACCCCTGGAACTCCAACGCCGATTCGCACCGTACCGAAGCAGATTCCGCGCCCGGAATACGTGTGGAAAGACACCGTCCAAGAAGCCATGGGCGAGCCTTTCGTGCAGACTCCGGAAACCATCGAGGCAATGCGCGAGGCTTCAAAGATTGCCGCCAACGCGCTCCAGGTTGCAGGGGCTGCCGTGGCGCCGGGTGTGACCACCGATGAACTCGACCGGATTGCGCATGAGTACATGCTCGATCACGGTGCCTACCCCTCGTGTTTGGGATATAGGAACTTTCCTAAGTCCGTGTGCGTGAGCCTCAACGAAATCGTCTGCCACGGCATCCCGGACACCACGGTGATTCAAGACGGCGACATCGTCAATATCGACGTCACTGCCTTTAAAAACGGCGTGCACGGCGACACCAACGCCACCTTCCTTGCCGGCAACGTCAGCGAAGAACACCGTCTGCTTGTCGAGCGCACCAAGGAAGCCACGATGCGAGGCATCAAGGCGGCGAAACCCGGCCGGCAGATCAACGTCATTGGACGAGTGATTGAAAGCTATGCCAGGCGTTTTGGCTACTCGGTGGTAGAAGACTTCACCGGCCACGGCATTGGCACCACCTTCCACAATGGCCTGGTTGTCTTGCACTTTGACTCCGAGCGCTATACCAACGAATTAGTCCCCGGCATGACCTTGACCGTCGAACCAATGCTGAATCTTGGTGGCTTGGACTATGAGATCTGGGAAGACGACTGGACAGTACAAAACACCGACCACCAATTCTCCGCACAATTCGAGCACACCATCTTGATCACCGAAGATGGCAACGAAATCCTCACCCTGCCCGACGAGAACATCTAAGCCATGGGCAAGGCGGTGCTCATCGCCGGCTGCACCTCGGATGCCGGCAAATCTGTGGTGGTGGCAGGTCTTTGCCGGGCGTTGGCTCGGCGCGGGATCAAGGTGGCGCCCTTTAAGGCACAAAACATGTCCAATAACTCCGCCGTCACGCCCGAAGGCGGAGAAATTGGCCGTGCCCAAGCACTCCAGGCCGCAGCCTGCGGGCTGAAACCCTCAGTGGCGTTCAACCCCATCCTGCTCAAGCCCGGCTCAGATCGCAGCTCCCAGTTGGTGGTTCTAGGCCTTGCCACAGGCAACGTCAACGCCAAAAACTACATTGAGCACCGCAGCCACCTTCGGCAGGTCGCCGCAGAAGTTTTGGCAGAACTGCGCGAGGAATATGACGTTGTGGTGTGCGAAGGCGCCGGATCACCTGCAGAAATTAACCTGCGCGAAACTGATGTAGCCAATTTTGGTCTGGCCGAAGCCGCAGACCTAGCGGTGTATCTTGTTGGCGATATCGACCGTGGGGGAGTGCTTGCGCATTTTTACGGCACACACCAGATCTCCGAGCCAGAAGACCGTGCCCGGATCAAAGGCTTTATCGTCAACAAGTTCCGCGGGGACGAGTCCATCCTGCAACCAGGCCTTGACGCCCTTGAAGCGATGACGGGTGTGCCCACCATTGGCGTGTTGCCCTTTGTCGATGGCCTATGGATCGATGCCGAAGACTCCCTGCAATCTGCCATCGGCAATAGCATCGGCCCCAAGCACCCACCCTTAGGCAGCGAGCGCCTCCAGGTGGCAGCGATCCGCCTGCCTCGAATTTCCAACGCCACAGATGTTGAGGCCCTGGCCTGCGAACCGGGTGTGAGCGTGCGCTGGGTAGACGATCCCGCCTCCGTGCTCGATGCAGATCTCGCCGTACTACCAGGATCCAAGGCCACGCTGAGCGACCTCGCCTGGCTTTCTCAACGCGGTATCGCACAAGCTCTGTTGCAGCGTGCATCCGAGCATCGCCCGATTCTAGGAATTTGCGGTGGCTTTCAAATGCTGTGCAAGCAGATCAGCGATCAGGTGGAAGCCGGGGAAGCCCGACCCCAGGAGGGGATGGGGATCTTCGATGTGGATATTGAATTCCGCGAGCCTAAAACTCTTGCAACGCATGCCAATGGTGCTTACGAGGTGCACTACGGCCAAATCACCCGCAGCACTGAACAGCCCTGGATCGGTGATGAAGGCGCGCGCAAAGCCACGACCTTCGGCACCCATCGGCACGGACAAATGGAAGATGATGCCTTCCGGCGTGCATTCCTTCGACACATCGCCCACGCCAACAACAAGACGGGCTTCGTGCTCAGCGAAACAACAAGCTTTGCTCAAGAAAGAGAGCGCCAACTCGATCTTCTCGCGGACGTGATCGAGCGGCGCTTGGATGTAGCGAAACTGCTCAGTGAGCTCTAGCTAAAGTCCAGTCCCAACAGGGCGTTCTCGCTAAGCTCCGGCAGTGCCGGGTGGATCCAGTACTCATCTTTTGCCAGACGCTCGGCATCGATGCCGAAGTTCATCGCGGTGATGATCTGCTGAATCAGCGTGGATGCCTGCGGGCCCATAAAGTGTGCACCCAAGATCTGCTTGCTGTGCTTATCGGCAATGATCTTGGCAAAGCTGCTGTCATCTTCCATGGCCCAGCCATAGGCAACATCGCCATAGCGCTGCACCTTCACCGTGATATCCAGACCCTGCTCGCGAGCCTCGTCTTCGGTGAGGCCAACGGTGGCAATCTGCGGGTTGGTAAACACCGCCGCAGGCACATGCTCGTGGGGAAGCTTCTGCAAATCCTCAGGGTGTTCGAGGTTGTGCTTAATGGCGCGCATCTCAGCGTTGGCAACGTGCTTGAGCTGGTACGGGGAGGAGACATCGCCAAGTGCCCAGATTCCCTCGACTGAGGTGCGACCGTACTCATCGACCTTGATGCGGCTGCCATCCATTTCGATGCCGGCCTTATCCAGATCCATCTGATCACCATTGCGGGTGCGCCCGGTAGCAACGAGGAGGAGTTCACCTTCGACCTTGGTGCCATTTTCCAAGGTCACTTCCACGCCGGCATCGCTTTGAGCCGCAGAAGCGATATTGGAACCAAGGTGGGTTTCCATCGTCTTCTTGGTCAGCTCAGTAAAGGCATCGGATACCTCTGAGTCGAGGTGGCGCAGGAGCTTTTCGGAACGGTTGACGATCTTGACTTCCACGCCCAGGGCATCAAACATGTGCGCAAATTCCATGGCGATATAGCCGCCGCCGTAGACGATCATCGACGAAGGCAGCTCGGGGATGCGCATGATGTTTTCGTTGGTGTAGTACTCGACCCCGGAATCCGAAATGGTATCCGGAATAAAGGGGCGCGCACCGGTAGCAATGACGATCTCATCGCCGGTGATTTCTACTTCCTTTTCACCCTGCCCGGTCAGAATGGTCTTTGGCCCAACAAAACGTGCGTGCTGATCATAGACGTCGATATTGGGGGTCTTCGGCCCGCGGCGGTATTCCTCACCACCATCAGCGATCGGGTCTACGCGCTTATCAAACACGCGGGAGACAATGGAAGGCCAGTCGATGTGTTCAATCTTGGCGCTAATACCGAACTTCTCGGCTTCCTTGATAGTGCGAGCGACCTCAGCGGCATACACGAACATCTTGGTGGGGATGCAACCAACATTGAGGCAGGTGCCTCCGAAGCGCCCCTTTTCCACGATGGCGATGGACTTGTGGTGGTTTTCTACTCCGGGGATGGAGTTACCGGAACCGGTGCCGATAATGATGAGGTCATAATGCTTGCTCAAGATTGCTCCTTAATGCTCGGTTGATGTGTGCCTGCCTTGGGCATCTGCGTTCTTATTCGCCAGTGTGTCTGGCAGGCCTAGTTCCTTCAACCACTTTAGGCAGGCTTGTATTGCATCGCTGCGGGGTTGGTCACTGGATAAGAAGACATCGTGAACGGCATCCTCGATGGAAACGACAGTGACGTCTTGGCCTAAAAGCGGGGCTCGCCTGCGAATTTGCTCAACATCGAGGACGGTATCGGCACGCTTTGCTTCTTCTGCAAACCGCGGCCGAAAATAGGAACGTTTGGCATGCAACGTGAGCACCGGGGCGCCCACATCGATTGCGCCGGCATGAATCCGTTGCTGGGCTGTATCAACTGCCTTGATCCACTCCGGGTATTTCTTATGGCCCCGGATGGGTTTGAGGTGGAGATCATAATGCCACTCGCCTTCGGCACTGGCATGCAACGAGCGCCCATAATTGCTAGGCAGCTTGCCGCCGAATCCACCACGCAGGATCCTTTGGCCTGGCTGAGAATGCAACACTTTGCGCAAAAGCTTGACCATAAAAGGCGGGAACTGCATGTCCAGCCATGGCGAATTCAAGATCAGTGCCGGAATTGCCCGGTGCCTTGCCGGATCCTGGGTGCGCAGATCATCCATCCACAAGCTGGCAATCAGCCCGCCGGTGGAGTGCGCCACCGGCACCAGTTGAGGGTGTGTGGCAAGCAGTGCTGCCGCCACGGCGTTGAGCTCTTGAAAATATAGGTGCATATCGCTGACGTAGTGCCAGCGCTGCCCAATAAGGTGTGCTCGGCCCGATTTGCGTAGATCAATGCCGTACACCGCGAAGCCTTCCTGGTGGAAGCGCTTTGCGATGTGCTGATGAAAGAAGTAATCGGTCATCCCGTGGATGATCAATAACGCCGGACGCTTGGAAAAATCATCGCAAGCGGCTGGCAGGTAGCGAACAAGCACCGCCGCCACGTGGCCTTCGCCATCTGGGTCTTGTCCAAGATTGAACGTGCGTGCTTGAAAGCCCGGCCCAAGGGCATCGGGGTACCAGGGAGTCGCCTCAGCCCTCTGCGCCTTCTTGGCCTGCTCCGCGGCCTGGGAACTGCCACTGCTGAAGTACTCGGCCTTTGCTGTCGACGCGGGCGCCGGGCCGTGGGCTTCGGGCGGATCTGCCCGGTGTGCGTGATTCATGCTTGCCCATGCTAGTGCCCTTCCGATTCGTATTGTTGGGTGCCAGAATCGGGTTATTGGGTCGTGGGACGTCGAAAAGCTGCCCCAAACGGGGGTGTTGGGTGTGGACGTTGTTCTTCCATATCAGGCATTAAAAAGTGCATCTATCCGCAAGATTGCGGGCATGGGTGCCCTCTGATCGGGTGCTGAGGGGTAAAATGGGCAGACAGCAAACCGAAGCTCAGGCCTCAATGGTGAAGCGGCAATCTCCCGAAAATCACCCCCGAGGCGCAGCTTAGAGTTTGAACAAGATGAAGGGTTTTCCCAGGCCGCACGCGGTTTCGAAGACGCAAGAGTTCAAGGAAGTTTGAAGATGTCAGTTTCCAAGAAGACCACCCCCAAGGTGAGCGACGAAGTCGACGTTGTCCTCATCGGCGCCGGCGTGATGAGCGCGACGCTGGGCGCCATGCTGCGTACCCTGCAGCCCGATTGGTCCCAGATTGTGTTCGAGCGCCTGGATCGCCCAGCCGAGGAATCTTCCTCGCCGTGGAACAACGCCGGTACCGGCCACTCCGCACTATGCGAGCTGAACTACACCCCGGAAGTCAATGGCAAGATTGATATTTCCAAGGCACTGGGTGTCAATGAGAAGTTCCAGGCATCGCGTCAGTTCTGGTCTTACCAGGTCAATCAGGGTGTGTTGCCCACCCCGCGCGAGTGGATCAACCCGGTTCCGCACGTTTCTTTCGGTCGCGGCGCAGATCAGGTGGAGTACCTGAAAAAGCGTTATGACGCTCTCGCCGGTCACCCCCTTTTCCCGGGCATGGAATTTACCGAAGACCGCGAGAAGTTCGCCGAGATGCTGCCATTGATGGCAGAGGGACGCCCTGCCAATGAAAAGGTGGCAGTGAGCTGGACCGATGTCGGAACCGACATTAACTATGGTGCGCTAACCAAGCAGTTCCTCAAGGATGCAGAGTCGAAGGGCACCGAAATCCGCTACGGCCACGAGGTTCGCGATATCAACCGCGATGGCTCCGGCTGGAAGGTGGAAGTAAAAAACGTCCACAACGGCGATGTGCAGGTCGTGCGCGCGAAGTTCGTCTTCGTCGGTGCCGGCGGCATGGCATTGCCCCTGCTGCAAAAGTCCGGTATCCGCGAAATCCGTGGCTGGGGTGGATTCCCCGTTTCCGGTGAGTGGCTGCGCTGCACCAACCCGGAGATCATCGAACGCCACGCAGCGAAGGTGTACGGCAAGGCCTCGGTGGGTGCACCGCCAATGTCCGTTCCGCACCTGGATACCCGCGTGATCGACGGTGAGAAGGGTCTGCTCTTTGGCCCTTATGCTGGTTGGACGCCTAAGTTCCTCAAGCAGGGCTCCTGGTTCGACCTGATCAAGTCCATCAAGCCCACCAACCTGCTGTCGTATGCAGGTGTAGGTGTGCAGGAAATGTCGCTGACCAAGTACCTGATCACTGAGGTGCTCAAGGGACGTGAGGCACGCATGGAATCCTTGCGTGAGTTCATGCCCGAGGCTCGCGATGAGGATTGGGAGCTCGTTACCGCTGGTCAGCGCGTGCAGGCCATCCAGCCGGTGGTTGGCCCGACCTTCTCCAAGCTGGCGTTCGGCACCTCGCTGATTAACTCCGCCGACGGCACCATCGCTGGTCTTTTGGGTGCATCTCCTGGCGCTTCGATCGCACCTGCGGCCATGCTTGAGCTGCTGGAGCGCTGCTTCGGCGATCACATGGTTGAGTGGGGCGACAAGATCAAGGAAATGGTCCCCTCCTACGGCGTGAAGCTCGCTACCGATCAGAAGCTCTTCGAAGAGATGTGGGAGTACACTCAGAAGACGCTGCAACTCGATCAGGACTAAGCACTGCCTGTCCTTGGTCGATATTGCAAACGCCAAATTGTTGTCGACCAAGGAGCCCGCACTCGTGGCAGACTCGCGCACCCTCTTTCCCTTCTCGGCCGTCGTTGGCCAGGAACGCTTGCAACTAGCGCTCATCCTTAGCGCAATCCAACCCCGCATCGGTGGGGTGGTGATTCGAGGGGAGAAAGGCACCGCGAAAACCACCACGGTGCGGGCTTTCGCACGTTTGCTTTTCGACGCCCCACTGGTCAATCTCCCCATCGGCGCAACCGATGACCGCGTGGTTGGATCCATCAACATGGAAACGGTGCTCACCACAGGCAAGGCCGAGTACCAACCGGGCCTGCTCGCCGCAGCCGATGGGGGAGTGCTGTACGTGGACGAGGTCAACTTGCTGCCCGATCACCTCGTGGATGCACTCCTGGATGCTGCTGCCACCGGCGTGGTCACGGTGGAGCGCGATTCAGTCTCCTTTAGCTCATCTGCCAACTTTGTCTTGGTTGGCACCATGAACCCCGAAGAAGGCGAACTGCGCCCTCAATTGCTCGATCGCTTCGGTTTGGCCGTCGACGTCACGGCCTCTCGTGATGTGGAGGTGCGCGCGGAAGTGATGCGCCGACGCCTGGCCTTTGAGGCGCAGCCGGAGGCTTTTATCGCCCAGTGGGCATCGGAAGACGCTGCCTTAGCTGAGCGTATTCGCACAGCACAAACGCGGCTTGAATCCCTGCAACTTTCCGATGTGAACCTCGCGCGCATTGCCCACCTGTGCGCGTCTTTTGACGTCGACGGCATGCGAGCCGATCTGGTGATTGCGCGCACTGCTTTGGCACACGCCGCGTGGCGCGGAGCTTCGGAAGTAGAAGACGAAGATATTCGCGTAGCTGCTGAATTGGCGCTGCCGCACCGCAAGCGCCGCAATCCTTTTGATGAGCCTGGCCTTGATCAAGAACAGCTCGATAACGCTATGGACGAGGCACAGCAGGAGCATCCGGATGAATCGGAGCCCCCGCAGCAAGAAGAGCAAGAACAAGCAGAGGAGCAACAGCCTCCGGAATCACCTGAGCAGCAAGAGTCCGATGATGCTCCCACCCAGGACGGCAAGGAGGATAGCGCCACACCTGGCGCTCCCTTTCGCGCCTAGGGTGTTTCGCCGCAGTGGTATCGGCGAAGAAGGCCTACCGGGGAGGCGCTCAAAAGCGTATTCAGCCCAAGGCGCCAGCGTGCGCGCCATCAAGGGCGGCCACGGTTTGCATCTTGTGGGCACCGTTCGCGCCGCAGCAGAGCGTGGTGCCGTCATTGACGGCAACCTCCTTCGGCTCCAAGGGCGTGACCTACGCGGGCAACTGCGAAGGGGCATGGAATCGAATCTGATCGTCTTCCTTGTCGATGCCTCTGGTTCGATGGCCGCTAGAGATCGCCTGGAATCCGTGACAGGTGCCGTGCTGTCCATGCTTCAAGATGCCTATCAGCGCCGCGATAAGGTGGCGGTGATTTCGGTTCGTGGTGCAGCACCGGAGTTGGTGTTGCCGCCTACTGGTTCCATCGATGTTGCCGTGCGAAGGCTTGAAGGTTTAAAAACCGGTGGGCGCACGCCCTTAGGCGAAGGCCTCATGGCAGCCCATGAGTTGATCTTGCGGGAATACCGCAAAGAGCCCGGACGCAGAGCATTATTGGTGGTGCTTTCCGATGGCCGCGCCACAGGAGCGGCAGGCTTGGAGGGAGCACGCAAAGCAGCCGCCACTATCGCCCAGCGTGGGCTTGCCGGCAGCGTGGTGGTTGATGCGGAGCAAGGCAAGCGAATCAAGCTGGGCCTTGCCAAAGAGCTCGCGGTACAGCTCGGCGGTATCTGCGTGCAGCTCGAAGAGCTCAATGCCGAGGCGCTCAGCGAGGTTGTTGCTGCGGTTTAAGCGTTCACGCGCTTTTTGGAAAACCAGACGCTGCAGCAGGAGTGGGAATGCAAGAGCGCCGCTTGGGTCGAGCGAGGCTGGTTTGCTGTGGCTTGTCACCTATACTTCCCAGCGTGAAAGAAAAGCATCAGGGTGAACAGCCAGCGCACAACGCCCCACAGCAAAACAAGCCAAGCGAGGAAAACCCGCTTGCCATGCTCACAGCCAATCCCTCAAAGGCTGATTATTGGTGCCTGGGGTTGATGCTGGTGGCTGGGCTTTATGGCCTGGCCATTATGCCCCTGCGTGCTTGGATGCTGGCAGAGATTTCACGTTTGCCCTGGTTGGTGGCACTCACCGGCTCGGGTACGGGTACTGCTGCTTTGGGCTCGGCCATTAAGGTCGGTGAGGATCTGCCCGTGTTGTGGCCGATCGTGGTGGGCGCGCTGATGTTGATTAAGTTCAACTTCGTCTACTGGTGGGCAGGCAAGCTCTGGGGCCGAAAGATCATCAATATGTGGGCGAGTTCTTCTAAGCGTGCTGCACGCAATTACGCCCGTGCTGAGCGGGTTGTAGACAAGGTCGGCCCCTTCGGTTTCTTCTTGGCCTATGTGCCCATCCCGCTGCCGATTGGCCTGGTGGTCTTTACCGTCGCCGGTATCCGAGGCATGAAGCTTTGGTGGTTTTTAATTCTCAACTACATTTCCGCCCTGCTGTGGCGCGGAGCCTATTTTTGGTTCGGCTATGCAGTGGGCGAACCAGCGGTGGACTTGCTCAAACAGTACGCAAAGATTTCCAACTATGTGGTCATCGCTATCGTGGTCTTTGTTATTTGGTCGGCAAGGAAAAACCCGACTGGTGGAATGAAGGCACAAGGCGGCGCCAAAGAAGGCGCCTAGGAGGACCACAACACTTATGGCACAAGGCAAACTTGATCCAGCAAATATCCCCGACGACGGCCTGACTACCCGCCAGCGTCGCAACCTGCCCATCACAGCGGTGCACACCGGCACCGGCAAGGGCAAGTCCACCGCCGCCTTCGGTATGGCCATGCGCGCCTGGAACCAGGGCCTGAACGTCGGCGTGTTCCAATTCGTTAAATCCGCCAAGTGGCGTGTGGGTGAGGAAAGCGTATTCAAGCGCCTAGGTGAACTCCACGAGCAAACCGGTGAAGGTGGAGCTGTGGAGTGGCACAAAATGGGCGAGGGGTGGTCTTGGTCGAAAAAGCAGGGCTCTGAAGAAGATCATGCCCGCGATGCCGCAGAAGGCTGGGAGGAAATCAAGCGCCGCCTTGGCAACGAGGCTCACGATATCTACGTGCTGGACGAATTTACCTACCCAATCAAGTGGGGCTGGATCGATGTTGATGACGTGGTAGCAACGCTCCAACACCGCCCTGGCAAGCAGCATGTGGTGATCACCGGGCGCGACGCGGATCCGAAGCTGATCGAGGTTGCCGATCTTGTTACCGAGATGACCAAGATTAAGCACCCCTTTGATGCCGGACGCAAAGGCCAAAAGGGCATCGAATGGTAGATGCGGCTCCTGGTGTAGTGATCGCTGCAACCAGTTCCGGCTCTGGTAAAACCACCATTGCTACTGGGCTGATTGCCGCTTTGGCTCAACGCATGCGCGTCGCCCCCTTTAAAGTCGGCCCCGACTATATTGACCCTGGCTATCACGGCATGGCCGCTGGCCGTCGTGGGCGAAACCTCGATACCGTGATGTGCGGTCGCGAGCTGGTCCAAGGGCTGTATACCCATGGTGCTTCAGGGCTTGATATTGCGGTCGTAGAAGGCGTGATGGGGCTTTTCGACGGCCGTATCACCGCCCACAGCAACCAGACCTCGGCTCTTGCCGAAGGTTCAACCGCAGAGGTGGCAGCCCTCCTCGGGCTGCCGGTGGTGTTGGTGGTGGATGTGCGTGGCACAAGCCAATCGGTTGGGGCCATCGTCCGTGGCTTTGCCACGGCGGAAGATTCGGTGCGCATCGCCGGGGTGATCCTGAACAAGGTGGGTACCCCGCGCCACGCTGAGGTATGCCGTCAAGCAGTAGAAGCCCAAGGTGTGCCAGTGCTCGGAGCGATCCCGCGCGTGGATCACGCAGAGGTGCCTTCGCGCCACTTGGGGCTCGTGACATCCGGGGAGCTGGCTCAAGCACGCGAGGCAATTGACGCCATGGCGCACATGGTGGAGGAATACGTCGATATCGATGCCGTGGTGGCACTTGCCCGGGCACCCAAGCCAGTGGCTGCATGGAATCCCGGCATTGAGCCGGTGGCTGCCAAACCTACTATCGCCATGACCGGCGGGCCTGCGTTTTCTTTTACCTACGCTGAGCATGTAGAGGTCTTACGTGCCGCAGGAGCACAGGTAGTCGATTTTGATCCGCTGCACGAGGATCTCCCTGCCTGCGATGGGTTGATTATCCCTGGGGGTTTCCCGGAGGAACACTGCGCAGCGCTGGCCTCCCGCGAGCCCTTGCGCACTCAAGTGCGAGAAGCCATCGAACAGGGCATGCCGGTGCACGCCGAATGTGCAGGGCTGCTTTGGCTGCTCGACACCTTGGGTGATCACCCGATGCTCGGGGTGATCCCTACCTCGGCGGCGATGGGGCGCAGGCTCACGCTGGGGTATCGCGAGGCCGTCGCCCTTGCAGATTCCCTGTTGTATCGCGCAGGTGAGCGAGTCGTGGGCCACGAGTTCCATCACACGCAATTGGAATCTCAACGCGTTCAAGATTTCGCCCCGGCCTGGGGCTGGAAGCTATGGGATGGCAAACCCGCACAAGAAGGATTCGTGCGCGAGAACATCCACGCCTCCTACCTTCATGTGCACCCGGCTGCTACGCCGCAGGCCGTGCACAGGTTCGTGCAGGCTGCTGCACATTTTCGTGCCTAGGTGCCACAGTAGGTGACATAAGGCGCGGGATTCTCTGGTGCCTTGGCCACCGGCGCATTGAAGGGGTCGCGAGCATAACCTAAGTGTTCACGGACAACGTCCCAGTCCTGCCTTAACGCGGCCTGAATCACCTGCTCCACAATGTGGTTGCGGGGAATCCAATTGGGCATATGCTGTCGCATCATGTCCCGATCCGGATCCAGCGCCTGCCAGCGCTGGATCCAAGGCTGCAGCCACTGGTCTGCGCTTTCGGGATTGTTACGCAGCTTGAGCATGAGGCTGTGATAGTCGGGATTGTGGTGTTGAAGTAACACCAGGAGATCGTCGAGAAGCTCCTCTGCCTCAGGTGATGGCTCCAGCCCAAGTACTAAAGCCATCTCCTTAATCCAGGCGTTGCGGTAGAGCTGCGGAAATTGCTGGACCAACTCGTTGAGGGCATCGACTTCGAGGATGCCCACGAAGCATTCGGCAAGCCGCACCATATTCCAGGCGGCGATATGCGGCTGGTTGCCAAAGCTATAACGACCTTGCTGGTCAATGGAAGAAAACACCGCGTTGCCATCAAACCGGTCGATGAAGGCGCACGGCCCATAGTCGAGGGTTTCACCGGTGATGGAGCAGTTGTCGGTGTTCATCACCCCGTGAACAAACCCGATGCGCATCCACTGAGCCACCAGCGTCGCCTGCAATTGCATCACGCGAAGCAACAAGGCCTCGGCGAGTGCTGCATCAGTGTCCGCCTGCACACCCAAGACCTGTGCGCTATAGCGCAGTACCTCAAGGACGTGCTCCCGGCCGCGAATGGCAGCTAATTGGAAGGTGCCTACGCGCAGGTGCGAATCCGCCACGCGCAGCAACACCGCGCCGGGCTGGAGTGTTTGTCGCGCGATGGTTTCCCCGGTGGTGATCACGGCCAAACCGCGGGTGGTGGGGATGCCCACTGCGTGCATGAATTCGCTCATGAGGTATTCGCGAAGCACAGGTCCAAGCTGTGCCTTGCCATCACCACGCCGTGAATAGGGGGTAGGCCCAGAACCTTTGACGTGCACCTCTTTGGTGCCGTCGGGCGTAGCGATATCGCCTAATAGCACCGCGCGGCCATCGCCGAGCATCGGAACAAATTGGCCGAACTGGTGGCCTGCATACGCCTGCGCGTGTCCTTCTTGTTTGAGGAGTTGCCACAGGGCGGCGTCGTCAAGCTGAAAATCCGGGTTGAGCAGCTTGATTTGGGCATCTGGCCATGCCTCAACGCGCCAGGGGCTAACAAAATTGGGCAGGGCTGTGGCGAAGGAATGCGAGAGCATGGATGCAAGCCTAAGCCAGCGCGTTAGAATTACAACCCATGAATGAACGTTTGCAGCCAATTCACCCTGTCACACTGATCGGTGGCGGCCCCGGCGCCTGGGACCTCATCACCGTGCGCGGCATGCATAGGCTGCAAGAAGCCGAGGTCATCCTCGCCGATCACCTAGGGCCTACCGCCGAACTTTCCAAGCTTGTCGACGTCTCCACGAAACACATCATCGACGTATCCAAGCTGCCCTACGGCAAGCAAGTAGCCCAGGAACGCATCAACGAAATGCTGATCGAGCACGCCCTGGCAGGCAAGAAAGTCGCCAGGCTCAAAGGTGGCGACCCGTATATTTTCGGCCGCGGCTTTGAGGAGCTACAAGCGTGCACCGAAGCCGGCGTGCCCTGCGAAGTAGTGCCAGGTGTGACCAGCGCAGTGTCGGTACCAGCGCTTGCCGGAGTGCCAGTGACGCAGCGAGGCGTGGTGCATAACTTCACCGTCATTTCCGGGCACCTGCCCCCAGGACACGAAAAGGGTCTTAATGATTGGGAGGCGCTGGCGCGCACCGGCGGCACCCTGAGTGTGATCATGGGCGTGAAAAATGCACCGAAGATCGCCGATGCCCTCATGCAAGCAGGACGCGATGCCGAGACACCGGCAGTGGTAATCCAAGAAGGCTCCACCGAAGCCGAGCGCGTGGTGCGCTGCACGCTGGGGACGCTGGGAGAGACGATGCGTGAGCATGAGATCAAGCCGCCAGCCGTGTATGTGATTGGAGAGGTTGCGGGGCTATAAGTAGGGCTTCGAATTGGGAAGCCTTGGGCGGAATCTGCCGACTCAAAATTCGATAGCCGTCAGCAACCAATAATTCCCCTCCCGACTTCTTTAATGCACACTTTCCTTGACTCTTCCGGGCTGAAAGTCACTTGCCCCACTGGCATTACAGCTTGTTACGGCAGCAGATTTCCTGGTCTGAATAAGTACGCCCCGCTGATACGCGTGCCGGCTTAGGGGACAGATGCATACCATTACGCTGACTAGATCACTGAGCTTCATTTCCGGCCTAAGTCATCAGCTCGGTGGGAGTATCAGCGCTTGCGGTATGGCTGCTATTCGGGCACACAGGTACCCGGAGAAAATCCCGTCAGTTGCGATTTGTTCGCTGATCATCCTTGGTATCGCGATAAATCCGCGAAGCGTAACCAGGGGAGACATTCACCAAAGTACCGATTTCCCTAAAGGACTTCCCGGAATCTCGAAGCTTTACAATTTTTCTAGCTCTAGCCTTACGTGCTCGAGCGAATGCGGCATTCCTTTTTAATCGTGCGTTATCCAAGAACAAGCTGAGCGAATGATCCCACAACTCTTCGGTCCGCTCCCAAAACGGAAAATCAGGTGCAAGTTCCGACCGCTGTAGAAATTCTTCTGCAACCTCGTCGGGCCATTCGTAGCACGATTGAAGCATCCAATCGCGTGTCTCAGGTTCAAGAGCAAGCCAGATTGGATAAAGCGTCGCGTTAACAACGGCGTTAGGAAAGAGTCTATCGAGACGGCTCAATGTAGGAAGGCAAATATGCCCATTAACAAAGTACTTGGTGGTCGGCATGTCGAAAAGGGGATCCCAACCGCCATCCCACTCGTTTAAACAGCAGTCCGGTTCGAGCTTGTCACGGTCTAGTTGATTTTTGGAAACGAGATTTCGCAGCCCTTCGAAGTTCTCGCCGCTATAAGCTCCACATGAGGAGTTTTCGCAAGAAACGTAACTCCGGTAGCGGCTGATTTCAGCCAGCGTTTCGACGTTGACCCCGAAATGATGTTGGATGAACTTTAATTTAGTGTGGTACAACCTGCTGATTCTCGAGTTAAGGAACCCAATTTTCGAATCACCAATATAAACTGCAACAGCACTGGGGTCATGTGGGTTGCCTGGTTCGGGAATGAGTGAAACCAGAATTCTGGTTTCTGTGCCATTCTTGGTGAAAGTTACCTGCTCGAAAACGACGTCCTGGAAGTACTGGATTCCCGCGATCCCGAACCACCAACATGGTGCTTTAGATATTGATTTAAATGAATCGTTCCCCTTGTTGAGATCCTCTGGGGCCGGCTTTAAAATTGACGGCGGAAAAGTTAATTTCCAATCTTCAAATTTCGTTGCTGCTTTTGCGTAGTCCTTTTCCCAAGCACGTTGTTCGATTTTCCGTTTATCCATCGCTAGCCTTCCACCACCATGGTGAGCTCCAGTGGTTTCTTTTCGTTTTCTTCGATCACAAAGCCGGCATCCCGCGCCGCGGCGGCGACCTCGGAAGCATTTTGAGGCTGCGCATCAGACAATGCCAGCTCCCTAGCTACAAGCCCTTTGTAGTGCTTATTAAAGTGGCTGACCACCTTGCGCGAGCCATCGGCTTGTACGGATTCCACACGCACGGTCACCGCGCCGGGCACGCGACCGAGCTGCTGGTAGATGCCTGAACGTAAATCCAAGATCAGCTCCTCAGATTCCTGCAGCGCCTCAGTGATTGCTTTGCCCCAGCGCTTTTTCATAGTGGGTAGCTCCCCATCTGAGGTAGGCAACTTCGTGCCCCCGGAGAGGCGGTACTTGGGGATCATGTCCTGAGCACCCACCACGCCGAAGAGCGCAGAACCAATGGCGAGGCGTTCCCACGATTTCGTGGGTAGGGAAGGAGCATCGAGGGCGTCGAAAAGCACCCCGGTGTAGCGCAGGATTGCGGGCATGGTTGGGGCAGTCATCAGTGCGCGATTGGCCTCAGCCTCGGGGCGAAGTTTTTCTGAAATGCCCAAGACTTCCAAGGCTTGATCAACGGGAAGTGCCACGAGGTCGCGTGCGATTGCGCGGCGGGTTTCATTCAGGCTTGGCAAGGAAAGCGACTCGAAATCCAAAGGTGCGCCTTCGCCACCGGAGGCCTTGGTTTCTGAGGGAGGAAGGACAATGAGCATGCCACCACAATAGTTGCCTGGTGCAGGGGTGCTGCGAGCGAGGCGCCTTCGAAGAGGTCGAGCCAAGCAGACCAGTACCTTGGCGTCGGGTAGAATCCCCAACCATGATTACACGCCTTTCCAACCTGTTTTTGCGCACGCTGCGCGAGGATCCCGCAGACGCTGAAGTTCTAAGCCACAAGCTGCTGGTTCGTGCCGGCTACATCCGCCGTGTGGCCCCGGGCGTGTACACCTTGCTGCCCCTTGGCCTGCGCACTGTGCGCAACATTGAACAAGTTGTGCGCGAGGAAATGGATCGCTTTGGCGCCCAGGAATTGCTCTTTCCTGCGCTGCTGCCAAAGGAGCCTTATGAGCAGACCAATCGTTGGACTGAATACGGCGATTCGCTGTTCCGCCTCAAAGACCGCAAGCAGGCTGATTATCTCCTAGGGCCTACCCACGAGGAGATGTTCACCACCGCGGTCAAAGACATGTACTCCTCGTACAAGGATTTCCCCGTCACCTTGTACCAGATTCAGACCAAGTACCGCGATGAGGAGCGCCCCCGCGCCGGCATTCTTCGCGGCCGCGAGTTCGTGATGAAGGATTCCTACTCCTTCGACATGAGCGACGAGGGCCTTGAGCAGTCGTACCAAAACCACCGGAAGGCCTATCAAGCAATTTTTGATCGCCTTGGTGTGGATTACGCCATTTGCTTTGCGACGTCCGGCGCCATGGGTGGTTCCGCCTCCGAGGAATTCTTGGCCATTTCGCCTGCAGGCGAAGACACCTTCGTGCGCGCCACCGAGGGTGATTACGCCGCAAATGTGGAAGCCGTGGTGACCCAGCCAGGTGTCGAACGTGATCCCGCCGAAGCCCCTGAGGCAGTAGAGCACGACACGCCGCAGTCTGAAACCATCGCTGCCTTGGTGCAGTGGGCCCACGATGCCGGGGTGCAGGTAGAAGGCCGCGCGGTCGAGGCATCTGACACGCTGAAGTGCATCGTGGTGAAGATCAAGCAGCCTGGTGCTAAGGAATGGGAGCTCGCTGGTGTGCTGCTGCCCGGTGATAGGGAAGTGGACATGAAGCGCCTGGAGGCATCGCTTGAACCCGCTGAGGTTGAGCTTGCCTCCGAGGAAGATTTTGCCAAGAACGACTTCCTGGTCAAGGGCTATGTTGGCCCGCGCGCGTTGATTGCCAATGACGTGAAGGTCTATGCAGATCCTCGCGTGGTGCGCGGTACCTCTTGGATTACTGGTGCCGATGCCCCGCAGCGTCACGTCGTTGGGCTGACCGTTGGCCGTGACTTCGACATCGACGAATACATCGAGGCAGCTGAAATTAAAGAGGGCGACCCGGCTCCAGAAGGCCAGGGCGTGCTTACCCTCGAACGCGGCATTGAGATCGGCCACATCTTCCAGCTCGGCCGCAAATACACCGAGGCCTTTGACGTGCAGATCTTGGATGAAAACGGCAAGCGTTCCATCCCCACCATGGGCTCCTACGGCATCGGTATTACCCGCCTGCTAGGTGTTCTTGCAGAGCAGCGTGCCGATGATAAGGGCTTGAACTGGCCTGTAGAAGTAGCGCCTTATAAGGTGCACGTGGTGGTTGCCAACAAAGACCAGGAGGCAGCCGAGGCCGCCGAGCAGCTCGTGGCTGATCTCGATGCAGCCGGCATCGATGTGCTTTTCGACGATCGCCCCAAGGTCAGCCCTGGTGTGAAATTCAAAGACGCCGAACTGCTTGGTATGCCCTACGTTGTGGTGCTTGGTCGCGCGTTCAAGGACGGCAAGGTTGAGTTGCGTCGCGCGGGCCAGGAGGCTGAGGAACTCGAGGCGGAAAGCCTGGCTGAATCAATCATCAAACTGGTGAAGTAAGCAAAAAGTGGCGCTGAGCGCCACTTTTTCTTTGTCTTAGGTTTGCTAAGCAAATCTCACAACGGCAAAAGACTTTTCCCCATTTACAGGTTGGCTCTTCAGCCTATTGTTGGGGATATGAGCAAGCTAATCGATCTCATCCCCCAAGGGGCGACGCTGGTTGGCGTGGAGCCAAAGGACTGGCCTGCAGCGATTAGGGCAGCAGCGCAACCTCTAATTCACAATGGCTGCATTGAGCCTGCCTACGTCGATGCCATGATCGGCGTCGTTGAAGAACATGGCCCCTATATCGTGATCGCCCCAGGGTTTGCCCTTGCGCACGCCCAAGCCTCAGAACATGTGCATGCAACGAGCTTGAGCTGGTGTAATTTAGCCACTCCAATAGAATTCGGGCACAAAAACGATCCGGTGGACGTGGTAGTTGTGTTGGCCGCGCAAGACACCGGTAGCCACCGAGCGGCGCTCAAGGCATTGGCCGCGCTGCTACAAGATGCTGGGGCGATGAAGCGCATCCGAACTGCCGAATCCGGCGAGGATTTGCGTGACCTTTTGCTCAAAGCATCGGATGAAGATGCACAGCGTCTAGAAGCACGCCAATCTTCAAGCGCCGATGGGCGAAGCGGCATAAGCATCGAAGCTCCATCGGATTTGCCGGCTTCAAAGGGCAAAATTCTCACCGTGTGCGGCAACGGGTTGGGTACTTCATTGTTCTTGAAAAATACGCTGGAACAGGTATTGGCAGCATGGGGTTGGGCGAGCTTGTTCACGGTCGAGGCCACAGACACGATTTCGGCGAAAGGCAAGGCCTCAGATGCGGATTGCATTCTCACGTCTGGTGAAATCGCCCGAACGCTCGGCGATTTAGGCGTGCCCATGTGCATCATTGAAAACTTCACCAGTGAGGCGGAGATCGATGCTGCGCTGCGTGAAATCTACTGGATTGGGGAAGAGTAGTTATGGACTTCGTCAGCGCGATTCCGAATTTCATTGTGAATGAAATTCTGGCAGTTCCCGCATTTCTCATCGGCATCATCACTGCCGTTGGATTGATTGCTCTTAGGAAATCAGCAGGACAAGTCCTTGGCGGAGCCATTAAGGCGACACTTGGCTTCCTGCTCCTCGGCGCCGGTGCCGGCATTGTGGTCTCGAGCCTGGAACCACTCGGATCCATGATCACCTTTGCCACCGGAACCAAGGGCGTTATCCCCACGAATGAGGCGATCGCCGCAATTGCTCAGGAATCATATGGCAGTCAGGTTGCTTGGCTGATGATTTTAGGCTTCGCGGTTTCACTCTTGCTTGCCCGGTTTACGCCACTTCGCTACGTATTCCTCACAGGGCACCATGTGCTCTTCATGGCCACGATGCTGACGATCATTTTGGCAGCTTCTGGCTTTAACTCTGTGGTCGTGGTGTTGTTAGGGGCCGTGCTTCTTGGCATCCTCATGGTGTCTTTGCCAGCGTTGGCACACCCATATACACGCAAAATCACCGGTGATGATTCCATTGCCATCGGGCACTTTGGTACAGCCGGCTACCTTGCCGCAGGTGCAGTTGGCCAGGCCGTCGGTGGTCGTGGCAAAAAGCAGTCCCCGTCCACCGAGAAGTCGAACTTGCCCCAAGGGCTCAGCTTTTTGCGAGATTCTATGGTGTCCACCGCTTTGTCCATGGCGATCATGTATGTAGCGATCGCAGTACTTGCGCTAATCCGCGTGGGCAGCGAAGAAGCCTTTGCCGTCTTTGAAACTGAACCGGCAAATACCGGCGCCTACATCATGGCGAGCGTGAATCAAGGCTTCCAGTTTGGCATCGGTGTCGCAGTCATTTTGTTCGGCGTGCGTACCATCCTTGGCGAACTCGTTCCAGCGTTCCAAGGGATTGCGGCGAGGGTTGTTCCGGGTGCAATCCCTGCGCTCGACTGCCCAATTGTGTTCCCGTATGCACAAAACGCCGTGATCATCGGCTTCATCTCCTCATTCGTGGGAGGACTCGTGGGCTTGGCTGTGTTGAGCGCTTGGCTCAACCCCGTATTCGGACTCGCTCTCATCCTTCCGGGATTGGTGCCGCACTTTTTCACCGGTGGTGCCGCGGGTGTTTATGGCAACGCCACCGGCGGTCGCAGGGGAGCGATATTTGGTGCGTTTACGAACGGCTTGATTATCACCTTTGGCCCCGCGCTGCTCATGGGCGTGCTGGGTGAATTCGCCGACGCGGACACCACCTTTGGTGATGCCGACTTTGGATGGTTTGGCATTCTGGTTGGCAAGACGGCAAACCTCGGCGGCCTGATTGCTCTCGTGTTGCTGATCCTGATTGGCGCCATACTCCTCGCAGGCGCCATCTTCGTGCAGAAACGATTCGTGGATAGGCCTTGCGATCCTGCGCCGTGGAGGGGCAGCTATCTCAGTGGAGGAGACGCTAAGCCGGAGCTTTCATCTTCCAACTCGGAAACCGTTGGCGTGATCAAGGGCTACTCAAAGATTGCCCCGCCTCCCGGAGCGCCCATGCCGCCTCAACCTGAGGTGCTGGGTTTTAGCAAACAATAACTTCCCTGCCATCAGGTGTGCTCGCCGCTGGCCTTCCACTGCGCCTTCGTAGTCACTGTGCTGGCGTCGCCATCAGTGCCTGCCAGCAAGTGCGCACATGTTCCTGGAGCTCGTGCTCACTGTGTTCAACGGGGAGGGCCGGCCTAGGGCTAAAGATTTTGCCTTGCATGGCCAACGTGGCCATGCCGTGAACCAGTGACCATATGGCGCTTAGCAACGCTTCGTCGCATCGCTCGGGGTACCAGTGGGTAATAAGGCCTGACAGGAAACTTGTGATGTCTTTTACTGCTTTTACTCGCTCTGGTGCTGTGGGGTCGCACTGGGTTGTGAACATGAGTGAAAACAGCGGCTGATTTTCTTGAGCCCATACAACGTAGGTATGGGCCATGCGCCAGAGATCTTCTGCCCGCTCAATCGTGGTGCTGGTGTGTTGCAGCTTGAGGTGAAGCTGGCTGTAGCCATGGGCTGCGAGCGCTGATTCGAGTGCTTGCTTATCCGAGAAGTGTCGGTAGACCGCTGTGGGGCTGACGCCTTCTTCCTTGGCTAAACCTCGCAAGGAAAGGTTGGGCGAGGTTTGCAGCATTGCTAAGGCGCGTTCTAATAGCGCTGTTCTTAAATCGCCGTGGTGGTAGTTTTCCCGATTCGATGTTGACACCGTTCACATCCTAGCCTATCTTCATGTTTACACCGTAAACATTACGCTCTAAGGAGAAACAATGTCGAAGCAACTGTCGAGCGAATTTACTTTCGATTCCGGGGCTATGCTGCCTAACCGCCTAGTAAAAGCGGCGATGGAAGAATCGCTGGGTACTGCCCAGCACGTACCAGGCGAGCGAATCTTCACCTTGTACGAACGCTGGGCCAAAGGTGGTGTTGGCACGCTCATTACCGGCAATGTGATGGTCCACGATGCAGCATTGACCGGGCCTCAAGCCATCGTGTTAGACAAGAACCAACCACTGGATCCCTTTGTGCAATGGGCGCAGCGAGTGCATCGCCACGGAGCAAAGATCATCATGCAGATCAACCATCCAGGCCGGCAGGTGCTTACCAATCAACCTGGGGTGGCCTGGGCGCCAAGTCCTATCAAAGTCGAGGTTGGAAGCAAGCGGGCACAATTTGCTGAACCAACCCAAATGAGCCACGAGCAGATCGAAGAAGTCATCGAGATGTTTCGAAGCACTGCCCTCCGCGCAGCAGAAGCCGGATTTGATGGGGTAGAGGTCCACGCAGCGCACGGCTACTTGCTTTCGCAATTCCTCTCGCCACTTGCGAATATTCGCAGTGATCAGTGGGGCGGAAGCCTAGAAAACCGCGCCCGCATCCTCATCGAGATTCTCAGAAGAATTCGCGCGGAAGTGCCGAAGGACTTCCTCCTGGCAGTAAAACTGAATTCTTCCGACTTCCAACGCGGCGGCTTTAGCCTAAAGGACGCCGCCAGGGTGATTGAGATGCTAAACCAGCACGGCGTGGATTTCGTCGAACTCTCCGGAGGCTCATACGAAAGCCCAGCTATGACGGGCAATGCCGCCGATGATCGAACACGAGCCAGGGAAGCATACTTCCTCTCCATGGCTGAACAACTGGTCGCTACCTCGCCCCTTCCGCTCATGGTCACCGGTGGCATCGTGCGTCCCAGCGTGGCACAGCAGGTATTGGATTCCGGTGTAGCCTTGGTCGGTATCGGCACCGCGTTGGCAGCCGACCCCAATCTGCCAAAGCAGTGGGAGCAAGGATATGAGGCAGCACCAGCAATCCCGCATACCAAAATCAGCAATAAGGCATTGGCTTCAGCGGCATCGATGGCGTGGTTCCGCTGGCAGATGGGCCGGCTATCAAAGAACAAAGATCCGCAACTGAAGCTCGATCCACGAATCCCGTTCCTGCTCAATGGCATCGCAACACCACGTCACAATCGCACCTATGCCAAGTGGCTTGAATCCCGCAACGCATAAAGCACTGGAAAACTGCTAAGGAGACCATCATGGCTACCCAACCCACACGACGCATTTTGCAGGTCGTCACCAATGTGCCGGCATATGAATCAGACCCAACTCACCCCACGGGCCTTTGGCTTTCAGAGCTCACGCACTCTTATGACGTATTCGAAGCTGCGGGTTACTCCCAAGATATTGTCAGCCCTCAAGGAGGCTTTTCGCCTCTTGAGCCACGCTCGCTGAAATTCCCAAACTACGACGCCTCCGCCAAGGCTTGGCACAACGATCCCGGTCGGATGGAACTGCTCAAGCACACCAAAGCGCCATGCGAGGTAGATGCCAAAGATTATGACGCCATCTTTTTCACCGGTGGCCATGCCGTGATGTACGACTTCCCGGGCAGCGAGGGGCTGCAGCAACTCACGCGAGCTATCTATGAACAAGGCGGCGTTGTCGCCGCGGTATGCCACGGCTACTGTGGCCTGCTCGAAGTAGAACTCAGCGACGGCCAGCCACTCGTCCAAGGCCGCAACATCACTGGTTTCTCCTGGCGTGAGGAAGTACTGGCCGGTGTGGCGAAACTGGTGCCCTATAACGTTGAACAGCGCATGAAAGATCTCGGTGCGCACTACTCCAAAGCACTCATTCCATTTACTTCCTATACGCAGGTAGATGGCCGATTGGTTACTGGCCAAAACCCAGGATCGGCCAAGGCCACGGCAGAAAAAACCCTTGAGGTGCTTGAACGCATCGCCTCCTAGTGCCGTAAAGCGCTCGTCTTTTCCGTAATAGCGGTGGCCAGGGCTGTTGAGACAAGAAATAATGTTGTACAACGCCCTGCCGAGGATAATTCCGGGGCGCCGTCTGGCACGTCAGTGCCAAGCAAACACCAAGGAGTGAGCAGTTGGCAAAGCGATATCTGGCAGTTGCAGAAGAGCTGCGCCACCGCATTGAGGCAGGCCGCTACCAACGTGGTGGCAAACTCGAATCTGAAAGAGTGCTGCTAGAACAATTTGAGGTGTCCCGTTCGACTATCCGCAAAGCCCTCGATTTGCTCGAATCAGACGGTCTGATCAGACGGCGGCAGGGAAGAGGTGGCGGAACCTTTGTGCAGACAAAGCCGCCCCAGGTAGACCTCAACGAGATCTCGGGTTTTATGCCTCAGTTGCGTGCCAGGGGGCTGAGTGTGGACTCTGAATTGCTCAGTGCTTCGCTTGATTACGCCACCGCAACGCATGCTGAGCATCTTCAGATTCCATTGCGCAGCCCAATGTTTCGAGTTGAACGCCTACGAAGGGTCGAGGGTGTGCCCTTGTTAATTGAAGATTCGGTTTTTCCAGCAACGGCGTTTCCGGAACTCCTTGAAGAAGACCTCACGCAATCGCTCTATGAGTTGCTGGATCGACGCTTTCATCGCGCACCACGGAGCAAGCAGGAAGTCATTGTGCCGGCTATGCCAAATGCGCGTCAGCGTGAACATCTGCAATTGCTCAAAAAAGAGCTCGTGCTGAAGATCATGCGCACCGCCTTTGATGGTGATGGTGTTCCCATTGAGTATTCGGTGGACGTGCTGCGTAGCGACGTCGCGCGCATAAGGGTGGCGACGAATCATCCACCAGAGCGTTAAGGCGTGCTGGTATTCGATTGAAATTGCAAGGCTGCCTGCGCAAAGGCATCAAAGCTAGGGGCATGCAGTGCAGTAGCAGTGCCACCAATATGCATGCATTGCATGCCCGCGGCGCTGGCTGCAGCCATGCCATCGGCTGAATCCTCAAAGGCTAAAAGGCGTTCTGGCTTGATACCTAAAATCTGCGCACCTCGAAGAAAACCCTCCGGGTTGGGTTTGCCGGCGCCTGTGTCCTCGGCTGTGGTGAGCGTTGGAATAAGTGCCTGTAAACCAACAGCTTCGAGCACCGGCAAGATCATTGGCCGGATCGTGCCGGTCACAATGGCGATGGGGAACCCCTGGTCCAGCAAGGCATGGATGAGCATCACGCTGGCTTGGGTCACAGGTGGGTGGGCCAAGGCAGCTTCGCGGTAGTAGCCGGCTACTTCCTGGATAAAGGCCTCCATGTGATCTTCACCCATGCCGCGGCGTTCTAAGACTGTGCGAGCGAGATCGTATTCGCTTAAGCCGCACACTTCCAAGTATTCGCCAGGGGCTAAAGGTTTGCCCAAGGCGCTTAAGGCTTTGTTATAGCATTCCTGCAGCATCGCCTCATCATCGCTGAGGGTGCCATTGAAATCGAGCAGCCAGCCTTCAAAGGAATATGCCTGCTCAACGAGGTTTTCAGTGGGGCTCATAGGGAATTTCACCTTCGAAAATATTAGGGGTTGCGGTGTTCGCTCACCTTAGCGCCTCACATTAAAGGCTCGGAAGAGATGCTTAAAGGTATGCAAAATCATTCTCGTGCTGTTCAACTTGCTGGAACCTTCGCGCCATATGCGCCTGATTGAATCCTCGATGTCAATTGAAATGCGCCCAACTCCTCCCCAATCTGCTTGTACTGGATGAGCAGAGGGCGTCGACAAGCTAGGAAGGACCCTTGCAATGAAGGTGAAGAAAATCGCGGCCCTAGGTGCCAGTTTGCTGCTCGCAGTGCCGATGGCGGCATGTGGATCTTCGGATGAGAGCAACAACGCCGAAATCGGTAAGAATATTGAGCAAATTGCCGAGCTGGCCAAGGAAGAAGGCGATGTCAACCTCATTGCGCTTCCAGAGACGTGGGCTAACTATGGCGGGCAATTAAAGAATTTCAAAGACACCTACGGGGTGAACTACACCGTCGATTCGCCCGACGCTTCCTCTGCCGAAGAATTACAGGCGGTGAAAAACCTCAAAGGCCAGCCCAAGCAGCCTGACTCCATCGATATCGGGTATTCCTTTACCAACGCGGCGAAGCAACAAGACCTGATCGACGAATACAAGCCTTCGCACTGGGACGATATCCCCGATAACCTCAAAGACCCGGACGGCAAGTGGGTGGGGTCCTACTACGGCGTGATCACCGTGGGTGTGAACAAAAAGAACGCCGATGTGCCAAATAGCTTCAAGGATCTGCTCGATCCAAAATACAAGGGCAAAATCGCACTGCCTGGCGATCCTCGTACCGGCGCATCGTCAATTGCCACGGTCTTTGCCGCATCCCTGGCAAATGGTGGATCCCTCGATGACATCGCACCGGGTATCGACTTCTTTGCCAAGCTGGCTGAAAGCGGCAACCTCGTTCCGACCTCCGATCCGGTCAACGCATTGACCACCGGTGAAGCCTCAGTGGTATTCGACTGGAACTACAACTGGAAGGGTGCAGAAGATAAGTTGCGCGCCGACGGCGTGGATTTTGAATCCAAGGTGCTAGAAGATGGCGTCTTCGGCACGTATTACGCACAATCCGTCACCACTGACGCACCACACCCCAATGCAGCCCGCCTATGGCTGGACTGGCTCACCTCCGATGAAGGCTCCGAACAATACGCCCTCGGCGGCGCAGTACCGGCGCGATTTAATCAGTTGGTAGAAGAAGGCAAGCTCTCTGAGCAAGCCCAAGCAGCACTGCCTGATGCAGAAACCCTCAAGAAGGTGCAGCTTCCTACCCCTGAACAAGGCGACGCAGCCAATAAAGTGATCGCCTCTGAGTGGACCAATAAGGTGAAGTACTAGTGAAAAGCGCAACCGCCGAAGGCGATGCGCAAACACAAAAAGCATCGCCTGGAAAACAACACAGAACAATGAAATGGCGTGCTCAGGGAATCAACGTGGCAGGGCTTCTGGCCGCATTGCCTTTCTTCCTCTTTGTTGCAGCATTTCTTGTTCTGCCCATCATTGCGAATATTAATCGCTCACTCCAAGATGCTTCGGGAAGCTACACCCTCGATACGCTCGGCCTAGCAATGAGCGCTGAGAACAAGAAAGCCTTCGTGCTCACTATCCAGCTCTCGGTGGTAACCGCCGTCATCGGTGGCCTGATCGGGCTGATCGTGGCGTGGGCGCTAAGCAGCGCTCAAGGGCCAAGGTGGCTGCATTCGATGGTGCGTAGCTTTTCGGCCCTGGCCTCCCAGGCCGGTGGTGTGCAATTGGCATATGCCTTCGTGGCTCTTGCCGGCACCCAAGGTTTGCTCACCACGGCGATTCGTAAGATCTCGCCCAATATTGCCGATGC
This sequence comes from Corynebacterium pelargi, assembly GCF_014635485.1. Classification (GTDB taxonomy): domain Bacteria; phylum Actinomycetota; class Actinomycetes; order Mycobacteriales; family Mycobacteriaceae; genus Corynebacterium; species Corynebacterium pelargi. The sequence continues at coordinate 343,159 of NZ_BMCX01000001.1, read as the reverse complement.
CTACACACTGACCTCCTTCTGGGGCGTGGCGGTGGTGTACCTCTACTTCCAAATTCCACTCATGGTGGTACTCATCCTGCCGGCGATTGGGGGCATGAAAGCGGAGTGGCCCACCGCCGCTGCATCCTTGGGCGCAACCAAATGGCAATACCTTCGCGATATCGCGTTGCCCATCCTGTGGCCGCCGATCGCCGGTGCTTTGCTCTTATTGTTTGCTAACGCCTTTTCCGCCTACGCCACGGCTTATGCACTCGCCGGCGGCTCGCTCAACCTCGTGCCAATCCTCATTGGATTCATGATCAGCGGCAATGTGCTGCTCGACCCAGGCCTCGCCGCAGCACTGGTGACCTGGATGATGCTCATCATCGTGGTCGCCATGGGTCTGCGTCTGCTTCTTGTGAAACGGAGTTCTAAATGGCTCAGCAAATAGCCACCATTCCCGCAGCCCAAGGCCGGATGGGCGACATGCTTCGCACGGCTCGCACACCGCGCCGCGCCGGGCATGCTTGGGTGCAACCCGCGGTGCTTGTAGTCGCCCTGGTGTTCTTTCTCGCCCCGTGGATCGCAGCCGCAGTGTTCGGCTTTACCCGCCCAGGAGAAGGCCTCACCTTTACCCCAGCCAGTGAAGCGCTCACCAACCCCCGCGGGATCCAGGCGATTAAAGAAACACTGCTGATCACCGCCGCCACCACCGTCATGATGTTGGCACTTCTGGTTCCCACCGTGGTGTTTGTCAACCTCAAAGCGCCCAAGCTGGCCACCGTAGTTGAGATGGTCTCGGTGATGCCGCTCGTGGTGCCGGCAGTTGCACTGGTGTCAGGCGCCTCGGAATTCTACCGAATCATCACTCCCGGATTTATCAATTCACGCTGGTCCTTGGTGCCGTTGTACGTCATCTTGGTCATGCCATTGTGCTACCGCGCCATCGACGCCGGGGTGAAAACTCTGCACCTCGACACGCTCTTTGCAGCCGCCGCCTCCCTCGGCGATAAGCAATGGAGCACTCTTGTTCGCATCGTGCTGCCGAACCTCAGGGTTGCCATATTGTCTGCATCATTGCTCTGCATCGCGATGTGTTTATCAGAATTTGCCATGGCCTCGCTGCTGCTGCATTACACCTTCCCGGTGTACATGGTTGAGATTTCCTCCACGAACCCCCGCGGTATTGCAGCACTTTCATTCATCACCACCGTGATCACCTGGTTGCTGCTTGCCAGCATCTCCCGACTTTCTCGTAGCCAGAAACAGCAATAAATCGCACCGCCATCGCCTTGCAGGCGCATAACAAGAAAGCTCGCATTATGTCTGAACCAAATATCGCACTCAAGCAGATCAATAAGCGCTTTGGGGATCGCCAAGTGCTCAATAACCTCGACTTCACCATCGGGCATGCCGAATTGGTCGCCCTTTTAGGCCCGTCTGGTTGTGGCAAATCCACTACCTTGAAAATCCTTGCCGGCTTAGAAACCCCGGATGCAGGTCGGGTAGAAGTAGGCGGCAAAGACATCACCGACCTCGCCACGAGGAAACGCAATATGGGCATTGTGTTTCAGGCGTATTCACTCTTTCCGCATATGACGGCGCTCGACAACATCGCCTATGGGTTGAAAATCCGCAAAGTGCCCGTGGCCAAGCGCCGCAAACGTGCCGAGGAATTGCTTGAGCTCGTCGGATTGGGCAGCCACGGCAATAAGTTCCCCGCTCAACTTTCAGGCGGCCAACAACAGCGCGTGGCCCTGGCTCGAGCACTGTCCCTCGAACCAGAGGTACTGCTGCTCGACGAGCCACTATCAGCCCTTGATGCACAAGTTCGAGGACAGCTCCGCGATGAAATTCGCAGGTTGCAGCTTTCCCAAGGCATCTCCACCCTCCTAGTGACCCATGACCAGGAAGAAGCCCTAGTGATGGCCGATCGCGTTGGTGTGATGAATGAGGGAAGCATCGTGCAGATCTCCACGCCGGAGGAGCTGTATCAGCAACCCCAATCGGCCTTTGTGTCACAATTCGTTGGCGTTACCAACCGCATTCCCGGGCAGATGCGTCGCGGGGGCATCGACGTTCTTGGTCGCGTGTGCAGCGTGGTCAATAGCGAAGAAATTGATACCACCAGGGGAATGGGCATGGCCTTGGTTCGCCCGGAAGACCTAGACGTGCGAAGCTCTTCTCATAGCGACCTAAAAGTGATGGGCAAGCAGCTTCGTGGCACCTTTACTGCCCTGCACGTTGCCAGCACGCGCACACCTGGAACGATCCGCATTGATATGCCGACGCGCCGGGCACAAGAAATCGCCGTCGGGGAGTTCGTCGAGGTGCAGCTATCCCGCGAAGAAGTTGTGGTCGATGCAATCAGGCCCGAGGAACTTCAAGAACTCGACACCCTAACCAGCAGCAAGAACAGCGGGCTGAGCGGCTTGAACAAGGCGGGCGTGTAGATGCGGAACCCTCAAGCCTCCACCAAGAGTGAGCACACAAGCTCGCACAAACGCCGCGTATTGCTCTTTGGCATCGACGGTGTGCGTTGGGATATCGCCGGAGAAGCGGGCGTTGCACCCCATCTCCTGCGCACGGCCGAACAAGGCCAATGGCGCAGCATGGAGATGGAAGTACCAACGATTTCTGCCCCAGGATGGGCCAGTATCCTAACTGGCACCACCCACGCTGAGCACGGGTTTAGAGACAATTCCTGCGTGGGCGGCCGCAATTGGCAACACCCGGATCTGCTGGCCCAGGCGTTTTATCGGGATCAAAGCACCCGCACATTCGCCGCTGCCGGGTGGCCGGTGTTGGTGGATCCGGCAGGCCTAGGCCCTATCATTCACCCACGGCTCGAGCAGCAATACGCGGGTGTGCACAAGCTGGTGATCCGAAACGGCGAGACGTATGGCTATCAGCTTGTCGACGCCGAAGTGGTCGACTTCAGCCTCGCCGCCATCCGCGAAGGCGCCTTTGATCTGGGCTTTTGTTATTGCTGTGATGTTGATGATGCCGGGCACGTCTACGGGCTGAAAGGCGCAGAATATCGCGAGGCCTTGGGCAGAGTCGATGCGCACCTTGGACGAGTGATGGAGGCGATCAGCGATCGTCACGAGCATTATGGCGAGCAGTGGTTACTTGTGTGCGTGACCGATCATGGCCATCGAGACGAAGGCGGCCACGGAGGCGCTAGCGCACAAGAGCGTGCCTCATGGATCACGGCCTGGGCACCAGACGGTGTACTACCGGATTGGCCTGAAGCTATTGCTCCTCATGAGGTTGCCGCTTTGATCCTCGATGCGCATTTCGGTGCAGCGTAGGGGAGCAGGCCTATCGGAAGGAGCTGCGTGCCGGCGTTTTAACGCTCGTTGTGGGCGATGGTGACTTGATCCAGGTCGGCGTGCACACCGAGGCCTTTGCGGAAGCGCAGCCGTTCCATGACCAAGGTGATCCAGGAGCAAATAAGCAGAGGCTGCACCGCGAGGTTGATGTTTTCTGGTGAGAGCACGATGTTGTAGATCTGTTGGGTGCTATCGGAGGAAACGAGCTCTTTGGCTACGTCTTTTACCCCATCGAACATGAACTGGTACACGGCCAAGTAAATGGTTGACCATTGGATGAGGTACTCATTGATCACGTAGTCATCATCCCGGTAGCGAAACACCAGGCCGTGCTTGATTAAGAACTCACGGAACAAAAAGTGCAGGATTGCCGCGACGAAGATGATCACGAAGATGAAAAACAGCATTTCGGTGCCATTGATGTGATCAAGCATTTGCTCCTGGGAGAAATCCTCAAAGGTGGTATCGGCAACAGCGACGCTCGTCAGGATGACGAACATCACCAGCAGAAGGAACACTCCGCTGGTCACAGCCATGATGATGAAGTTCGCCAGGACCTTCAGAAACGTCGTGGGACTGAGATCCTTTTGGCCTCGATACACCAGGTGATCAATCAGATAGAAGATCAAGGCGATCGTGGCGATCGCGAATAACACCATCAATGCTCAGAAGCTCACTTTTCTCGTTCGGAATACTGCAACAGCCACAGGTTTCATACTCCCCGCGCTGCCTGGATTGATTCTAGTTTGTCGCTTAGAACGCGGCGGCGATGGCCATCACCTTGGGGTTTCGTGCGCGCTTGGGCATAGCGTTGCAGCGCAAGCGGTCTGAGCTTTTCGACGTTTCGCCTCGCACGCCTAGGCTTCGGCCCATGTGCAGCGCTGGTTTGTTCAATCGTGACAGATCATCGGATGGCTGGGTAGAACTACACTGGTGCGGTGGAAAACTGCAGTTCAGCTAGTTTTTTGGCCAAATTTTTAAGGAGGAAATGGTGAAGGATTCGCTTGATTCCGTGCTCATTGCTGGTGGCGGCACCCTCGGTGCGCAGTCCGCCTTGCAATTCGCGCTGCACGGCAAGCAGGTGGCGATTTATGGTCGCAGCGAGGAGTCTATTGCCCGAGCCGAACAGCGGGTGGAGCGCTTTCGCACGCCGTACATCAACGACACAGACTTCGATGAAGAAGCAGTGGCAACGGCCATTGACAGCATCGAGTACACCACGGAGATCAGCCGCGCTGGAGACGTCGATCTTGTTTTTGAGTGCGTAGCGGAAACGACTGAGGCGAAAACGGCTATCTACAAAGCACTGCGGCCGCATCTGCGCCCCGAAACCGTCGTGGCCACCAACTCTTCCACCGTGCTTCCCAGCCAACTAGCTCCTTTGCTCGCCTTCGAAGCCCAGTTTGTGGCTATCCACTTTGCTAATGAGATTTGGAAACGACCAGCGGCAGAGATCATGGGCCACCCAGGTACCGATGCATCTGTTTTTGATCAAGCTCAAGCATTTGCAGCCCAGGTGGGGATGGTGCCGTTGCCGATTTATAAGGAACGCTCCGGCTATATCCTGAACAGCCTGCTCATTCCTTTTGTGGAATCCGCACTTGAGTTGTGGGGAGCAGGCGTTTCAGATCCAAAGACGATTGATAAGACATGGGAAATCGTCATGGATTCGCTTGGGCCTTTTAAAGTTCTCGACGTCATCGGTATGCGCACGGTCTACGCCGTGCTGAAAAGCCGTGAAGCTAAGGGTGTTCCCGGCACAGGGGAACTTGCTCAGGTAGTGATGCGTGACTATATCGAGCAGGGGCGTCTGGGTGTTGAAGCAGGCGCTGGCTTTTATGACTACGACGATCAAGGCCAAGCGATCGTCGACTAGCTTTGGGTGAAAAAAATCCCCCGCTAGCTGGACCTTGATCTGTTCAGTCCGGCTAGTGGGGGCGTGGTTAGAGATTAGGTGCGTGGTTTGAAAATCTCATCGAGTTTTTTCACTTCCACGATGGGGCGACTCGTAGTGGTCTTCTCAGTGTCCTTGGTGTCGCCTTCGGAGGTATCCGACTCGCTGGCTTCTTTCTTCTTTTCTAAGCCCGTGGGAGTCTCGTCTGCCTTTGCAGCGCGGTACAGGGTCACCGTTTGCTCACCGGCTGGAGTGTGCGCTGCACTATCGGTGTCGCCAACTGGAATTTCGCTACTCACACCCACGTAATAGGTGCCGTACTGGCTACCTTCGACGCTAACGGCGCTGAATCCATAGTGGCGCTGCTTGGGGTGCAGCAAGTTGACCAGGTGGCCATTTTGTGCATTGCGCTTACCTTTTGCCTTCTGCAGAGCTTTAAGCTCGTTTTGGCCCCAGGAGCGCAAGATTGCGGTGTTCAGAGAATCCGCACCGGCGGCGAGGGATTCAGTTGATACTGCATGGCTTTCGATGGTGGCAGTTGCCATATCGCTACCGTCGGGACGCTTATGCGAAAACACCGCCGATGCTTCGTAGCCGCGTTGGATAGCGATCCATGCGAGCTCAGAATCCATGGTCACGTCCATGTACTCAGCCTTGGAATCAATGCCTTCGGCTTCGGCTGCATCGCGAAGCGTTCCGGAATAACCTTCATAGCCAAAACCCCGGAATTGTGGGTTGAGATCCCACATCTTTGCGCGCAGCTCGCGCAGCGCCTCAAGGCCTTCGGTGCGGCCGGTGGAGGGATCGAAGCTTACTTCCTGAGCCACGAACTGCTCGGGTTCTACGTTGAGTTCCACCTTGGTCGTTGGCTCTGGCGCCGCGTATGCAACTCCGGTCGGTACCAACATCGCTGCGGTGATAATGCCTACTAGCAGCTTTTTGTGCATGAACAAGCTCTCCAAAATGTCCGAGGGGCGACAATGTGTAACAATCCTAGCCTTAGCGACGATGCGTGGCGAGTTGAACACGCTAGGGTTACCTAATTCGCGTGGAAGAACTCGATGGGAGTCGTGTTCTGATGCGGCCTCTTCTACAGCAAAACCGCCTCATGATCAGCGAAGCTTCGATCATGAGGCGGTTTGAGTGCATCTACGGGGGTTGATCCCCTAGAGCCTGATAACTTAGCGCTGCTCAGGCTTAAAGGTATTGGTGGGTTCCTGATCTGCGATCACGGTGTGGCCTTCGTTGTTGGCAACATCGTTGCGGTTCAGGGGCTGAGCTGCAGGCTCGCTCTGAGCAGGTGCGGGCTGCTGCTGGGTAGCGGCAGCGGGAGCAGCGGCGGCAGGAGCAGCGGCAGCAGGAGCGGCAGCGTTTTGGGTGTTGTTGACCGGAGCTGCGTCGGCGGGGTAGGAGACGGTACCGTCGGCGTGCTGTACGGCAAGGCCCTTCTCGCGTGCTTCCTCAACCTTCTTCTGGCGACGACGTGCCTTGAAAGGTGCAACGAAGAGGTGGTCGATGCTGAAGCGACCAGCGCCAGCGCCGGCGATCAGGAGGCCGCCTGCGGCAATCAGTGCCACAACTTCCCAGCCACCATCGGAAGCGAAGATGCCGGCGTCGCGGTGTGCGTACCAATAAGCGCCAGCCATCTGGATGGCCAGGATGGGGCCAACGAAGCGCACCAGCAGGCCGAGGATGAGCAAGGCGCCAGCGATCATTTCGAAGTAGGTAGCAAAGGTAGCTGCGAGCTCAGGGGAGGGAACGCCCATGTCGCGGAAGGCATCGGTGGTGCCGGAGATGGTCCAGTCATTGAACTTTTGCCAACCGTGGGCGAAGAGAATGACGCCCAAAAGGACGCGGCCGATCAAGAGGGAGAGATCTTTCAAAGTTGTCATGCCAACAGAGATTATCGGTAGTTACGCTTAAATGCATACTTATATTTCAATTTGTGTTGAATTTGCTGTGTGTTCCCTGAAGTGACGTAGCACACTCAAGGCATGGCTCTGTGGCATTCTTGGTATTGCAGGCGGTCTCAGTTTTTAGTGTGCGCACCTCATCTGCCCGGTACTTGGCCATGGCGAGCAGGTACGCGGTGTGATGCGGGGGCGATTCTGGCAATGACAAAGCGGGCACCGAGGGGTGCCCGCTGTGCTTCGCGCCTCTAGTTGCGTCGAGGCGATTACATTGCGTCGATGATGGCGTCAGCCATGCGTGCCTGACCGACCGCGGTGGGGTGGAAGCCGACAGCATTGTCGGGCACTCCGAGCAGGGTGGTGGAGTCGGTGCACATCGTGCCATTTTCAGGCGCTGCAACGAAGGTGGCGCCGGTGGCATCGGCAGCTTGCTTGAGCTGAGTGTTCAGCGCTGCGATGAAGTCGGCGAGGAATTGGCGATCTTCTGCGCGCTTCGGAATATTCGGGAAGCACTCAGAATCGGCGTTGGTGAGCTCATAGTAGCCAGCAACCATGACTTTGGCGTGCGGTGCACGAGCTTGCACGTCTTCAATCACGGCCTGCACCTTTGCGCCAATGGGGGCAATGGCGATGGAGGTTGGCACCTCAATGAGCTGGCGACAGGTGGGGCCTACGCCGGTGAGGAAACCTGCAGCACAAGCACCGATGTACTTATCGGCGAAGTTGTCATTGCCGCCGAAGGTGAGGGTGACCAGGTCGGTATCGGCAGTCACGGCATTGCGCTGGGCGGAAAATGCGGTGCCGGGCAAGGGGTGGAGCTGAGGGATCCAATAATCTTCGGTGGTAGCCCAGCCACAGGTGACGTCGTCAAGCTGAAGGCCAAGCTTTTCAGCCACGACGTGGGCGTAGTTATCGCTTGCCTGACCGCAGAGCACGTTCGGGGGAACTTGAATGTTGGTCAAGCTGCCCACTGCGGCGAAGGAATCGCCGAGGGCGACGTACTTGGATCCTGCAGGGACGGGGGCTGCATTGGCCGGTGCTGCGAGGCCGGCGGCGCAAGCGGCTGCGCCAAGCACTGCAATGGCGCGGCGTGCGGTAGTAGAAAGCATCAGATGCGTCCTAAAGGGAATGAGGGGATACGGTTACGTAACGATCTTAAACCGCGAAGCGAGCAAAATAAAACTCATTATCTAAAACAAAACTACTGGTCACATGCAGTTTTTCGCACCTGTAAGATGGTCGATATGAAGATCAAATCTCACGCACTACAGTCCGGCGCATTCGCCTCCATGGGGATCCTGCACTTTGTTGCCCCCAAGCCTTTCGACGCCATCATCCCGCCGTATATGCCCGCAAAAGCCCGTACCTGGACCTACCTCAGCGGAGTGGCGGAACTGGCGGTGGCCGGGCTGATCGCTAACCCCGGCACTCGTCGCCTAGGTGGCAAGGCTGCAGTCGCTCTCTTGCTTGCGGTATGGCCTGCCAACTTTGAAATGGCCCGCCAGGCCTTGCGTGGTGAAGACACATCGCGCAAGGTGATCTCTTTGCTCAGGCTTCCGCTGCAGCTTCCGCTCATTCGCGCCGCAGCCAAGCTCGGCTAAGACGTGGCCCTAACACAACGGCTCCCGGAACGATCCGGGAGCCGTTGTTGTCGCTACGAGGTGATGCTATTAGCCGCGCTTGCGGTTGCGTGAAACAAGCGCCACACCCAGGCCAACAAGGGCAGCGCCAGCAAGAACAATGCCCAGCACCGATGCGCCGGTATTGGCTAGAGCACGCGAAGGAGTGGAGTGCTCATCTTGGGCGGGGGCGTGCGAAGACTCGGAGGTCGGTTGTGCCGATGAGCTTTCGCTCTCCTTGGCGCCAGCCTCGCCTTGCTCAGCTTCATCTGCCGAGTCCTTGTCGGTTTCAGACGCTTGATCATCGGCTGCGTCGGCTTCGTCGGTATCGGAATCCTCGGCGCCATCGACATCGGCGTCGTCCTTGCTTCCGTCATTCTCAGAATGCTCAGCATCTTCTGAAGGTGCCGGCTTTTCCTCAGGGGTGTCGGTATCAGGCGCATCGTTCTCAGGCGCCGTCTCCTTATCCTCAGATCCGGTGTTATTCGCGTCGGAGGAGGGGATAACTTCGCTGCTCACAACGGTGGCGGCGGTGTCATCTTCTTGCGCGGTGGCCACTCCGGTGAGGAATGCCAAGCCAAGGCCGGTGGCAACGGCGGCAGCGCTGAGTCGGTTGTTCATTGCACGTCCTTTTGGGGTTGATCCTTGAGGGGCTTGAGATATCGCGAAAGGATATGGCCTCAAGCATTAACGATGGAGGCGACTTGCGCCACAGGGAGGGGTTAGGCGGGGGTAAGGAAAGCGCCCGCAAAGCGAACAGCGCCACGCTAAGGCGAAAAGTGCCCTAGGTGGCGCTGTCATGTTCTGCTAGCCAATAAGGCTGCCGAAGGATTGTTTAGAGCTTCTCCAGCTCGTCCTCGGTGACCCACTTGTGGTTGGTGTACTTCTGGCCATTGGCCTCAAAATCAACCATGTACACGGTGGTCTGCTCGACATCTTCGATGGTGCCCTTGGCACCCTTCATGCCGTCGAGGTGGTCGGCGTCGATCACAATGGGATCGCCGTCGCGCAGCGGGGCGTTGCCGGGATCTTGGAGCTCTTCTTGCACAACCCACTTGTGGTCGTCTACGCGGGGAGATCCGTCGGTGGGAATGTAGTCCACCTCGTAGGCGGTGGTGGTGTAGGCGCCGGTGACGGTGCCGATGGCATCTTCCATGCCGGGCATGTGCTCGGCGTCGATGCGTACCTTCTCGCCAACCTTGAAGCGAGGGTTGGAAGCTTCGGTCATGCCGGCGGGAGCTTCACCACCGTCGGTCTTGTGTGCCCCGTGGGCGTGGTGATCATCGTGATCGTCGTGATCATCTTTGTCTACTTCCACGACGGTGGTCTCGGTGGCACCATTGTCGGCGGTGGTGGTGACGACAATCTCTTCTTCGTCTTTGTCATCGCCGCAGGCGGTCAGAGCCAGCGAAGCGGTGGCAGCCAATGCGATAGAGGCTTTGGTGAAACGGCGCATGTAAACGCGTCCTTTCCAGGTAAGGGTTTCTGATGTAGACGGACCTCTCAAAGTATATGGAAGCTTTGAGCGGGCGGCCAATACCTTATTTGGTATTGCGCTGGTGATGTTGCGGATGACAAAAGCGCCCCACCCTCAAGGAGTGTGGCGCTTCAACGACTGCCTTTATTGAAGGCTTAGTGGTCGTGGTCGTCGTGATCGTCGTGATCATCGTGGTCGTGATCGTCGTGATCATCGCCATCGTCCTGGGGATCCAGGCTCTCGAGGTGATCGTCGAGATCATCCTTGTCGTCGTGACGGTCATCGCGGTCGTCACGGTCGTCGCGATCGTTCTGATCGTCGCGATCGTCAGTCTCTACCACGGTGGTGTCGGTGGAGCCGTCTTGCTCGGTGGTGGTGACGACAACTTCGTCTTCATCCTTGTCGTCGCCGCAGGCGGAAAGTGCCAGGGATGCAGCGGCTGCAATAGCGATAGAGGCTTTGGTGAAACGGCGCATGAAGGTACGCGTCCTTTCTTAGTATCAATTATTGGTACAAGCATAAAGCATAAGTAATGCATTGTTGAATATCAAAATTGGTGCACAGTGAATGCTCAGCCGGCTACTATTCGAGCAGCATAACCGGCAAAAACGGGCAGTATCTATGGCATTCAAGCTAGGTGCCCCCGCTGCTTGGGGCTAGGATATGGGCAACGATTCGGCGAGAAACCGATGGACTCAAACACAAGAAAGAAGCAAGCAAGGATGAGCGTGCAACAATATGTGCCCGGTATGGGTGCGATTCCTCTCGAGCAGGGCTACGCCTTTCGCGTGTGGGCACCGAATGCTGACTCGGTCGCCGTGGTTGGTGATTTCAATGATTGGGACGAGCAGGCCAATGTGCTCGAACGTGAAGAATCGGGAAATTTCTTTGGGGTAGTGCCCGAGGCACGCACCGGCCAGGAATACCAATTTGCCATCCGCAATGGCGAAAACACCTACATGCGCATCGATCCCCGAGCCTTCAAGGTCACTAACTCCGTGGGCAACGGCGTCCTCTATAACCACGGTGATTTTGACTGGTCAGGCGATGAATTCGCTACGCCGAATCAGCATGAACTTGTGATTTATGAAACCCATATCGGCTCTTTTGTTGATAACGGCGATGAACATTCGCCTGCAAACCTCGAAGACCTCACCAAAAAACTCGACTACCTCGTGGGCCTCAACATCAACTGCGTTGAGCTGATGCCGCTCATGGAGTTCGCCGGCGACTACTCATGGGGCTATAACCCCGCCAATATCTTCGCCGTGGAATCCTCCTACGGTGGCCCCGATGCGCTCAAGCAGTTCATCAAAGAGGCACATGCCCGCGGCATCGCCGTGATTATCGACGTCGTGTACAACCACTTCGGGCCGTCTGATTTGTCTTTGTGGCAATTCGATGGCTGGCAGGAAAACGACAAAGGTGGCATCTACTTCTACCAGGACTGGCGCAGCTCCACTCCGTGGGGCGATACCCGCCCTGACTACGGGCGCCAGGAAGTGCGAGACTTCATCTCCGACAATGCCAGAATGTGGCTTCGCGATTACCACGCAGACGGCCTGCGCCTCGACATGACCCCGTATATGCGTTCCAAAGACGGCTTCTCTGATGACATCCCAGAAGGCTGGACCATGATGCACGAGATCGGTCGGGTAGTGCGCGAGGAATTCCCAGGCAGGATCGCCATCGCCGAGGATCTGCATAACCTCGCGGCCGTATCGTCCACCGAGCCCGATGGCGGCAATATGCATGCGCAGTGGGACTCGCAATTTGTTCACCCAATCCGCGAGGCCTTGATCACCAACGATGATGCCTCTCGCAATATCGACTCCGTGTCCGCTGCGGTCACCCACGAGTATCTGAATCCCTTTGATCGCGTGATCTACACCGAATCACACGATGAGGTAGCCAATGGTTCGGCGCGCGTGACCACCGAGGTAGCAGGCGATAACCCGGATGGCTGGGATGCACAGAAACGAGCGACCCTCGGCGCGTGTCTGGTACTCAGTGCTCCCGGTATGCCCATGCTCTTCCAGGGGCAGGAGTTCTTAGAGGATGAGTGGTTCCGTGACACCGTGCCACTGGATTGGGGCCAGGCATGGGCGTTTAGGGATATCGCGAGGATGTTCTCTGACCTTGTTGCTTTACGACGCAACCTCGACGGCACCACCGCAGGGCTCCAGGGGCCTGTGACCAAGGTGCATCACCAAGACAATGCATCGAAGCTGCTCGTCTTTAGCCGCGAAACCCTTGATGGGGACGCGGTGCTCGTGGCGGTGAACTTCTCGCGTACTGAATGCGCTGCCAATATCACCATCCCCGAAGGGCATTGGCGTGTTCGTTTCAACTCCGATGCGAACACCTACTCCACACTCTTCGGCAACCACGAGACCTCCGATATGGAAGGCTCGGATGCCTATCTTTCGCTCGGACCATTTTCTTGTGTGATGTTTACTCGCGTCTAGCTGCACACAGGAACAACGAAAGCCCCGAAACGTTTTCTCGAAGAACGTTTCGGGGCTGTTGTGCTTTCTGCTCAACCGCTAGTGCTTGGTGTTGCCACGCGCGGTTGGCTTAGATGGCCACCAGAACTTTTGGCCAAACACCATCATGACGGCGGGCAGCAAAATGGTGCGCACCACCAGCGTGTCCAGGAGCACGCCAAGGAAGATCACCACACCGATCTGTGCCAGAGCCACCAGCGGTAGCACGCCTAGGGCGGCGAATACGGCAGCAAGCAGGATGCCGGCGGAGGTAATCACGCCACCGGTGGTGGACAAAGCTTTGCGCACATGAGCACTCATATCGCCATCCGGATTCGCCGCTGCTTCTTCTTTGGCTCGGGTGACAAGGAAGATGTTGTAGTCCACGCCCAGGGCCACTAAGAATACGAAGGCGTAAAGCGGGGTGAGATCGGCAAGGGAGTTAAAGCCCAAGATGTGCTGGAAGGCCCACCAGCCAAGTCCCATAGCGGCAATATTGGTCAGCAGCACGGTTGCCACCATCACGAGCGGGGCCACCAGGCTGCGAAGCAAGACAATGAGCGCCAGCAACACCACGGCCAGCACCGCAGGGAAAATGACACGGCGATCGGATGCTGCGTATTGCGCTTGGTCATACAATTCGGCCTCGGATCCGCCGACCTTTGCGGCGTAGGGCTCGAGTGCATCGCGCAGTGCCGGGGTGTCTAAACCAGAAGCATTGAGCACCGTATCCGTGCCGATTTCTTGGCCGGGCTGCACGGAAGCGCCAGCGTCTTTGAGTGCCGTTTCCACCTGCTGGACCTGAGAGCGATCCTCAACGAGCACCGTTGCAGGCGTGGCTGCTTGATCGGGGAAGTGCGCCTCGAGGGTGTCGGTGGCGGCGATGGACTCTGGGGTGTCGATGAATTGGTCTGCTTGGGATAGACCAATTTTCATGTTCAGCGAACCTGCGCAGGCAATGGCCAGCAGCACCAGCGAGCCAATGATCACTGCGATCTTTCGGCCGGCAACAAAGTTGCCAATGCGATCCCAAATGCCGTGCTGCGCCTCAGTGCCCACCGTGGGGGCCTTAGGCCAGAACACCCAACGTCCGAACGTCACAAGAGCGCCCGGAAGCACGAAGAGTGCAAACGTCAAAGCAATGAGCACGCCGATGGTGGAGGCCACACCAAGCCCGCGAGTATTCGGTGCCGCAGAAAGTAAGAGACATAGCACGCCAAGCGCCACGGTTGAGGCGCTGGCGGCGCATGCTTTTGCAGTTGGCAACCAAGCCCGGGCCATCGCCTCATAGCGGCTGGAATATACGCGCAGTTCATCGCGGTAGCGAGAGATGAGCAGCAAGGCATAGTTCGTGCCTGCGCCGAAAACGAGCACGGACAAAATACCTGCGGTGGATTCATCCCAGCTCATGCCGAGCGCGCTGAGCACCCAGGTAAATACCGTTGCTGCCACGCGGTCGGCAACGCCGATCACTGCTAGAGGAATGAGCCACAAAATCGGGGAGCGGTAGGTGATGATCAACAGCAACGCCACGATGAGGGCGGTGACTCCAAGCAGCAGGAAATTCGCGCCGTCGAACACATTGGCAAGGTCGGCTTGAATCGCAGCGGGGCCGGTGACCTGAACCTGCATTCCTTCCGGTGCCTCGGCCTTGAGGTCTTCGCGCAAGCTATTGACCTGCTCGGCAACCTGGGCGCTGGTGCCACCTTCGATATTGCTAAAGATCAGCGCAGCTTCACCGTCTTTGCTTGGCACCGCCTTGGCACCAATAGAAGCGGCTAGCGATTGAGCCTCGGTGATATTGATGCCGCCGGGTTGCTCAAGGACCGCGATGGTTGCAGTGTCGCCGGCATCGTCTTCGAGCTGTTCTACGGTGCGTGCAACCGCGAGGGAATCCGATCCTTCGGGAAGGTTGCCGTTGGTGTTGCTGGGTACATCTTTGGCGCCTATGGCCATCAGTGCGATCCCGAGAAGCAAAAGCACTAAGGCCAGCCATCGGGAACGTTTGGTTCGAGCTGCAGCGTCGCCTGGCTGCTCAGCGGTGGACTTGGTTGACATGTTCACCATATTAGGCAAGGTGAAGCTTCAACCTTGCACAGGGCTTCCGGGGCACATACCGGAAGACGCCGTGGCGTCTCAGTTGATAAAAGGCGCTATTCCGCGGCTGTTTGTGCAGCTAGGGCGGTGCTGAGCTCGCGCCAGGACGCAGTGCGAGCAAGACTTGCAAGATGGCTATAGCGCTGCGTAAGTGTGTCTTGAATCATGTTTGCAGCTTCTAAGGCGGTGCTCGGATCGCTGGGGGTGGTGCCGGCAAAGCGATACGCCGGCTCGGCAACTGGCACCTCTCCGGTGGGCTCCAGGCTGGCTTCTAAAACATCAATGCGCTGCTGGTGACTTTCCAGAAGCGCACTAATGCGCTGCCTACCTGCTGCATCCGCATAGCCTAGGGCCACGCCCAGGCCATATCGAGCGCCGTATTCGGCAGCGAGTGCCTCACGAGCATCATCGGCATCTGCCTCGAGGTCACCTGTTTTCACACCCTGGGATTTGAGCTCTTTGGAAGGCTGCAATTGAGCCGCGCCCGCCACCGGTGCCGCAGCGCCGGCTTTAACTAAATCAATCACCTGCGGGACCAGCACCGCCATTGCATCCTGTGGCACCTGCGGGGTGGCATCGAGGGTGAGCTGCGCGGAGACGTCGAAAAGCTCTAAGCCTTGGCGTGGATCCGTTTCTGCTTCCCCAACGTCTTGCTCGATTGCCTCATAGGTACACGTCTCGGGCTGCTCGCCGGAATCGCGATGACCGCAGGCGCGCATGGCCTCGGCAATGAGTTCCTCAGCATCCTGGGCGCGCAATTCCTTGAGCGCCGGCGTTTGATAAATATCGGCCTCATGCCGCGCTTGAGCTGCGAGGTTGATCAGGGCAGCATTCGGCTCGGGTTGCTGAATAAGGCTGCAGGATCCAAGCGAAAGCGCAAGAGCAAGGGGGAGGGCTAGGGCAGAAACACGCATCGCCGAGCAAGTATAGTCACCCCAACCTACTAGCATGGCGAGCATGGCTTTTCCCACACCCGAAGAACTCAGCACCATGGTGCAACCCATTGCCGATCGTCTCCGCCTCGATGTTGAGGCCGTGAAAGTAAATAAGGCAGGCAAAAAATCCTCAGTCACCGTCATGCTCGACGGCGACACTTCCCCCGACCTGGACACCCTCGAGGTGGCGTCGCAAGAAATTTCGGAGCTTTTCGACGCCGCCGAAGCCGAGGGTTCCGCGAACTTCGGTGCAGGCTACACCTTGGAAGTCACCACCCCTGGGGTGGAACGCCCTTTGCGATTACCAAGGCATTGGCGCCGTAACCGCGGGCGTTTGGTGGCCATTCATGTGGATGGGAAGAAGGAAATCTGGCGAGTCGGCGCGCTCAACGAGGAAGAAAACCACGTTGTTGTGGTGCGGAAGGTGGGGAAAAATCTCGAAGTAGACACCCTCGCACTAGCCAAGCACCCCGAAGCGGTGGTAGAAATTGAATTTGCCCAAGCGCCGGAAGATCAGATGGCCTTGGTGCGCTACAGCTACGACGAAGCCATACAGTGGCGAGAGGACACTAAATAAGTGAATATTGACATCCAGGCGCTCCGTGCGATCGAGAAAGAACACGGCATCTCTGTTCAAGAGCTGCTCATCACGATCGCGGGAGCGCTTCGTCATGCCTACCTGGAATATAAGGAAGAAAGCGATACCAGCGGTCAGCGCGCACGAGTAGAGATTGACCAGGACACCGGTGAAGTCAGCGTGATCGTTGCCGAGCTCGATGAAGACGGCGTGGTCACCTCGGAATTCGACGACACCCCCTCGCACTTCGGCCGCATCGGTGCAAAAGCGGTGCGCGATACCATCTTGAGGAAATTGCGCGAAGCTACTACCTCCAAGGCATATGACGCCTATTCCGAGTACGAGGAAAAGGTCGTCTCCGGTGTGGTGCAAGCCGACGCCATTGCCAAGGAAAAGGGCATCGTGGTCGTTCACCTTGGCACCGAAATGGATGGCCAAGACGGCATCTTGATTCCTGCGGAGCAAATTCCAGGTGAAAAGCTCAAGCACGGCCAGCGCATTAAGGCATACGTCGTAGGCGTGAATCGCGCACCCACCAACCTTCAGATCAACCTCTCGCGCACGCACCCCGAGCTTGTGCGCCACCTGTTTGAACTCGAAGTACCAGAAGTTGCCGATGGCAGCGTGGAAATCATTTCGATCGCCCGCGAGGCAGGGCACCGCTCCAAGGTGGCTGTTCGTGGCCATGCCAAGGGGCTCAATGCGAAAGGCGCATGCATCGGCCCTCGTGGCCAGCGAGTAAACAACATCATGAAGGAGCTCGCCGGCGAAAAGATCGACATCATCGAATATTCCGATGATCCGGCGACCTATGTTGGCAATGCACTTGCCCCATCGAAGGTTGTCCACGTCGAGGTGCTGGACGCAGAAGCCCAAACGGCACGAGTGACGGTGCCGGACTATCAACTGTCCCTAGCAATTGGTAAAGAAGGCCAAAATGCTCGTCTGGCGGCACGTTTGACGGGCTGGAAAATCGATATCCGCTCCGATAAGGACGCCGAGTAAGCATCTGCCACCTTCCCCGCGCTGGCTTGACCTTGATAAAAGCCAGCACACTTTCGCCTGGATGAGGGGGCAGATTCGCCAAATGACAACTTTGGCGTACACTGACCGATGGCCCTTGATTACTTCTGGCATGCCGAAAACGGTTTCAGAAGGATCAACGTGCTTGCCTATGAAAGGCGACAGAAACTGTAGGGATTGTTGAAAGGTGGTTTGTGCGAAAGCAGATGCCAACACACGCACATGTGCCGCAGCGCACCTGCATCGCAACGAACACCACCACAGATTCACATTCGCTGCTTCGACTCGCCGCACGGCAACACGAAGGGGTATGTCACATCCTCGCCGATCCGGCTCATCGCCTCGGCGGCAGGGGAGCGTGGATTACCCCAACAATCGAGGCATTGGAACAAGCGACGCGCAGGCGAGCATTTGCCCGCGCGTTTCGGGTGTCTACGCCAGTAGACACAGGTCATCTGCGAGAGTATCTCGCTGCGCGCAATGCGCACGACCCTGACACTGTAAGGAAGACACAACACTGATGAGCACACGATGAAGCATCAGCGATGAACGTCAACGCACACAGGTAAAGGGATCGAATAGGCTTTCCGGCCTTCGATTCCTTGCCTTAAAACCCAAGGAGAGAAGTGCCCGGAAAGCTACGTGTACATGAGCTAGCAAAACAGCTTGGTGTGCCCAGCAAAGAACTGCTCGCCACGCTCAAAGAGCAAGGTGAGTTCGTCAAAACCGCATCTTCGACCATCGAACCACCGGTGGTAAAGAAGATGAAGGCCTACTACGAGTCCAAGACCGACGCAGGCGAGCAGGCAGAAAAGCCCGCTGCGAAACCGGCGAAGAAAGCCAGCGCATCTGCGGCGCAAAGCCCAGCGGACGCCGCCAAGGCTGCGAAGAAGCCTGCCGCGAAGCCCGGCCCTGCAGCTAAGGCTGCACCCAAGCCCGGTGCTGCAAGCCCTGCACAGGCCGCGAAGGCCGCCAAGCCTGCACAGCCGAAGCCGGCTGCGAAAAAGCCCGCTTCGCCTGCAGCGCAACCAGCAGCAGCCAAGCCAGGCGCCAAGGCTGCACCGAAGCCCGGTGCTGCCAGCCCTGCACAGGCAAAGCCCGCTGCTAAGACCTCCCAGCCCAAGCCTGGTGAGCAAGCAGCTAAGCCAGCAGCGCCTGCTACTACGCCTGCATCGATGCCACGCCCGCAAGCCAAGCCAGGTCCAAAGCCTGGTGCGCGTGCGCCTCGTGTAGCCAATAATCCTTTCTCCACCGGTGGTGGCGAGCGTCCGGCTCCTCGTCCCGGTGGTGGCCCACGCCCCGGCGGACAACCCCGACCCGGTGGTGGCCCACGCCCAGGCGGCCGTGGGGGACAACAAGATCGCACGCCTCGCCCCGGTGGCGGCCGCGGTGGCGCACAGCGCCAAGGTGGTCAGCGCAGCGGTGGCCAGGGCGGTCAGGAACGCCAAGGTGGCGGACGTCGTCCAACCCCGGCAATGATGCCAACCCACCCGAACCCCGCGCAGATGCCAACCCGTGCATCCGGTGGCGGCAATCGCGGTGGCCGTCCAGGCGGTGGCCCAGGCGGCCCCGGTGGTCCCGGTGGCTTCCGCGGTGGCGGAGGCGGTCGTGGCGGACGTCGCGGCGGCACCGCAGGTGCATTCGGCCGTCCAGGTGGTGCACCACGCAAGGGTCGTAAGTCGAAGCGTCAGAAGCGTAACGAGTACGAATCCATGCAGGCACCAAACGTCATCGGTGGCGTACGCCTGCCCGATGGCGGCGGCGCAACTGTGCGTTTGGCACGCGGTGCATCCCTGTCCGATTTCGCTGAGAAGATCAATGCCGATGCCGCAGCACTGGTGCAGGCACTGTTCAACCTCGGCGAGATGGTCACCGCTACCGCTTCGGTGAGCGAAGAAACCTTGCAGTTGCTGGGCGAAGAAATGAACTACAAGGTTCAGGTCGTATCCCCAGAAGACGAAGACCGCGAGCTGCTCGAGTCCTTCGACCTGCAATTTGGTGAGGACGAGGGCGATGAAGAAGACCTCGCCCAGCGCCCGCCAGTGGTTACCGTCATGGGCCACGTCGACCACGGTAAGACTCGTTTGCTCGACTCGATCCGTAAGGCCAACGTCCGTGAGGGCGAAGCCGGCGGCATCACCCAGGGCATTGGTGCATACCAGGTCAATGTGGAACTCAACGGCGAAGATCGTCGCGTTACCTTCCTGGATACCCCTGGCCACGAAGCCTTCACGGCAATGCGTGCCCGTGGTGCCAAGGCAACCGACATCGCAGTGCTCGTTGTGGCTGCTGACGACGGCGTGATGCCTCAGACCGTTGAGGCGATCAACCACGCCAAGGCCGCCGACGTGCCGGTTGTGGTGGCAGTGAACAAGATCGATAAGGAAGGCGCGAACCCGGATAAGATCCGCGGTCAGCTCACCGAATACGGTCTGGTGCCCGAAGAATATGGTGGCGACACCATGTTCGTGGACATCTCCGCAAAGCAAGGTCTCCACATCGATGAGCTGCTCGAAGCCGTGCTGCTGACCGCAGACGCCTCCCTGGATCTGCGCGCCAACCCGGACATGGACGCCCAAGGTGTGGCTATTGAAGCCCACCTCGACCGTGGCCGTGGCCCTGTTGCAACGGTGATCGTGCACCGCGGTACCTTGCGCGTTGGCGACTCGGTGGTGGCAGGCGATGCCTATGGTCGCGTGCGCCGCATGGTCGATGAGCACGGTAACGACGTCGACGAGGCTGGTCCTTCCCGCCCCGTCCAGATGCAGGGCCTCAACGGTGTGCCAGGCGCTGGCGATAACCTGCTCGTGGTCGAAGACGACCGCGTGGCGCGTCAGATCGCCAACCAGCGCAATGCGCGCAAGCGCAACGCACTGGCTGCGAAGTCCCGCAAGCGCGTGTCCCTGGAGGACCTGGATTCGGTACTCAAGGAAACCTCGACGCTCAACCTCATCCTCAAGGGCGACAACGCCGGTTCGGTGGAAGCCCTGGAAGAGGCGCTGCTCAAGATCGAGGTGGACGACGAGGTACAGCTCAACATCATCGACCGTGGTGTTGGTGCCGTTACCCAGACCAACGTCACCTTGGCTGCAGCTTCCGATGCCGTGATCGTCGCCTTCAACGTTCGCGCTGAAGGCAAGGCCACCGAGGAGGCAAATGCCGAGGGCGTCGATATCCGCTACTACACGGTGATCTACCGTGCGATCGAGGAAATTGAGCAGGCACTCAAGGGCATGCTCAAGCCCGTGTACGAGGAAAAGGAAATCGGCCGCGCCGAGATCCGCGCCATCTTCAAGGCTTCTGCCGTCGGCCTCATCGCAGGTTGTATGGTCGAATCCGGCAAGGTACGTCGCAATGCACAGGTTCGCCTGCTGCGCGATGGTGCTGTGGTGGCAGACAACGCCAAGATCGAATCCTTGCGCCGCGAAAAAGACGATGTCACCGAAGTGGCCGCAGGTTACGAATGCGGTATGGTGCTCTCGTACCCGGATATCCAGGTCGATGACATCATCGAGGTCTTCGAGATGGTTGAAGTTCCCCGCGACTAAGTAAAGCGCGAGGTTCCCACCTCATAGACTGGTGCGCCTTCGGGCTTGAGCGCTAAAACCAAGCCCACATCCCGCCCCCGTGGACGTCGAAAAGCGACGCTACGGGGGCGGGTTTTCACCCCAATCTCGTATTCGAGCAGACCGCGATAGATTGGGATTAAGCAAGAAGTAATCACTACACCCAAGGAGCACACCGTGGCAGACCACGCCCGCGCCGCCCGCATGGCCAAGCGCATCCAAACCATCGTGGCAACCGCCATCGAGCGCGAAATCAAAGACCGTCGCCTCGAATTGGTCACCATCACCGATGCCCGCGTCACCGGTGATCTTCACGATGCCACCGTGTTTTATACCGTGCGAGGCCGCACCATGGACGAAGCCCCCGATCATGAACAAGCCGCCGCAGCCTTGGAGAAGGTTCGCGGTACCTTGCGCCGGATCGTCGGCGAGCAACTGTCGGTGCGTTTCACCCCCACGCTGAGCTTTGAACTCGATACCGTGCCTGAAGCCTCAGCCCACATGGAGGCCATGTTGGCGCGCGCACGCAAACGCGACGAAGAGCTGCGCAAACTGCGCGAAAACGCCAAGCCTGCAGGTGAAGCGAATCCCTATAAGCATGCAGACGACTAGGCAGCCCTGGCGCGATCCTCAACCCAGCGGAGCCGACTACATTGCGGCCACGCGAAAATTGAAAAAGGCCAAAACCGTTTGCGTGGTAGGACATAAAAATCCCGACGCTGATGCAATCGGCAGCGTGTGCGCCATGCTGGGTGCGATCGAGCAGTTGGGCAATACCGGCATCGGTGTCATCGGCCAGCGCGAAGAGATCGACCCCGCTTTATTGCATATCCCCGGTGCACAACACATTCGTTGTGTTGATACCCTGCCCGAATGCGACCTGATCGTCGTGGTCGATTGCGGTGGGCTCGGGCGCACCGGGACCTTGCAGCCAGAGGTCATCGCCGATCCCTCACGAGTCATCCTGGTGGATCACCACGCTTCAAACCGTGGCTTTGCCGGGATCAATCTGCTCGATTACATGGCAGAATCCACCACCACGGTTCTCAGGGAGTGGTTTCGCTACCTCGGCGTCGACATCACCGACGACATGGCGCACGCGCTGTATGCAGGCCTAGCTACCGATACAGGTGGCTTTCGTTGGGGTCGGCCGCAGATGCACGAATTTGCCCAGGAACTCGTGGTGCACAACCTCGATATCCGAACGATTAGCAAGCAGCTTTTCGACGGAGGCTCCGTGGCCGATCTGCAAATGCTCGGCAAAGTACTCGCGGATCTCAGAATTGAGCAGGCCGGCCCGTGGACGGTGCTGGTAGCGCTGGCGAGTCATGATCGCATTGCAGGCCACTCCCTTGGTGCGGTGGATAAGATCGCCGACACCATCCGTGGCATGAGCGAAGCCCAGATCATTGTGGTGCCCAAAGAATTCCAACCCGGAGATTGGGCAGTATCGCTGCGAAGCGACGTGATCGATGTTTCCATGCTTGCCCGCACCCTCGGCGGTGGAGGACATGTGCGCGCCGCCGGTTTTTCCACCTTCGGTACCGCAGAGCACGTCCTTTCCGAGGTACTGAACGCCATCGCGCATTTCCCGCAGGCTTAAGGCCTCCGGCGCTGCGTCCTTATCTCCCACATCCGCCCCACACACTCACTTTTGGAAGGTTGATCGGTTCAGGCCTGTGAGCTCTCAAACCCATATCCCCGAAGTCAATGCCCGCACAATTTTCGGCCTTGCGCTCCCAGCACTGGGCGTGTTGGCGGCGACACCGCTGTATCTCTTGCTCGACACAGCGGTGGTGGGAAGGCTTGGCACAGTGGCATTGGCTGCCCTCGGTGCCGGCACCACCTTGTATTCGATGGTCACCACCCAACTGACCTTCCTTTCTTATGGCACCACGGCCCGAGCTTCACGCAAGTACGGCGCCGGAGACGAAGAAGGCGCAATCTCCGAGGGCGTGCAGGCCACCTGGCTTGCCATCATCGTCGGTGCCGTGCTGTGGGCCGTGATGTTCTTCGGCTCCCCATGGTTTAGCCTCTGGCTCGCCAACAACCCAGACGTCGCAGCCACCGCCACATCGTGGCTCAAAGTGACCTCCTTCGGCATCCCATTGATCTTGATGGTCATGGCAGGCAATGGCTGGCTACGCGGGATTCAAAACACCCGCTTGCCGCTGCTTTTCACCCTCGCCGGTGTCATTCCAGGCGCAATTCTCGTTCCTGTGCTCGTGCATCGCTATGGGGTGGTGGGTTCTGCATGGGCGAACTTAATTGGCACCATCATCACCACCACTTGCTT
This sequence comes from Corynebacterium pelargi, assembly GCF_014635485.1. GTDB lineage: Bacteria > Actinomycetota > Actinomycetes > Mycobacteriales > Mycobacteriaceae > Corynebacterium > Corynebacterium pelargi. The sequence continues at coordinate 319,965 of NZ_BMCX01000001.1, read as the reverse complement.
CCTTGCCTACCTCAAACACCGGCACCGCGGCAGCTACGCACCGCAACCAAAGGTGATGCTGCGCCAATTGGTTCTAGGCCGCGATCTGATTCTGCGCTCTCTCAGTTTCCAGGTGGCCTTCCTTTCTGCAGCCAGCGTGGCCGCGCGCTTTGGCGCCGATGCACTTGCTGCACACCAAGTGCTATTGCAACTGTGGAACTTCCTTTCCCTGGTGCTCGACTCCCTTGCCATTGCTGCCCAGGCGCTTACCGGCGCAGCCCTCGGTGCTGGCAGCGTGGCCCTCGCCCGTAGCGCCGGCACGCGGCTTTTGGCCTATTCCAGCGCATTCTCAGTTGTTCTCGCCGCCGTGTTCGCGATTGGGCACAGCAGCATTCCGCGCATTTTTACCCACTCGGAGCCCGTGCTTGAGAGCATGCAAGGCCCGTGGTGGCAGTTGGTCTTGCTCATTTTGCTCGGTGGCGTGGTCTTCGCCCTCGATGGTGTCTTGCTAGGCGCCTCCGATGCCGCCTTCTTAAGGACGGCATCAATCGCATCGGTGGTTGTCGGCTTCCTCCCAGCCGTGTGGCTCTCCTTGTGGCTTGATGGCGGCCTTGTCGGTGTGTGGTGGGGCATCGTGGCCTTTATTGCCATCCGCATGCTTGCCGGTTTGTGGCGTTTCCGATCCATGCGTTGGGCATCGGTGGGTGCTTAAACCACCGTGGCGAAAGCGCATACGCGTTGTTGCGTAGGGCAGCGTTAGCGGATGGTTCTTTTCCGCTAGCATGAAACCTCGAAGGGTCGTTGTGGATGCAGAAAGGTGCCGCCGTGGTGAAAACACTCTGGGCTGTATCTGATCTGCACACCTCGGTTGCTGCCAATGCCGACATGCTCGATACGCTCCAGCCACGTAACCCGGGGGACTGGTTGTTGGTTGCAGGGGATGTGGCTGAGAAAAATCAGACGGTGCTGCGCACCCTGGCTACCTTGCGCCAGCGTTTTCACACCGTGGTGTGGTCGCCTGGAAACCATGAGCTTTTTAGCCAAGGCAGTGGCGAGCCGCATGGAAGAGAAAAATACGAAGAACTCGTCCGTGGTTGCAGGGAGCTCGGTGTATTAACCCCCGAGGATCCCTTTGCGCGCTTTGGTGATGTCACAGTCGTGCCACTGTTTACCCTCTACGACTACTCCCTGCGCCCCAAAGGCACCACAGTAGAACAGGCCTTGCATGCTGCGAAGCGCAAGGAAGTGATGTTTTCTGATGAGCTTTTTATTGCGCCTTTTGTTGATATCCGCGGTTGGTGCTGGGAGCGGCTGTCTTACTCGGTCAATAGAGTCGGCCGTGTCGAAGGCCCCACGGTGCTGATGAACCACTGGCCTTTAGAGCCGCAACTCGCACAAGCCTTAGGCGTGCCGGAAATGGCCATGTGGTGCGGAACCAAACACACCAAGGGCTGGGCAGAGCGCTATAACGCCCGGGCAGTGGTGTACGGGCACCTCCACCTTCCCAGTCGCACCACCATCGCAGGTGTGCCACATATTGAGGCCTCCTTGGGATACCCCAAACAGTGGCGAGACAGCATCACAAAGCGGCAGTGGCCAGTGCCTGTGCTGGAGGTGCCAGATGGTGCTTGATGCGTCCCTTTTTCCAGCATCGGCGCGTTTCAGCTCCCTGGTAGTGCCAAAAAACGGACACAACCTCGAGCACTTCGAGCGCCTGCATCCGCTCGAAAGGATTTTGGTTGCGCACTCTGTGGATGCGCGCAAGGCAGAATTTGGCGATGCACGATGGTGTGCCCACGATGCACTTGCCCAGCTAGGTCGAGATAGCGACCAGCCCATCCTGCGTGGTGAACGCGGCATGCCCGTCTGGCCTGCGGCTGTGAGCGGATCTTTAACGCACACCGAAGGCTTCCGGGCCGCAGTGGTGGCCCCCAGACTCATTGTGCGTTCGATGGGCCTTGATGCTGAACCGGCAGAGCCCCTGCCCGAGGGGCTGATCGATTCGATTTCGCGGCCAGGGGAGCGCCGCCAATTAAGCAAGCTGGAGCAGTCCGGTATTTGCTGCGCCGATCGGCTGTTGTTTTGTGCAAAAGAGGCCACCTATAAAGCGTGGTTCCCGCTGACACATCGCTGGTTGGGTTTCGATCAAGCAGAAATTGATATCCGCCCCGATGGCACCTTTGTGTCCTATCTGCTGGTTCGCCCAACACCGGTGCCATTTATCGAGGGCAAGTGGGCGATCCGCGATCACTACGTGGTGGCAGCGACCGCGGTAAGTAGCGCCTAGCTAGAGCGTCGAGGGGCGTGCAACAAAGACAGTGGCGAGCCGCTTGCCCTTTTCTTTCACAAGCGCCACCGCGCGACCATCGGGAGCCACGGCGGCGTGCACCCCGCGAAGACCACGGGGAGCCAGCCATTTGCCCATCGCAAGATCGGCGGCCTCTTGTTGTGAGACTTCAAGCACCGGGTAGCAGCGGATCAGGGCCTGGTCTAAAGAAACGCTGAGTTCAGGATGCGCTTCGAGCTCTTCCAGGCTGCGGGCATCTTCAAGCCCGAAGGCGCCGACGGCCGTGCGCCGAAGGGCAGTCAGGTGGCCGCCAACCCCTAAAGCCTCGCCCAAGTCGCGAGCCAAAGAGCGAATATAGGTGCCCGAAGAACACTCCACCACCACATCAAGCGCAATATGATCGGGGTGTTTGCGCAGATCGACAACATCGAAGCGATCAATGGTCACCGGCCGTGGGGGAATCTCTACAGCTTCGCCTTCGCGCACTCGTTGATATGCGCGCTTCCCGTCGATTTTGATGGCGCTTACGGCAGCAGGACGCTGCATAATCGGGCCGCGGAGCCGGGCAATTTCCGCTTCGATCTCTGCTTCAGTGATGGCCTGGATCGCGGTGGCGTCGGCAAGTTCCCCACGCTCACCCTCAGCATCATCGGTTGATGTTGAAGCACCCAAAAACACGGTGGCCTCATAGGCCTTGGTATCTGCGACCATGTGGGCTAAGAACTTCGTGCCTCGTTCGATCCCTGCCACCAACACACCGGTAGCCATCGGATCCAGGGTGCCGGCGTGGCCGACTCGCCTGGTGCCAAAGATGCGACGAAGCCTAGCAACCACATCATGGGAGGACATACCTTGTGGCTTGTCTACAACCACAAGGCCTGAGTTAGCAAGGGGATCAGTCATGGATCCCAAGTGTATGTCGTAGGGTTGTGGGCGTGGATATTTGGCAGAGATTCGACGAGATCCCTCAGACCCTGCAGGCATCGGTCGTCACCATCGGCGTGTTTGATGGCATACACCGCGGCCACCGCACGCTGATTAGCGAGGCAACAGAACGCGCACAAGCATTGGGTATCCCCAGCATTCTGCTGACTTTTAACCCACACCCCATGGCTGTGCTGCGCCCAGACAAAATGCCCCCGATGCTCGGCTCGGTAGCAGCGAGAGCCGAACTCGCTGAAGACTTCGGCATCGACCACATGTTGGCCATGAGCTTTTCGGCCGATCTTGCACGTTTAGATCCCGAGGATTTTTTCCGCGACATCCTGGTAGACAGACTCCACGCCAAGGTGGTGGTGGTGGGGGAGAACTTCACCTTTGGCCACAAGGCTGCCGGCACCACCGAAACCCTCATTCACCTCGGCGAACGTTATGGGGTGGAGGTGATTGTGCGAGAACTGCTGGCCGAAGATGGCACCGTATTATCTTCCACAGTCATTCGTGAGGCCTTGCAATCCGGCGATGTGCAGCGCGCAAATTGGTGCCTTGGTCGCTGGTTTAGCGTCAGCGGCCAGGTGGTGCGCGGAGCAGGTCGAGGAGGCCGTGAGCTGGGGTATCCCACCGCGAATCTCTATTTTCCCGATAACGTGGCTTTGCCTGCCGACGGGGTATATGCAGGGCTGCTTACCGTCACATCCCAAGCGCCTATCGAAGGTGACATGGAATATGGCGTTGCCTATCCAGCGGCGATTTCGGTTGGCCATAACCCAACATTTGGCGATGAGCGCCGAAGCGTTGAGAGCTTTGTCATTGACCGCGAAGCAGACTTGTATGGGCACACCGTTGAGGTGGCCTTTGTGGGCCATATTCGTGGGATGGAAAAATTTGATGGCGTCGAGGAACTCCTCGAAGCCATGGGCCGTGATGTGGCACGAGCACGCGAGATCATCGCAGAAGCTACCGAAATGGGCAAAGAACACTGCCGCAACGTACTCAACGACAGGGAAGAACACTAATGCCAAAAAACATCATTCTTGACCTCGACACCGGCATCGACGATGCCCTCGCCCTTGCCTATGCCCTGGGAAGCGAGGAACTGAACCTCATTGGTGTCACCGCAACCTATGGCAACGTCCTCGTCGAGGATGGTGCCCGAAATGATCTGGCGTTGCTGGAATTATTCGGTCGCCCTGATGTGCCCGTCTATGTGGGCGAACCGCATGCTTTGGCCAAAGATGATTTCGAAGTACTCGAGATCTCTGCGTTTATTCACGGCAAGAATGGCATCGGTGAGGCAGAGGTAGCCGATGCGAAGGCCGGGGTGCAGGAACAATCCGCGGTGGATTTTTTGATCGAATCGGTGGAGCGCTATGGCGATGATTTGGTGATTGTGCCAACCGGAGCCATGACCAATATCGCTACCGCAATGCAGCGCAGCGAATCCTTTGCGCGCAATGCACACATCGTGTTTATGGGCGGTGCGCTGACGGTGCCCGGCAATGTATCGCCATGGGCCGAGGCCAATATCAACCAAGATCCCGAGGCCGCCGACTATATGGTGCGCCATGGCCGTGACATCACCATGATCGGATTGGATGTCACGTTGCAGACCTTGCTCACCTACGAAGAAACCAGCACCTGGCGCGAACTTGGTACGCCTGAAGCTCTTTTGCTTGCCGACGCCACCGACTACTACATCCGCGCCTACGACACCGTGGCGCCGCACCTGGGTGGCTGCGGGCTGCATGATCCGCTTGCGGTAGCAGTAGCAGTAGACCCCAGCTTGGTGCAGATGCTGCCTATCAACCTCAAGGTCGATACCGAAGGTGAGACTCGCGGCCGCACCATCGGCGATGAGACGCGCCTGAATGATCAAGAAAAAACAGCCCAGGTTGCCGTGGGTGTTGACGTGGAGCGCTTCTTAAAGGAATTCATGGCTCGGCTTACGCGCGTGGCTCGCGGTGAAGCGGTGGGCGCTTAAGCACGTGCGAAGGGCATAGCTAATTGGGCTGATCCTGCCATAAGTGCTATCCTTTGACAGGTTCAGCTCACTGCAGTCCACAGCAGTCCTGAACTGCCAAGTATTTGGCAACATTGATGTGGTACTGAAATAGGAGAAATACGCATGGCTTTGAGCACTGAGCAGAAGAAAGAGATCCTCAAGGAGTACGGTCTGCACGAGACTGACACCGGTTCCCCCGAGGCTCAGGTTGCACTGCTTTCTGCACGCATCAAGCAGCTCACCGAGCACCTGAAAGAGCACAAGCACGATCACCACTCCCGTCGTGGTTTGCTGCTGCTCGTTGGTCGTCGCAAGGGCTTGCTCAAGTACCTGGCTGCCAACAACGTTGATCGCTACCGTGATCTCATTGCTCGTCTGGGGCTGCGTCGCTAAGCTTCGCTTTCCATGCAAGGGTCTTACCTCTAGGAGGTAGGGCCCTTGTTTTTGTTGTATCCAGCGTGTGCGATCACCGGATGCGCGAGGAAACATCGGCGCTCGGTGGATATGGCTTTTGTGCAATAAGAATCACGTGGCGTCCCTGAGGCCTTCACCGTGCGCCATCAATAACGTGTGCGCTTGGTATGTGCAGACAATCACGACATTTTTCGAGCTAGACGTGCTAGGCTGTGACAATTGCGAGATGTGAAAGAAGCATTTGCAACAACGAGCACGACCAGCGGCACCGACGACCGCTGCGCACGATATTTTTTGAGGAGACGTGCATTTTGAGCAATCAGGCTGACCTGATCGAATATATTGAAGATCCCGATTTCGGAATCACTGAAGCAGCCGTCACCATTGATAATGGTGATTTTGGTACTCGTACCATCCGCTTCGAAACTGGCCAATTGGCCCGTCAAGCAGGTGGCTCCGTGACCACCTACCTCGACGATGACACGATGCTGCTGGCCACCACCACGGCATCGAACCAGCCTCGCGAAGGCTTTGACTTCTTCCCGCTTACGGTGGACGTGGAAGAGCGCATGTATGCCGGCGGCAAAATCCCCGGCTCCTTCTTCCGCCGTGAAGGTCGCCCTTCAACCGAGGCGATCTTGGCCTGCCGCCTGATCGACCGTCCGCTGCGCCCCACCTTTGTCAAGGGCCTGCGCAATGAGGTGCAGGTTGTAGTCACTGTCTTGTCCATGGATCCCAAGGACATGTACGACGTGGTTGCCATCAACGGCGCCTCGGCAGCAACGCAGCTTTCCGGTCTGCCGGTATCCGGCCCCGTCGGTGGTGTGCGTGTCGCCTTGATCGCTGATGAGCAGCACCCCAAGGGCCAATGGGTGGCATTCCCGGATCACGAGCAGCACGAAGATGCCATCTTCGAGCTGGTTGTTGCGGGGCGCTTGGTAGAAAAGAGCCGCGGCCGCGGCAAGCGCAGCGATGTAGCCATCATGATGGTGGAAGCCGGTGCCACCGAAGGCGTTGCCGAGAAGATTAAAGATGGCAAGCCTGCCCCAACCGAGAAGGTTGTTGCTGAGGGCATTGAGGCTGCCAAGCCCTTCATTGAGTTGCTGTGTAAGGCACAGGCCGGCTTGGCAAAGCGTGCTGCCAAGGAAACTCAGGAATTCCCGCTGTTCCCGGCATACTCCGATGAGGTCTTTGAAAAGGTTGAGAAGAAGGCATCCAAGCGTCTTCGCAAGCTTTTGACCATCGCATCCAAGCAGGAACGCGACGAGGCCACCAATGAGTACATGGAGCAGATCGAAGAGGATCTGCTCGATGGTGAAGAAGATGCAGCGCTGTCCAAGGAGATTCGCGCAGCCTTCAACGCCGTGATGAAAAAGATTGTGCGTCACATGATCTTGACGGATCATTACCGCATCGACGGCCGCAGCGTTACCGCGATCCGCGATCTTTCCGTGGAAGTTGAGCTGATTCCTCGCGCCCATGGCTCGGCCCTGTTCGAGCGTGGAGAAACCCAAATTCTTGGCGTGACCACCCTAGACATGCTCAAGATGGAACAGCACATCGACTCGCTGACCCCGGTAACCTCCAAGCGCTACATCCACCACTACAACTTCCCGCCGTATTCCACCGGCGAAACCGGACGCGTTGGTTCTCCGAAGCGTCGCGAGATCGGCCACGGCGCATTGGCGGAACGCGCGTTGCTGCCCGTGATTCCTTCCCGCGAGGATTTCCCGTACACCATCCGTCAGGTATCCGAGGCCCTTGGTTCCAACGGCTCCACCTCGATGGGTTCCGTTTGTGCCTCCACGCTCTCGCTGCTAAACGCTGGTGTTCCGCTGAAGGCACCGGTGGCCGGTATTGCCATGGGTCTGGTCTCTGATGAGGTCGACGGTAAGGATCGCTACGTCGCACTGACCGATATCCTCGGCGCCGAAGACGCCTTCGGCGATATGGACTTCAAGGTCGCAGGTACGGCCGAGTTCATCACCGCGCTGCAATTGGATACCAAGCTCGACGGCATCCCTTCGAAGGTGCTTGCCGACGCCCTCGAGCAAGCCCGCGAGGCACGCTTGACCATCCTGGACACCATGGCTGAGGTTATTGACTCCCCAGATGAGATGAGCGATTACGCACCGCGTATCACCTCCATCAAGGTGCCAGTATCCAAGATCGGCGAGGTGATTGGCCCTAAGGGTAAGAACATCAACCAGATCACCGAGGACACCGGTGCAGAAGTTTCCATCGAAGACGATGGCACCGTGTATGTTTCTGCCGCTTCGGGCGAGGCTGCTGATGCAGCAATTGAGAAGATCAACTCGATTGCCAACCCGCAGTTGCCAAAGGTGGGCGAGCGCTTCCTCGGCACCGTTGTCAAGACGACCGCCTTCGGCGCATTCGTCTCCCTGGTGCCTGGCCGTGACGGACTCGTGCACATCTCTAAGCTTGGTGGCTCTAAGCGCATTGAAAACGTCGAAGACGTAGTCAAGGTTGGCGACAAGCTCGAGGTTGAGATCCTCGACATCGACAACCGCGGCAAGATTTCTTTGGCACCCGTCAACGAATAAGCCGCAGCAAGCTCAAGGCGCCCCAAGTAACCTTGGGGCGCCTTTTGGCAATCTCTTAGCGCTTTGCTTCGTGCTGCTACGGTGGAAGCTTGCAAGGAAACTCACAAGCGAAAGCATCAAAACGAGGAGCAGAGTACATGGCAATCAAGGTTGGCGTCCTTGGCGCTCAAGGTCGCGTTGGTCAAGCGGTGGTGCAAGGTGTGGAAGCGGCCGAGGATCTTGAGCTTTCGGCAGCATTAGACCGCGAAGACGATCTCCAGGCGCTGGTAGATAGCGGCACCGAGGTGATTGTCGATTTCACCACGCCTAACTCCGTGATGGACAACCTTGAGTTCTGCATCCGCAACGGCATCCACTGCGTGGTCGGTACCACCGGCTTCGATAGCGAGAGGCTCGACCAGGTTCGCCAGTGGTGCCAAGACAGCGAGGCCAATGTTCTGATCGCGCCGAACTTTGCCATTTCTGCTGTGTTGACCATGAGTTTTGCCCGTCAAGCTGCTCGCTTCTTCGAGTCTGCAGAGGTGGTGGAGTATCACCACCCCAATAAGCTGGATGCGCCCTCTGGCACCGCCATCCACACCGCCGAAGGAATTGCGCAGGCTCGTCGAGAAGCTGGATTAGGCGCCCAACCCGACGCCACCGAGCAAAGCCTCGAAGGCGCTCGTGGTGCCAACGTTGATGGGGTAGCGGTGCACGCCGTTCGCATGACGGGCATGGTGGCACACGAAGAAGTAATCTTCGGCACCCAAGGCCAATCGCTGAGTATCCGCCAGGATTCTTATGACCGCACATCCTTCGTGCCGGGTGTGTTAATCGGCGTGCGCCAAGTCGCACAGCACGATGGTCTCACCGTTGGTCTGGATCACTACCTCGATATCTAATGGCAAAACAATCCGAATTATCGGTCGAGCTGATTGCTTGCTCAAGCTTTCATCCTCCGGCGGATATTGCATGGCAACAACCCGAGGAAGCCACCGACGCTGAAGCGCTGATCGAATTTGCCGGGCGGGCCTGCTACGAGACCTTCCACAAACCAAATCCTCGCACCTCGCAGAATGCAACCTATCTCAGGCACATTCTCGAGGTAGGGCATACGGCCTTGTTCGAGCACGCCACCGCCACCGTGTATATCCGTGGGCTTTCGCGTTCGGCCACCCATGAACTCATGCGGCACCGGCATTTCTCCTTTTCGCAGCTATCCCAGCGCTTTGTGCACACCGAGGAAGCAGAAGTTGTCGTGCCAGACCTGATTGCCAAGGATCCTGAGCTGCAGCGCATCTTCCTCAACGCCGTTGACGATGTGCGCTTCGTCTACGAGGACCTGCTCCAGGGCCTTGAAGAGCGCATGAGCGAGGAGCCCAACGCCTTATTGCGTAAAAAACAGGCGCGCCAGGCAGCGCGTGCCATTTTGCCTAACGCAACGGAGTCGCGAGTGGTGGTCACCGGCAATTTCCGCGCGTGGCGCCACTTCATTGGTATGCGGGCAAGCGAGCACGCGGATTTGGAGATTCGTCAATTGGCCCTGGAGTGCTTGACGCTGCTGAAGCGCCAGGCACCGGTGGTATTTGATGACTTTGAAGTTTCCGAGCTTGCCGACGGCACGTTGATGGCAACCAGCCCCTACGTCACCGACTAATGTGCGCATTTGCGCCAGGATGATGTGAAGGCGCTAGGATTCCTCGCACCTTATTGGGTAGGTCTTCGGCGATGGTGGGGAAGTACAGGGTACTCTGAATGGTCATGAGCAATGGATTGACGGCAAAGACCGGAAGCGAGCACTTTGGTACCGTTTCCGTAGCAATGGTCACCCCCTTTGATTCTGAAGGCGCACTTGACCTTGATGCTGGTCAGCGGCTTGCCTCCCACCTGGTAGAAGCCGGTGTGGATTCCTTGGTGCTGGCTGGCACCACAGGTGAGTCGCCCACGACCACCGTGGAGGAAAAGTTAGCCCTGCTCAAGGCTGTCCGTGAAGCGGTTGGCCCGGAGATCAAACTCATTGGCGGAGCTGGCACCAATAACACTGCCACCTCAGTCAAGCTTGCTCGAGAGTTTGAAGCAGCAGGTGCAGATTCCTTGCTTATCGTTACCCCCTACTACTCCAAGCCGAGTCAGGAGGGTGTGTATCAACACTTCAAAGCCGTGGCAGAGGCCACTGAGCTTCCCATTTGCTTATACGACATTCCCCCGCGTTCGGTCATTCCGATCAGTACCGAAACCTTGCTCCGACTCGCTGAACTTGAAAACGTCCGCGCAGTCAAGGATGCTAAAGGGGACATCGCAGCGGCTACCACGCTGATCGACCAAACCGGGCTTGCCTGGTATTCGGGTGACGATCCTTTGAACCTCCCATGGTTAAGCGTCGGTGCAACGGGCTTCATTTCCGTTGTGGGGCATCTTGCTCCCGCCGAGCTGCGAGCACTTCACACATCGTTTAGCGCAGGCGATTTGGTCCGCGCTCGTGAAATTAATGCCAAGTTGGCGCATCTTGTAGCAGCCCAGGGACGATTGGGTGGCGTAAGTCTGGCAAAGGCTGGACTGCGGCTACAGGGTATTGAGGTTGGAGATCCTCGTTTGCCTATCGTTGCCCCCAACGAAGAAGAACTTGAGGCTCTCCGCCGTGATATGGAACAAGCTGGAGTTTTATAAATATGACTGAACCCCGTAACCGCTCTCGTAGGGTTACCCGCAAGGCTGGATCGCCAGAGGCAGAGGTGCCTGTATTCAAGGCGCCGGCACAAGATTCGGCATCCGAGCCAAAAAACGACAACAACAAAGCCCAGAACGAGAAGAAGCAATCGGCCGAGAAGAAGAACAACGGCCGAGGCCGCGGGAACGGCAAGAACGCTAAAGGCCGTGGGCGAAACAATGGCGGCAATAATGGCTCCAATGGTGGCAACCGCAACAACCGCAACCAAAACAACAACGGTGGCGGCAACAACAACGGTTCCAATAACAACCGCGGTCGCCGCAATGTGGTGAAGTCCATGCAGGGCGCCGACCTTACCGAGCGCCTACCACAGCCGCCGAAGGCTCCAAAGAACGGTCTGCGTATCTACGCACTCGGCGGCATCTCGGAAATCGGCCGCAACATGACCGTATTCGAGTACAACAACCGCCTGCTCATCGTCGACTGCGGTGTGTTGTTCCCATCCTCGGGCGAGCCGGGCGTGGACTTGATCCTGCCCGACTTCGGTCCAATTGAAGAGCACCTCGATCGCGTTGAGGCTCTCGTGGTCACCCACGGACACGAAGACCACATCGGCGCTATCCCGTGGCTGCTCAAGCTGCGCCACGACATTCCGATCGTAGCTTCGAAATTCACCTTGGCCTTGATTGCTGCGAAGACTCGCGAGCACCGTCAGCGTCCAAAGCTGGTCGAGGTCAATGAGCAGTCCAATGTGAACTACGGCCCATTTAATATCCGTTTCTGGGCAGTCAATCACTCCATCCCGGATTGCTTGGGTGTTGCCATTAAGACCGGCGCTGGTCTCGTGGTGCACACCGGCGACATCAAGCTGGATCAAACGCCTACCGACGGTCGCCCCACCGACCTTCCCGCGCTGTCCCGCTTTGGTGATGAGGGCGTGGACTTGCTGCTTTGCGACTCGACGAATGCCACCACTCCTGGTGTGTCCGGCTCCGAGGCTGATATCGCACCGACCTTGAAGCGTCTGGTAGCTGAGGCCAAGCAGCGCGTGATTCTGGCGTCTTTCGCCTCGAATGTGTATCGCGTGCAGGCAGCCGTCGATGCTGCCGTGGCAGCAGGCCGCAAGGTCGCCTTCAATGGTCGTTCCATGATTCGCAACATGGAAATCGCAGAGAAGATGGGCTACCTCAAGGCACCCCGCGGCACCATCGTGACCATGGATGACGCCGCCAAGATGGCTCCGCATAAGGTTATGCTGATCACCACCGGTACGCAGGGCGAGCCGATGGCTGCCTTGTCGCGCATGGCTCGTCGCGAGCACCGCCAGATCACGGTGCGCGATGGTGACCTCATTATCTTGAGCTCCTCGCTGGTGCCCGGCAATGAAGAAGCCGTCTTTGGTGTGATCAACATGCTCGCCCAAATCGGCGCCACCGTGATTACTGGCAAGGACGCCAAGGTTCACACCTCTGGCCACGGTTACTCAGGTGAGTTGCTCTTCTTGTACAACGCAGCTCGTCCCACCAACGCCATGCCGGTTCACGGTGAGTGGCGCCACCTGCGCGCAAATAAAGAGCTGGCCATCTCCACCGGTGTTGAGCGCGATCGCGTCGTGCTGGCACAAAACGGTGTGGTGGTTGATCTGGTTGATGGCCGCGCCCGCGTGGTTGGCCAGATTCCGGTTGGTCACCTCTACGTCGATGGTGTCACCATGGGTGATATCGATGCCGAGGTTCTTGAAGAGCGTGCCTCTTTGGGTGAAGGTGGCCTGATCTCGATTACCGCTGTGATTGATAACCGCACCGGTCAGCTTCTTGAACAGCCCAGGGTAGAGGCCAAGGGCTTCTCCGAGGATGCTGTTGCGATGATGCCGGAGATTTCCGAGCTTGCCTACAACACCATGAATGATCTGGCAGCCGAGGGTGAAAATGATCCTTACCGTATGGTGGGTCAGCTCCGCCGTCGCGTATCGCGCTATGTGGAGCAAACGTGGCGGCGTAAGCCGATGATCATGCCTACGGTGATCCCCATGACGGCTACCGACGTGAAAGCTAATGATCAAGAGATCTACGCTTCCCGCGAAAGCCTCTAACAGGTTCCCGCGAGCCATATAGCTCAAATCCCACAACGCCCCCTAGCAACCTAGGGGGCGTTGCGCATATCAGCGATACAGCCTCAACCAAAGATTGGGCTTGGCAGCAGAGCTACGGTATCGGTGCCTCCTTGGATACATGGGCAATCACTTATATGGGAGTACACTGAGGCGCTATGAGTTTTGCTTCCCAAGAACGCCACGCCCTTGCCCAATCGCTTCGACGCTACGGCCCTGATGCGCCCACGCTCTGCGAGGGTTGGGATTGCCGAGATATGGCAGCCCACCTTTACCTCCGCGAGCACCAACCCCTTGCGGCCGCCGGCATGTTCTTTGAGCGTTTTGAAGACAAGCTCCAACAGGCCACCGAGGAGCAAAAGGCTCGCGACTATCAATCGCTTGTTGCTGACTGGGAACGCGGCCCTGGAAAGCTCAACCCAATCCGTTACGTGGATGCGGTGATGAATGCCGCGGAACACTTTATTCATCACGAGGACGTCCGTCGCGCCAATGGGGAGGGGCCACGAACCTTCGCGGGCGAGGATGCCGAGCAGCTTCACCGCGCCTTGAAGATGATGGCGCCGAGGTTTCTTAAAGGCTCAAGCGCGCCCGTAGTGCTGGAACCCGAGGGGATGCCGAGGATCGTGGCAAAGGATCAGCGCGGTGTCAGCGATCAAGGTGATCAGGTCGTGCATGTCCGAGGCGCGCTAGGTGAGCTGTTGTTGTGGGTGTTCGGGCGTGATATCGCAGAGGTGGAAATCCACGGTCCTGAACAGGCAATTCAGCGGTCAAGTATCTAGGCTTGTCAAAAAGTTATTGCTGCGTTCGGTGTTGCAAATGTGATTGTTGTGATTTGACCGTCTAGAGTGGAGGGCATGACTGTCAGGAGCTCCACGTCGCCATCGCCAGGATCGAGCCGCAAGAAACGTAGCGGCTCGTCTACGGCTGCCTCAAAAGGTCCAGGCAGGAAATCATCGAGCAGCCGCCAACGCGGCACTACGCCTACCACTTCCATGGTGGCCGCATCTCAGCGTGCCGCAGATTCTTCCGGCGAGCGCACAGGCTCAGCCTTCAAACCGGTAGGCCACGGCATCGCCTCTGTATTCGGTGCCACCGCCCGTGGCATGGGCAAGCTCACCAGGGGAGTGGCAAAACCCTTTGCTCGCAGCCGGGACGAAGAAGAGCCCATAGAGGACGACTTCTTCAACAACGAGCCACATCCGCGCGAAGCTGATCGCGCGGATGCTTCGCCGAATGAAGGCGAAGAGGCAGAAGCACAACCAATGGATCAACAGCGTGCAGATGCAATTGGCTTAGCACTGTTGGCCTTCGCCGTGGTTCTCGGAACTTCTGTGTGGCTGAACATCGCAGGCCCTATCGGCGAAGCAATCGCGCGCCTGGTACACCTCGGTATTGGTGCCGGCGCCCTGGTGCTGCCACTTGGCCTTCTGGCAATGGCCATCGCATTGATGCTGGGGCACCGCCCCGATGCCAAAGCTCGCACGCGCATCGCCATCGGCACCGCACTCATCGTGGTGTCCATGCTTGGCCTCGTCCACGTATTCGCAGGTAATCCTTCGCAGTGGACCCAACGTATGGAGGCCGGCGGCGCGCTTGGCGCTTTGATCGGCGGGCCATTAGCGGCAGGATTTAGCAGCGTCATCGCGGTGCCACTGCTGGTCATTATCCTGTTCTTCGGAGCCCTGAAGGCCTCGGATATCACCGTTCGAGAGCTTGTCGACGCAATCCGCGACTTCATTGCAGAGCGCAAAGAAGCCCGTGAAGCGCGCTTTGCCGAAGACGATGACTTCTTCGATGATGCCTACGAGACCGTTGATGAACTCGATGAGCTCGACGAGGATGCGGAGCTGCCCCTTCGCCCTTACCGCCGACAAGAACGCAGCTACCAACCGCGTAATGAGGTAGAGGCCACCGAGGTACTCGATCGTTCCAACCCAGGTCCTATCGGCGATAGGGGACAAACGCCTCGCGCTCAGCGGGCAGAGCAGCCGCCGCGCATGAGCCCGATGGAGGCATATCCGCTCGACGAGGAGCCGAAGCAGCAAACCCTCTTCGGTGGCACTCCTACAGGCAAGCGACCCCCGCGCGATGCCGATACCGAAACCATGCCCGCGGTGGAACCAACGCGAGTGACACCTCGCCCGCGTTCGGGCTCCTCGGCAGCACAAGCTGGTGCTGCCGCCATGGGAACTGCCGCCGCAGCAGGGGCCGCGGCAGCCGGTGCTGCAGCCCAATCTGCAGCGCGTACCAAAGTCGCAGCAGCAGAGGCAGCCCGCGATGTGGTGGCAGCAGGACGCAAACGAGTAGAAGACGCAGCGGCATCACGTAACACCACCGAGGCGCCCAAGCAGCGCGAGCAAGCAGCGCCTGCTGCCGACGATAAGCAGTATCAGCTACCAAGCACTGGGCTCTTAGTTCCCGGTGCTCAAGCAAAGACGCACTCTGCAGCCAATGATCGCATCATCGAGGCGATTAGTGCGGTCTTTGAAGAGTTCAAGGTAGATGCTCACGTCACCGGTTTCTCCCGCGGTCCGACAGTGACTCGCTACGAGATCGAGCTTGGCCCAGGCGTGAAGGTCTCGAAAATCACCAACCTGCAATCCAACCTTGCCTACGCTGTTGCCACCGACAATGTCCGCTTGCTTACTCCTATTCCAGGTAAGTCGGCAGTGGGTATCGAGGTGCCGAATGCGGATCGCGAGATCGTGCGCCTTGGTGATGTGCTCAACGCACCTGCAACCCTGAATGACCATGACCCCATGCTCATTGGCTTAGGTAAGGACATCGAAGGCTCTTTTGTTACCCACTCGATTCAGAAGATGCCGCACCTACTGGTGGCCGGCTCAACCGGATCCGGTAAATCGGCCTTTGTAAACTCCTTGCTGGTCTCGCTGCTGACCCGAGCCACACCTGAAGATGTGCGCCTGATCCTGGTGGATCCGAAAATGGTGGAACTTACGCCATACGAAGGCATTCCCCACCTGATTACTCCGATTATCACCCAGCCAAAGAAGGCCTCGGCTGCTTTGCAGTGGTTGGTAGAGGAGATGGAGCAGCGCTACATGGATATGAAGTCTGCTCGTGTACGCCACATCAAGGACTTCAATAAGAAGGTCAAGGCTGGCGAGATCCAAACACCGATGGGATCAGAACGCGAATATAAGCCGTATCCCTACATCGTGTGTGTGGTTGACGAGCTGGCAGACTTGATGATGACGGCGCCGAAGGAAATCGAAGATTCCATCGTGCGCATCACGCAAAAGGCTCGTGCCGCAGGTATTCACCTGGTGCTGGCAACGCAGCGTCCCTCTGTAGACGTGGTCACCGGTTTGATCAAGACGAACGTTCCTTCACGTTTGGCGTTCGCAACCTCCTCACTGACCGACTCGCGCGTGATCCTGGATCAGGCTGGAGCCGAAAAGCTCATCGGCATGGGCGATGGCCTCTTTATCCCGCAGGGTGGTCGACCCCAACGCCTCCAGGGCGCGTTTGTGAGCGATGAGGAAGTCTATGAGGTAGTCGCTGCCGCCAAGGAACAGGGCGAACCCGATTACACCGAGGGCGTGACCGAGGACAAAGCCGCAGAAGCGAAGAAAGACATTGACGCGGATATCGGCAATGATCTTGAAGATCTGCTCCAGGCCGTTGAGCTTGTGGTGACTTCTCAGCTCGGTTCTACCTCCATGCTGCAGCGCAAGCTTCGCATCGGCTTTGCTAAGGCTGGACGCCTGATGGACCTGATGGAAACCCGTGGCGTGGTCGGTCCCTCCGAGGGATCGAAGGCTCGCGAGGTGCTGGTCAAGCCCGAAGAGCTCGACACCATCATTTGGATGATCAAAGGCGCCGATCCAGCAGAGGCTCCCAAAGAAGCCGATGAATCAAATGGTGGGTCCACCACCGTGCAGGCCACGGTCAATCCCACCGGCAACGCCTTCTAAAGCCCTAAGAGCAGCGCGGGGCCTTATCCAGATGCCTGGAAAAGGCTCCGAATATGCAACATGGCGTGGGTTGGGATACACTTGCCCCTCGACAATTGGAGGGGAGTACCCCGCCCGCGGCATTGATCGTCAACACGGTTGCCAATACACCACCACGGTGTAGACGGCCCCGGTCGTGTCGGCTTCGCAAACGCTAGAAGCGAAGTGGGGGAGACCTCCGGTTTTTATTGCACAGTTATTAACCGGAGGATTTGATGGAAGTACATGCCATTACCTGGGTGATTACCGCAGTTGTGCTGCTTGGTTTTATCACCTTCGACTTTGTCTCGCACGTGCGCAAGCCGCACGAACCCACCATGAAAGAAGCCGGCGGATGGATGGCGTTTTATGTCATCCTCGCCTGCCTGTTCGGCGGCTTCCTGTGGTACTTCGGTGGAGGCAGCGCGGGTGATCACTCAAAGGGCGTGGAGTTCTTCGCCGGCTACATCACCGAACTTTCGCTCAGCGTAGACAACCTCTTCATCTTCGCGCTGATCATCTCCAGCTTTAAAATTCCTCGCGAATACCAACAAAAGGTGCTGCTCATCGGTATTGCCCTGGCGTTGATCTTCCGCGGTATTTTCATCGGCATTGGCGCGGCAGCGATTGCCGCGTGGTCTTGGGTGTTCTACCTCTTTGGTATTTTCCTGCTCTACACCGCAATCAAACTCATCGTCGATGAGGTGCGCGACAAAGAAGAGACCGAAGTCAATGACATGTTGATGGTGAAGCTCACCCGCAAGTTCATTCCTGTTTCCGAGGAATTCCACGGCGATAAGCTCTTTAGCAAGGAAAACGGCAAGCGCATGGTCACCCCATTGATGCTCGCGCTTGTCTCGGTGGGCTTCATTGACCTGATGTTCGCCTTCGACTCGATCCCCGCGATCTTCGGTCTGACCAAGGATCCCTACATCGTCTTCACCGCCAATGCCTTCGCATTGATGGGCTTGCGCCAGATGTACTTCCTGCTCGACGGCCTGCTTGATCGCCTGGTGTACCTCTCCTATGGCCTTGGTGTCATTCTTGCCTTCATCGGCGTCAAGCTGCTGCTGCACGCACTGCACGAGAACACCTTGCCGTTTGTCAATGGTGGCGAATCGGTCCACGTACCTGAGGTATCCACCGCTGCATCGCTGGTGGTGATCGTGGGAGTCCTCGTGATTACCGCCGTTGCCTCCATCATTAAATCCAAGCGCGATGAGAACATGGGTGGTGTGCGCCCCCACTAAGCGCTGCCACAGACACAAGACCCACCAACGCTTCGTCGAAAAGCGATGGTGGGCTTTGCTTTGTAATGAAGGCTTGGAACTGCGCGGGAGTAGAAGACGAGTTAGCGAGCGCTTTGCGGGTCTTTGAACACATTGAGCACCGGGTTCCATGTGTGGAACGTGCGAGCTTCAAGGGCGCCTTCTACATAGAAGGGATCCTGGTTCATCAACTCCTCGGCGTCGGTAAGCGAAGCAGGCTCGGGGAGGCGAATCAGGATCAATGCACCACCGTCGCCATCGGTATATGGGCCGGAGCCGATCAAGTTGCCGCTATCGAGCAATTCCCGCAAAAACTCGCGGTGACGCGGACGGATCTGCTGGATTGCTTCACTATCGGGGCGGTAGGTGTATTCAATGGCAAAGACGTTCATGGGTGCCATCGTAATGCGATCGCGAGCAATCCGGGTAGGGTACTTCTTAGGAAGAAAGGGGTCCGATGGCCGCGCAAAGCGTGAAGCAACAATCCAATTGGAATCTGCCGAACGTCCTCACCAGTGTGAGGATCATCGCCATTCCGTTGTTTGCCTGGCTGGTGCTAAAAGGCGATAACGTCCACCCAGGGTGGATGTGGTGGTCATTCATCGTGTTCGTGCTGCTGATGATCACTGACAAGCTCGACGGCGATATCGCCCGAGCCCGAGGTATCGTCACCGACTTTGGCAAGATCGCTGATCCCATCGCCGATAAAGCCCTCATGGCGGCGGCGCTGATCTGTCTGAACCTCACCGGCGCATTGCCGTGGTGGGTCACCATCGTGATCATGGTGCGAGAGCTCGGCATCACCGTCTGGAGGATGTTCCAACTTCGCGCCGGCCACGTCGTCCCGGCCTCCAAGGGCGGCAAAATCAAGACCACGTTGCAGGCACTTGCGGTTTCGCTCTACCTGATCCCGCTGCCAAGCTGGTTGGATATCCCGGTCTTTTTGGTCATGCTCGCTGCAGTAGCAGTCACGGTGTACACGGGCGTGCAGTACCTCGTCGATTCCCAGCAGGCTAAAAAACCAAAGCGCAACCTTCAATGAGCAACCCCATCGAAGCGATAGAAGGCAGCATCGAGCGCCAAGCAAAGGTGCTGGTTGATCTTGCTCGCGTTCGTGGCTGCACTATCGCCACCTGCGAATCCCTCAGTGCCGGTTTGCTGGCTGCAAGTCTGGCCCAGGTGCCTGGCGCAAGTGCGGTGCTACGCGGCGGGCTTATTACCTACGCCACTGACCTCAAGGTGTCTCTTGCCGGTGTGGATGCGGCGCTGATCAATGATCACACCGTGGTGTCCGGGCAAGTGGCAGAAGCGATGGCTCAGGGTGCGCGCAAGCGTTGCTCAGCCGACTACGCCATTGCATTAACTGGTGTGGCAGGCCCCGGTACCCAGGATGGGCACCCGGTCGGTACGGTGTGGTGCGGGATCGCAGGCCCGGAATCGAGTCGCTTTCAAAAGCTTGGGGGTGAATCCGGCTTGAAAGGAAGCCGGAATGAGATCCGGGCAAGCAGCGTAGATGCGGCGATTGATTGGGCAATTGATGTCATTGGGGAACAAATTCTGGAGCACCCGCGTTAAAGGAAGTGATGATGAAATACACCGCAGTACTTGATAAGCCGGTGGCAACTCCCGCGCGCAAGGCAGTGCCACAACCGCTGTTGCGTGAGGCTCTTGGGTCCGCACTGCGCTCTTTCCGTGCCGATAAGGGCATCACACTACGAGAGCTGGCAGAAGCCTCGAGGGTGTCTCCCGGATACCTCTCAGAGCTAGAACGCGGACGCAAGGAAGTCTCCAGCGAATTGTTGGCTTCAGTGTGTAGCGCTCTTGGCACCACCGTCCCGGATGTCTTGATCGAGGCCGCCGGCACGATGGCGTTGCGTGACGCGGATTTGGCTCACGTGTAACTAGAAGCACTCCAGCTACTGTGCGCTGCCGATGATGTCGCGCACAGTAGACTGATGCATAAGAAAACCCACGCACAACGATGGTCGCAGCATATTGCTCGACGTAGAAAGGCTTGATTAGCTCAATGGCGAACCCTTTTAGCAAAGGCTGGAAGTACTTGATGGCCTTGTTCGATAACAAGATCGAAGAAAACGCTGATCCCAAAGTACAGATACAGCAGGCTATTGAAGATGCTCAGCGCCAGCATCAGGAGCTTTCCCAGCAGGCGGCTGCTGTCATTGGTAATCAGCGCCAACTCGAAATGCAGCTCAACCGTCGCCTGGGCGAAATCGAAAAGCTCCAGGCTAATACTCGCCAGGCGCTGCAATTAGCAGATCAAGCTCGTGCGAAGGGCGATCAGCAAAAGGCTGTTGAGTACGAAAATGCCGCAGAGGCATTCGCAGCGCAGCTTGTGACCGCCGAGCAGTCGGTGGAAGATACCAAGCAACTGCATGATCAAGCGCTTCAGCAGGCAGAGTCGGCTAAGAAGGCAGTGGAGCGCAACTCCATGGTGCTCCAGCAGAAGATTGCCGAGCGTTCCAAGCTGCTGAGCCAGCTTGAGCAGGCCAAGATGCAAGAAAAGGTCGCCGAGTCGATGCAGTCGATGAACTCCATCGGCAACCGCGACACTCCGAACTTGGATCAGGTTCGTGAGAAGATCGAACGCCGCTATGCCAATGCCCTTGGTAGCGCAGAGCTCGCACAAAATTCCGTGCAGGGTCGCATGGCTGAAGTAGAGCAGGCCAGCGTCCAGATGGCCGGCCACTCCCGCCTCGAGCAGATTCGCGCAGAAATGGGCGGTTCACTCCAAAGCGCACCGAAGCAGGAAGCTATCGAGCACCAAGCGCAGTCGGCACAAGACAGCAACGCGCAGCAGCCCAATGTTCAGGCCGCTGACGATGCCGTGGCTCGCAAGATGCGCGAATTGCGTGGCGAGGCCTAGACGCCTGGTTATTTCGGCGCCCCGTTGAGGCTTGCAGAGGATCAGAATCAGGATTCTTATGCCAGCTCCGGGGCGCCTTTTCGGTGCTTTGCTGCTTGCTTTTCTAGCGCATTCGAACATTCGGGTGTGGGAGATTTCCAAACTTCGAACACAGTTGCTAAAGTAGCGGTTGGAAAAGCTGAGTGATCTGGGGTTGTTGGATACAGTCCTTCTCGACACCTTAAAAGGAGCGTGCAGTGGTATCCGCGGCACATTTTCCTTCTAAGAGGGAACGCCAAGCGCAGAAACTACGTCTAATGCTTGTAGAGGCACAACGTCTCTGCGTCTGAAGTCTCTGCGTCTTTGGATCCACAGCAACGGCACGAAAAAATTCACAAAGCAACAACAGCTTCAAGGAGCACAACAATGGCAGCGAAAAAGACCACCAAAGCAAAGTCGAACGACGCAAATAGCCGCCAAAAGGCACTCGATTCGGCACTCGCCATGATCGAGAAGGACTTTGGTAAAGGTGCTGTGATGCGCCTTGGCGACGATAACCGTCCTCCAATTAAGGCCATCTCTTCTGGCAATACCGCCATTGACGTAGCACTCGGCATCGGAGGATTCCCGCGCGGCAGGATTGTAGAGGTCTATGGTCCGGAATCTTCGGGTAAAACCACCGTCGCCTTGCACGCTATTGCCTCCGCCCAGCGCGATGGCGGTATCGCAGCCTTTATCGATGCTGAGCACGCACTCGATCCTGAGTACGCCAGGAAACTCGGCGTCGATACCGACGCCCTCTTGGTCTCGCAGCCAGACACTGGTGAACAAGCACTCGAAATCGCCGATATGTTGGTTCGTTCCGGCGCAATCGACATCATCGTGATCGACTCGGTGGCAGCGCTGACTCCGAAGGCTGAAATCGAAGGCGAAATGGGCGATAGCCACGTAGGCCTCCAGGCTCGTTTGATGAGCCAGGCGCTGCGCAAGATGACAGGCGCTCTCTACAACTCTGGCACCACCGCAATCTTTATTAACCAGTTGCGCGAAAAGATCGGCGTGATGTTCGGCTCTCCGGAAACCACCACCGGTGGTAAGGCGCTGAAGTTCTACGCATCTGTGCGCTGTGATGTGCGCCGTATCCAGACCTTGAAGGATGGTCAGGATGCCATTGGTAACCGCACGCGCTTGAAGGTGGTGAAGAATAAAGTCTCGCCGCCGTTTAAGATCGCCGAATTCGACATCATGTATGGCGAGGGTATTTCTCGCGAGTCCTCGATTATCGACATGGCCGTTGATAACGGCATCGTGAAGAAATCTGGCTCTTGGTTTACCTACGAGGGTGATCAGCTCGGTCAGGGCAAAGAAAAGGTACGCCTGAATCTGAAGGAAAATCAGGCCCTAGCCAATGAGATCGAGACGAAGATTCTGAAAAAGCTCGGCATCGGCGAATTTGCCAACCAAGAAGATGAGCTCAGTGATGAACCCATCGATATGGTTCCGAATGTCGACTTCGATGATGAGGACGAAGCCTAAGGTCAATGGCTACTTTCGAGGAGCGCATGGCCACCGTCCAGGCCGCATTCGAAGCCTATGAGCGCAATGGTAGCGACCTCTTCGACGTGCCCCGCGAAGAACACAAAGCGAAGGTGCGTCACCGCGCGCTGCTCTTGCTGGATCAGCGCGCACGCTCACGCCACGAACTGCGGGAACGGCTACTCGCACTGGACTTTGAGGCCGCGTTAGTCGATGAGGTGCTCGAAGATCTCGGCCAAAGCAACCTCCTCGACGATGCCGCCTTTGCCAAAGAATGGGTACGCCAGCGGCATGAACGCCGCGGAAAAACTCGACGGGTACTCAACCGAGAGCTGATTAGCAAAGGCGTGCCCGAGCATCTTCGCTATGAAGCACTCGAGCAAATCGATCAGGAAAGTGAAGAGGCGCTCGCGTGGCGCCTGGCGCAGAAGAAAGCACGCAGCATCAAGGCTGCCCCCACCTCCAGAGCGGAATACGACAAATACCTCCGCAGGATCCTTGGGGTGCTGGCGCGGCGAGGCTTTCAGGAATCCGCCGCCTTTGGCACGGCAAAACAGTGCCTTGAGCAAAGAATTGAGCAGCTACGCGAGCAGGGATAGTGTCGTTTAGGGCTTCTTTGACAAGCTGACTACAATGGCCACACGTGTCAGAGCCCAATAGCATTTCACTAGCCCAATCACCCGAGAACGAGCAGCCGCGCACCTACGAGGTGCGCACCTTCGGCTGCCAGATGAATGTTCACGATTCCGAACGTCTCTCCGGTCTATTAGAAGATGCGGGCTATGTGCAATCAGAAGGGGAGCAGGCCGCCGATTTGGTGGTGCTGAACACCTGCGCTGTTCGTGAGAACGCCGACATGCGCCTCTATGGCACGCTGGGGCATCTGCGAGCAGCAAAAGAAGAACACCCCGGAATGCAAATTGCGGTAGGTGGTTGCCTTGCCCAAAAGGACAAGAACACCGTTGTGGAAAAAGCCCCCTGGGTCGACGTCGTGTTCGGCACGCACAATATCGGCTCCCTGCCGGTGCTCCTAGAACGTGCGCGCCACAACCGCAAAGCACAGGTGGAAATTGTTGATGCACTTGAACAATTCCCATCGACTTTGCCCGCCAAGCGAGAATCTGCCTACGCCGGCTGGGTCTCGGTATCGGTGGGCTGCAATAACACCTGCACCTTCTGTATCGTGCCTTCGCTGCGCGGTAAAGAAGTAGATCGACGCCCCGGGGATATCCTTGCCGAGGTTCAAGCCTTGGTGGATCAAGGCGTATCCGAAGTCACGCTGCTGGGCCAAAACGTCAATGCCTATGGTGTGAACTTCGTTGACCCAGACATGGAGCGCGATCGCTCGGCATTTTCTAAACTCCTGCGCGCTTGCGGGCAAATCGAAGGCTTAGAACGGGTGCGGTTTACCAGCCCGCACCCCGCGGAATTTACCTCCGACGTCATCGACGCAATGGCAGAGACGCCTAATGTGTGCCCCAACTTGCACATGCCGCTGCAATCGGGATCCGACAAGGTACTCAAAGAGATGCGCCGGTCGTATCGCTCCAAGAAGTTCCTGGGCATCTTAGACGAGGTTCGCTCGAAACTACCGCACGCAGCGATCACCACCGATATCATCGTCGGCTTCCCAGGAGAAACTGAGGAAGATTTCCAAGCAACTCTCGATGTTGTGGAGCGGGCCCGTTTCAGCTCGGCATTTACCTTCCAGTACTCACCGCGTCCTGGAACTCCCGCTGCTGAGTATGAGCAGCAGATCCCCAAAGAAGTAGTCCAGGAACGCTATGAGCGCCTGCTTGCTTTGCAGGAACGTATCAGCCTGGAGGAAAACCAAAAGCTGCTTGGTAGCGAAGTCGAGTTGCTGGTTCAAGCTGATGGCGGAAGGAAGAACAACCGGACCCATCGCGTGAGCGGGCGTGCCCGCGACGGCCGCTTGGTGCACTTTAGCCCCAGTGGAGACACTGACGGTGAGATCCGCCCGGGTGACGTTGTGACCGTGGAAATCACCGATGCGAAACCCCACTTCCTCATCGCCGATGGGGGAGTGCTCAGCCACCGCCGCACCAAAGCCGGTGATATGAGCGCTGCCGGCAAGGTGCCCACTACGGCCCCGGTTGGCGTTGGGCTCGGTATGCCAAAAATCGGTGCGGGCAAAGCGCTAAAGTCTCAGGGGTGTGGCTGTTAGGTTTCAGCCCCTCGGATCACTTCCATCAATTCGCATTTGGGCACCAACTAAAAAGGTAGGAAAGCATGGATTACGCAGCAGCGGAAAAGCAAGCGGCAAAACGCATTGATTTGCGGCACTACCGCTGGTTCATGCTTGCAGCGCTCATCGCTTTTGCGCTTGGCCTCGTGCTGTCTCACTCGGGAGACGTTCGCGGCTTTGATGTGCTGTTGAACAATGACAAAGCCCAACAGGGCGAAGTCCGCATCGCCGAGACGATCTTCGTTATTTTCGGCACCCTAGCTGCGGTGGTGCTCAATGCAATAGTGCTGATTACCCGCAGGACTGCGGTGGCGAATATTCAGTACCTCATCGGTGGCATCGCCCTGCTGTTTTCGCTGTTCGCGCTTTGGATGCGTTTACAAAGCAAGGAAGTTGACGGCGCTAGCGGTATCGGTATTGGCCTGATGCTTGAGGTGGCGGCCATCATTGTGTTGATTTACGCCATGAGTTGCGTGATTTTCGCCCGTAGTGAGGAGCAGCGCAATGCCGCAGCCTTGAGAGCCGAGCACAATGAACTCGACTTCGTGGGCCTTGCGCAGCAAGAGTCCATGCGTTCTCGTGGCTTTGATTCAGCCCAGTCTAATCCTTTGCTTGTCGACGACCGCCGCAAGCGTGCAGCCGAGAAGCATCAACGAAGCGCCGAGGATCCGAACTCTTAAAGCACCTGCCCTTCAAGGGCGGTCCAGGTGGTGTGGGCACGAAAGCCCAAACGCTCATTGATGGCGAGCATGCGGGAATTATCAACAGCGATTTCGCTGCACACGCGTCGCACTTCCGGCATGTGTTGGCGAAGTGCCTCAAACAGCAGTTGCTTGATAGCCATACCAAGCCCCTGACCGCGGGCGTGCTCTTGCAGCACGGTGATGCCCTGCCATGCAATGCTGAGATCGCCGGTGCAGTAGCGAACAACCTCGCTATAGCCGATGACCTCATTACCTTGAAGTAACACCACCCCGAGGCTTTGATTGCCGCGATCGCGCAATTCCTGGCCAATGGTGGCGATGCGCGTGTCATCCCAAGGCCCTGGTTGGGTGCTTAAACCACCGTGGGGTACGTCCGTGTCGGCGATGCTGAGGATGCTGGCAACACCTGGGATTAAGTGCTCGGGGAATTGGAAATCTTGGATGAATTCGGCTCGAAGCCCCGAATCAAGCGGCAGAGGTTGTGGCACTGCCGAAACCTCGATCCAGCCGTGTGTTTCTTGCAGTTTTGCTTGGAAGCCTTTGGCATGCAGCGTGCGAGAAAGCCATGCCATGGTTTTGTGCTCATCTTCGCGGGCCAGCCAGGTGTGCAGCACGCTTCTTCCCGAACGTTTGGCGTGCGAGGCAGCGGCGTCGAAAAGCTCAAGCATGATCGACTGAACTTCTTCATCCGGTTCCTCATCGGGCAAGGGCTGCAATTCTGCATTCAGAATGATCTGGAAGTCCAGCGTGTCAGCATCGGCGCGCAGGGGCTCGGAGATCTGCACAAACCCCAAGGCAAAGCCTGGTGGGTCGAGCAAGTCCTGCGTTTGCGTCTCTGCCTCGCTGAGCAGATAGATGGTGGTAGCCGTTTCGCTTGAGCCTCGAAGTGTTTGGGCCACGGCCTCAGCGGTGGTGGAAAGCGCGGGATCACCGGTGAGGTCTTGGCTGAGCAGATTGGCGGCAAACACAAAAGACCGGAGCGCATCACCTACGTCGGTGTGCGGCTCCGGTGCAGTAAGGCGAAAGAGCGTGGGCATAGCTCTTCATGCTAGTGGATTAGCGGTCAGCTACTGCCTGCTCGGCTGCATCCGCCCATTCCTGCCACTGCTTTGCCTGTTCACGCAACTGCGTGGCCTTCTTCGCTTTGCCCTTGGCCTCTGCTTGTTGTGCCTGCTCTTCAAATTCTGCGACCTTGGCACGGAATTGTGCCGCACGCGCCTGAGCCTCGGGGTCTGTGCGACGCCACTGCTGGTCCTCAGCGCCGGCGACATCGCGTTCGATCTTAGCGATCTTGTCTTCGAATTCACGAATGCGAGCACGGGGGACAAAGCCGATGGATTCCCACTTTTCCTGCAGCTCGCGAAGCTTTTCTTTGGCGCCTTCAAGATCAAGCGCCGGATTGATCTGCGGGCCATAGATATCCAGCAGCTCGTCTTTGGCCTTGGCATTATCTTCAAACTCGCGGTCGCGTTCAGCCTGCACGGCGTTGCGGGCGCTAAAGAAGGTATCCTGCGCAGCCTTAAACGCTGCCCACAGCTTGTCATCGACCTCGCGGGGCGCACGACCGGCCTTGCGCCACTGATCCATCAGATCGCGGAACGCTCGGGCGGTTTCATTCCAATCGGTCGAATCCTTGATGGCCTCGGCCTGTTCAACTAAGGCCTCCTTGGTGCGCTTGGCGGCTGCGCGACCACGGTCCAATTCCGCAAAGTGCGTACCACGGCGACGGTTGAAGGCATCACGAG
The DNA here is from genome assembly GCF_014635485.1 of Corynebacterium pelargi. Lineage (GTDB taxonomy): Bacteria > Actinomycetota > Actinomycetes > Mycobacteriales > Mycobacteriaceae > Corynebacterium > Corynebacterium pelargi. The sequence continues at coordinate 292,742 of NZ_BMCX01000001.1, read as the reverse complement.
CACGCGAGTAGCGCTTCCACAACTGATCATCAGTTTTGCGGTCAATGCCGCGGATGCCCTTCCATTCCTCCAGAATCGCGCGGATGCGATCGCCGGCGGCCTTCCACTCGGTGGAATGTTCGGCAATCTCCTCGGCCTCTGCAGCGAGTGCTTCCTTCTTGGCAATCGCAGCTTCTCGACGCTTCGCCTTTTCCACCTTGGCCTGCTCGCCTGCATCATCGGCGTGATCAATGATGGACGCGAGTTGCGCATCCAGGGCATCAATATCACCGATCACGGCCGCGGAATCGAGGCCATCACGAAGCTCTTGGGCAAGCTGCTTGGTGTGTGCAGCATCGGAGGGATGGGTGTGCAGGCGCGTTTCCAGCAGCGCGATTTCGGTTGCCAGATCCTCATAGCGCTGCGCGTAGTGGCGCAGACCTTCTTCTGGGGTGCCTGCCTGCCAGGAGGCGATTTGCCGCTCCTGATCACCGCGGCGCAAGAACACATTTCCCTGATCATCCACGCGTCCAAAGCGAAGTGGATCATCTCCATGTTGTTGAGCAAAAACACCAGGTGTGGGCGTGTGATGGCTCTTAGCGTGCTGACCGGGCACAGGTCCTGGTTTCGGGCCTGGGTGCGCTCCCGGGCGCGGACCTGGTTTGGGTGTGTTGGACGTTGTCATGATCCTGCTTCCTGTTGCGTATGAACGTGCCACGCGGCGCGGCTGCCAACGGTGTAGAACCTGCACGCAGGTCCCACACCAGCGCTCCAGCATCACTAAGCCGTGCACTGGATCCCATACTCAATTTACCTGCTCGCGCACATTCATGTTCACTGCTTAGGATGGTTTGCGTGATCAATTCTGAAAGTGCTGCATCCGGTGGCGATCTCGTGGTGGTTTCGGGCAGCCCCGCCCAGATTCCGGCCCTGGCACCCAACCACGCGCCTTCTACTGCGCTTGCGCACCACGCGATCGAAGCACTTGCAGATGCCCTTCGGCGCCAGCCGCGAGGCATTGCCGTGGTTTCACAACGTTCACAGCGCTGGTACACCGCCCACAAGGGAAGTTTCCGCGCCTGGGGCGCACCCGACGTCGTGGTAGCCAAAGGCCATCACCTCGGCGATCTTGTTGCCATGTACCTGCTGGAGCAAGCTGTTCTTGCCGCCAAGATCCCGCCCGCAGCGGTGGATATAGAGAAGGTGGAATTCCTCGATCACATTCCCCAACCTTCGGGTGGGCTCACCGTGGTTGTTGCTGATGGCTCCGCAGGGCTTACACCCAAAGCTCCCTTATCGCTTTTACAGAGCGCAGCCCCTACTCAAGATTGGTGTGAAGCCCTGCTCGGGGCGCAAATGCCAGCGCCGATGACGCAGCAGGACCTGACTCAAGGAGGGGTGATCGAAGCAGATATGTGGTTAGAGCTGTATCGCTTTGGCACAAGTCCTGCTGGCGCTGGACTCAAGCGCAGCCTCATCCACCGTGACCATAGCCTCGGGGTAGGCCGCTGTGTAGCCTTGTGGAGTCAAGAAAGAAAGGCCTCCTAGCACCCGTGCAGCAACACCTTCACCACGAGCACCACCAACCTCAGGATCGCCCCACCCCAATCGCGGTGATAGGGCCGACCGCCTCTGGTAAATCTGCCCTTGGGATTGCGCTGGCAAAGCACCTCGACGGCGAAATCGTCAACGTCGATTCCATGCAGCTTTATCGAGGAATGGATATCGGCACCGCCAAACTCAGCCTGGAGGAACGTGAAGGCATAGCCCACCACCAGCTCGATGTGTGGAATATCGATCAGCAGGCATCAGTTGCGCGCTATCAGCAAGACGCGATTCAAGATGTAGAGGCAATCCAACAGCGCGGCAAGGTGCCCATCCTGGTCGGCGGTTCCATGCTGTATGTGCAATCGCTTATCGACGATTGGCGCTTCCCACCAACCGATCCCGCCGTTCGTGCCAAATACGAGGCTCGTTTGCAGCAAGTAGGCATCGCCCAACTGCACCGCGAACTAGCCGCACTTGACCCCCAAGCCGCCAGCATCATCGAGGATCAAGATCCCCGCCGCACAGTGCGAGCCCTGGAAGTAATCGAACTCACCGGCCAACCATTCCAAGCAAGCCAACCACCAAAAGACGCCCCCGCCCGATGGGGCACCACTCTCATTGGCCTGGCCACCACAGCAGCATGGCTGAATCCGCGCATTGAACAGCGAACGGCCATGATGTTTGAACGCGGTTTCGTCGAAGAAGTAGAAGAACTACTAGAACTGGGGCTCAGGGCCGATTCCACCGCAGGGCGAGCCATCGGCTATGCCCAAATCCTGGCTGCGAAATCAGGCGAGCTTGCCTGGTCGGAGGTGCAAAACCGCACCGTGACAGGCACAAGGAAATATGTGCGCCGCCAACGTTCATGGTTTAGAAAAGACCCGCGCGTGCAATGGATCGACGCCAGCGGCGATACCCTCGATCAGGCACTAGAATTACTCCAATGACGCATTCATCACTACCCGAAACATTGCCCTTCGCTAAAGGCCACGGCACGCAAAATGACTTCGTTATTCTCGATGATCCCGACGCGAGCCTGCCTTTAAGCGCAGCGAGCGTGGCCGCGCTTTGCGATCGCCGAGCAGGCATCGGAGGAGATGGCCTACTCCGCGTCGCCCGAGCCGGCGCTTTGCTTCGCGCAGGCGTGATCGATCACCTAGATGAAGGCATCGAAGAGTCCACCATGTTCATGGACTACTACAACGCCGATGGCTCTACCGCAGAGATGTGTGGCAATGGCACCCGAGTCTTCGCCCACTGGGTAGCACTCCAAGGCTATGAACAATCAAAAGAATTTAGCGTCGGCACCCGCGCCGGGGCCAAGCAGGTCGTGGTGCACGAATACAGCGAAACCAGCGCCGATGTCTCAGTCGAGATGGGTTTTGCTGAGGTCACAGGGCTTTCTACCTGCACCGTCGGTTCCCAGCACTTTGCCGGATTAGGCATCGACGTTGGCAATCCCCACCTAGCGTGCGTGATTCCCGGCCTCGATGCTCAGACCTTGGCCGATCTTGAGCTAAGCCAACCGACGATCGATCCCGAGTTCTTTCCGCATGGCGTGAACCTCGAAATTTTGACCCCACTCGATCAGGGCCGAACCCATATGCGCGTGTTTGAGCGCGGCGTTGGGGAAACGCGAAGCTGCGGCACGGGCACCGTTGCTGCCGCCCGAAGTGCGCTTGCCGACGCAGGCGCAGTCGATGGCGAAGTCACTGTCGTTGTCCCTGGGGGAGAGGTGCATGTGGTGCTAGAAGGTCAGCGCTCCGTTTTACGAGGCCCCTCAGCCTTGGTGGCCACCGGCACCATTCAAACGGCGAGCTTAGAAAGCTAGGAATGCAACCTCGCCTTAGGGCGAGAGCTTCCTTGCGGTATGCCGCGCCTGATTCCAGGAGTGTTGCAGCTCCGCAGCCCTGCGATCAGTGGCGACCAGCAGGCGTTCGAGATGCGCGACGGAAACATTGCCTTCGAGCCGCGCCTGCACGCGTGCACAGAAACGCTCGGCCGTCTTGCGTGTTTCATGGAAATGCTGGATCTCCGGCACGGTGCTTGATTCATCTGCCAAGGCAGGGCGGAGCAGCGTGCGATCGGCAACGGCCTCGGCGTCTTCGCTATTGCCGAAGCGCTCGTATTCAGAGATCACGCGTTGGATATCTTCAAGAGACAACGCCAGCGAGGCGCGCACCGACTGGATTTCTTGGGAATCGGGTCGGAATTTCAGCCCTGCAACGCTCACGCCAACCAAAATCGCCGCAAGCAGCAAGCCCTGGGTTTGCAGTACCAGCACCAGGCCCACGCAGATAGGCAGAAGTGCCCAGAGCAGCCATCGTTGCTGCTTGGGTTCTTCAGGAAGATACTGATCAGGCATAGTGTGCTGTGCGGTCGACGGTGTGTGGTTCTATATGGGCTTCAACGGCTCGTCAGCAAAGATTGTTCCTGCTGCATGCGCGTGTTTGCTCAGAGCATAAACATTATTCAGAAAGTGCCGCAGAATTGCTAATTATCTCAGCCTTTGATCTTTCTAGTGGCCGCCGCAGCCGCATCCGCCGGATCCGCAGCCACCGCCGCCGCAGCCTCCTGCTGCTGGGGCTGCCACAGCGCCAGTCATCACAGCGCGTCCGGCAATCACGCTGCCGCGTTCCGGTACGGGTTGATCGGCGGGCATGCACACATCGAAGGGGAATCCACCGTCGACGGTGACGTGGATGAATTCCTCGCCGCTGAGCTCATTGCGGCGCAGCCCAGCGCTGAGCACGCGGGCACTAAAGCGAGCAGCAGCATCGGGGGTGCGGGAGCCGTCGCCGGCCATGATCACTTCGGCGCCCTCGCTGCGGAACGTTCCAAGCATTTCGCCTTCGGCTGCTTCAAATGCCTCAGGCGAGCTAAAGGTCTGTACCTCGTGGGCCAGGGCGGTGACTCCGAGCTCTTGCCAACGCTGCTCCGGCTCGTCGATAAGCAAGGGGCCTTGAGCCAGGTTCAGGGTGAGCAGGGCGATTTCTTGGTCGTTGTAATCAACGATCTGGCACAGTGCGAGCACGTCGTCGATCATCGAGATATGGGCAAAGCACTTGGTAATTGATTCAAAGCCCGCGAAGGTGGCAAAAGGCTCCACGGCCAGGATATTGATCTGTGCCCCGGAAGGATCGGAGTATTGGATGAGCTGCCCACCTCGTACTTCGCCGGTGACGGTGAGGTTATCGGTGGCGATGGCGGCTTCCACCGCGTCTTGCCACTTGGCGTAGTTCATACCGATGCTTCGCAGGTCTGTGCTCATAGCCATCGAGTTTAGCCCCGAGTGTTGCCGTTAAAAAACTTGCCTGGTATGCCCAACGCGAGGCCTTTCCCGCTGCGTTCGTTAGCAGCGAACACCACCTGTCGTGCCTAGCCAAATAGCTAGGTGCATGCAACAATGAGCATTAATAATGACGAATCATACTTCTGAATCAGTCGAGCGCTTACTCGACCAAGCATTTGCCGATCACCGCCCAACCTCAAAGCCGGAAGATCCCGGCCGCGATGAATCCGGATTATTAACTAGCGAATCCCACACGCCTACGGTGGGTGAACTCGACCTTGAGGCGCGTTCGAGCCTTCGCCGCCTCAGTAGAGGATCCAGCATTCATGCCACCGATCAAGATGATGGCTATGACGTGGAGTACCGAAAGCTCCGCCTCGAACGCGTCATCTTGGTGGGTGTGTGGACCCATGGCACCACCGCCGAGATTGAAGCCACGATGGAAGAACTTGCGGCCTTGGCTGAAACCGCAGGCTCCGAGGTGGCTGAGATGCTTTACCAAAAGCGAGACAAACCCGATCCCGGTACGTATATCGGCTCAGGCAAGGTGGCCGAGTTGCGTGACATTGTTGCGGACACAGGCGTCGATACCGTGATCTGCGATGGTGAGCTCAGCCCGGGTCAGATGATCGCCTTGGAAAAGGCCTTAGACGTCAAGGTGATCGACCGCACCATGCTGATTTTGGATATCTTCGCCCAGCATGCGAAGTCCAAAGAAGGTAAGGCGCAAGTCGCGCTCGCCCAAATGGAGTACCTCATTACCCGAGTGCGTGGTTGGGGTGGTGCGCTATCGCGCCAGGCCGGTGGCCGTGCCGGATCCAATGGTGGCGTGGGTCTGCGTGGCCCAGGTGAAACCAAAATTGAGGCCGACCGCCGTCGCTTGCGTTCCGATATGGCGAAGCTGCGCAAAGAGATTCAGGGCATGAAAACCGCCCGCGAAATCAAGCGTTCCCAGCGCCGCGGCTCCACCATTCCCCAAATCGCCATCGCCGGCTACACCAACGCCGGAAAGTCGTCGCTGATCAACGCCATGACCGGTGCCGGCGTCCTAGTCGAGGACGCGCTGTTTGCCACCCTGGATCCAACCACGCGCAGGGCAAAGCTTGCCGACGGCCGCGCCGTCGTCTTTACCGACACCGTGGGCTTCGTCCGCCACCTACCGACCCAATTAGTGGAAGCATTCCGCTCCACCCTGGAAGAAGTAGTAGAAGCAGACCTTGTGCTGCATGTGGTTGATGGATCGGATCCATTCCCCTTGAAGCAGATCGAGGCCGTCAATGGGGTCGTGGCAGACATTATTCGCGAGCTCGACGTTCCGGCGCCGCCGGAAATCGTTGTGGTGAACAAGATCGATCAGGCAGATCCCTTGGTCTTGGCGGAGTTGCGCCATGTGCTAGACGATGTTGTATTCGTCTCTGCGAAAACGGGTGAAGGCATCGCAGAACTCGAAGCGCGGGTCGAGCTCTTCCTCAATAGTCTCGATGCGCACGTCGAGCTGTTAGTTCCCTTTACCAGAGGCGATGTGGTTTCCAGGGTGCACACCTACGGCACGGTGTTAAGCGAGGATTACTCCGAACACGGCACTGTGATCGATGTTCGTTTACCCCAGTCCCTTGCCGCAGAGTTGCAGGAATTCCACAACACCTAGAACAATATTGCCCCGTGAGTAGCTCTTCATGGGGTTGGACCCTGCACGGTGATGGAAAAACAATCGCTCTAGGCGCAGTTGTCGCGCCGGAAGAGCGATTGAGCTGGTCTCGAACGATCGGCATTGGTATGCAACACGTGATTGCAATGTTCGGTGCCACGTTGCTGGTGCCAACGCTGACCGGCTTCCCGGTCAATACCACGTTGTTGTTCTCCGGCATTAGCACCATGGTGTTTTTGCTCATCACCCGCAATAGGCTGCCATCCTATTTGGGTTCCTCCTTTGGCTTTATCGCTCCACTTATGGCCACCCAGGGTGAGGGCATCGCAGTGCAGCTCGGCGGCGTTGTCGCCGCTGGTCTGACGCTGATCGCCGTGGGTTTCTTGGTAAAAAAGGCCGGCAAACGGGTCTTGGATATGGTCATGCCGCCGGCGGTCACCGGCGCAATCGTGGCCCTTATCGGTTTGAATTTGGCTCCCTCAGCCGTGGGGAATTTCGAAGCCCAGCCCTTGGTCGCAGGTGTTACCATGATCGCCATTTTGGTGATCACGGTTGCTGCTCGCGGCATGTTGGCTCGCCTGGGCATCTTGGTCGGTGTGGTGATCGGCTGGGTATTCGCCGCAATCACCGGCAATCTCTCTGAGGGCGCAAGCGAGGCCATCGCCGCTGCTCCCTGGGTGGGTTTGCCGCAGTTCCACACCCCAGAATTCACCGCCCCGGCCATTTTGATCACCTTGCCTGTGGTGATTGTGCTCATCGCTGAGAATGTGGGCCACGTGAAAGCCGTGAGTGAGATGACCGGACGCGACCTTGATGATCTCGCCGGTGATGCACTCATCGCCGATGGTTTAGGCACCACCTTGGCAGGTAGTTTTGGTGGCTCCGGTACCACGACCTACGCCGAGAATATTGGCGTTATGGCTGCCACGAAGGTGTATTCCACCGCCGCTTATTGGGTGGCGGCAAGCACCGCGGTGATCTTGGCCTTCATTCCCAAGTTCGGCGCCTTGATCTTCACTATTCCTCAAGGTGTGCTCGGCGGTGCGGCGATGGTGCTCTATGGCCTGATCGGCATGCTGGGTATCCGCATTTGGCAGGACAATCGCGTGAACTTTAATAACCCGGTGAACCTCACCGCTGCTGCGGTGGCGCTCATTGCGGGCATTGGCAACCTCACCTTGCACATTGGCAGCATTGAGCTCGAAGGCATCGCCTGGGGCTCGGTCGGCATCATCGTGGGCTACCCCTTGCTCAAATGGCTCTACGTCACGCTAGGAGAAGGCAAAAACGCGCGCTGGTAGGTGCGCAAAAAAGAAAGCGCCCCCGCTTCGAACTAGCAAACCCAATTGTTGGGAGCTAGATCCAAAGCGGGGGCGTTGTTGGCTTTCAAGTGGCTACTGGCTAGGCAGCGGCCACGTGAGCGCCTGCGCCTGATCTATTCGGCGTCGAGGTCCTTTTCGATCAAGGCAGCAATCTTCTCAACTGCCTCGGCGTTATCGGAGGTCACGGTGACCTTATCGCCCTTTTCAGCGCCGAGCGCCATGATCATCAACGAGGAGGCAGCATCAGTTTCATCGTCGTCGCCTCCCTCGATGGACAGGAAAATCTCGTCATCATATTCGCCGGCAGCTTCAGCGATGATGGAAGCGGGACGAGCGTGCAGGCCGACAGCAGAGCCGACAACAACAGTCTTAGAGGCCATTGCGGTTTCCTTTCGTTGCGTGGTGTTGCGCTAAGGGGTTGTGAGCAAGTCACCACTACCGTTTGAGTTGAGAAATGCTTCCTGAACGTTCGGCTCGGGCGGGTATTCGGGCGAAACCTCACCCGTCCAAGCCTTCCGATCAAAAATCTATGTCCGATTCTAGGGTGTGATCCGAACTTTCGCCACGATTGGGACGCCGGATCAGTCACATTTTCGTATTGCTTGAGTCACGTTGAATGTTCCTGCTCTTTTGCAATACGAATCTTCGGCCTAGGCAGCCTGCGCGCGAGCAGAAGCCTCGAGGGCTTTATTCGGCCAGAACTGCTTTGCAGCCACCACCAGCACCGCCGATGTGATGGTGCCAGCCACGAGTGCCAGCAGGAATCCCCAGAGCGGGTGGATAGCAAAGAGCACGAAGATGCCACCGTGTGGTGCTCGGGAGGTGGTGCCGGTAGCCATAGAGATGGCGCCTGTGACAGCACCGCCGACCATCATCGAAGGGATCACGCGGAAGGGATCGGCTGCAGCGAAGGGGATGGCGCCTTCCGAGACGAAGGACAAACCAAGCAACCAGGCCGACTTGCCATTTTCTTGTTCCGCCGGGGTGAAAAGGTGCTTGCGCATCAGGGTGGCGAGCGACAAAGCGATTGGTGGCACCATGCCTGCGGCCATCACAGCGGCCATGATCTTCATGCTGGAATCATCACCGGTGGAAAGACCTGCGGTGGCAAAGAGGTAGGCCGCCTTATTCACCGGTCCGCCGAGGTCAAAGCACATCATCAACCCAAGGATGATGCCCAGCAACACAGCGGAGGAACCGGACATGGAACCCAACCAATCTTGCAGTCCGGTCATCACACCTGCCAAGGGGCGACCAAGCAGCAAGAACATAGCAAGACCCACGACGAGGGACGTCAGCAGCGGGATGATCACCACGGGCATCAGCGACGCCACCACTCGGGGCACTGCCCGTTGACCCAGCCACATGGCCACGACACCTGCCAGCAGGCCAGTGACCAAACCGCCGATGAATCCGGCACCGATCATCACAGAGACTGCGCCACCGACGAAACCGGGAGCAATACCTGGCCTACCGGCTAGCGCGTAGGCGATATAGCCAGATAGCGCCGCGACGATAAAGCCCATGGCCATCTGGCCGGTAGCAAAGAGCACGGCTCCCAAATACAGCGCGAGCCCGGCGCGATCGAAGCGCATGAGTTCGCCGTCAACCATGACCTCGTGGCCAGGGAGGTTGCCAAGGGAGTAGTCGGTTGCGAGCACCTTCCATCCGCCGGCCATGTCGTAGCCGCCGATGAGGAAGCCCAAGGCGAGCAAGAGGCCGCCGGCTGCGACGAAGGGCACCATGTAGGACACGCCGGTCATGACTGCCTGTTGCACTTTCTTTGCGGTGCTTAGGCCTTGTTCGGCACCTGCGTCAGAGCTGCTGGCTTTGGTGGATGCCTGTACTCGGCGAGCCTGTGGGTTCGAAGCGGCAGCGATGGCCTCTTCAATCATCTGCTTGGGTTCATTGATGGCCCGCTTCACGCCGGATTCAACAACCGGCAGGTTGGCAAAGCGCTCTCGATCTTTCACTCCCACGTCGGTGGCGAAGATGACGGCATCGGCTGCTTCGATCACCTCGGGGGCAAAGGGAGTTACAGAGGAAGATCCTTGGGTTTCTACGTGCAGCTCGACATTGTCCATGCCGTCTGCTGCTTGGCTCAGTGCGTCGGCTGCCATGTAGGTGTGTGCAATGCCGGTGGGGCATGCGGTGATTGCCAGGATCTTGGTGCGTGCAGTGCCGCTTTCAGCGTCGTTGCTCGGTGCAGCGGCTGCTGTGGCTTTGGGTTGGGCATTGCCATTGCCAAGCACTTCGTCGATGCGGCTGACAATCGCTGCTGGATCTTCGGCGTCTCGCAGCGCGGCGAGGAACTCTTTGCGCACCAAGGCCCGGGCGAGTTTGGATAAAAGCTTAAGGTGCTCTTTTCCTCCACCGGCCGGTGCTGCGATGAGGAAGACCAAGTCTGCGGCACCGTCTGGGCCGCCAAAGTCCACCGGTTGATCGAGGCGCGCGAAGCCGAGTGTTGGTGTGCTGACGGCTTCTGAGCGGCAGTGCGGAATTGCGACGCCGCCCGGCACGCCTGTGGGAGATTTGGCTTCTCGTGCTTTTGCATCTTCAGCCAGTGTGGAGGCACTGCTTGCGCGTCCGGCTTCGTGCAGGAGAAGGGCTAGGTGTTCGATGACCTCTTCGGGGGAGTTGCCCATGGGCTGGTCGAGGCGAACCAGTTCTGGGGTAATTACGTGCTGTTGCATGATCAGCTACGTCCTTCTTCGATGGGGGTGTCGCCCTGCAGCAGGCGGACACTGGTGTGTGCCACGTCGAGCTGTTCAGGCGTTGGGATGGAAGTTCCAGGTAGTGCCGTGGCCGCGGAACCATAGGCGACGGCGGTGCGCAGTGCTGTGGCGGTGTCTTCGCCCGCGTTGAGCGCTAGGAGATATCCGGCGAGGGTGCAATCGCCTGCACCGACGGTGGAAACGACGGTGACTGGGGGAGGCGTGGCTACCCAGGTCTGGTCTTTGCTCACGAGTACCGCGCCAGCCGCGCCGAGGGTGACAAGCACTTGTTCGAGCCCGCGTTGAATCAGTTGCTGGGCGGCTTCCACAACGCCGCTGACATCGCCGGCTTCGGCTGCGGCTTCTAGGGCTTCGCCATCACGTTGGGTGAGTTGCCCGAGCTCAAAGGCATTGGGTTTGAGCATGGTTGGCGCCGCCTTTTCCAGGTTTTTGCCAACATTTTGCAGGGGTGCATCCGAGGTATCGACGGCGATTTTGATTGCCGGGAATGCTGTTTTGAGCTTTTCGACGAGCACCGTGTACCAATCTTCGGGCGCTCCCGGTGGCAGAGAGCCTGCTAGTACTACCCAGTCGGCATCGCTTGCTGTCCGGAGTAAGGCTTGCTCGATTGCTTCTAAATCGGAAGCTTCAAGGCGCGGGCCTTTGCCATTGAGTTTGGTGGTGGTGCCATCTGGTTCTGTGACCGCGGTATTGACGCGGACAGCCCCATTGAGTGGCACGAAGGAAAAGGGAATGCCTGTTTCTTTGAGCAGATGCGTAAAAGGATCATCGGCTGCAGCAGGAAACAGCGCCAGCGTCGGGGCATCGGCGCGGTGCACTGCTAAGGCGACGTTAATGCCTTTTCCGCCCGCGGCATTGTGGGTGCCATCTACCCGGTGGACCACGCCGCGTCGAAAAGCTCCTCCAAGCGACAAAGTGGTATCGATGCTGGGGTTGGGGGTAAGCGTCAAAATCATGGAATCACAACCTGGGTATTGGCGTCGCGGAGGCAACGCAGTGGTGATGCTGGCAGGGGACGTTCTGTAATCACGGTGCCTACTTCTTCGAATGAGGCGAATGGGACTTCGCTGGTGCAGTGGGCTTTGAAGGACTCGCTTAAGATCACTGCGTGGCGAGCGCGCAACAACATCTCGCGCTTGACCTCGGCAATGGCCTCGGAACTTGTGGCGAACCCTCTATCGCTCTCAACCGCATTGGTGCCAAGAAACGCAACATCGGCGCGTAGACGCTGTAAGGCACGAATGGCGGTGTGACCAGTCAGTGCCTTTCCATGCCCACGAAGAGTGCCGCCGAGGACCGAAACATCTGGGATATTCGCGGCGCACATAATCTTGGCCACGGCAGGGGAGTTAGTCACCACGTGCCAACGCTGGCCTAAATAGTGGCGAGCGAGCACCGTGGCAAAGGCTTCGGTGGTAGCGCCTGCGTCGATAAAGATTTCCGCCTGAGGTTTTGGCACAAATTGCAGCGCCTGAAGCCCGATGGCTTGGCGATGCCGCATATGCGTGGCCTCAGTGTGCACGCCCGCGGGGTGTTGCTGGGATGGCGTAGTGATGTGCTGCTCCACGGCAACTGCACCCCCGTGCACCCTTCGAATGGCTCCTTGGTGCTCTAAGGCTTTTAAGTCGCGGCGGATTGTTTCAGTTGTCACTGCGAACTCTGTGGCGAGTTGAGCCACACTGGTGTGTCCTCGCTGCGCCGTCTGTTCAGCGATAGCCCGTTGCCTGCGGGCAACTTCTTCTACTGTGGCCATCTTCACCTCGCCTTGAAGCCTCGGTACTTTGCTCTTCCAAAACGCCCGATTATGAGGGGTTTTAGATTTGCTTTCTTGTGGCTTTCTCTCGCTTATCCCGGAAAATGTTGGTTTCTTCCCACATTGTATGCCCGTTTGTGTCCGAAAGGCAACATTTGCCTGTCTGATTAGTTGCGGGATTGTTGTTTTTGTGGTGATGTATATGCAAACACCCTACGTTTTGTGAGGATAGGTGACCCACATTGGAAAATGTGAGCAATGACACGGTAATCAAGGGTACGGCCGTCGTATCCGGCGTTCGTTACGCAAAAGCCGTATGGATTAGCCCCCGCCCGGAACTTCCCCAGGCCGGCGCGGTAATCGAAGAATCTCAACGCGAAGCAGAACTCGAGCGCTTCAACGAAGCTGCAGACGCAGTATCCGAGCGCCTGCGCGAGCGCTCCACCAAGGCAGAGGGCGCCGCATCCGAGGTGCTCAAAGCCACCGCAGGCATGGTCAACGACCGAGGCTGGCGCAAAGCTGTGCACAAAGGCATCAAGGGCGGACACCCTGCCGATTACGCCGTCGTGGCAGCAACCACCAAGTTTGTCACCATGTTCGAAGCCGCCGGTGGCGTGATGGCGGAACGCACCACAGACCTTCGTGATATCCGCGATCGCGTGATCGCAGAACTCCGCGGTGAGCAAGAACCCGGCCTGCCAGAAGTCGACGAACAGGTCGTGCTCTTTGCCGATGACCTCTCACCGGCAGATACCGCAGCACTGAATACCGACTACTTCGTTGGCCTGGTCACCGAGCTTGGCGGCCCTACCAGCCACACGGCCATCATCGCCCGCCAGCTCAACGTGCCCTGCATCGTGGCCGTGGGCGAAAAGGTGCACAAGATCGAGGCCGGAGAGCCGGTCATGGTCGATGGTGCGCTCGGTACCGTCACCCTTGGCGCTGATCCGGAAACCGCTCGCGCTGCCGAACAGGAATCCAAGATGCTTGCCGAGCGCATCGCACAGTGGCGCGGACCTGCACAAACCAAGGACGGCCACAAAGTGCAGTTGCTGGCCAACGTCCAAGACGGCAAAGCAGCTCGCATCGCCGCTACCCAAAGCCAAGCAGAAGGCATCGGCCTTTTCCGCACCGAGCTTTGCTTCCTCACCGCCACCGAAGAGCCCAGCGTTGCTGAGCAGGCTGAGGTGTATAAGAAGGTGCTAGAGCAATTCCCCGAATCCAAGGTCGTTGTTCGTTCCCTCGATGCTGGCTCCGATAAGCCGGTGCCCTTTGCTTCCATGGCAGACGAGATGAACCCGGCTCTTGGTGTTCGCGGTTTGCGCGTCGCCCGTGCCAATGAGGCACTGCTGACCCGCCAGCTTGACGCTGTGGCAAAGGCAGTAGAAGAGCTCGGTCGTGCCGACAACGCTCCGACTTGGGTTATGGCACCCATGGTGGCCACCGCCCGCGAAGCGAAGTGGTTTGCAGGTCTATGTGCTGAGCGTGGCCTGACCGCAGGCGCCATGATTGAGGTTCCCGCTGCATCGCTGATGGCCGATAAGCTCATGCCTCACCTGGACTTCGTGTCCATCGGCACCAATGACCTCACCCAGTACACCATGGCTGCCGATCGTATGTCGCCGCAGCTTGCGTACCTCACCGACCCATGGCAGCCAGCGGTGCTCCGCCTGATCGACCACACCTGCAAGGAAGGTCGCAAATACGACACGGCAGTGGGCGTATGTGGCGAAGCAGCAGCCGATCCGCTGCTCGCATGTGTGCTCACCGGCCTGGGCGTGAATTCGCTTTCCTGTGCTTCCACCGCGATTGCCGGCGTGGGTGCACAGCTTGCAGCAGTAGACCTTGAAACCTGCCAACGTGCCGCAGCAGCAGCACTGGATGCAGAAGGTGCAACGGAAGCTCGCGCAGCAGTGCGCGATGTGATTCAGCCTGCCTAAGCGCTACTGAGCCAGCAACAGCAACCGCCCGCCAGATCGAATCTGGCGGGCGGTTGTGTTTCGTTGCCTATTTAAGCGTTTGCGATGACGACTTCCACGTCGCGTTCACGCAGTGCCTTGATAAAGGATTCAGGAGCATTGGCATCGGTGATGATCACATCAATATCGTCAATGGAACCGAAGCTCACCAAGTAATCGGTGCCCATCTTGGTGGAGTCGCACAGGACTACAACCTTGTGGGCGTTGGTGATCATTGCCGACTTAATCGCGGCTTCCTGGGAATCCGCAGTAGAAAGACCATGATCCAAGGTCAAGGCGTTGGTGCCGATGAAGGCTACATCAGCGCGCATCAGTGCCAGGGCTCGGAGCGCGGTATCGCCCACAACTGCCTGCGTAATAGCGCGAACACTGCCGCCGAGTAACTGAATTTCATCCAAACCGGAGTTGGCCAAGGTCAGCGCGATGGACAAGCTATTGGTCACAATCGACCAGTGTTTTGCAGCAGGCTGCACGCAGATCAGCTCGGCAAGCGCAGCGGTAGTGGTGCCGGCGTCTAAGAACATGCCGCCCTGCATATCCGGCAGGTAGCGAAGTGCCGCATGGGCGATGCTGTTTTTGGCTCCAGAGGCAGAACGCGCACGCGTATCGAGGCTAAATTCCGTTGTTTGGAAAGTTTGGTTGGCTACCGCCCCTCCGTGCACGCGATGTACAACGCCTTCTCGGTCGAGTACCGCGAGATCGCGACGAATCGTTTCTGCGGTGACCTCAAAACGGGATGCCAATTCGGTGACGTTCACTCGCCCTTCGACCGCAGTCAAGGATGCGATTTGGCGGCGACGTTCCTCCGAGTACATTGTTGTCCTTTCAAGCAAAACCAAAAGCGTGCGCCGTGGGTTAGGCGTGCTTTCAGGGTTGTGTTGTGCACCTATTACTCACATTGTTTCATTAGAAACCCCAAAAAAGCACAGAGATCGGAAACGAAAACTTCAAGAACGGACATGAAAACGTGCAACGTGGGCAGGTAGTTTCAGCTCAGGGGTGGTTTCGTGTCTGATTGTGTGATTAAGCATGTGTGACGATAAGTACGCCAAACACCCCCGGTAGAGGGTGGGTAAAAGGTACGCATTCTAGCGCTTACCAGGATGTAACCGGGGGTGTTGTAGGACAACTTCAGGGCTGTTGCCCGCTTAAACGCGCCGCAAAACCGTTACTACTTTGCCCATCAGTTCCGCGTCATCGGCAGGGATCGGATCATAGTCTTCATTGCACGGCATCAGGGAATAGCTGCCACTTGCGTCCCGGTGCCACTCCTTCACGGTTGCCGAGCCATCAATCATTGCAGCCACATAGTCACCCAAATTGGCTTCCTTTTGGGAGCGAACAACCACCAGATCGCCGTGGAAAATACCGGCATCTTTCATTGAGTCACCATTGACGGTGAGCATGAATAACTCGCCCTGACCAACCAGCTCTTCGGGCAATGCGTAATAGCCCGCCAGGTTCTCCTCGGCGGTAATAGGGGAGCCGGCAGCGATCTGGCCCAACAGGGGAATCATTGCATTCGCGGATACGTCCACCGGGTGATCCGAAGACAGTTCCTGTTGTTGCTGCTGCATCATTGGGCTGGTGGTGCGCTTACCGCTGGTGGGATTTCGCACCTCAACCGCACGCGGCTTGTTGGCATCGCGCCTTAAAAAGCCCTTTTCCTCCAGGCAGCTTAATTGGTACGCCACCGAGGATGTGGACTTCAGGCCACAACGCTCGCCGATTTCGCGGATGGTGGGTGGAAAGCCGCGGTCGATAATCGCCGCTTCGATCACGTGAAGAATCTTTTGCTGGCGTTTGCTTAATTCTGCTTTGTTCTGCTTAGAGGTGGGGGTCATCCTGGCCTTCCTGGGGCGAGCGCTGCTGGGTTGTTCGAATGTTGTTGGAACTTTATCAAGCCTTGTGTTCTAACCCTAGCGTAGCCGCTGATATGTCGCTACACATGTTCGAACATTCACGTTTTTGAGTCTATTAACTGCGAACACTTGACTTCGAACATGTTCGAGTGCATACTTTCGAACAGATGATCTCTCGAACAGGTAGGCGAAAAGCTTGCGCCGGCGAGCGCTTCAATATCGGAGGTCGTTCGATAGACAAGTGTTCGAAGTGATGAGGGCGAAAAACCTTCAACGCCTCGACCGGATACAACCCAATAGAAGGAAAGTTCCAATGACTCTTACTGTTTCTCGCAACCACGGCAATCTTTCTGGCCACAACGATCACCTTGGATCCCGTGTGACCCAACCGGCCCAGGTGTGGGATATTCCTGCTGTTGATCCCAGGCGCGCCCGCAATAGCGCCGCGCACATCAGAACACTTACACCGGTGGCTCATGAGGGCGTGAGAGCGCAAATAGCAAGGACAGATAGTCTATACACAGCTTCTCCATCAATAGACGGTGGCAGCATCCAACGAGCTGGGCTGCAGCCATCGCGGGGTAAAGAAAGCGCCAAGAAATTCTTCATGGGCTCATTGCTCGGCGTGGTGATGGTGTTAAGTGTTCTAGGAGCAGCCCAAGGCGAAGAAGATACCGCACCAAAAGATGCCCAGCAGGTGGTTGCGTCCCTCAACGGAGATTCGCGCTAAATTAGGTACAGCAATCACGTGGCCTGAGAACAACACTGCCGGCAGCAAGAGCACCTGCCAAGCAAGAGCGTGAAGCCACAAGGCGAAAACAAGGAGATCCCGAGCATTGCACTGTCCTTTTTGTCGCAATCCCAATTCGCGCGTTGTCGATTCCCGCGTTGTAGATGCAGGATCAGCTATCCGACGCAGGCGGGAGTGCTCCGAATGCGCTGGGCGATTCACCACCGTTGAAAAAGCTCAATTACTTGTGGTGAAGCGTTCAGGGGTGACCGAACCATTCAGCCGCGAAAAGGTCGTCACAGGTGTGCGACGTGCCTGCCAAGGTCGAGACGTAAGCGACGATGACCTCAAAGAGCTCGCCATGGACGTCGAGGAAGCAGTGCGCAAGGTAGCCAGCTCCCAAATCGAAGCCCACAAAATTGGCGAGGCCATTCTTGAGCCCCTTCGCAAGCTCGACGAGGTTGCGTATTTACGCTTCGCCTCTGTGTATAAGTCCTTTAAAAACGCAGAGGACTTCGAAAGCGAAATTCGGGCCATGCGCAGGCAAGAGCGTCAAAGCTACTAAGCCTTCTGGGGCGCACGGCCGAACACCTCAACACCACCTAGAGCGCATCAATCGCCTTTTGGATTTTGCGTTCCGACACGGTCTGGGCCGTGCCGAGGCGTTGAGCAAATAGGCTCACCCTCAACTCTTGCAACTGCCACTGCAGGGAATACAAGGTCTGTGCGGGAATCTGCGGTTTCTTGCCCCGGTTTTGAATGGCGCGAGCCAGACGCACCTCTAAGCCATTGACCACCGCTTGGCGCTCGGCGTCTCTGGAGGGATGCAACTCCATATCCTCCAGGCGCAACGCAATAGCTTTGGCATAGCGAGGGATATGCTTCAGCCTTTGGGCACCAAGCTTGCTTACAGCATGTTCGGGAAGCATGAGCTGCAATTGTCGCTGCATATCCTCAATTGCCGGGCCTTCCCAACCTTCTAATTGCTGTTTCGCATCCAACCAAGCCGCAATGGCAGGAGCCAATGCGACGGTGTCTTGGCGCACCGCCGATGGAAGTTGCGGGCGAATCTGTTCGAGTAGACGCTGATAACCCTCCGGAGTTCGCTGAGGGCCGCCGGCTTCGAGCATCAAATCCCGAATAGCTGCAATGCGAATATCACGCAACAACCCCTCGGCGCCGCCATGGGGATATTTATCCACCGCAACACGCTGGCGCAATGGAAGCCCTTTAAGCATCTGTGCACCCTGTTGCGGTAAATCTTGAGACAACATCGTCAACGTTGTACTAAAAAGCTGCGCATCCGCCTGAGCCTTCGTTGGCATGACTTTGCGGGCGATGCCTTGCTCGGTTCGCACCAAGGTGGGATACGCGGTGACCGTCTGGCCTTCAACCGATGTATGCACCTCGGGCTCAAGCGCACCGATGGTGTCCTTCGTCCACTGCTTATAGGCCTTTGATTCGGATTGGCGGGCAGCCTTGGATACAGAAGAACGAATCTTTTGGCGCTGGCGTTCTTGCAACCGAGCTAAGTCTTTATCCCAGTCGATGATCTTCCCGCGCTTATCCACCGCAGCAAAGCTAAACCGGAGGTGAGCTGGCAGTTTTTCTACCTGAAAATCGCTCGCCTGGATCCCGCTGCCGCCCAAACGCTGCAGCGCTTGGGCGAGCTGTTCTGTCACCGTGCCTTGGTAGGCAGTGATGAGTTCGGCAGCTTTTTCCGCAAACGCTGGTGCTGGCACCACAGAGCGTCGAGAAGCTTTTGGCAAAGAGCGAATCAATTCGGTGAGCAGTTCCTCACGCAGGCCAGGAACTAACCAATCAAAGCCCTCGGGCGATAAACCACCAAGTAGGGGCACCGGAATTTCGATGGTCACACCGTCTCTTGGTGCGGTCGGGTCAAACTGATAGCTCAACTTATAGTCCAAAGAGCCCTGCCGCCAGATATCAGGGAAGGCCTCCTCGGTCACAGCCGCCGCATGCTCAGCCACCAGGGCTTCAGGGTCAAAATCGAGCAAATCCGGCTGCTGTTGCTTGGTCTTTTTCCACCAGTGATCAAAATGCCGGCCGGAGGTGATGCGAGCAGGCAGCCTTGCATCATAAAACTCATAGAGCGTCTCTTCATCAACCACGATGTCGCGACGACGAGCCTTTTCTTCTAAATCGCCTGCGGCCTCGAGCTTTTTCACGTTCTGGTGATAGAAGCTGTGGTGGGTTTGCCAATGCCCTGCAATAAGCGCCTCGCGGATAAACATGTCCCGGGCAGCCGCCTGATCCACGTTGGCGTAGCCGATAACTCGATCTTCTACTACCGGCACCCCGTACAAGGTGGAGCGCTGATGCACCATCGGCTGAGCACGTTTGCTCGACCAAAAGGGCTCAGAGTACTGATGCTTGAGCAAGTTAGCTCCGAGCTTTTCCACCCAAGCCGGATCGATTTGAGCGACGTCTCGTGCCCAAAGCCGGGAGGTTTCGACCATCTCGGCAGCCATCACCATGTCGGGCTTGGCCTTCGACACCGAAGATCCAGGGAAGATAGCAAAACGAGTATTCCGGCTGCCTCGATACTCTCTGCTTTCACCATCACGAACACCAATATGCGAAAGTAAGCCGGAAAGCACAGCCCTATGCAGGGCATCGGCATCAATATTGCCGGGCAATGCCTTCACATCCGTCCAACCCAACTGTTCGGCGATGCTTCGAAGCTGGCGCACCAGATCGAACCACTCCCGGATGCGCATGTAGTGCAAAAACTCCTGCTGCATGAGCTTACGAAAAGCGTTGCCGCTGAGCTCATCGCGCTGCGTGCGGATATAGCGCCACAAGTTGATATAGCTCAAGAAATCGGAGCGTTTGTTACTAAAGCGCGCATGTTTTTGGTCTGCCTGAGCCTGAAACTCCAAAGGGCGCTCGCGCACGTCTTGGATAGTCAAGGCTGCCACCACCACATAGGCCTCAAACAACACCCCGAGGCGTTGAGCCTCAATGAGCATGCGCGCCAAGCGCGGATCCAGTGGAATGCGAGCTAGCTGTTTGCCAGTCGCGGTCAGTACCGGATCAGCGGCATCGCGTTGTTCCAGGGCATCCAATTCGTGCAGCAGCAACAGACCATCGCGAATTGCCTTGGTGTCGGGAGCCTGAATAAAGGGGAATTCCTGGATATCGCCGAGTTTTAAGGAGGCCATTTGCAAGATGACCTGGGCAAGATTGGTCCTCAGAATTTCAGGATCGGTAAATTCTGGGCGCGACTGGAAGTCCTGCTCGGAATACAGGCGAATGGCAACGCCATCGGCCACGCGGCCACATCGACCGGAGCGCTGATTCGCGCTTGCTTGGGAAATCGGCTCGATTGGCAGGCGTTGTACCTTGGTCCTGGTGGAATAGCGCGAAATACGCGCAAAGCCGGTATCAACCACGTAGTGGATCCCAGGCACCGTGAGAGACGTTTCAGCGATATTGGTGGCTAATACAATGCGCCTGCCTGCATGGGGTCGGAACACCTTGTGCTGTTCCTGATTGGAAAGCCGGCCAAAGAGGGGAGTGACCTCCACGCCTTTCCAATGCTGCTTTTCAATCATCTCCATCGCATCGCGAATATCAGATTCGCCAGCAAAAAAGCACAAGATATCGCCTGGCCCATAGCTCATGAGCTCTTTGCACGCCTGGATAAGACCATCGAGCGGATCTACGTCAATGGTCTTTTCTCCCTTGGTTTGTTCCAAGGGACGATACAAAATCTCCACGGGGTAGGTGCGCCCGGAGACTTCCACAATCGGCGCCGGTGTACCTTCTGCATCGCAGAAATGCTCGGCGAATCGTTCGGGGTCAATCGTGGCGGAGGTGATGATCACCTTTAATTCGGGGCGCTTTGGAAGCAGTTGCTTGAGGTATCCAAGCAGGAAGTCAATATTGAGGCTGCGCTCATGGGCCTCGTCAATAATGATGGTGTCGTAGGCTCTGAGCAGCCGATCACGCTGCATCTCGGCGAGCAAGATACCGTCTGTCATGAGTTTGACCGAGGTGGACGCAGAGACCCGATCATCAAAGCGAATGGCATAGCCAACCGATTCGCCAATATCTTGGCCTAATTCTTCAGCAATGCGTTCTGCAACCGTGCGAGCCGCCAATCGACGAGGCTGCGTGTGGCCGATGAGTCCACGCCTTCCTCGGCCAAGTTCTAAACAAAGCTTCGGTATCTGCGTTGTCTTTCCTGAACCAGTTTCGCCCGCAATGATCACGACCTGGTTATTGACGATAACGTCCAGCAGTTCTTCCCGGTAGGCGCTCACCGGCAGTGCTTCGGGATACGTCATCGACGGAATAGCCGCTTGTCGTGCATCGACTACTGCCACAGACTCGCGGAGATCTTTGGTGATCGCTGCAAATGCTTTTTCGGAGCGTGCCTTTTTTAAGCGTGCCCGAAACCGTGGCACTGCGGAGTAGGGAGCCTGTGCTAAAAGCTCCTGGACGTCTTGGGGGATTGCGTGGCGATGGCGAGAACTCATGATTCTTAGAAATGTTACCGCTATGCGCGTTCATACCAACTTGCTAACGATTTTCGTTGAGCCATTTTCCACAAAGGTTTACCTTGCTACATTGTATTGGGCATTGAGTTTGTTCAGGGAAAAGATCTGTATGGCTGGGCCAACAGTGAGAAGAGAACAACTCCATACCAAAGGCGATATTGATCGCAGACGAACCCAAAAGGAAGTGACATGAGCGAACAAAACGATCGCGACAAGCGCGAAGGCGGTGAGCCTCAAGACGATGGCTTTCAGCCTTATCCTCCGGTAAACCACCCTGAAGATCAGCCACAGTACGGCCAGCAGCCGCCGCGTTACCCTCAGCCCGGCGCCCACGATGGCTCGAATGCATACGGTGCTGGAGATGCCGCCAACGCTGCAGGGCAACCTGGCTATGGTGCTCACTATGGCGGTGGCGCACATGGGGACGGGTCGAACCAATACGACGGCTACGGCAATGCCGGAATGAACTTCCAAGTGCACCCTGATCTGGAAACCACTATGGTGCAGCCGGTTCGTGATGTCTCGGTGTGGAACCCGATCAAGTACGGCTTCAAGATCGTGTTCAAGCGAGCCAATCCCTGGTTGATTTGGGGTGTTGCGCTGGCACTGCTCGGCTTCATTTTGCCCAGTGTGCTGTCCAGCTTCGCCACCGGTGGCGCCTGGGATGCAGCCTCGCTGCAGGCTTCTGCTCAGGAATCCTGGCAAAGCCAGTTGCTGAACCTGGTCTTCGGCATCGTTGTGTTGCTGCTGGGACCAATTCTTGTTGCCATGGCCGTGGCGCAAGTCGATGGTGGCCCCTTGGGTAAAGAACGTCGTGTGGCGCAAGGTAACTACGCGAAGACGTTGTTCACCAGCATTCTTGTGGGCATCATCGAAGTCGTTGCCATCTTCGTGCCGGTGGCCCTCTTGGTCTTCCTGGCATTTGTTAGTGGCGGAGAAGAGTTCGGTGTGCTTCAGGGCCTGCTGGTGCTCGCCGCGGTTGTGGTTGGCATTGTGATCGCGCTGCTGCTGGCGCCGATTTCCGTGCTGGCAACGTATTATGCCGCTGAACAAGGACTGGGCCCGGTCGCGGCTATCAAGGCTTCTTGGCAGCAAGGCCGCCCACACCTTTGGACGCTGGTTGGCTACTCCATCCTCAACGGCCTAATCACCGGTCTTCTCACGCTATTTACTTGCGGTTTGGGCAGCATCATCGCCATTCCGCAGGCGTACAACGCCGCTGCGTATATGTACCGCCAGGTAAGCGGTGGCGCTGTTCCGGATATGCGCTAATAGGCGTTGGAAAGGCCTGAAGCTTGAGGCACACGCGATGCGTGCTTGTCGTATTGGCCTGGATTGAATAAGGGGCCTGCACCTGATGATGGTGCAGGTCCCTTGTGTTGTGTTCGAGCGCTAATAAAACCTTGGAGTCTGGACACTTAGCGCCAGCGCGACGATTATCCGAAGCGCTTGAAGCCTTCAGGCGTCGAGGGCAAAGCCCTACGCTTGGGGTTTTTGAGCCACTTCGTGGAAGGCGCGGGTAATCAGTGCTCCTAATTGCCGGAACTCTTCTTCTCGGGAGCTTGAAGATGTGCGATACGCAATCGCTACTTCGCGCTCGGCGCTTACTGCTGGGTTAAACGTGGCGGTGGCAACGCCTGGGCGTTGGCCTTCGGCGCTAATGGCGCTTTCTGGCACCAGCGTTGCGCCATGGCCTGCGCTTACAAGCTGAATCACGGTGGTCAGGCTCGCGGCGCGCGTACTGGCGTTTTGGGATTGCTCTGGGTGCACGTCGGCTCTGCGGCATAGATCGACAATTTGATCCCTGAGGCAGTGGCCATCGTCGAGTAAGTAGAAGTTCAGATCGCGCAAATCTTCTAAGGTGAGGTCGCTGCGCCCGGCATAAGGATCATCCTCTGGAACCACGAGGTGGAAATTCTCGTGATACAGCGGGATGTGATTGATTTTTTTATCTTCAATAGGCAAAGCCAGCAAGGCGCATTCAATATGGCCGTCCCTGAGGAGCTCGCAAAGGTGCTGGGTTTGGTCCTCGATAATCCTAAGTTCCAGATCGGGGAAGGTCGTCTTCGCCAGCCTTAACAGGTTGGGAAGGATATAAGGCGCAATCGTAGGGATAATGCCGATGGTGAGTTGGCCAGTCAGCGTTCCTACGGCCCCGCGCGCGTGGGCGAGGAAAAGATCCACGGCGTCGAGCGTGGCTTTGGCGTAGGGGAGGAGCTCCTCGCCGGCGGGGGTAACAATGACTTTGCGTGTTGAACGCTCAATGAGCTGGACGCCTAAGCCGTGTTCGATCGCCGCAAGCGCCTGGGATAAGGACGGCTGCGAAATATCTAGACGTGATGCTGCTGCACCAAAGTGTTTCGTCTCAGCAACAGTTACATACGTCCTGAGCTGAGCTAGGGTCGGTCGATACTCTTTATAGTTCATGTTTATAGGTTATCAGCCTCTTTGAAAGGAAGTCATATTGACGCGGCGCTGATTGTGTTGCATAATCAGTTGCAGGTCATTAAAAGCCTCAAGCATTTAGCCGTGTTGAAGCACGGTTTCATGCAGGCTGGTGGCCACACGTACGAAGAACACTTTTCAAACTTCCATCTTTACGGAGGATCCCATGGCAATTTTGACCGTTGGCGACACATTCCCAGAATTCAACCTCACCGCACTCAAGGGCGGCGACCTTCACCAGGTCAACGCCTCCCAGCCCGAGGACTACTTCGAAGAAGTTTCCCTGGACAAGTACGAGGGTAAGTGGAAAGTAGTCTTCTTCTACCCCAAGGACTTCACCTTTGTTTGCCCCACCGAGATTGCCGCCTTTGGCAAGCTCGACGAGGAGTTCCAAGACCGCGACACCCAGATCCTCGGTGGCTCCATCGACAATGAGTTCGCACACTTCAACTGGCGTGCAACCCACCCAGAGCTCAAGGAAATTCCTTTCCCGCTCTTCTCTGACATCAAGCACGAGCTCATCCGCGCCCTGGGTGTAGAGAACGCTGACGGTGTTGCTGACCGCGCCACCTTCATCATCGACCCCGATGGCATTATCCAGTTCGTGTCCGTGACCCCCGACGCAGTTGGCCGCAACGTAGACGAAGTGCTGCGCGTGCTCGACGCTCTGCAGTCTGAAGAGGTCTGCGCCTGCAACTGGCAGAAGAACGATCCCACCAAGAACATTGATAAGTTCTCTGAGCTCCAGGAGGGTCTCAAGTAAATGTCGTTGGATAACCTCAAGTCCGGTCTGCCCGAGTTTGCAAAGGACCTCAAGCTCAACCTCGGTACCCTTTCTCGCTCTACCGAGCTTTCCGAGCAGCAGCTCTGGGGCACCTTCCTTGCCACCGCAGCAGCAACTCGCAACGAGGCTGTGTTCTCTGAGATCGCTGAGGAAGCCAAAGAGCACTTGAGCGAAGAGGCCGTCAACGCTGCGCTTGGTGCTGCATCGATCATGGCCATGAACAACGTTGCCTACCGCGCCAAGGGTTGGCTCGGCGATGACTACGCGCAGGTCAAGATGGGCCTTCGCATGAACATCATTGCTAAGCCCGGCGTGGAAAAGGTCGACTTCGAGCTGTGGTCCCTGGCCGTATCGAGCATCAACGGCTGCGAGCACTGCACCATCGCTCACGAGAAGACCGTTCGCAACGAGGGCCTGACCAAGGAGCAGATCTTCGAGGCAGTCAAGATCGCCGCTACCGTCCAGGGTGTTGCCCAGGCAGTAGAGATCGAAGCTGCTCGCTAAGAGCTTTTCGACGAACAATCGGCACCTGTAACAGGTGCCGATTTTTTATGCGCCCTCAATGGAAAGCTGTGATAGCCGAACTTCTCCGGCGGCATCGCTGGCATCGAGATCGACCACGGCGTTGAAGGCATAGCCACGATCATCTTCCGGATCCTTAATGATCTGCCGGACGTTCCAACGGCGAGGCTCAGTGCGATTGAGTTGGAAGTATTCCGGACCGCGGGCGTCTGCAGAAAGATCCACATCGGCGTATTCATCGAAGTAGGCGTCGAGAGTCGCACCCAAATCAACGGGCTGCTCTAAATAATCGAAGGTTTCTGCGAAGGCGTCTTCTTCTTCCAGCGCAAACATCCGCACCGCCTTGAACATGAGGTTTCGCACCATCACAGCCAAAGCCTTGGGGTTTGCCGATAGAGCATCAGGATCTTCCACGCCAAAGGCGAGTTCGCGATCCAATGTGGCCTGATCAATAGGAGCTTCAGGATCAGCCATTTGCGCCCATTCGTCGACAAGCGAAGAATCCACCTGGCGAATCAACTCGCCGAGCCATTCAACGATGTCTTCGAGCTGATCGGTCTTCGCATCCTCTGGCACCGAATGGCGCAAAGTCCGCCACGCATCGGTGAGGTAGCGCAGCACCACCCCTTCTGCACGGGCAAGCTGATAGGTGGCGATGAGATCGCTAAAGGTCATGCCCTTTTCCAGCATCTCTCGCACCACGGACTTCGGATGCAGCTCAAATTCCCGAGCCCAAGGGTGGCCTTTGCAGTAAATCCCGTAGGCCTGTTCCAAGGTCTCTTCTAAAGGCTTAGGCCACGTGATCTCTTCCACGATGCGCATGCGCTCGGTATAGTCCACCCCTTCTGCCTTCAAAGCCTCAATCTCTTTGGCACGCTCGGCTTTTTGTTGGGCAAAAAGCAAGGGGCGGGGGTCTTCTAAGATCGCCTCAAACACGCTGATGAGATCGTATTCATACTCCGCAGAATCCTTATCCAGCAGCTCCAATGCCGCCACCGCAAAAGGTGAAAGCGGCTGGTTTAAGGCGAAATCACGCTGCAGATCCTCAGTGAGATGATAGGTACGACCACTGGGGTCTGGGGTATCGAGGCGCTCCACAATGCCTGCCGCCACGAGACCACGAAGCAACTCAATGGCGCTGAGAATATCGGCGTTCTGCTTTTCTCTGGTGTCGTGATTACTACGAAGCAGTTTTTGCATGTGCTCAAAACCATCACCAGGGCGGGCGATAACGTTGAGCAGCACCGCGTTGCTCATCCGGAACTGACTACTTAAAGATTCAGGTTCGGCCTGCATCAAGCGCTCGAAGGTGCGCTCACCCCAGGTCACCTCACCATCACGAGCAGACTTCTTGCGAAGCTTCTTCAGCTTCTTCGGGTCACTACCGGCACGCTGCCTTAAACGCCAGTTTTCAATCTCATGCTCGGGGGCCTCGATCACGACATAACCGGTGGTGTCGTAGCCGGCGCGCCCAGCACGCCCGGCGATCTGGTGGAACTCCCTGGAAGCCAAAATCCGCTGCTTTTGGCCATCGAATTTGGCCAAGCCGGTAAACAACACCGTGCGAATGGGAACATTAATGCCCACGCCAAGGGTATCGGTGCCACAAATGACCTTTAATAACCCAGTCTGAGAAAGCTTTTCCACCAAGCGGCGATACTTGGGCAACATGCCGGCATGGTGCACGCCGATGCCTCTGCGCAGCAACTTCGACAGGGTTTTGCCGAAGGTGGTGCTAAAGCGGAAATCGCCGATTTCTTTGGCTAATAATTCTCGCTCCTCCTTCGTGGCAATCTGCATGCTCAACAGCGACTGAGCCCGTTCAATCGCTTCGCGTTGAGAAAAATGCACCACATACACCGGAGCCTTATCCACCTTGAGCAAGGCTTCGATCGTTTCGTGCACCGGGGTGTACACATACTCAAATTCCAGCGGTACTGGACGTTCGGTGCCACCAACGATGGTCACACCACGGTTGGTGCGAGCTTGGAGATCGTCTTCTAAAAAGCGCGTATCGCCAAGGGTTGCCGACATCAATACAAACTGAGCGCGTTCGAGCTCCAGCAAAGGCACCTGCCATGCCCAGCCGCGGTCAGGATCGGAGTAATAGTGGAACTCATCCATGACCACCTGATGGATATCTGCCCGGACCCCATCACGCAGGGCGATATTCGCCACGATTTCAGCAGTTGCACAGATGATCGGAGCAGAGCCATTGACGGTTGCATCGCCTGTCATCATCCCGACCTGCTCGGGTCCGAAGACCTCGCAAAGGGCGAAGAATTTCTCGCTGACCAGCGCCTTAATCGGGGCTGTATAAAAACTGCGCTTGCCGCGTGCCATGGCAAAAAAGTGAGCGGCGATCGCCACCATTGATTTGCCTGAACCCGTAGGGGTAGACAAGATCACATGGTCATTGGCCAACACCCCAAGCGCTGCTTCTTCCTGAGCTGGGTAAAGCGAGATACCGCGTTGGCGAGTCCAGGCCAAGAAGGCATCAAAAATAGACTCATCGAGTAGCGACTCGGGAACTTCTTCTAAATCGGGCAGCATATCGGTGAGGTTCACAAGCATCAAGCGTACCTGTGCAAGCACCACAACCCGGCGTTCGTCTACGCCCTAGCCGCCAAACCAAGCATGAGGTTGCTGCCCTGAGTGCTTTTACACAGCCTTTAGGGCAGCCGCAAGTTAGGCCTGATCCTCTGGATCTTCCTCGTTTTCGCCGCGACCTAAGGAACGATCGTCGAGGTGAGCTAAGAATTCCTCGAACTCAGCGCCGAGCTCTTCACCGCTTGGGACGTCCTGTTCACCCGGTAGCACTGCATGGGGGTGTTGCTCGCGGTAGCGCTGCAACTCCTCATCGTATTGCTGCTCAAGTTGTTGGACCACAGCTTCGATCTCTCGTGATCCGGCAACTTGTTCTTCTACCTGTTGAGCTACCTTGCGCGCGTCGTGTTCCAAGCTACCGAGCGGGAAATGCAATCCGGTGGTAGACGTGATTGTTTCTAATAGGCTCAAGGTCGCCTGCGGGTAGGGGGAAGCTGCCAAGTAGTGTGGCACGTGGGCTGTGTAGCCTGCCACCGAATGCCCCTTGGAATGGAGATGACGCTCCAGGTGCAAAGCTGCTGAGCCCGGCACAGTAATAGTGGAATCGAGCTTGAATTGCTTGCCAACCAATTGTTCGTCGTTGCCATGCGCAGATACCACCAGAGGACGGGTATGCGGAACCGTCATCGGTGCTGCATACAAGCAGATGGTGTGCTGCACACCAAAACGTTCCACCAATTCGCCCACGGCCTGGGTAAAGGCATTCCAGCGAAGATCTGGTTCTGGTCCAGAAAGCAGCAAAAAGTGCTTACCTTCAGAATCTTTGAGCACCTGAATGCCGAGATCAAGCGGCTGGGCTTGATCAACGGTGTCATTATCGATCACCACGGCAGGCCTGCGCGATCGGTAATCGATGAGCTCATCGCTATTAAACGAAGCCACCAGACGGTGATCCAGCGCGCTGAGCAGATGTTGGGCGCTTGCATCCACCGCGAGCCCAGCGTCGGCATATCCGTCCAATGCCACAATCAGCGTTGGGCCTTGTTGGGCAGTACCTTTGACCTCTGGCGCAGGAAACTCAAGTTCGTACATGCGATCTCCATGTTGTGGCATGTTCTGGGTTCCTCCTTAGACGATTCTGGCGGTCGTTGGTGTGTCGGCGGCGCAATAGCTCTGCCAAGTTCACTAGCGCTTCATGCTCACTAGCCTAATGGGCGTGGTGCAACTTCGGGGCAGCCCTTCAGCCTTGTGTCGGAAGTGGCCGCGGAGTAGCTTCGTGCCGTTATTGCACACAACGCCAAGCCTCCCTCTTTTGTTCCCCTCAACCTTGCAAGCCTGCATCAACTGCTCAACCAGCGCAACTACGAGGCGTGCTTGCAGCACTAAAATCACGCAGATTGCAAACACGAACAGCAAAGCTGCGAGACGCTGTGGATAAGCACATGCTTTGCATCAACACCATCCGGCGCGCAGCCTCAGATCCTGGCAGATTACCTGGCATGACAGAGAACAACACACCAGGAACATTGCTCGCTAATATCCCAGGAATTCTGGGCTACTACCCCCAAGAATCACTCGTCGTTGTCACCCTCGGACCACTTTCTGGTGGACGACGCCACGTAGGGCCAGTCCTTCGGCTTGATCTTTGCGATCTTCGCTACGCCTACGATCTTGGCGATGCGCTCACCAATGTCGATATCGACCTCGCCTTTGCATTCGTCGTCAGCGAAACATTCGACGCCGAACAGCTCAACGACCTTCAAAGCCTCTTACAGTCGCTCTCAGGGTGCGGCCTGCTGCCCATTCAGCACTGCTGGCACGTTGAAGAAATCACTGGTGGAGCCACCTACAAGCACCTGCCAATCGAAGCAGACACCACGGTGCCAAGCGGATGGCAGCGCGGCAGCATTCCCGATATCAGCGCCAGCACTTCGCTTCATGCCATGCTCACCCTCGGCGAGTTGCCAATGCTCAACCGCCAGGAAGCCAAAGACTACTTCTGTCAACGGCCGAAGTGGGCTCACCGGAGCTGGCGTGAAAAAGCCGCGCAGCAGGCGCTAGTGCACGGCGCACAGATGATACGCAGCTTCCTTGAGGGAGTGGCGTCTATCGATATCGCAATTGATCGGCTGTGCATCAATCTTGCCGCCGTGCCTGCGTCTTCACAGCTTCGAGCCAAGCACGTAAAGCCACTTGCTCAATGGATGAGTAGCGTTTCGCTTCGCGACGCCAGCGTTGAAGCTTTCATGCGCGATCGCGCGCTTGGGCGCAGAGCAGCACTCGCGGTGGCTTCTTGCTATGACGGTGAAATTCGGGCCAATGCCCTGTGCATGTATGCGGTGTGCGCTCTAGGCACTGCCGCGAGCTTTCGCGTGCCCTTTGCTTTGGAGTGCGCAGGAGACACCAGCCCTGGGCACCGGCTGACCCACTTGCTTCAACTTGGCTATCGGCGCGGCGATGGGGAAGTGGTGATTGGGGCAGTGGTACGCGGAAGCCACCGCACCCTCGCGACGATGCGCGGTGATGAGGTGGCTGCGTGAAAGGTGAAATCGAAAAGTGATCTTGCGCTTAACGATGAGCGCTGTGGGCGGCATCTCCTAATTGGGAAGTGAAATTCCAGGCGTCGCGGACGATAGTGCGCAGGTCGGTGTGCTTCGGATCCCAACCAAGCTCAGCCTTTGCCTTCTCAGAGGATGCGACCAATACAGCCGGGTCGCCGGCGCGGCGCGGGGCTACTTCTGCTGGAATGGGGTGCCCGGTGACCTCGCGGCACATCTCGATGACTTCCTTGACGGAATATCCTTCACCCGAACCTAAGTTAAAGATGCGGTGTTGTCCGGGGGTGTTGCTTTCCAGCGCGAGCATGTGCGCATAAGCCAAGTCGAGGATGTGGATGTAATCCCTGATGGGGGTGCCATCGGGCGTTGGCCAATCATCACCGAACATAAAGATCTTGTCGCGGTGGCCCAAGGCCACCTGTAGTACTAGGGGGATGAGGTGTGTTTCTACCTCACGGTTTTCTCCAACCAGGCCATAAGCGCCGGCCACATTGAAGTACCGCAGGCTGGTAGCGCCAAGGCCGTGGGCTTTGGCATAGGAAGTAATGGCGTAGTCGATGGCGAGTTTGGTGGCGCCATAGGGGTTGGTGGGTTGGGTCGGTGCCGATTCCTTGATCGGCACCTCCTCTGGCTCACCATAGGTTGCTGCCGTGGAGGAGAAGACGAGATTGTCTACGCCGTGTTCGCGCATTGCATCGAGCAGCGTCAAGGTGGTGACGAGGTTGTGCTGCCAGTATTCCTCGGGCACCTCGACCGATTCGCCCACCAAGGATCGAGCCGCAAAGTGCAACACTGCATCGAAGGATTCGGCGGCGAGGACTTCATCGGCTAGATCTCGAACATCGCCTTCGACGAAGGTCGCGTCTTTGGGCAGCGCCTCCCGGTTACCTGTACTGAGATTGTCGATGATCGTGACCTCGTGGCCGTGTTCGAGCAACACTGTTGCACACACGCTGCCAACATAGCCCGCGCCACCAGTAACCAGGAGTTTCATGGGAAAATCACACCGTCTTTTCTTCTTGAATACGCATTGAGGTAGCTAGGTGCAGCCTAAGCCTTGGGCTCCACGCGCACAGCGTGGGCGATATCGTCGAGAAGCTCTACTTCCTTATCGCCCTTGCGCAGAATCACGTGGCCTGCATCGAGCCAAAGATCCAACTCGTCGCCAATGGCAATGTCAGCGTCGATCAGTGCCTGCATGGCATCAGGGTCTACCTGCAAAATCTCGTTGATCTGCACCAAGTTGACGCGCTGGGGCTTTTCGGTGGCAATATCGACCACGCGCTGACCAGGAGTTGGCGCGTCGTGCTCTTTCACGCCGATTTCCTCTAAGGCTGGAATCGGGTTGCCAAAGGGGGAGCTATCAAAGTTTTCCAGCACACCAACAAGTCGACGCTCCACCTCTTCGCTCATCACGTGTTCCCAGCGACAGGCCTCATCATGGACTTTGTGGATGTCCATGCCGATGATGTCGGTGAGCAGGCGCTCCGCCAGGCGGTGCTTACGCATCACGGCGGTAGCTAATTTGCGGCCCTCGGGGGTCATGTGCAGGCTGCGGTCGGAGGAGACCTTCACCAATCCATCGCGCTCCATGCGGGCCACGGTTTGGCTCACCGTGGGGCCAGACTGTTCGAGGCGTTCAGCAATGCGGGCACGCAGGGGAGTGACCCCTTCTTCCTCCAGCTCATAGATGGTGCGGAGGTACATCTCAGTGGTATCGACAAGATCTCGCATAAAATTTCACCCTTCTTCCTGCATTAGCTTACTCAGCTAACACTTGGTGCGGTGCGTCAACATGCTGGCGAATACGCCTCGCCATGTAGTCCATCGTAGCGCGCGGCTTTACACCTGCGTACTCAGGCAACGCTTCTAAAAGTATATGTCAATCAATATCAGGAACTCAATAAGAAAGAGTGATATTCCTGGGTAAAAATATGGCGTGGCATCAAAGCCACGCCATAGGGAAGCCGTATCGCTAGAAGGCGTATGCGCGTAGCTTTTCCACGCGGTCGCCGTCGCGAAGCTTAGCCATGACCTCTCGCTCAATCTGGCGGACGCGCTCACGGGAAAGGCCAAACTGGCGGCCAATTTGATCCAGGGTGCGCGGCACTCCGTCGTCGAGGCCATAACGCATCCGAATCACGTCTTGTTCGCGCTGTTCAAGCGTGCCAAGCACCATCCGAATATCGGAGTGGCGCAGTGATGCAACCACCGCGGCTTCGGCATCCGTGGCCTCGGAATCCTCGATGAAGTCACCCAGGGGAGCCTCCTCATCGGCGCCAACTGGCATATCCAGGCTCACTGGATCGCGCGATTGACGAAGCAACATCTCTACCTTTGCCTCGTCAATGCCGGACTCTTCTGCCAGCTCCTCATTGGTGGCTTCGCGCCCAAGGTGCTGATACATCTCTCGCTTG
The DNA here is from genome assembly GCF_014635485.1 of Corynebacterium pelargi. Classification (GTDB taxonomy): domain Bacteria; phylum Actinomycetota; class Actinomycetes; order Mycobacteriales; family Mycobacteriaceae; genus Corynebacterium; species Corynebacterium pelargi. The sequence continues at coordinate 260,095 of NZ_BMCX01000001.1, read as the reverse complement.
ATGCGAGAAAGCTTATTCACCTGCTCTACCAGGTGTACTGGGAGGCGGATCGTGCGCGATTGATCAGCCATACCGCGGGTAATGGCCTGGCGAATCCACCACGTGGCGTAGGTGGAGAACTTAAAGCCCTTGGTGTAGTCGAACTTCTCCATCGCGCGAATCAGCCCGAGATTGCCCTCCTGGATAAGGTCGAGCAATGGCATGCCACGGTTGGTGTAGCGCTTAGCCAAGGAAACGACAAGGCGCAGGTTAGCCTCCAGCAGATGCGAGCGTGCCTTGCGCCCTTCCTTTACCAAGTGCTTCAGGTCGCGCTTCATCGCGCGGGTGAGGTGTCGGTCGCTGTCATTGAGCAAATATTCTGCATACAAACCAACCTCAATGGTTTGAGCCAACTCGACTTCTTGCTCTGCATTCAGCAACGCCGTCTTGCCGATGCCATTGAGATACACCCTCACCAGGTCTGCAGAGGGATTGTCGTTGGTCTGCCCTCGACGACTCCCGCGGTCTACTTCCTCCGTGTCGAAATCCTTGAGGGAAGAGCTCGTCATAAAGACCTCCTAGCTATCGGCGCGTACGTTGGTGTAACGCGGGAGCTAAGAAAAAAGTTCCTGGCCTATTGTGGCCAAGAATAAAACGCGAATGACCTGGGTTTGCGTCAAACATAGCTTCGAAAACAAAGCTTGTACGCCGCGAGCGTTTTTGAAAGCAGCCGGCTTTAGGTTTCCACCAGCACGGTAAAGGGGCCTTGATTCACCGAGGCCACCTCCATCATCGCGCCGAATTGGCCCTGTTCAACCCGGATGCCTCGATCACTCAAAAGTTGAGCGATCTGATCAATCATGGGGGCTGCCACATCACCCGGGGCCGCATCCGACCACGAAGGTCGCCTGCCTTTGGCGGTACGCCCCATAAGCGTGAACTGGCTTACCAGCAGCACTGAGCCGCCCACCTCTTCCACGCTGCGCTCACCTTCAAGGATGCGTAGCTCTGCAATCTTGCGAGCCATCGTGGCAACGGCTTGCTCATCGTCTTCGCGCCCAACGCCAACCAGCGCCAAAATGCCACCGGTGTCCGGACAAGAAATCGCGCCAACGACCTCACCATCAACGCGCACAGATGCCTCGCTAACGCGGGTGAGCACTGCTTTCATAAGCTACATTTCTCCTATCGATCGGGGGAATCGCCGTGTCGTTCTGAAGCGCTAGGCCCGGGTGCTTCGGGTGCTTCGGGTGCTTCTTGGTGGTCGACCACCTGAGCATTCGGTGGCTCATTGGAGCTACTGCCAGCAGTGTTGCCTTGGCCTAAGGCGCGTTCTTGGCGGTGCTGTTCTAGTACAAATGCTTGGTATTCACGCGCGACCGCCGGCTTGTACACCGCCGGTGTACGAGAATCCCTGCGTTCGCCCACACCATTGGCAATCACCACAGCAATCCACGGCAGGGGGATGGAGATGGCAAAGAGTACGGCGGATAACGCGATGGAATGCCACCACACATAGGTCACGCCCGAGGCGAGCAGGAAAGGAATACGTAGACCCTGGAGCCACGCGTAGACCTTTTCTCTATGCAGGCGGTTTTCTTCTGGGCTCTGGTGGGCGTCGGTAACAAGCTCGGCTCTGTGCCCTTTAAGCCGGAGCACCGCACGCCTTGCGTGTGACACACGAATTTCGGCGGCCTGTGTTTCATGCACACTGCCGTCGCAAGCATCGTGTTCCTGCTGGCTTCTGCCGTCCATGGTGTCTAATGCTAGTCCGCGTAGCCAAAGGGGGGTCGATTGGTGCAAGATAGATCGAGTGAGTACGAGCACCCAAACCATCGAACGGCCAGAAATTCGGGAAGATCTGGGCAACGATCAAGACGTGCCCAAGTTCTTCCACTACGTGAAAAAAGACCAGATCGTAGATTCGGCGGTCTCAGGAAAAATGGTGGTAGCACTGTGCGGAGAGACGTTCCCGGTAACAAAACAAGCCAAACCGGGCTCGCCTGTGTGCCCTGATTGCGAGCGGGTGTACCGAGGCTTGCGAAAGAAATGAGTTCTGATCTCCGCTTATGGCAGCAGCAGGCGCTGCGAAAATATCTGGAACGTTCACCTCAAGACTTTCTCGCTGTCGCTACCCCCGGTGCCGGTAAAACGACCTTTGCACTTCGGGTAGCCACGGAGCTGAAAACCAAGCGCATTGTCGATCGCGTCATTGTGGTTGTGCCTACCGAGCACCTCAAGGTGCAGTGGTCTGCCGCAGCCGCCCGCGTGGGTCTTTCGCTGGACCCGAAATTCAAAAACACCGACGCACTCAATCCGCAGTACGACGGTGCGGTGGTTACCTATGCCCAAGTGGCGATGCACCCCTTTAAGCATCATGCATTGGCGACAGCCAAACGCACCTTGGTCATCATGGACGAGATCCACCACGGTGGCGATGCGAAGAGTTGGGGCGATGGTATCCGCGAGGCGTATTCCGACGCGGAGCGTCGACTAGCGCTTACCGGTACGCCCTTCCGCTCCGATGATTCGGCAATTCCTTTCGTGCGCTACGAGGAAACAGCCGAGGGTTACCTGGTATCTCAGGCGGATCACACCTATGGCTATTCCAATGCGCTTGCCGACGGCGTGGTGCGGCCTGTGGTCTTTCTTGCTTACTCCGGCGAGGCCCGCTGGCGCACCAGCGCCGGGGAGGAGTACGCCGCAAGGCTGGGCGAAATCATGAGCCCGGAGCAAACCGCACGTGCTTGGAAGACCGCGCTGGATCCTAAAGGCGAGTGGATTCCGGCTGTACTTCAGGCCGCGCATACGCGACTGATGCAGCTTCGAGCCACCATTCCCGACGCCGGGGGACTGGTGATCGCCACCGACACCACCACCGCGCGTGCATATGCGAAGATTTTAGAAAAACTTTCTTCTACGCCGGTGGCCGTCATCCTTTCCGACGAAGCGGGATCTTCAGAGCGAATCAAGCAATTCGACGCTTCCACCGACGAGTGGATGGTTGCTGTTCGCATGGTGTCTGAAGGCGTGGACGTGCCAAGACTTGCCGTTGGCGTGTATGCCACGAGTGCCTCAACTCCGTTGTTTTTTGCCCAAGCCATCGGACGTTTCGTGCGTTCTCGTGCGAAGGGCGAAACTGCGTCAGTGTTCCTGCCTTCCGTGCCGGTGCTCCTCGAATTGGCCTCGAAGCTGGAAACCTCACGCGATCACGTGCTGGGTAAACCAGATCGCCCGAAAGAGGGCTGGGATGATGACCTGCTCGCCGCAGCAAACAAGAAGGAAAGCGAAAAGGATCTTCAAGAGCGCAGCTATGAGTCCATCGGCGCTGAAGCGGAGCTGGATTCTTTAATTTACGACGGTTCCTCCTACGGCACCGGCACCTTGGCTGGTAGCGATGAAGAAGCCGACTACCTTGGTTTGCCGGGACTCTTAGATGCAGAGCAAATGCGCGCATTGCTAAGGAAGCGTCAGGCCGAGCAACTTGATCGCCGAGACGCTCAGGCGCAGGCGGCCACACCTGTTCGAGAGCAAAAAGAGGAAGCCGCCTCGGTCGCAAGCCAGGAGATTCCCAAGCTGCGGAAGGAACTCAATACCTTGGTCGCGCTTGCGGCTTCGAGAACTGGAAGGCCCCACGGCGCAATCCACACCGAGGTTCGCGCGCAGTGTGGAGGCCCCCCCACGGCTCTTTGTTCCGCAGAACAACTGCAAAAGCGCATCGATTACCTACGCCGGTGGTAGCCGCCATCCTTCTTCAGATGTGATTCATAACGATTGGGGGATGGCCAAGCTTGGCTGGGGCGCTTAAGCTAGATTGGTACTCGTCCCTCAATCCTTCATGAATCTTCATCAAGAAAGGCCCATATGACTCAGCCTGGTTACCCTGCTCAGTACCCGGACAACAACGAACCCCTGCAACAGAATCAAGGCAGCAACACCATTGCCGCTTGGGCACTCGGCGTTGCCGTTGTTTCTTTGATCTCGATTCTGCTCATCGGTTCCTTTGCCCTGATCCCCGGGTTGATTGCCGTGGTGCTTGGCATCGTGGCGCTGGTGAAGGCGAAGAAGTATGCAGAGCCGAAAGCCAAGCGTAAAGGATTCGCTATTGGCGCCATCGTCATCGGCACCCTCGTGAGCATCTTCGGTGTCATCACCTTGGTGTTCCTGGCAAATATTTTCGGTGAGTGCGCAGGCTACGACACTCCAGAAGAAGTCCAGCGCTGTATCGAGGAGAAGGCAGGGGTATAACTCCTTCTTAAGTTCCGCAACACAAAGCGCCGGTTTCCACAGAAAGGAAACCGGCGCTTTGTCATGCAGCAAGCGAATTAGTCGAGGTAATCGCGAAGCACCTGCGAACGCGAGGGGTGGCGCAGCTTCGACATCGTCTTGGATTCGATTTGGCGGATGCGCTCCCTAGTCACGCCATAGACCTGGCCGATTTCGTCCAAGGTGCGCGGCATGCCGTCGGTAAGCCCAAAGCGAAGCTTCACTACTCCAGCTTCACGCTCGGTGAGGGTGTGCAGCACATCTTGGAGTTGGTCTTGCAGCAACGTAAAGGAAACGGCATCGACCGCGATAACAGCCTCGGAATCCTCAATGAAATCGCCAAGCTGGCTATCGCCCTCATCGCCGATGGTCTGATCCAAAGAAATCGGCTCGCGAGCATACTGCTGGATCTCGAGCACCTTCTCCTCGGAAATATCCATCTCCTTGGCGAGCTCCTGCGGGGTAGGTTCGCGACCCAGATCCTGCAGCAGTTCACGCTGGATACGGCCAAGCTTGTTGATGACCTCCACCATGTGCACCGGAATGCGGATGGTACGAGCCTGGTCAGCCATGGCGCGGGTAATGGCCTGGCGGATCCACCAGGTGGCATAGGTAGAGAACTTATAGCCCTTGGTGTAATCGAACTTTTCAACAGCGCGAATCAGACCCAGGTTGCCTTCCTGAATCAAATCAAGAAACGCCATGCCACGGCCGGTGTAGCGCTTTGCCAAGGACACCACGAGGCGCAGGTTGGCCTCAAGCAGGTGATTTTTCGCCTTGCGGCCATCGCGAGCAATAGCGCGTAGATCACGCTTTACGGCAGGCGTGAGTTTTGCGTTCTTGTCGCCATTATTAAACGCCTCTTCCATCTGCTCCATGCGGTAGGTGGCGTAGAGGCCGGCCTCGATGCGCTTTGCCAAAGACACCTCTTGTTCGGCGTTGAGCAGCGCAACTTTGCCGATCTGCTTGAGGTAGGCGCGAACCGAGTCGGCAGATGCCGAAAGCTCCGCGTCCTTACGGGCCTGGCGCAAAGCAGCAGACTCGTCTTCATCCCACACCGAGGAACCATCGTCTTCTTCTTCCTCGGAAGAGTCCTCGTCATCGTCGTCTTCGAGGTCATCTTCATTGATGTCCTCATCGAGGTCGTCATCGGCGCCCGGCAGGTCGTCCTCGTCGATAGCCTCGGAGTCGAGCACGTCTTCATCGTCTTGAAGTTCGAGATCCTCTTCAGGCTTTGAGGCCTTGGCGCTGGCTTTCTTTGCCGTCTTCTTCGTGGTCTTCTTGGCTGTTTTCTTCGCGGTCTTTTTCGCAGCCTTCTTCGTGGTCTTCTTGGTGCTCTTCTTCGTAGCCTTCTTTGGAGCTGCCTTCTCGGCTACGTCCTCATCATCGGCCTGAGCCGCGGCGGAATCAGTTTGGGCAGCGGTGATCTCATCAGCCTTCTTTACCACCTTGCGGGTGGTCTTCGCGGCCTTCTTGCTTACCTTCTTTGCGGTCTTTTTAGCCGTCTTTTTCGCAGGCTTGGCTGTAGCTTTGGCCTCGCTCACCTCGGCGCTAGCCGATTGCTCTGCCTGATCGCCAGACTTCGTGGACTCCGCATCCTTCGCCACAGCAGAGGTGGCGCTGGGGCTTACTTTGCGCGCTACTTTGCGTGCGCTTTTCTTGGCCACAGTCTTTTTCACGGTCTTTTTCGGAGCCTCATTACCAGTCTCGGCAACGGAGGCCTCGCTTTGAGTGCGTGCCGTTGCGGAAGAATCTGAATGCTCAGTGGCTGCCACGTACGCCCTTTCGGTTGCTGTTCTCACTCATGTACGCCCGGCTAGCCTCATTGGAAGACATTGGCTCGTGCTGCTGACTTCCGCTAAAACTTGCAACGCGCGCGAAAAGCGCGCGAGAAGCTGCCGTGCGATGGACAAAGCGCCATTATAAAGCAAAACGCCCACGCGTGTTGCGATGGGCGCTGCAATCAAGTATCAGATCCGCCGAGATTTCGTTTTCATTGTTGTCGCTATCGCTATGCAAATGCAAGAGCCGGGCGAGAAAAATTCTGAGCAACAATCAAAAAGAGCACGCGGCCAAGATCATGAGGCTTAGGGGCGAAGTTGCTGCTGGGCAGCCATTGCGGCACCGACGATGCCTGCGCGGTTGCGCAGTTCAGCAGGTACCACAGGGGTTTCGATGTTCAATTTCGGAACCCACTTATCAGCCTTCCTGGAAATGCCGCCGCCGACGATAAACAGCGAAGGCCAGAAAAGACGCTCATACTCTCGCAACACCTTGGTCACGCGCTTGGCCCACTTGCCGTAGGAAAGCTCTTCGCGGTCTTTGGCTGCCGAGGAGGCGATATGCTCTGCCTCTTGGCCATCGACGATGAGGTGACCCAACTCGGTGTTGGGGCACAGGGTGCCGTCGATAAGGTAGGCGGATCCAATGCCGGTGCCTAGGGTGAGCAGAATCACCGCACCTTCCCGGGCCTTGGGGTTGCCGTATTGAGCCTCGGCAAGGCCTGCAGCGTCGGCATCGTTGAGCACCGAAACCTCGCGATCCGAGCCCAAGTGTTGCGCAAATAGCGCTTGGAGATCAGTGCCGATCCAAGCGTCGTCGATATTGGCGGCACTGAGGGCGCGCTGATCGCGAACCACACTCGGCAGCGTGATTCCCACGGGGCCATCCCACTCAGCGGTGTGAAGAATCTCTTTGATCGTCTCAGCTACTGCGTCCGGGGTTGCAGGCTGGGGAGTCAGAATCTTGATGCGTTCGCCGATGAACTCCCCGCTGTCAAGGTCTACCCGGGCACCTTTGATGCCGGAGCCGCCAACGTCGATACCAAAGCCAATGTTCGTCATGGTTTTGCAGTCTACAAAGCATCGCGCGTGGCTCGCAGCTCATGTGGTGGATCTGGCGAAAACCATTGGTGAAGCAATCGCAGCAACAGAAGTCTCACGTGACCGGAAAACAAAGTGTAAAGCGACATGGTGGGGGTGTCATTGCGCCCCCAAGGGGCGAGCGAAGCCGAGAATCTAGAAGATCTCAATTGACCTCGTGTACTGCAGAAATGGCCAGTGGTGGGGGAGGGGCAAATCACCCCCGTTGGCGACACGCCCGAAGGGGAAGTGACAACAGTGCAGTGATGGCTTAATATGCGCCACGTTAAGCGAAAGCACGTGGTGGCATTCTTTGGAAGATTGCGCATCACCACTTGGAGAAAGCGAGCTGCATGGCTAAGGACTACGACGCCCCCCGCGCGGGCGTGGAAGATGAGCTGGAGACCGACTCCCTCGAGGGCCTGAAAAATGCCGAGGCCTCCCTCGATGACATGGACGATGATGGTGAAATCGTCGAGTCTTTTGATCTGCCTACCTTAGATCTCAGCGGCGAAGAACTTTCCGGTCCTGTGGTGCCACGACGTCAAGACGAGTTCACCTGCTCGAGCTGCTTTATCGTGCAGCGCAAAAACCGCATCGATCACGTCGAAGATGACGGTTCTGTAATCTGCCAAGACTGCGCCTAAGCGCCCTCGATACCAACGCAAAGGCGGCTTCCCTTAATCAACAGTGGGAAGCCGCCTTTGTTCGTATTGCTATTGCGATCGTTGAGAAGCGCGAAGCGCTGCTTCTGCTTGATCAGGTACGAATGCTTGCACCAATCGAGCCGGATCCTTAGAAGAGACCAGCCAATAGGGAGTTGGATCATCGGGATCGTCGAGCACGAACATGGCCATTTCCTTGATCCAATCATGCGAGATCATAAAGGCTGCAGGATCAAGCTGGCGCCCCATCGCGTTGCGCTTAGCACTTTCGGGAACCACCAGTGATTTCGACACCACCGTATGGGGCAAATTGACCTCGCCAGAACTCAGCCACCGCGTGCCGTCGGGGTCTTGTTCAATACGAATGCGCGTGGAAGAAAGGCTGAGGAGAATCCAAAGCGCCAGCGCGCTGAGCACTACAGCGGGGGCGTAGAGCCAGATCGCAGAGCGGTTCATGGCAAACATCCTGGTTATGAGCGCCACCACGCCGGCTGCCACGATCCACCAGTACCAAGGCACCCAATGGCGCTCTTCATATAACACCGATGCAGAACTATTTTGCTTCGAACTCACAGGCTCATACCTTACCTTCTACGAACATCGGCGGGCAGCTCCGCTAGGGTAGCGGTATGCATGACACCGAATTCACTATCCCGCTCAAGCGCCTGGATCCTGAGCTGCCCATGCCAAAACGTGCCCACCGTGGCGATGCTGGGGTAGATCTCTACGCGTCCGAGGATTGCACCCTCGAACCCGGCCAGCGTGAACTGGTAGGCACCGGGATTGCCATTGCATTGCCGCTGGGTACGGTGGGGCTTATTCACCCGCGTTCGGGTTTGGCCTTGCGCCACGGGCTGAGCATCGTGAATACCCCTGGCACCGTTGATGCCGATTATCGTGGCGAAATTAAAGTGTGTCTGATTAACCTCGACCAGCAAACCCCCATTGAAATCAAACGCGGTGATCGCATCGCGCAATTGGTGGTGCAACAGGTCGCTCTTCCCGACTTCGAAGAGGTAGAAGATCTCGACCGCACCACCAGAGGTGAAGGCGGATATGGCTCGACAGGCGTCTAGGCCGTATCAACCAGCAATCTCACTATCAGCGGTGGAGCGAACACGCATCAACGCAACATTGCACCAACATCTCCAAGCATCGGAAAGGTAGACCATCATGGCACTGTGGCCATTTGGCAAGAAAGACGATAAAGACAACAACGAAGAGGTTGTCGAGACTGGCTACGAATTCAACGAGGCAGAACAAGAAGCCCCGGAAGAAGAACGTAGTAGTGCAGTAGATATTGAAAGCGTTGAGGGCGTCGATGTAAACGACGAACCCTATCAGGGCACCCTGGGTGCTGAGGGGCCATATGACGCCCAGGAGCACGATTATCAGACCTTCGATTTCAGCGACTTTTCTCACGCAGCCCTGAACCTGGGCTCAATGATTATTACCCTGCCTCACGATTCCCAGGTGCAGGTAGAAATGGGCGAACGCGGCCCGAAGATGCTGCATATTCTTACCGAGCACGGTCGCTTTACCCCCGTCGCTTTTGCGGCTCCGGTATCCGGAGGCCAATGGCGCAAGCTGGCCAAAGACACCGCTGAAAGCATGCGTTCCGACGGCCTTCGCGTTGTCACCGAATACGGTCCCTTTGGCCGTGAAGTGGTGGGGCGCCTCGATGCTGAACAATCAAATATCGTTCGAGTCATTGGCGTAGACGGGCCACGATGGATGCTGCGTTTTACCATCGCATCCCCTGAAGCATCGGCTGATCAAGCCGCTGAGCTCGCACGCGAAGTTATTGCCCGTAGCTTTGTCAATCGTGGCGATACCCCAATTTTGGCGGGCGAATCGCTGCCCGTAGCGCTGCCGGCACCGCTTGCAGAACAAGTTCAGCAGGAGATGCAGCGTCGCCAACAGCAGCAGCAGCAGGAGCAACAGCAGTAGTGACTCATAGCCTGGCCAAGGGCCAATCCTTAGAGCTCGAAATCACCGATATGGCCTACGGCGGGGAGGGCATCGCCCACCTCGATGGCCGCGTGGTGTTTGTTCGTGGTGCTTTACCCGGAGATCATGTGCGCGCAGAATGCACGCAGGTGAAAAAGCGTTTTGCCAAAGCCAGCGTGGTAGAGGTGATCCAGCCTTCCCCGATGCGCACCGCACCGCGATGCGACGCAGCGGCTGCCGGTGCTGGATGCTGTGATTTTGCCGCTGTGGATCCAGCCAAAGAAGCAGAGCTCAAACGCGACGTGGTGCTCAACCAACTATCCGCCTTGGCCGGAATAAGGCTCGCGCCCGAACACGTGTCAGTGGTGGACTTCGAGCAACCCACCGGTTGGCGCACCCGCATGCGCCTTGGCAGCGATGCAGAAGGCAAGATCGGTATGCGCCGAGCGCGTTCGAGTGAGATCGTGCCAGATCAGCTTTGTGCACAAGCCGTGCCGGAGCTGCAAGAAGCACTTGCCGCCATCGGCACCGTCACCCCTGGTGCTGAAGTTGTTGCTGCGCGCGATGGCGACGGCGCCATCAGCGTGGTTGAAATCCGAAAAGCTGCTCGCGGACGCCGGCGCGAAACCATTGAGCGAACCATCCAGGGTTCGCACCTGGTGCGTGAACACATCGGCGATGCCACCTTCACCGTGCCTAGCACGGCGTTTTGGCAGGCGCATGAACAAGCAGTGCCCTGCTATAGCGAGATCATCACCACCATGTTGCAAGAAGGCCAACAAGCGCAGGAAGCAGAAAAGCAACCGGCGTGCGCCTGGGATTTATATGGTGGCGTCGGGGCCTTTGCTCCTGCGATTGCTCAGGCATTACCCGAGGCAAGGATTCATAGCGTGGAAGCATCTCGCGCGGCGGCTGCAGCGGGTAAAAAGGCTTTTGGCAAGAGCAGCCTTGCCGGAAAGGTGGAGTTTCACACCGGCGATGTGGCCAAGCTGTTGACGCAGTTACCGAGGCCAGCAGCAGTAGTACTCGATCCTCCCCGCACAGGAGCAGGCCAGAGCGTGATTGCAGATATTGCCAACGCGCAACCATCCACGGTGGTGCATATCGGCTGCGATGCAGCGACCTTTGCTCGCGATCTGGGCTATTGGCAATCCCAGGGATATGGCTTGGACAGGCTTGTTGTGGTTGATGCCTTCCCGGGCACCCACCACTGCGAGTGCGTTGCCTTGATCACTCCGACTGAATCTGCTGCCAGCGAGCAGGGAGATTCTTAGCCAGGTGTGCAAGCCTAGTAAGATGAAACAAAGTCTTCGCGTCCAAGGCGACCAGCCGCGGAGTTCGACCATGTGAAGGCGATAACCTCGCCGACGACGCCACGTAGAAAGGGTGCCTTTTTCGCCCATGAGTGTTCTTGAACGCATCTCCACCCCCGACGACGTGCGCGGCCTGAGCCAGGATGATCTGCTCACACTCGCGCAGGAAATCCGGGATTTTCTGGTGGAAAAGGTATCAGCCACCGGCGGACACCTGGGGCCGAATCTGGGCGTTGTCGAACTGACACTTGGGCTGCACCGAGTCTTTGACTCACCACGCGACCCCATCATCTTTGATACTTCCCACCAGTCCTACGTGCACAAAATCCTCACCGGGCGCCGGGAGGGCTTTGATCAACTGCGTCAAAAAGATGGTTTATCCGGCTACACCAGCAGGGATGAGTCGGAGCACGACTGGACCGAATCCTCCCACGCTTCGGCGGCACTGTCCTATGCGGACGGCCTGGCCAAGGCTTTCGAGCTTCGGGGCCAAGCAGACCGCAAGGTGGTCGCCGTGGTGGGCGATGGTGCCCTCACCGGCGGCATGTGCTGGGAGGCACTGAACAACATCGCCGGTGGTAACACCCGCAATGTGGTGGTGGTCGTCAACGACAATGGGCGAAGCTATTCACCGACGATCGGCGGTCTAGCAGCCAACCTGGCCGAGCTTCGCACCATGCCGTTTTATGACAAGGTCATGGAACAAGGCAAGTCCACCCTTAAGTCCATGGGCTGGTTTGGCGAGCGCACCTTCGAGGCTTTGCATGCCTTTAAAGAGGGCCTGAAATCCACCGTCTTGCCCACGCAGATGTTCCCGGAGCTGGGCATCAAATACATCGGCCCGGTCAATGGCCACAGCTTGGAAGAAGTGGAAAATGCGCTGAGCTACGCCCGTGAGTACCAAGGGCCGATCATCGTGCACATGGTCACCGAAAAAGGACGCGGTTATGCCCCGGCCGAAAACGATGTGGCCGAGTTGATGCACTCCACCGGGGTGATTAACCCGAAAACTGGTGAGCCGGTGGGCACCAAGAGCCCTGGTTGGACCTCAGTGTTTAGCAAGGCGCTTGTGGCTGCTGGGCAACGTCGTGAAGACATCGTTGCCATTACCGCAGCTATGGCAGGGCCTACCGGACTTTCCGCCTTTGGGGAGCGTTTCCCGCAACGCTTCTTCGATGTCGGTATCGCCGAACAACACGCTTTAACTTCTGCTGCTGGTTTGGCACTCGGCGGAATGCACCCGGTTGTGGCTATCTACTCCACCTTCCTAAACCGCGCGTTTGACCAGCTCCTGATGGATGTGGGGCTTCTGCACCAGCCGGTTACTATCGTGCTCGACCGTGCTGGCGCGACTGGTTCCGATGGCGCAAGCCATAACGGTGTTTGGGACTTTTCGGTTACCAGCGTGGTTCCTGGTATCCACGTTGCAGCTCCGCGTGATGGCGAGGAGCTCAAGGAGCTTTTCGACGCCTCACTCGATATCGAAGGTCCAAGCGTCGTTCGCTTTCCCAAGGGCAACCTCCCTGAACCAATTCCTGCGGTGCAGCGCCTCGAAGACGGTGTGGACGTGCTGAGCTACCTCGATGCGAACGAGGATGACGACACGCCAAGCCTGCTCATGGTTGCCGTCGGTGCGATGGCCACACCAACGCTTCAGGCAGCAGACAGGCTGAAAGAAGCCGGATTAAATGTCACCGTGGTAGACCCCCGCTGGGTGGTTCCGGTGGCACCGAGCCTCATTGCTTTAGCCGACGATCATGACCTCGTGGTCACCGTGGAAGATGGTGTGATCAACGGCGGCATTGGATCCTTAATTGGCGCTGCCTTGCACGCCGCGGAAGTTGATACGCCGATCCGCAATATTGCGTTTCCTGAGATCTTCCCGCTGCATCAAAGCCGTGACGAGCTGCTCAAGGAAGTGGGCTTAGATGCAGACGGCATCTTTGAACAGTCTTGGCAGTGGGCCGAGCACCTTTTTGAGCAATAACTCTTAGCTCAGACCGGCGGCACGGAACACCGGCTGAGCCTGCTCAATCTGCCAAGGGCGTAACAGCGTTTGTTCAATGGCCTGATCAAGGCTGAGCCCCTCATGCAAACACGACCAGCACACTCCACGAAGCGTTCGACGAGACATGAGGGCGTCGCTTTCGACGTTGATCTCAGCTTGTACTTCTTCGAGGGCTTCTTCGGCAGCAAGCAACTGCTCGAAGCTTTCGGGGTGGCGCTTTTTCCAAGCACTGGTGCTTATAGTGCCACGGCGTTTGGGTCGTTTTGGCCACGGTGTGGCCGCGATGCCTGCATTGGCCACGTTGAGCCACTCACCTGCATGGTTGCGAAGATCCCTTGGGAAGGCATCCAGGCGCATCAGTTGGGATACTGAACGAGGCTTGTGCTTGGCGATTGCCACCATGGCCTTATCGGGAAGCAGCCGGTGTGGGGCTACGTCCATGGCCATGGCTAAGGCATCGCGATGCAACCAGAGCGCTCGCACCACCGCGAGTTCCTGCGGCTTAGTAACACTATTGGCGGCCTTTGAATCCTCCCAGCGGGCAGGGGAGAGCGGGTGTGCCTTGTGCTGGATAAACTCAAATTCCTCTCGCGCCCATTCGCTTTTCCCGGCGGCATCGAGGCGCTGCTGGCAGGCTTGTGCCAGCTCAAGGAGTACCTCGACATCCAATGCGGCGTAGTTACGCCACGCCTTGGGTAAGGGACGACGAGACCAGTCTTCGCCTCCATGCGTTTTGTGCATGGTGTAGCCAATGAGCGTGGCGCTTAACTCTGGCAGACGATACGGGGTGATATTGAGCAGTTTCGCGGCAATGGCGGTGTCAAATAAGCCGGCAGGGTACAGCCCTAAGGCATAGAGGCTAGGGAGGTCAGTGGCTGCGTCGTGAAGCACCCACGTTGCCTGCGATAGCACTGCTTCAAGCGCTGGGCCGACGACCTCTCGGTGGGGTTCGGGGTCGATGAGCATCGTGCCGGAGCCTGCGCGGCGAAGTTGGAGTAAGAAGGCTCGGTCGTTATAGCGGATACCACCGGCGCGTTCGGTATCTACCGCGATGGCACCGCTTCCTTTGGCGAGTCTGCGTTCTGCTTGGCGCAGTTGGCTGGGGGTAGCCAGGAGCGCTGGTATCCCTTCGCGTGGTGTGGTCAGCGTCGTGACCATGACGCCACCCGCTTTCTACGACTGCTTCGGTAACGCAGCAACACCCTCGGGTGGCATACCGGCAAAGAGCGCGAGCACACGAGAAAACGCAACGACATGGGGGCTTAAGTCTTCAGAGGTTGCCGTCCAAGAGGCACGCATTTCTAGCTGGAACGCACGGCTTGGGCCACCGATATCACCGAAGCGTTCCGAGGCAGTAGAGGTAACGGTGCCGCCGAGGTTGCGGAACTCCGCATTGCCTTCTTCAAGGCCTTCATTGAGCCATTGCCACGCCACATTGGGCAGAAGGGGATCGCCGGCGAGCGTGTCGTCCATATCGGCCTGGATATACGCCACCATCCGCATATCGCCTGCCCAGGCGTCATCGGACTTCGGATCGTGCAGCACAATGAGGCGACCGAAGGCGTCACCTGATTGCGTGTCGTTTTCGTCTCGTATGACTTCAAGGCCAATGGCATGGCTAAAAGGCGCCAGGCGTTGAGGCGGGCGCACGGTGCTCAGCGTAATTTCAGGCCGAAGCTTCGCCATGTGCATAGATTCCACTGCGCGGGCGAATGCCTCCGGCTGGGCATCGTTGCTCGTCGTCGCTTGAGAGTCATTCACAGGGACAAAGGTAGGCGTTTACTCAGCACATTCCGGGGAGGCGCGCCGAAGCAACACCAAGCAGGTTGAGTGCCAAGACGAACGCGAGAGATGACTCGGCAAGCCTATTGGCAATGCCGAAACATCATCCTTATGATTGATGGCAGTGCCAACCGAAGGCCAGCGCATCGTGCTTGAAGGCCACTCGGGACACTGCCGACTTCTATGCGTCCACCCCGCAGGTGGCACACACGAAAGGATTACCAGTGGCAGAAAAACTGGATTTTGACAAGCTCAACGCTATTCAGGCCTACTCGCAGGTGGTGAGCTTCCGCGTCATTCCCGGAGCCCTTGGCAGCGAGCGCGAACAGATCATTGAGCAGGCTCGAGACTTCTTCCAGTCGCTAGCTGAGCAAGGCAAAGTCACCATCCGCGGTGTGTACGACATCACCGGTTGCCGTGCCGAGGCTGATTTCATGATCTGGTGGATCGCTGAAGAGTTCACCGACTTGCAGTACGCCTACAACACCTTCCGTCGCGACACGGTCCTTGGCCAGTGCAGTGAAGTCTTTTGGATCGGCAACTCCTTGCACCGTCCTTCGGAATTTAACAAGTCCCACCTGCCCAGCTTCATCATGGGCGAAGAGCCGGGCCGTTGGTGCGCGGTGTACCCCTTCGTTCGTTCCTACGACTGGTACGTCATGGACCCCAAGGAGCGTCGCCGCATCCTTGCAGAACACGGCATGGCAGCACGCGACTTCGCCGATGTGCGCGCCAATACGCTGCCGGCATTTGCCATGGGTGACTACGAGTGGATCCTGGCCTTTGAGGCGCCGGAGCTGCACCGCATTGTCGACCTGATGCACAAGATGCGCTACACCGATGCACGTCTGCACGTGCGCGAGGAGATTCCCTTCCTTACCGGCCGTCGCGTTGATGATGTAGCAGAACTCATTGAGGTTCTGCCCTAATACGCTCAAGAGAAAACGCCCTGCAAAAGCAACATGAAGTTGCTGGCAGGGCGTTTTTTTCTTAGCTTTCTTCGGTGGGGCTTAGGTCTAAGCAAATGGAGTTAATGCAATAGCGCAGGTCGGTGGGGGTGTCGTACCCCTCGCCTTCAAAAACGTGCCCAAGGTGCGAATGGCAATTGGCGCATAACACCTCAACCCTTCGCATGCCCAGCGAGAGATCTTCACGCTCAATCACGCGGTCTTCGGCTAGAGGGGAAAAGAATGCCGGCCAACCGCAATGGGCCTGGAACTTTTCCTGAGAGCGAAACAGCTCCGCTCCGCATGCTCGGCAGGAATAGATGCCCTCGGTGGTGGTATCGGTGTATTCGCCTCGAAACGGGGCCTCGGTGCCCGCTTGGCGGAGCACGCGATATTCTTCCGGGCTCAACTTCTCGCGCCACTGCTGCTCTGTGATACCGGTGGCATCAATCATCTTTGGCTCCTTTGCACGCGTGTGTGTCTCGGCAACACCCCAGTGGGGTGCCTGCCGGCGATGCTAGCAGTTTGGCCTTCTACGCTTCAGTGGCTTTGGGGTGCGCTGGGGCGTCGACAAGCGAAGGTTGTGCCTTAGAAGTGTGGTACGCCCAGGTCATGGCCGTTACTGAGATCACGATGATCAGCGTGCCCCAACCGTAGGTGCCGCGGAAAAGCTCGAAGAAGCGGCTCGGGTTTAACCAGTCCCAATAGCGCGAGTACCACTCGGGTGCCGATAAGCAGAGGAAGGCTCCGATCCAGGCCACAGGATTATGCATGGGACTGCGCGGCAGCAGCACCGTAAACAGCAGCGGGAACAGCATCATGGAGTAGTACATCTGCCCTAAAGAAGAAAGGAAGAATGCCGAGACGAGCAGCAGGGAACTGGTGCAGGCGATCCACAATAATGGTTCTGAGTTGCGAAGTTTGAGCAGCGCTACAAGCCCGGCGAGTGCCAACACAGCAAAGGCGAGCCACAGTGGGTAAATGATCCATGCAGGGGTATCGAAATACACACCCATGCCGCGAAGGGAAGTATTGGCATAATCGCGGACGATGCGAAGGTAGGGGATCGTGCGGGTGATGTACTCATCGGTGCCGGGCAGGAGAAGGAAGCCGGGGATATTCAAGCCGATGATCACGGCCGCCAGAGCGACGAAGGGTTGCCACCACATCAGCACCAGGGGAATGAATAGCAGGGGAGCGAACACCGGCTTGATCAGCACCATGAAGCCGAGAATGAATCCGGCTGCGATTTTGCGGTTGCCAAGCACCGCCCACAAAAAGGCGATTAGGCCAAGGAAGAGCACCCCGTTGATATTGGAGAACATCAGGGTGTTTTGTACCGATTCGGTATTAAAAGCGATCAGGATGCTAACCGGGAGCACAAAGCTTTGGCTCCTAAACCCGAAGAGCTTCACCAGCAACCACAGCCCGAGCAGGATGCAGACTGCGTTGAGCACGATGAAAAGCAGCCGCGCAGTCTCGATGTTCTCAGTCCAAGCCAGGGGCATCAGCAGCAGCGTGGCCCCAGGGTTGTAGAGATAGTGCGGAACTACAGAGGAGTAGTCTTCTGCGTAGATCGGAACCCCGTCGATGGCGCGGCGTAAGGCCTGGTAGACGGTGGAGTAATCGTCTGTGACGCCGCCATTTGCGCCCATAACGAAGACGCGATGAAGCACCACCAATACCGCAATTGGCCATAGGGCCATATTTGCTTTTGCATTATGGCGCCAAGAGGCCCGCTCTGGGCGGACAGTGCCAAAGCGATAAGGACGAAGCAGCGAGGTCTTGTGTGCCGGATCTACGCTCGTATTCACGCAGTCCAGCCTAAAGCACGAGGCTTTGGCTGCCTGGCTCACCCGCCGGGGATCGCCGACTTCTTTATTCCAGCTACGAACACATTCCCCAAAGGCCTAAGTGGCGCTATAGCGAAGAAAGAGCAATCCATCCTCAGTGCTCTGGCCGGCTTCGAGGCGCAACCTGTGATCCTTGGTGGGGCCGTTGCCGCCTAGGAAGAGCGGGTGTTGAACGGGAGTGGAAACCACGGGGGCGAGCGAGAAATAGAACTTATCAATGCAGTCTGCTTGGCTTAATTGCGTATAAAGCCAAGGGCCGCCCTCGCAACAGATTCTTTTGATCCCACAGTGGTGGAGCGTGCGAATGGCATTGGCGATCCCGCCTTGATAGCTCAGCACCTCGTGGCCTTCGGCAATAAGTCGCTCGCGTTGCTGATGCCATTGCGCGGATGCTTGCCAGGGGGATAATGCGGTGAGGGTGCCGGCCTGGGGCAGATCGAAGGTGAGGGACTGACTGAGCACTACGAGCCTTGGGTGAGGGCTTTGGCCGCGATCGCGCCTGCGTTGCTGATCTCCTGCCAAGGCTTGTGGTGCACCATAGGATTCTTTGGCCGCGGTGGAGGCTGTGACGAGCACAGCATCAGACCAACTGCGAAGTGCTGCCAGCAGAGCTGCATCGTGAGCATTGCCCAGTGCACCGGAGGTGCCGTCGATGGTGGCCGCGCCGCTGAGGCTACCGATGGCAACCATGCGCAATTCCTTGGCGCTATCTGGCCCAAGATGAGACTGCGCGAAGACTTCGGGGTTTGGATCTGCTGCCTGCAGGCTTGGCATGGGTGCACCTTTCTGGAAAATGCAAAAAGAACGCGGCGAGGGAGTATATCCTTCGCCGCGTATT
>NZ_BMCX01000001.1:241248-241623 GCF_014635485.1 Corynebacterium pelargi | reverse complement strand
GGATCGAACCAGTGACCTCTTCCGTGTCAGGGAAGCGCTCTCCCGCTGAGCTAAACGCGCGGGTTTTTCCAAAGAATGGAAATGAGCGGATGACGAGACTCGAACTCGCGACCCTCACCTTGGCAAGGTGATGCGCTACCAACTGCGCTACATCCGCATGTTTTTCAACCTTCGGCAGTGGTGTACTGCCTGGTGCGCGATACTGGGATCGAACCAGTGACCTCTTCCGTGTCAGGGAAGCGCTCTCCCGCTGAGCTAAACGCGCCGGTTTTGAGGTGGAAACGGGAATCGAACCCGTGTGCACGGTTTTGCAGACCGTTGCCTCACCACTCGGCCATTCCACCAACGGCGTTGCCGCCTGGCACCCTTTGTACC
>NZ_BMCX01000001.1:0-241238 GCF_014635485.1 Corynebacterium pelargi | reverse complement strand
TCGAACTCGCGACCCTCACCTTGGCAAGGTGATGCGCTACCAACTGCGCTACATCCGCATACAACTGCTGTTGCGATCACAAACATTAGCCTTAAGAGTTCTGAACCTCCAAATCCGCTGTTAGATAAGCCTTCAAACCTCGTTTTCTTGGCGTTGAGTACCCCTTCGGCCGGTGTGTGATCGCCCTTTTATCCACGCGGCACCCACGCGGTACCCACGCGTTGCCCTCGCATGCGCCCCGCTCATCCAACGCGCCTGGGCAGGGGAGTGTTGGGTTTACTCAAAAGATCCAGCGCCTGGCTCTTGCGTGTGTCCTCCTGCGGTCAGGAGCAGGAATGTGGCGGCAGTGACAAGAGCAGGGTGGCTGCCGATGCGGAGGGGGAAATCGGGGAAGGTGAAATCCAAAACACGGAGTGACGTGCCAATTAGGAGAAAATATTTCCTTCGTGTTAATTTTGAACGCGCAAAGAAGGCGCAAGCGCTTAGCGTGATGGCCGTGTTTTGGTCCCATGGCTCAGTGGAAGAGCGTTCCGTTCACACCGGAAAGGTCGCTGGTTCGATCCCAGCTGGGACCACCACCTACACCCCACATCCGTGGGGTGTTTTGCTTTTTACTACCCCCTTCTTGCGCAATTGCGAGCCAGCGGGTCAGGGGCTGGTGAGATACCTCGTTTGGCCTGGACTTTTGAGTGATTTACGGCCGGGTGGGTGTGGCGATTTCGCCGCTCAGCACGTCGGGGTTGAGGGCGCGGGTATCCGGTGCGGTGCAAGTGGTAAATCCCACATCCGGGCCGGGTGGTGGAACTCCTTACTAGCAAGCAGCGACTAGTGACTGTTCGTGCATCAAGATCGCCGGCGGGAGGCAAGCCTGTACCCGCGTAGGCTTGAGGCGTGAAGGCATAACAGCGTTGTGCTGTTGAGGTGCCAGTGTCCGCGTACCTGATTGTGTTTAAAGGAGAGGCGTGTTGATCCCCTCGTTCAAGGTGAATAATCTGCACCGTTTCGCAGCGGCTTCTGCCATGGCAGGGCTCCTAGCTGCACCCTTGCCGGCTTTTGCCCACGATGTCGTGCTGGATTCGAACCCTGAAAATGGCGCGGTGGTAAAGGAATTTCCAGAGGAAGTCACTTTGGAGTTTTCCGGCATGATCAAACCGGATTTCAACACTTTCGCCATCACCGATCTTGATAGCGGCGAACAACTCTACACAGGCGAACCAGAGGTCGATGGCCCGAACGCTTCCCTGGCTATTCCAGCGGATAAACGAGGTGGCGAAGGTAAGTACCAACTCGGCTACCAAATCACCTCATCCGATGGGCATGCCACCCGCGGCAAGATTGCCTTCGAAGTGAGCGACGAAGGCAGCGATCAAGGCAATGATCAAGGCAGCGATCAAGACGGTGCTGCAAACGCTGCTGATCAGTCCGAAAACACCCAAGGCGAAAGCCAAAAGGCCCAAGAACGTGATGACCAAGCCGCAAATCCTGCAGACACCAACAATCTTGGTCTGATCGCTGGAATTGCCGCCGCCGTCATGCTGCTGGGCATCTTGGTGCTTGCCATCCGTCGGCGTCGTTAGTGCCTCAATTCCGGTTCGTTTCTCCCTAAAGAAAGGCAAATACCGTGAAGGTACAGTCCATTGCTCTGAAGTCCATCGCCTGCGTCGGTGCCACCGCGCTACTCCTGGCCGGTTGCTCGAATAGCGAGCAGGATTCGGCAACCTCGAGTGCAGCTAGCCTCACGCAAAGCACTGAGAGCACCAGCAGCACCGAAACCCCAAGCGAAGCCAAGCTCACCGTCACCGATCCCTACGTCAAGGCGATGGAGGGGGATAAGGACATGACTGCCATTTTCGGTGTGCTGCACAACGATAGCGATAGCGATATCAACGTCGTCGGCTTCAGCGCCACCATCGATGCCAAGAAGTTCGAGATGCATGAGGTAGTCGATGGCCAAATGCGCGAAAAAGAAGGCGGATTCACCATCCCCGCCGGCCAGTCGCTGGTTCTTGAGCCAGGCAAAGAGCACATGATGGTCCTTGGGGTCACCGAACCGGTCAAGGCCGGCGATAAAGTCGATCTCACCTTAGAGCTTGGCGACGGCTCCACCGTCGAGGTGCCTGACGTGCCCGTTCGTACCATCGGCGCGGGTGACGAAAACTACGGCTCCGATGCCGATGACATGAAGGACATGGGTGCCTCGGAAAGCCCCTCCGCTGAGCACGAGCACAACCACTAAGCAGCCCGTGCAGCTAAAGAGCAGGATTACCCCAGCAAACACATCGTCGAAATAAGGATCATGGAACCTTCACAGCCGTCTGAGTCCTCGCAATGCCCAATGCACTTTTCTCGCCGAAGTTTCCTTGGAGGGGCATCGGTGCTTGGGGGTGCGGCCATGCTGCAACCGGCGGTGGCGTTGGCCAATGCGCCACAACCGGAATCGGGAGCAGACTGTGAAGTGGGATCAAAGGCGGTGCCTTTCGACGGTAAACACCAAGCAGGTGTGCAAACCGTTCCTGCCGCACACCTCAATGTGCTGGGGTTAAACCTGCGCGCCGGGGTTGGCAAAAAAGACGCCAAGCGTCTTCTTAGCCTATGGACGGAAGACGCCCGGCGACTCACCCAAGGCCAAAACCCGCTCGGCAGCCTCGAACCAGAGATGGTGCAGCACCCCAGCAACCTCACCATTACCTGCGGCCTGGGTTCCCGCTTCTTCGATATCGTCGACAAGCAAGATCAACGCCCAGCGTGGCTCAAAGAAGACCTGCAGTTTTCCAAAGACCAACTCAAACCGGAGTGGGGACAAACCGACCTCGTGTTGCAGATCTGCTGTGACGACCCAGTGATGCTCGCCTTCGCTACTCGCCACATGCTTCGCTCCGGCGTGGACTATGTACAGCAGCAATGGCTGCAACAAGGCTTTTTAAATGCCCCAGGAGTCAAAGACCCGAAAGCCACGCCAAGGAACCTCTTTGGCCAAAAAGACGGCACCGTGAATCCTCGTTCGGAGGATGAATTCGACCAGCAAGTCTGGATCGATGGCGAGGATGACGCCCCCGCCTGGTTAGAAGGCGGCAGTTGCCTCATCGTTCGCCGCATCGCCATGAACTTGGATACCTGGGAACAGCTCGATCGCGAGTCGCGCGAAATAGCCATCGGCCGCACGCTCGACTCAGGAGCACCCCTCGGGCAAAAAGATGAATTCGATCAAGCCGACTACGACAAGACCGATGAATACGGCCTGCCGTATATCGACGCCCGAAGCCACATGGCACTTGCCTCGCCGCCAAGCGATAAGCCCAAAGAAAAACTGCTGCGTCGCGCCTATAACTACGACGTGCCACCGAATACCGGCAGCGAACAGCTATCCAATGCCGGGTTGGTGTTTTGCTGCTATCAAAAGGATCCGCGTAAGCAATTTATCCCCATCCAGCAGCGCCTCAACGACGGCGACAGGCTCAATGAGTGGATTACCCACACCGGTTCAGCGATGTACGCGATTGTGCCGGGTACGCAAGAACAGGGAGATGAACCTTACTGGGCAGCCTCGTTGCTTGAGGGCTAGCTCCTTGGCGGTAGGATGCTTATGACACGTCGGTGGTTTCCCTAGCATCACGCCACATGCCGGTGGCTGAGTTTCACCTTCGTGCTCCAATGTCCAACGTTCGCGTCCAGGTATGACGCAGCGATGCTTGAGCGCAAGTAAAGGAGCGCAGCTATTTATGGCACACCTCATTGAGCCGGTGCAGAACCCTCACCAACCTTTCCTCGTGCCTGCAGGCACTGCAGCAGGTGCTGCGATGCGGGAACTGGAACTGCCAAACAAAGGCCCTGAGGCCATTGTGTGCGTGGAAGAGGCAGATGGCACGATCCGCGATCTCGCCTATGTGCCGGAAGAAGACACGCATGTCACCCCGGTTCCTGCCAATACCGCCACCGGCCGTGCGGTGATCCGCCACTCCTGTACCCACGTGCTGGCGCAGGCTGTGCAAGCAGAATTCCCCGGCACCAAGCTCGGCATCGGTCCTGCCATCGACAATGGCTTCTACTATGACTTCGATGTGGCAGAGCCCTTCACGCCCGAGGATCTCAAGCGTTTAGAAAAGCGCATGAAAAAGATCATCAAGCAGGGGCAGAAATTCGAGCGCCGGGTCTATGCCGACCAAGAAGAAGCCACCGAAGCCCTCAAAGACGAGCCCTATAAGCTGGAGTTGATCCAGGACAAGGGCAATGTGGACCCCAATTCTGATGAGGCCACCGAGGTTGGCGCCGGGGAGCTCACCGGCTACTACAACATCAATCCGCGAAGCGGTGAGGTGGAGTGGTACGACCTCTGCCGCGGCCCCCACGTGCCCACCACCAAGTACATTCCGGCATTCGCGCTCACGCGCTCTTCTGCTGCGTACTGGCGTGGCGATCAATCCCTCGCCGGCCTGCAAAGAATCTACGGCACGGCTTGGGAATCGAAAGAAGCCCTCGAGCAGTACCAAATGATGATCGAAGAGGCTGAGAAGCGCGATCACCGCAGGCTAGGCCAAGAGCTCGACCTGTTCAGCTTCCCGGACGAGATTGGTTCCGGTTTCCCGGTCTTCCACCCCAACGGCGCCATCGTTCGCCTGGAAATGGAAGAGCACTCTCGTCGCCGGCACATCGCCGAGGGCTACTCCTTTGTCAATACCCCGCACATCACCAAAGGTGAGCTCTTCCAAAAGTCCGGTCACCTGGACTTTTATGCCGACGGCATGTTCCCTCCGATGCAGCTCGATGGGGAGTACGACGAAGACGGCAACGTAGTCAAGCAGCCGCAGGACTACTACGCCAAGCCGATGAACTGCCCGATGCACAACCTGATCTTCGCCTCCCGCGGGCGTTCCTACCGCGAGTTGCCGCTTCGCCTTTTCGAGTTCGGCACGGTGTATCGCTACGAGAAGTCGGGTGTGATCCACGGCCTAACGCGTGCCCGCGGCTTCACCCAAGATGATGCCCACATCTACTGCACCGAGGACCAACTCGAACAAGAGCTCACCACGGTGCTGGACTTCATCATCTCCTTGCTGCGCGACTACGGCCTGGATGATTTCTACTTGGAGCTCTCCACCAAGGATGAATCCAAGTTCGTTGGATCAGATGAGATCTGGGAGCGCTCCACTGCGATTTTGCAGCGCGTAGCCGATGCATCCGGTCTTGATCTTGTGCCGGATCCCGGAGGAGCGGCCTTCTATGGCCCGAAGATTTCGGTGCAGGCGCGTGACGCCATTGGCCGTACCTGGCAGATGTCTACTGTGCAGCTCGACTTCAACCTGCCTGAGCGCTTCAACCTGGAGTACACCGCCCCTGATGGCTCCAAGCAGCGCCCGATCATGGTGCACCGTGCGCTTTTCGGTTCCATCGAGCGTTTCTTTGGTGTGCTGCTGGAGCACTATGCCGGTGTGTTCCCCGCGTGGTTGGCCCCGCAGCAGGTGATGGGTATTCCTGTGGCTGATAGCTTCAGCCCCCACCTGGAGGCCGTGTGCGAGAAACTGCGTGCTCAACAGGTGCGCGCCACGGTGGATACCTCCGATGACCGCATGCAGAAGAAGATTCGTAATCACACCACCTCCAAGGTGCCGTTCATGTTGTTGGCGGGTGCTCGGGATGTGGAAGCAGACGCTGTGAGCTTCCGTTTCCTCGACGGTTCCCAGGTCAATGGTGTGCCGGTGGATCAAGCGGTGCAGTTGATTGTGGATTGGATTGCGCAGCGCAAGAACGAAGCGCCGACCAAAGAAGCAGTCGAAGCTTTGCTGCAGTAGTTTCGGCAGCAAGTAGGAGATCAAGAGAAAGGGCACGCGCGTGCAGCAATACCACGACACCGGAGTAGGGGTGCCGGATCGCCTTGAGCGGCTCTGGGCGCCCTACCGGATGGGGTATATCCGCCAAGATGGGCAGCAGGACTCCAAGCCCAGGAGCAATCCATTTGTGCAGATCCCTGAGCTTGACGACGCCACCGGACTCATCGTTGCCCGTGGTAAAAGCGTGTATTGCGTGCTCAATCTCTTCCCCTATAACGCTGGGCACATGATGGTGGTGCCGTACCGCGAAGAACCGAACTTAGAGGACCTCAACGAGGAGGAATCCGCTGAAATGTTCGCCTTTGCCCAGGCCGCCATCCGCGTGCTCAAGCAAGCATCGAACCCCGATGCCATCAATGTTGGATTCAACCTCGGTAAGGCCTCCGGTGGTTCCGTTGCCGAGCATCTACATATGCACATCGTCCCGCGCTGGAGCGGAGACTCAAACTTCATGACGATCATCGACGGCACCAAAGTGCTGCCGCAGCTCCTGCGCGATACCCGCGCACTGCTTGCTCAGACGTGGTCGTCAATCGAAGGCCTACCAGGAGAAGCTCATGCTTAGCGTCCGAGGCCGCAAGCCTGCCGCCGTGATCGTCGAACCCGTGGCAAAACTGTTTGCCAAAGCGGGCATTTCACCCAACGCTGTGACCACCATCGGTGCAGCAATTACCATCGCCATCGCCGTCATCTTGATCCCAAGTGACCACTTGGTCGCGGCTGCCTTACTTTCGGGGCTCTTTGCCGCCTTCGACATGGTCGACGGCACCATGGCGAGGTTGCGTGGTGGCGGAACCAAGTATGGAGCCACACTTGATGCCACCTGCGATCGGCTCACCGATGGTGCGCTGTTTGCTGCCATCACCTGGTGGCTGATCTACACCTACGATGCTCCAAAGCCACTGGTGATCGCGGCCTTTACCGTATTGGTGTGCTCCCAGGTCATCTCCTATGTCAAGGCTCGCGCTGAAGCCTCTGGCTTTAAAGTCAATGGTGGCTTAGTCGAACGCCCCGAGCGTTTGATCATCGGACTCGTTGGCCTTGGGCTGCAGGGCTTTGGCGTGCCCTACGCCATTGATATCGCCCTATGGATCTTAGCCCTGGGCAGCATCTTTACCGTGTGGCAACGGCTGCATATGGTCAAGCAATCACCAAAGGCAAGGCAGGTTATCGCACCTCCTGCCGGCGCCAAGGAGTTCCCCGGCGCATGAGTGCACGAGAGGCGCTGAGCGCCAAAGCCTATATCGCCGGATGGAAACTCGTCCGGCGTTTGCCCATCGGCGTCGCCGATGCGCTGTTTAGCTTCGCTGCCGATTGTTGGTCGCGCAGAGGTGCAGGATTGCCCCAACTGCGTCAAAACTTGGCCCGGGTGGTGGGGCAGGAGCATGTGGATAAGCCACTAGTACGCGCTGCTTCTCGTTCCTATGCACGGTATTGGCGCGAGGCTTTCCAATTACCTGCGATTGCAGAAGACCCACTACTGCACGAACGCCTCCTGCAAAGCGTCAAAGGCATTGAGCGGCTGCAAGCCTCGGTTGACCAAGGCAAAGGCGTGGTGCTTGTGTTGCCGCATAGTGGTAACTGGGACATGGCTGGGGTGCTGCTCGTGCATGTGCACGGCCAATTCACCACGGTGGCCGAACGCCTCAAACCGGAATCCTTGTACCAGGCCTTTGTTGATTATCGCGAAGGTCTCGGGTTTAAGGTCTTGCCGCTCAGCGGTGGCCCGAAGCCATTTCAGGGCCTTAAAGCCGCCCTCGAAGCAGGTGAGGTGGTCTGCCTGCTTGGAGAACGTGACCTCAAACGTAGCGGGGTGGAAGTGCAGTTCTTCGGCCACACCGCGCGCATGCCAGCAGGGCCTGTGAAGCTGGCCCAAGAAACCGGCGCAGCGCTACACCCAGTTCACCTGTGGTTTGAGCCGCAGGGGTGGGGATTCGAGGTTGGCGAAGCTATCGAGGTAGGCCAGCTTGAAACCACGGTGCAACGCGTAGCCGATGCGCTTGCCGAGGGCATCGCGCGGCATCCCGCAGATTGGCACATGCTGCAGCCGCTGTGGATCGAAGATCTCGATCAACAGCGTTATCTTCGAGGGCTCGATGCCTAGGGTGGGATACACTGCCACGTATGCAACGGCCATCACCTCGAATGGTCGAGGCAGGCAATTACGCTGCCACAACAATGGTGCACCGCTAGGGTGCCTTGAAGGTTTCTAGAAGGGAGCAGGTGTGAATATCGGTATCGTGTGCCCCTACTCCTTCGATGAACCAGGCGGAGTACAAGCCCACATCCTTGACTTAGCGCAGGTGCTCATCCACCGCGGCCACAACGTATCGGTGCTCGGGCCATGTTCGCCAAGCACCGAGGTGCCAGACTTCGTGTGCAAAGGCGGCCCAAGCATCCCGGTGCCCTATAACGGCAGCGTGGCTCGTATTTCTTTGCAGCCTTCAACATTCAAACGCACCCGAGAATTCATCCAAAACGGCAATTTCGACGTGCTGCATATCCACGAGCCGAACTCGCCTAGTTTTTCCATGGCTGCCCTGCGCATCGCCGAAGGCCCCATCGTGGCCACCTACCATGCCTCGTCTTCTGGATCGCGTCTGCTCAAGCTCCTGCTACCGGTGTTGCGAGGCCCGCTAGAAAAGGTGCGCGGCGGCATTGCCGTGTCTGAGATGGCTCGTCGCTGGCAAGTAGAGATGCTCGGCGGAGATCCGGTGTTAATCCCCAATGGTGTGGATACCCAGGCATTTGCGCAGTATCGCAGCGAATCCACGGCTCAAGATCACACCGAGATTGTGTTCCTAGGCCGTATCGACGAATCGCGCAAGGGCCTACCGGTGCTGCTCAAAGCCCTTGACGGGCTGGATCGCGATGTTCGCGTCACCGTGATCGGCGCCGGTCAGCCACGCCCGCATCCGCAGGTACGCTACGTAGGCAGAGTCAGCGATGAAGAAAAGGCCCGCATCCTAGCGGGTGCCGATATCTATGTAGCCCCCAACCTTGGTGGAGAAAGCTTTGGCATCGTCCTCGTCGAAGCCATGGCCGCCGGTTGTGCGGTGGTGGCAAGTGACCTCGAAGCCTTCTCGGCGGTATGCGATGCAGAAAGCGAGCATCCAGCCGGTGCCTTGTTTAAAACAGGTGATCCCAACGCGCTGCGAGCCGTGCTTCAACGGCTGATCGATGATCCCAAGCAGTGTGCCGCATTGGTGCAAAGTGGCCAAAAGCGGGCGGAATTATACGACTGGCAAACGGTCGCCGACGAGGTAGAGCGCGTGTATGAAACCGTTGCCGATGGAACGAAAGTGCAGGCATAAAGCATGCAAACTGTGTTGCTGGTGCTGCTGAGCGTAGCCATCACCATCGCGCTTTTGTGGGCGTATTTCACAGCACAGCGGCTCAATCGCCTTCATATCCGCACCGATGCCGCGCTGCAGTCTTTGCAAGCCGCACTGGATCGGCGCGCAGCGATTGCTGCGGTGTTAATCCCCGATATTGCTGCCCAAGCCCATGCCGCCGAACAGGTTCCTTTGGTGTACGACCACTTTGCCCAGCGCATTGAAAAAGAACGCCCAATCTCTGCGGCTATCGCGCAGTTTGGTGAACAACCTCCGGCACCATTGGCAGACGCCGAGGTGCGCCTGCAGCTTGCTCACCGTTTTTATAACGAGGCAGTTTCCGATACGAGGGCGTTAAGAACTCGCCCCCTGGTTCGCCTGACCCGCCTTGGGGGTCGAGCGCAGTTACCCGCGTACTTCGAATACACCGAGTGCTAGAGGTCGGATGCGCCCAGCAGTTGGGTGATTGCTGAACACGCCTCGGCTACTACCGCGCGCGGATGCCGAGCGGTGATGGTCAGCCGCAGCATCGCCTGGCCATCTGGCACGGTGGGGTAGCGAATCGCCGGGATGAACCAGCCCTGGTGGAAAAGTTGCTGGTGGAGTGTGAGCGCGCGTTCAGTGCTGCCGACGACTACTGGAATGATCGGGCTTCGTGGCCCTGAGGGTTGTAGGCCAAGGTTGGTATAGGCCGTGTCGATATTCAGGCTCAGTTGCTGCAGCGGGCCGGGGTCGGTGTCGAGGACATCGAGGGCTGCGATCAAGGCAGCGGTGCTGGCGGGCGTATTGGCCGTGGAAAAGACGAAGCTTCGGGCACGGTTGCGAAGCAGATGGCCAAGGGCGCTGCCGCAAAGCACGAAGCCACCGATGCCCCCGAGCGCCTTGCTGGCGGTGCCGATAACGATCTCATTTTCGTAGCGCTGGGGATAAAGCCCCAGAATGCCCTTGCCGCCACCGAGGTTTCCTACTCCGTGGGCGTCGTCAAGCACGAGCCAGGCACCAAATTCTTGGCAAATGCTGCGCAGGCGCGGAAGGTCGATGATCTCGCCGGTCATGGAAAACACCGCGTCGCTGACCACGATGGCCTGCTTTTGTGAGGTGTTGGCGTGGTGTTCGAGCAGGTTCTTCAGAGCGGAGAAATCGCCGTGATCAAAGATCTTGGTGCTTGCCTTGGTCATGCGGGCACCGTCGATGATCGAGGCGTGGTTGAGCGCATCGGAGAAAATCGTGCAGGAAGCATCGCTGATGGCCTGCAACACGGAGACGTTTGTTTGGAAGCCGGTGGCAAAAAGCACCGCATCTTCGGTGCCGAAAAACGCAGCGAGCTTGGCTTCGGCTTCGCGGTGCAGCGCTAAACCCGTGGTCAGCCGCGAGCCACCAGCCGTGGTGCCATAGGTAGCGATGGCGTTTTGGGCAGCCCGTTGCAGTGCCGGGTGCATGCCAAGGCCGGCATAATCGGAGGAGGCGAATTGCCAGACCCGCTGGCCGTTGATCTCGCACTGAAGCTCGGTGCTGGAAAAATCCCGGACGTGGCGTTCAAGGCCGCGGGCTTGCCAGGCAAGGTTGCTTGCCTGCGCGAAGGCCTCGATGCTGCGCTGTGTACCTGTGTGCTGTTGCGTCATTGCACCATCACCGCCTGTTGCTCAAGAAATGCGCGTGCTTCCTCTGCACGCTGCTGTGGGTTATTGCCGCCATCGATGATAAAAACTCGACCTCCAGAAGGATGCCCGAAGGCTTTGGCATGAGGGATGCGGAAGTACACCCCACCGCGAGCGAGGTAGCCCGTGGTGTAGGTGGGGTCATCTGAAATGCACAATTCGGCCACCATATGCGGGCAGGCTGCCACTTTGGAGGCCAAGGTAAGCGCCTCGTTGTGGTACTGCTTCGAGCCTGGGTGCGCGGGCTGGTCTGCCTGGGCGCTGCCGAAGGTAGAAGCACGCACTCCTCGTTGAGGATCCGGGTCAAGGCGTTGGCCGGTGTTGGCATCGACAAGCGCTGCACCCCGTAGACGCCGCAGGGCATAAAGCATCTCGATGGCAGTGGGTGCCGCTGGCAGATCTGCCAGTTGCTGCAGCATCCATTGTTGTGCCTGGGCTTGGTCTGCGCAGGGGATTTCTTCTACTTGCAGCCTTGGCACAAAGCGCACCTGATCGTGGATCTGGGTGATCTTGAGGTGGAAGTCATCCGGGCTTCCGTGGGGATGATTGATCGCGCGCAGCAGGTATGCCTGGGCAATGGCATTGGCTTGTTCGAGGTCGGTGCAGATCGTTTCCGCCCCGGAGGTGTGGACGCCCTGTTTACTGGCGCGCATCTTCACGCTATAAAAGCTCACAAAGGCTTAGTCTAGCTTCGTAGCTGACTTGAAAAGGCTAAACGTTGTTCAAGTTTGAGCCTGTCCCAATGAGGGCACCGAAGCGCCAAGGTTTCCAGACGTCGCATTGAGGTCTTCGACACGGCCCTTCTAGGCATGAGCGCCGAGCCTGTCTCGGTCAAGGCCACGCGCGCGCTGCTGGCGAAGGTGGACAGCCGCAACGACGACCATGGCAACAAGCAGGAGATTCCTTAACACCAGCATCACCGCTGCAAACGCACCGTCGAAAGGCACATGATCAATTCGATCGTAGGTCATCGGATACACCAAGGTGGTGCAGGCCTGGCAGAGCAAACACAGCAGCGCCAGCGTTTTTGCCGTACCGCGTGACTGGAGCAGATACCCCACCACAACCAGCGGAGCCAGCCACAGCAGGTACTGCGGAGAAAGCACCTTATTGGCGCACAGCAGCACCAGCAGCACCAGAATCATCCACGCAACCTGCAGTTCTTGGCTGCGCACGCCCTCGCGCAGCACGCTCCAAAGCCACCAGAGCACCAAGATGGCGCAACCGAGCATGAGTAAAGAAGACACCAGTTGCATCGCAGTATCGCCAGGCCCGGTGATTTCAAAGCTTTTCGACGCCGCGTACTCCACCCGATAACGCTCGGGGCTGAACAGCGCTCCCAGCATGAGGGGAGTAGCTGCCACCGACTCGATTTGCAGGCCGCGAGCACCCTGATAATCAAAGGGGCTCAGCAGGCGCGCAAAACCACCGGTGGCGATGGTGAGCAAGCCTAAGATTGCGACGGTACTCAGAAAAGTAGCGATCTGCATCCTGGTCGCGCGTGAATATAAACGCCCGCCAATGGCAGGAATGAGCGCAAAAGGCCATAGCTTCATCATCGCCGCCGTGGCAAGCAGGATGGCGCTGCGTTTGCGGTAGCCGAACAAGGCCGCCATGCCGACGAACACTCCGGGCAAAATATCAAAGCGCCACAGCAGCACCTCCGGCATCAGCACACCGGTGGCGATCCAAAACGCCTTCGGCCCTGCGCTGGTGGCATGACGCAGCACCAGGTGGAACATCAGTGCGTCCACGCTCAGGCACATGATGCTAAACAGCACGATAAACGCCGTCTGGTTGTCTTTGCTGAGCAAAAACAGCAGACGCAAAGGCCACACGGCCACGGCTGGGTATTCTCCAAGCGCAAGTGTTTCGCCGCTGCTGAGTTCTTCAAAGTAGTACTGAGGATCGCCCTGCGTCCAGGGATTTCGGAGGGCCAGTGCTACTACCGCGATGCGGCTGAGCACCCAGAAAAACCACCAGCGTCGATTGGAAATTGCTTGCACCTGGCTGATTCTATCTATAAACCCTGCGTACTTGGATAAGCTTTGGATCAATTGCCCTGTATCGAGCGGGTCATTGTGGAGGAAGGAAGCCGAGAGGTATGAGTGTAATTTTCGATGTGCTTGAGCTTGAGACCATTGATAAGGATATTTTCCGAGGCAGTGTCGTTCCCTCTAACTTCAAGCGCACCTTCGGCGGCCAAGTTGCTGCACAGGCATTGGTAGCAGCCACCAACACGATCGAAGATAAAGCCGTTCACTCCCTGCATGGTTATTTCGTCGGCCCCGGCGACGCTCGTAAACCCACCGTCTTTTTGGTCGAGCGGATCCGCGATGGCAGGTCTTTTGCCTCGCGCCAGGTTCGCGCCATCCAAGACGGGGAAACCATCTTTGTTATGCAGGCCAGCTTTCACCGCACCGATGATCGCGGCATCGAGCACTCTGACCTTATGCGTGAAGTGCCTGCGCCCGAAGCGGTAACGATGGATATGGACCAGATTCCTAAAAGCTCCAGGGTGGTGCTTGAAGAGTGGAGCGATTGGGATATTCGCAAGGTGGCCGATGAAGACTTCAAGCACAATCCCTATACCGCCAGCCAGCAGGTGGTGTGGTTTAAGTCGAAAACGAAGCTTCCCGACGATCCAACCTTCCACGTCTGCACCTTGGCGTATATGTCGGATATGACCTTGCTGCACTCCTCATTGGTGCCGCACCCCAATCACCCGGTGCAAATGGCATCACTGGATCACGCGATGTGGTTCTTGCGTCCCTTCCGTGCTGATGAATGGCTCCTCTACGATCAAGTCTCGCCTTCGGCACACGCTGGTCGTGCGCTCACGCATGGTCGCATCTTTAATCAACAGGGCGATTTAGTGGCGGTCACAACGCAAGAGGGGCTCACCCGCACGCTTGCCCAAGGCAAAGCCGAAATCCCGATCGCCGGGCTGGACAATAGCGAGGATTCCCCAAACCAGGTTGGTTGATGCCCGACGCGCCTGGGTCTGCTTCCTGCATGAAAGCCACTCGGGCGTATAATGGCGCCGGTTCAAAACTTTATTCCGTATTACCGCAGTTATAGAAGGGGAAATTATGTCAGGGCACTCAAAATGGGCTACTACGAAACACAAGAAGGCGGCCAATGACGCCAAGCGAGGCAAAGAATTTGCCAAGCTGATTAAAAACATTGAGGTAGCAGCCCGTACCGGTGGTGGCGACCCCGCCGCCAACCCCACCCTGGACGATATGATCAAGAAGGCCAAGAAGGCCTCGGTTCCCAACGACAATATCGAGCGTGCCCGCAAGCGCGGTTCCGGTGAGGAAGCCGGTGGCGCTGATTGGCAGACCATCTTTTATGAAGGCTATGGCCCCAATGGTGTGGCCGTCATGATCGAGTGCCTTACCGATAACCGCAACCGTGCCGCGAGCGAAGTGCGCACCCGCATGACCAAAAACGGTGGCAACATGGCCGAAAACGGTGCGGTGTCGTACCTCTTTAGCCGCCAGGGTGTAGTCCTCGTTGAGCAAGGCGATCTCAGCGAAGACGATGTACTCATGGCCGTGCTGGACGCAGGCGCTGAAGAAGTGAATCAGGTAGGCGATAAGTTCGAAATCCTGTGTGCACCCGGCGACATGGTTGCAGTAAAGGCAGCCCTGAGCGATGCAGGCATCGAAGTCGATGAAGCCGACCAAGATTTCCGTGCCTCCGTGGAGGTGGATCTTGGCGTAGCGGATGCTCGAAAGATTCTTCGCCTTATTGATGCGCTGGAAGAATCCGATGACGTGCAAAATGTCTTTACCAACATGAGCCTGAGTGATGAAGTGCTCGCTGAGCTTGAAGATTAAGCCCTAGCACTCCACGTACCGGGGTACCGACTACAGCGTTCGGTACCCCGGTTTTCGCAACTCTGTGCTAATTTAAGAGGGATTGTGGCGCCGCAAGCGCCCAAAGCCACACACAGAAAGTGAGTTCATGCCCAAAGGTCTGAGAGTAATGGGGATAGATCCTGGTCTGACCCGCTGCGGGCTCTCAGTAGTAGACGCCGGACATGGCCGGCAGGTCATACCTGTGGCAGTAGGAGTGGTCAGAACCCCGAGCAACGAGCAACTGACCCAACGCCTGCTAGAACTCAGCGAGGCCGTCAATGAGTGGCTCGATGAATACCAACCCGACGTGGTGGCCCTGGAACGCATCTTTGAACGAGGCAACGTCTCAACCGTCATGCATACCGCCCACGGCGTTGGCGTATTAATGCTGGCCGCCGCGCAACGTGGCCTGGAGGTGCATATGTACACCCCCAGCGAAGTGAAAAAGGCCGTGACGGGAAATGGTCGGGCCGA
Source organism: Corynebacterium pelargi (assembly GCF_014635485.1). Taxonomy (GTDB): domain Bacteria; phylum Actinomycetota; class Actinomycetes; order Mycobacteriales; family Mycobacteriaceae; genus Corynebacterium; species Corynebacterium pelargi. The sequence goes on along the minus strand of NZ_BMCX01000001.1, from coordinate 226,080 downwards.
CAAGAAACAAATGACCGCAATGATCACCCGCATTCTTGGGCTCAGTGAACCGCCAAAACCAGCCGATGCCGCCGATGCGCTTGCCCTTGGGGTATGCCATTGCTGGCGAGCCTCCACACTGGGATACGAACAGCGACTCCGATCCAATACCTTGAAATAGCGCTACAGCAGCCAACCACCAACTCGACAAAGAAAGCGAAAGCACCATGATTGCCTATCTAAGGGGCACCATCAGCGAGATTGCGCTCGACCGAGCAGTTATTGAATGCTCCGGGGTGGGATATGAGGTGTGGTGTAGCCCCCGAACACTAGGGCGCCTGCTGCGCGGCGAGGAAGCCAAGGTCATCACCAGCCAAGTCATCAGAGAAGACCAGCACCTGCTCTATGGATTCCTGGAGCAGGAAGAAAAAGAGATGTTCATCTTGTTGCAGTCAGTCTCTGGACTGGGCCCGAGGCTCGCGCTTGCTGCCCAGGCGGTGTTTAGCTGCGAGGAGATTGCCCAACACATCCGCAACGGCGATGCCAAGGCCCTCCAACAAATCCCCGGTGTAGGCAAACGCACCGCGGAGCGAATGGTAGTAGACCTCAAAGATAAGGTTGGCAATTACGCCAGCGCCGAAGCCCCAACACAGGCTTCAGTCCAAACCGGCGCGCAGCCGGGAGTGGCCGAAGCGGTATTAGAAGCGCTCATCGGCCTCGGCTTTAGCGAAAAAGTTGCTCAACCCGCCTTAGATGCGGTGCTCAAAGAAACTCCGCAATTGGATGCTTCTAAAGCCCTGCATGCCACATTGAACGTCTTGGGCAGAAGATAAGCTTGAGCCTTAAAGCGCATATTTGGAATGCGGAGAAGGGAAGTACCCGCCAACTATGGCCAATATAGAAAAGACTGAATTCAACATCGCAGGCTCAGCGAATCAACCCAGCCCTGCGCAACAACGTGATGCCGTAGAACCCACGCAGCAAGACGGTGAGCGCGATGTTGAAAGTTCCTTGCGCCCAAAAAGCATCGAGGAATTCATTGGCCAACCCAAGGTGCGCAATCAACTCAATTTGGTGCTCGGTGGCGCGAAACACCGCGGCGTAGCACCAGACCATGTTTTGCTTTCCGGCCCGCCTGGCCTCGGCAAAACCACTATGGCAATGATCATTGCCTATGAGTTGGGGGCAGGGCTGAGAATGACCTCCGGCCCAGCGCTGGAGCGCGCAGGCGATCTAGCCGCCATGCTTTCCAACTTGATGGAAGGCGATGTGCTGTTTATCGACGAGATTCACCGTATGGCCAGGCCAGCAGAAGAAATGCTGTATATGGCCATGGAGGATTTCCGGGTTGATGTGATTGTGGGCAAAGGCCCAGGGGCCACCTCAATTCCGCTGGAATTGGCGCCTTTTACCCTCGTTGGTGCGACAACTCGCTCGGGTATGCTCACCGGCCCGTTGAGGGATCGTTTCGGCTTTACTGCGCAAATGGAGTTTTACTCCACCGAGGATCTGACCAAGGTGGTCTTGCGCGCCGCGAATATCTTGGGCGTGAGCATTAGCAATGACGCCGCCCGCGAAATCGCCTCCCGCAGTCGTGGCACACCGCGTATTGCCAACCGTCTGCTGCGTCGCGTTCGAGACTTTGCTGAAGTACATGCCGACGGGCGTATCGACCTTGGGGCGGCCAAAGCAGCGCTATTGGTCTTTGATGTAGATGAGCGTGGGCTTGATCGCCTGGATAGGGCAGTGCTCGATGCCCTGATTCGTGGCCACGGCGGCGGCCCGGTTGGTGTGAATGCCCTAGCGATTGCCGTAGGTGAGGAACCAAGCACCGTGGAAGAAGTCTGCGAGCCCTACTTGGTGCGAGCCGGAATGATTGCAAGAACACCGCGTGGCCGTGTCGCTACCGCGGCAGCCTGGTTGCACCTCGGGCTGCAACCACCGGAGGGAACCCTGGGCATGCTCGATCTTTAAGGATCTGGCACACTAGAACACTATGAATCTTTTACTTCTGATCCTCCTGCTGGTCGTGCTGATCCTGCCAACGCTGATGATGCAGCGCCGTCAGCGCCGTGAACTGGCTCGTATCCACCAGGTGCAAGAAGAACTGGTGATCGGCGATCACGTGCTTAGCAATTCCGGTTTGCACGCTATTGTTCGTGGCATCGACGAGACCACCGTGGAGCTCGAAACCTCTCCTTCGAACATCAGCGTGTGGGAGAAGGCAGTGATTGTTCGCAACCTCACCCGCGAGGAACGCGATAGCGTCCAAGCCCAGCAGGCCACCCAGCCTGCAGCGCAGCCCGAAGAAGCTGAACTGCAAAGCGAACAGGATCCAGGCGAGCAGCCACAGCGCTAAGCCCAACGTCTTGTGTCATCAGCGGTTGTAGGAAAACTAAAACCTACAGCCGCTTTTTGTATGTCCATTGCGTGTTTCTTTGGTACGCGTGTACGCGGATCTTAGGTCATGTCGTAGTATGAGCCGTTGAGATAACACCGGAACCCACGCAAGTGTGCAGACACCCTAGCTGCGCTTGCGTACAGGTTCCTCGGGCGTTACTGGATAGCGCAAGAACAAGGGAGAATTCGCATTGCCTTCGCAACAACGCGCAGGGGCAAAATGGAGAACATGGCCCAAACGTGCCATCGCTCTTTTTATTGCCGTACTTGCTGTCATCTATGCACTGATCTTTTTCACCGGCGATGGCAGCCCAAAGCCTAAATTAGGTATTGACCTCCAAGGTGGCACCCGAGTCACGCTGGTGCCACAGGGTCAAGATCCTAGCGATGAACAACTCGCACAGGCACGCAATATCCTTGAAAACCGCGTCAATGGCATGGGCGTGAGTGGTGCCACGGTGGTGGCCGATGGCAAGACATTGGTGATTACTGTCCCAGGCACCGACACTTCCCAGGCGCGCGCCTTAGGCCAGACCTCACAGTTGCTTTTCCGCCCGGTTGCACAGCCCCAAAACCCAGATGGTGCGGCAGTGGAAAAGAACATGGTGGACATGGCCAATCGTTGGGTGTCCTTGGGCATTATCACTCCTGAGCAGGCCAATAATGCACTCAAAGAGCAGGCTCGTTTGCTTGCACAAGCTGAGGGCAAAAACGCCGACGAGGCCAAGCCAGAAAAGGTGAGCGCCAAGGAGCCTGAGGAGCCGGCGAACTCGATTGAGGCCGAGCAGCGTCGAAAAGAAATCCTTGAGGTGCTCAAGAAGGATCGCCAATCGACTGATCCCAATGTGCAGATCGCTGCGAGCAGCCTCATGCAATGCGAACCTGGCAAGCCCGATCCGCTCCAGGGTGCCGATGATCCCTCCAAGCCACTCGTGGCCTGTGCCCCCGAGGGAGAGAACGCCGGCGCAAGGATCTACATCTTGGATCCAAGTCCCTTGCTCATCGGCCAAGATGAGCCCAATGGCAAGCGCCTCACCGGTGATGAGATCGACACCAACCGCCCAATCAATGGTGGTTTGAATCCTCAAACCGGCGAGATGGAAATCAACTTCTCCTTCAAGTCCGATAATGGTGACCAGGGCTCGGCTACTTGGGCCAAGCTGACCAGCGACTACCTCAACCAGCAGGTAGCTATCACCTTGGACTCGAAGATCATTTCTGCTCCCGTGATTCGTTCGGCCACCCCAGTGGGCTCCGGCACGAGCATCACCGGTGATTTCACCCAGCAGCAGGCACAGGAACTGGCCAATAACTTGCGCTATGGTGCGCTGCCGCTGAGCTTTGCAGGTGAAAACGGCGAGGCCGGCGGTACCACCACCACGGTGCCGGCATCACTTGGTGCGGCCTCCTTAAAGGCCGGTCTGATTGCCGGCTTAGTAGGCGTCCTGCTGGTGGCGCTGTACTCGCTGGTGAACTACCGATTCTTCGGCGTGATCTCCATGGTGGCCTTGAGCGCATCCTTCGCCTTGGTCTACGGAGCTTTGGTGCTCCTCGGTCGCTGGATCGGCTACTCGCTTGATCTCGCGGGTGTGGCCGGTTTGATCATTGGTATCGGCACCACCGCTGACTCCTTCGTGGTGCTCTACGAAAGAATTAAAGACGAAGTGCGTGAGGGCAGAACCTTCCGTTCGGCAGTGCCACGCGGTTGGGATCGTGCAAAGCAGACCATCGTTACTGGTAACGCCGTGACCTTGATCGGTGCTGTGGTGATCTACTTCCTGGCCGTGGGCTCGGTGAAGGGCTTTGCCTTCACCCTCGGATTGACCACGCTCTTCGACTTGTTCGTGGTATTCCTCTTTACCGCTCCCTTGGTTATCTTGGCCTCCAGAAAGCCCTGGACTGCTCGCCCGAGCGCCAACGGTCTTGGCAGGATGTTCAAAATCAGTGAGCAGAAGCGTCGACAAGCTCAGGCAGCCGACACCGAAAAGGAGCGTTAAATATGAGCAACAACCTGCTAAGTAAGCTCTACACCGGCGACGGCGGCCTCGACTTCGTTGGCCAACGCCGGAAGTGGTACGCCATTACCGCGGGCATTTTGCTGGTGTGCCTTGTCGCCATTGGTATTCGTGGTTTCAGCCTCGGTATTGACTTCGTTGGCGGCACCAAGATGAACATGCCTGCGGCTCAGCTCAATACCCAGCAAGTAGAACGCACCTTTGAGGATGCCACTGGCATCACGCCCGAGCAGGTGCAGATCGTTGGAGCGGGCGATAGCCGCATTCTTGAGATCACCTCTGAGCGGCTCAACCAAGACCAAATTGATGCCGCACGAAATGCCCTTTACGAGCAGTACAAGCCGGAAAATGCCTCCGGGGAGCAAACCCCGGACGCCATTGGTGATTCCACCGTCTCTGAATCCTGGGGCTCGACGATCACCTCCCGCATGCTGCTGGCCATGGGCGTGTTCCTAGCCGCGGTCTTCATCTACATCGCGCTCAGGCTTGAAAGGAAGATGGGCGTAGCAGCCATGCTTGCGCTGCTGGTGGACCTTGTGGTGATCGCCGGCATTTACTCGCTGGTGGGCTTTGAAGTAACCCCGGCGACCGTGATCGGTTTGCTCACCGTGCTTGCCTTCTCCCTGTACGACACGGTGATCGTCTTTGACAAGGTTCGTGAACTTACCGCCGGTTATCTGGGCAATCGCCGTCGCACCTATGGTGAGCTAGCCAATGAGGCCGTCAACCAAACGGTGATGCGCTCGATTTCGACCACCATCATTTCCGCACTGCCGATCCTTGCGCTGATGGTGGTGGCCGTGTGGCTCATGGGCGTTGGCACCTTGAAGGATCTTGCACTGGTGCAGCTCATCGGCGTGGTTGAAGGTACGTTCTCCTCGATCTTCCTTGCAACGCCGCTGCTGGTATCGCTCAAGGAACGCGAAGCGAAGGTAAAGGCACATAACGCCCAGGTGCTTCGTGCCCGCGAGCATGTAGAAGACCCTGAGGATGAGGCTATCGACGAAGCGATCATCCACGATCGTCTCGACACAGAGAAACCTCAGACGCCTCCGTCGACGGGAGCCACCTGGCGCCCAGGTCAAGGCTAACGCCACCTGCTATCTCACCCCGCTTATGCGGGGTGTTTTGCATATGCCAACAGCGAAGTGGTGCAAGGGGATTACACCTGATTCGGGAAGCAGAACTTTTGGGTTTTATACTGAACAGGATTGCTATCATGCGGAGGCTTCGATGGCTTGCACAGCGCTTAGGCTACGACTTGAACACACCAAAAGTGGTAGCAGCTTTTTCGGCCTCGGCGCTGTGAAAGCTCACCGCATATGCGCATTAGCCAAGACGTTGCGCACCAACTGCAACGGCCTTGAGGCCGGGAAAAGAAAGGTGGTTGCCCCTTAGTGACTGTCGTATTGGCATCTTCCACGCGGGCACGCCGGATGCGCACTTCGCTTGCTCTTTTGGCCACAACGCTTGTTACCGCCCTGAGCGTTCAAGCATGCGGCAACGATGAACCCGAAGGTCGAGACACCCCAAGCAATGAACTTTTCGGCTACGCCGTGGATTCGCCACTAGAAACCACCAACGCCGGTAGCTCCCTGGGGGCGTCCATCGATGCGCAGGCCTTAAGCAGCAGACTGTATCCAGGACCTTTTACCCAAGGGCCAAAAGGGCAGTGGATTCCAAACCGCGACCTAGCAGAAGGCCACCTGCTTCCTGGAGTGCAGCAACGCGCTGAGTTCAAGATCAACGAGAAGGCGAAGTTCTCCGATGGTGCGGCTTTGACCTGCGACTCATTCCTGCTCGCTTTCCGCGCTGGAACCATGCCCTCGCTATTCCACTCCTACATGCCGTTGATGAACGAAGTGGAAAGCGTGGAATGCCAACCCAATAGCCGGGTGGTGGACGTGGTGTTCAAACAGGGCTTTGGTCCTCGATGGCGCCAGATTTTCCCCGCTGGAACACTCCTGCCTGCCCACGCGATTGCCAGGGAAGCCGGGCTGAGCATGGAAGAACTCAATGCTGCCTTAATCAATCAGCAATGGGGGATGCTCGAAGGAGTCGCCGAGGCATGGAATAAGGGCTATGAGCTCGAAGATTTCAATCCCTCGCTGCAACAAAGCCTCGGGCCTTATAAGATCCGCTCAGTTGGCGAGCAAGGCGAGGTGGTCCTCGAACGCAACGAGTACTACGCCGGCGCACCTGCTGAGGAACCAGAGTTAGTGGTGTGGCCCAGGGGATCTGATCTGCAACAACTGCGCAAGGATGGCGTGCTTCGCGTTGCCGATACCACCAGCTTGAATGAACTGTCGTGGCTTGACCGCGACAATGTAGAACGCCCAGTAGAAGTCGCAGCGATGGAAGGCGTGATGACGGATTCTCTGCTGCTTTCGGATACGGGGGTGTTTGCAACGGCAGAAAACCGCAAAGCCTTCGCGGCGTGTATCGACCAAGCAGCCGTGGCCAAAGCCTCCGAAAAAGCCAGTGGCGTGGCAGTGACCCCGGTGGTAACTCGGATGCTTCGGGCAGGCGACCCATCGGCATCGCAGCTCAAAGACATCACAGAGCCGCACCTGCGCACCAATATCGATGAGGCGAAGGCCCTCCAAGGCGTCACGATCAATATTGGCTATACCGGACCGGATAAGCGCAAGGCCGATATGGTCAAGGCGATTGCCAAGTCCTGTGAGCCCGCCGGGATCGAAATCGTGGATGCCTCCAAGCAGGGCGGCACCTTTGATCAATTGCGCTGGGTTGGGGCAGATGGCACCGGCGCCTATCACCCCAATGCCACCCTGGACGCGCTGCTATTGGCGGTAGACCCAGTGAGTGACTTTAGCGGGGTAGCGAAGTCGAGCGCAGACATCGAAGGCCTGCGCAAAGACGAAGCCGACTCCTGGGAAACGATCAGCACCGTGCCACTAGCAACCCAACCGCGGGTGCAAATGTATGACCGCGATGTCTTGCACGTTGTGCCCAACACCAATGCCGCCGGCGTTGGTTGGAATATGGATCGCTGGAGCAGCAAGCAGCCATAAGCCCTCTTTTTTGATCAACCACAATGAGCACCAGGCGTAGAACCCACCAAAAGGAAGAAACGGACCCCAAGATGACAAGCAAGGAACCTCGATATAGCAGCGCGATTGACGCACTCAAGCAAAAAACACGCCTGGTGCCTGATTTCCCCGTCGAAGGTGTGCTCTTTGAAGATCTCACCCCGGTGCTGGCTGATCCTGAGGCGTTTCGCTTGATTATCGACGACGTCGCTGCCGAAGCGGCGAAAGCCGAGGTCGATCTGATCGGCGGTTTGGATGCCCGTGGCTTCCTGCTTGGCTCAGCAGTGGCGTATTGCACCGATAGCGGCATTTTGGCTATCCGCAAGAAGGGCAAGTTGCCTCCACCGGTGCATACCCAAAGCTACGATCTTGAATACGGCAAGGCAGCCCTTGAACTGCCCGCTGAAAACCTCGATCTTGATGGAAAGCGCGTGATGGTCGTCGACGACGTGCTGGCCACCGGTGGCACCTTAAGCGCGGCCATTAAGTTGATTGAGCAATGTGGTGGTGAGGTAGTGGGCTGCGCCGTAGTGTTAGAGGTAGCCGGTTTAGGCGGCCGAGAACGTCTAGGGGATGTGCCCCTGTACGTGGTAAACCAGCAAGCAACTGAAAGTTAGCTCCAAAGCAATAAGGAAATAGTGGCGATTTGAGCGCTGTGTGCCACCACACGGTGGTAGCAACACAGCAGGGCATAAGGAAACGAAGGCCGCATCTACGCGGAGTAGATGCGCTCATTTGCCACACATAGCGGGAAGGAGCTTGGGCGTGACGGTGGAGAAGAAGACGCAAAAACAGCCAACCACCATGCGGAGCATGTCGGCGCGTTTGGCTCGGAGTCTTACGGGCACACGCGTGCGTATTAATCCGGTGCTTGAGCCACTGATGGCGATTCACCGCGAATTTCACCCGAAGGCCGACGCCGAGTTGCTGGATCGCGCCTATGCCACGGCAGAGCGCTTGCATGAAGGGGTGTTCCGCAAGTCCGGCGATCCGTACATCACGCACCCGTTGGCGGTTGCCACGATTGCAGCCGAAATTGGCATGGACACCACCACCTTGGTGGCGGCGCTTTTGCACGACACGGTGGAAGACACCGACTATTCCCTCGAAGACCTCACCAAGGATTTCGGCGAGGAAGTAGCAAGGCTTGTCGACGGCGTTACGAAGCTCGATAAAGTCGCACTCGGTGCCGCCGCTGAGGCGGAAACGATCCGCAAAATGATCGTGGCGATGAGCGAGGATCCGCGCGTGTTGGTCATCAAGGTTGCCGACCGACTGCACAACATGCGCACCATGCGCTTCCTGCCCCCTGAAAAGCAGGCAAAGAAGGCGCGCCAAACCCTCGAAGTGATTGCGCCCCTGGCGCACCGTCTTGGTATGGCCAGCGTGAAATGGGAGTTGGAGGATCTTTCCTTTGCCATCCTCTATCCCAAGAAGTACGACGAGGTTGTGCGCTTGGTGGCCGATCGCGCCCCCTCGCGAGATCGCTACCTCAAGGAAGTTTCTGCAGAACTTCAGCAGGCCTTAAAAGACAATCACATTGATGCTGAGGTGATGGGCAGGCCGAAGCACTACTGGTCCATCTACCAAAAGATGATTGTGCGCGGCAAAGACTTCGACGAGATCTTTGATCTGGTTGGCCTGCGCATTCTGGTCGACACCGTGAACAATTGCTACGCAGCCATTGGCGTGGTGCACTCTTTGTACTCGGCGATGCCGGGGCGTTTCAAAGACTATATTTCTTCACCAAAATTTGGCGTGTACCAATCGCTGCACACCACGGTGATGGGCAACGGTGGCAAACCCATCGAGGTGCAGGTTCGCACCCACGAGATGCACTTCAACTCTGAATACGGCATCGCGGCGCACTGGCGCTATAAGGAGCTCAAGGGCTCCAAGGGTGATCAGGCTGAAATTGATCAGATGTCCTGGATGCGCCAGTTGCTGGATTGGCAAAAAGAAGCCGCGGACCCCAATGAGTTCCTCGATAGCCTGCGCTACGACCTCACCGCGAAGCAGATCTTTGTGTTTACCCCCAAAGGCGATGTGGTCAATCTTCCCGTTGATTCCACACCGGTGGATTTCGCCTACGCCGTTCACACCGAGGTAGGCCACCGCTGCATCGGTGCGAAAATCAATGGCAAATTGGTCGCGCTGGAATCCAAGCTCAAATCCGGTGACCGCGTAGAGATCTTCACCTCCAAAGACCCGAACGCCGGCCCGAGCCAGGATTGGCGTGACTTCGTGGTTTCGCCTAGAGCCAAGACGAAGATCCGTCAGTGGTTTGCCAAGGAACGTCGCGGCGAATACCTCGAAGCCGGCCGCGATGCGCTGGCGGCGGAAGTCCAGCGTGGTGGCTTGCCCATGCACAGGCTTTTTACCGCTTCCACCATGAAGCAGGTTGCCACCGAGCTGCACTATCCCGATATTGATTCGCTCTACACCGCGATCGGTTCGGGCAATGTCTCGGCAGCGAATGTGGCACACCGGCTCATGGCACGTTTTGGTGATGCCGATGATGCCGTAGATACGCTCGTCTCGCGCACCCCGCTGAGCGAGCTGGTGCACCCCGAACACAAGGGCACGAACTCGCAGGCAGTGTTGGTACAGGGAAGCCCCGATGTGCTGGCCAAGCTCGCCAAGTGCTGCATGCCCGTGCCCGGCGATGAAATCTTCGGTTTTATCACCCGCGGCGGTGGCGTATCGGTACACCGCGTCGATTGCACCAACGCCAAGAAGCTCAAAGAGGAGCAAGAAAGGCTTATCGACGTCTCCTGGGCCCAAGAAGGCGGCGGCACCGCTTTTGCTGCCACCTTGCAGCTCGAAGCGCTCGACCGCGATGGCCTGCTGATGGATCTCACCCGCGTGATCAATGAGCAGCGCGTAGTGGTGGTGGCGATGAACTCCCACACCGCCGATGATCACGTGGCGGTCGTTCGTTTCACCTTCTCTGTTTCAGACACCAAGCAGCTCGGCACGTTGATGAACCAACTGAGAAACATCGAAGGCGTCTTCGACGTCTACCGCGTCACCGCCGGCGGCTAAGGACGACAGCGCCCCAAGCACCGAGAATGATGCTTGGGGCGTTGTGTTTTTTTGAAAAAGCTACTGCACCTTCGCGGAGGTGATCTTCACTTCCTTCTTCGGAGCGCCTTCGCTACCGCCACCATCAACGCCTTCGGCGGCTACGGCATCAAGGGTGTCGAGGCCGGGCTGCTCGATCTTGCCAAAGTAGGTGTAGGCAGGAGGCAGGGGAGAGTCACCGTAGTTCAAGAAGAACTGTGAACCATTGGTGTCCGGGCCGGAATTAGCCATGGCCACCGTGCCGCGCGGATACACCACGGGGCTTGCTTGATCTTCAGCCTCATCGGTGGGGTACTCATTGGCAAAGCTAAAGCCCGGGCCACCAGTGCCTTGGCCAGTGGGGTCGCCACACTGCAAGATGTGCAGACCCTCGGTGACCATACGGTGGCAGACCGTGTCATCGTAGAAACCAGACTTTGCTAGGTGCTCGATGGCATTGACGGTACAAGGAGAAACCGCACGATCCAGGCTCAGCGGAATCTCACCGGCGGTGGTGTCAAAGGTGATATTGACCGTGCCCGTGGCAGCGACGTCCTTCGTCTTTGGCTTATCTACCTTCTTTGCGGCCTCGCCTGCGTCTGGGTACTGGCAGTCGACGGTATCGCCGAGAGCAGTCTCGCGGCTCAGTGCCAACACATTGCTTTGAGGGGTTTCTTCCTCTTCTTCGTTGAAGTACTGGTAACCAAAGTAACCACCAACCAACAACACGGCGACGGCAGCAACGCCACCAATGGCCATGGGCGTCGAACGTCCCTGTTTACGCTCATTACGCTTTACCTGATGTTCGAGCTTTTCCATCGCCTCACGGCGGCGTTGTTCGTTGCTCACTGTCAACTCCTCTACTTGATTACCATCCACAGGCACTCGCGCTTGGCGCAATTACCCGGGCAAGAATGCCCACCCAGCATAGCCTTAAAGCTCAAGCAAGAAGGCATCACTCGGGCTATTCGCGTGGCGCAGCAGAAGGCACTGATCGGGAATCACCATCGGTGGGGATCTTTTTTGGAGATAAGTGCCAGCTAGAGGTGGCGCGATACCAGCACAGCACCTAGGCTTGGCACATGGCATTGACACATTTCCAAGGCAACGAAGCAAACACCAACGGCAACCTCCCGGAAGCAGGAAGCACGCTTCCCGAGTTCACCCTCGTCGGCACCGACCTTAAGGAACTCGGCAACAAAGATTTCGCCGGCAAGCGCCTGGTGCTCAATATCTTCCCCTCGATTGACACCGGCGTGTGCGCCGCCAGTGTTCGCGAGTTTAACCAGCGAGCAGCGGCACTCGATAACACCGTCGTGCTGTGTGTATCCGAGGATCTTCCCTTCGCACTGGCTCGATTCTGCGGTGCAGAAGGCATTGACAACGTCGTCAGCGCATCTGGTTTCCGCACGAGCTTTGCCCAAGACTTCGGCGTGCAGTTGCAGGACTCTCCGCTGGAAGGCTTGATGGCTCGCGCCGTTGTCGTAGCCGATGAAAACGGTGCTGTACTCCATGCACAGTTGGTAGAAGAGATCGGCACTGAGCCCGACTATGACGCCGCCGTGGATGCCTTAGCATAAGCATCCAAAACACCCTAGGGAGCAACCCCGACGCCTTCGATGGCGTCGGGGTGTTCTCGTTTTCTTCTTGCCTGACGCGCCATACAGCTACAGTGGCAAAGGTGGATATTCTCGGATTCGTCGCAGGACCGTACCAAACCAACTGCTACGTCATCGATGATGGCGCCAAGCTCACCGTCATAGATCCCGGGATGCGTGCGCAGCCCGTCGTCGAGCAATTTATGCGCGAAAAGGGCCGAACGCTTGAACAAGTCGTGTTAACCCACGGCCATATCGATCACACCCGGGACGCAGCAGCGTTGGCTAATGCCTGGAGTGCCCCTGTGTGGATCCACGCTGATGATGCCTTCATGCTTGAGGCCGGGGACGGGGTTTCTGAACAGTCGAAGGTGCTCTTCGAGGCAGCATCAATGCCTCAAGCCAATGATCTGCGATATCTAGAGCACGCCCAGAGCATCGAACTTGGTGGCCAGACCTTTGAAGTGCGCCATGCACCAGGACATTCTCCCGGTTCGGTGCTCTTTGTAGGCCAACAGCTATGTTTTAGCGGCGATGTCGTATTCCAGGGATCGATCGGGCGCACAGACCTGCCTCAATCAGACCCAGCGGCGATGCAGGAGACGCTGCGCGCGGAAGTGTTGCAACTTGATCCGGCGCTGCAAATTCTTCCCGGCCACGGCGCAGCAACGACGGCACGCGCGGAATTTGCCCAAAACCCCTTCCTCCAAGCACTCAAGTAGAACGAGCCTGAACACACCGATGCGCCCCTAAGCTCGTGTCGCAGGCCTGAGCGAAACACCCTTGCTTAAGCCTGCCAACGATGGAAAATTTCCGGGGCGTTAAGATAGTCGGCGTGACTAACGCGAAGAAGCTCCCCACCATTGCCGCCCCCAAAGGCGTGCCCGACTACCTGCCGCCCCAATCGCCTACCTTTTTGCAGGTACGCGATACCTTTGCGCACCAATCGCACCTGGCGGGATACGAGCACATCGAGCTGCCGGTGTTTGAAGATACGCACCTGTTTGCCCGCGGCGTCGGCGAATCCACCGACGTGGTGAGCAAGGAGATGTACACCTTTGCCGACCGCGGCGATCGTTCTGTCACTCTTCGCCCCGAAGGCACCGCAGGTGTGATGCGCGCAGTGATCGAGCACAACCTCGACCGCGGCCAATTACCCGTCAAACTCAGCTACTACGGGCCATTTTTCCGTTATGAGCGCCCTCAAGCTGGCCGCTACCGCCAACTCCAACAGGTTGGTGTTGAGGCCATCGGCGTCGACGATCCTTATTTGGATGCCGAGGTTATTGCGCTTGCCGACGCAAGCCTTCGCGCCATCGGCCTGGAAGGATACCGCCTGGAGCTAACAAGCTTGGGCGATGAAAGCTGCCGGCCTGCCTACCGCGAGAAACTGCAGGAATTCTTATTCAAACTCCCACTCGATGAGGCGACCAAAGAGCGTGCCCGGATCAATCCGCTTCGCGTGCTCGATGATAAGCGCCCCGAAGTTCAGGAAATGACCGCCGATGCACCACTGATGGTGGACCACCTTTCCCCGGAATCCCAGCAGCACTTCGAAACGCTCACCGGCGTGCTTGAGGATCTCGGCGTCGCCTTCACCATTAATCCTCGACTGGTGCGCGGCCTGGATTACTACACCAAGTCCACCTTCGAATTCGTCCACGATGGGCTTGGCGCACAATCTGGCATTGGTGGCGGCGGCCGATACGACGGACTCATGGCCCAACTGGGTGGCCAGGAACTTTCCGGTATTGGCTACGCCCTCGGTGTGGATCGTTGCCTGCTTGCTCTAGAAGCAGAAAACAAGCAGTTTGGCCGGCAAACCCGAGTCGACGTCTACGGCGTGGCCATGGGCGAAGACGCCAAGCGTGCCCTGATGCCAATGCTGAACACCTTGCGTGCAGCGGGGATCCGCTGCGATATGGCCTTTGGCGATCGTGGCCTAAAAGGCGCGATGAAAGGCGCCGACCGAGCCGGCGCTGCATGCGCACTTGTTGTCGGCGATCGGGAATTGGAACAAGGTGTTGTCGCGGTGAAGAACCTTCGCGAGCACACCCAAGAAATGGTGGAGCAACACGCGCTGGTGGACTACGTCCAACGCCTCGTTGCCTCCTAGACATACACCCAATAGGTGAGCCCTCAGCCTTTCGTGGCTGAGGGCTCATGGCGTTTAAAAAGAAAGCGCTTCAAGCATCAGATTTGATGCGTGCCCTTCTGGTACTCGGGGATCATCAACATAGCGAGCTCATTAGCTGCTCGGTGGATGCGGTTATTCAGCGCGGGCAGGGCTTCTTCGGTGGTGTCTTGAGGGGTGACCAAAATTGCCGTGGGAACAATCGCTGCTTTGAGGTAGCTAAACAGTGGGCGGACTGCGTGCTCAAGCACCAAGGCGTGACGCTGGGAGCCTGCATTTGCAGCGATGATTACCGGGATTTGTTTGATGTCTTGAGGCTGCAAGGCATCGAAGAACATTTTGAACAGCCCGGAGTAGCTGGCTTTGAACACAGGGGTTACGGCGATGAGAGCGTCGGAAGACTTCACCTGTTGGATCGCACGCTGCAGCGCCGGTGTGAGCTCACCATTGTGCGTCATGCAGTGTGCGAGGTCGAAGGCAAGATCTTTAAGGCTTAATGCATGCACCTCAAGATCAGAGCCGCAACCTTGCACCGCCTTCTGAGCGGCCTCGGCAATCGTATTGCCAAGTGCGAGGGAGCTGGATGGCTCGCCAAGACCGCCGGAGATAATCGTCAAAGTGCGCATGGCTGCATAGTGTAGGCGCGGGGCTGTGAACAGGGCTAACTTTGCACAGCCTTGGCAGCCACTCCGTGGCGACACCCTGCAAGAAAAATATTCAACAAGTCTTGCTGGTCTGCCTCTAAATCGGAGTGAACGCCACCATCGTGGCTGCCCAATAGGCGCACGATGCCGTTATAAAAGGCCAAGGCCTCAATACTGGGGTGGATGACCTCGACAGCCTTAAGCTCTTGTACCACCTGCGTGAGCAACTCCAGCAACCTTGCCCTCGCATCGAGCGAAGCCTGATTGAGTTCGTGTTCCTCGGCGCTAAGCAGCGTCGGGATCACCGCGTTGAGACCGATGGTGTTAATCAAGGTGAGCAAACGGCTCAGCATCGCCTCACCTTCGGCTGCTGTCTTCGGTTCGAGCTCTACGAGCTGCTCCAGATCGCTAATGCCTTGTACGGCGATATCCAAAAGGATCTGATCGACCAACGCTGCTCGGGTGGGGAAGTGGCGGTAGACCGTGGCGATGCCAACACCTGCTCGCTTCGCCACTGCCTCTAAGGTCATAGCATCGCCTTGGCGTAAGAGCAGGCGTGCGCCAGCAGCAAGAATATTTGAGCGGCGCCGTTGCGCGTCAATTCGCATGCGGTTCTCCTGGTGTCAGCGATACGCGTTGCGATCCAGATAATCGCAACTTGCCATCGAACCAGTGCGGTATCCCTGCAAGAACGCCTCTTGACGCTGTTGAGAAGAGCCGTGGGTAAATGACTCAGGGTTTACATCACGACCAGCTCGTTGCTGAATATTATCGTCGCCTACTGCCCGGGCAGCATCAATTGCCTGCTCAACCTGGCTTTGGGTGATGGGTTCAAGAAACGCATCTTCGCCCTTATCGGCAAAATGACCCCAGACGCCTGCGTAACAGTCGGCCTGTAATTCGATCTTCACAGCATTGGAATCCGGGCCGGGGTCGTTGTAATCAGAAAGCCCCAAGGTACCCTCCAAGCTTTGAATATGGTGGCCGAATTCATGCGCCACGATATATTCCTGGGCAAAGGGAGCATTTTGGCCGCCATAGCGTTCGAGGGAATCGAAGAAGCTGACGTCAAAGTAGGCAGTGTGATCCCTAGGGCAATAGAACGGCCCTGTAGAAGATGAGGCAAGACCACAACCGGTGGAGGTCTGAGCATCAAAGACCACCAAGTTGGGTTTGCTATAGGTGATATCCGCTTGTTGCGGAAGCTGAGCGCTCCACACCTGGTTCAAAGAGATGCCGGTGAATTCGACGCGGCAATCGGCATAGCGGTTCGCGTCGTCGGAGGTCTTGCAGTGCTCCAACTGGCCTGGGGCAGTTTGCTGCTGTGGCTGTTGTTGAGAGTCTGATCCGATGAGCCCGCCGAGCTGGGAAGGGTCGCCGCCCATGAGGAGGAAAAGGCCGACTAACAATAAGGTGCCCACGCCGCCGCCAACAGCAATGCGTCCACCGCCACCGCCGCCGGTACGAGCGAGGTTTTCTGGCTTATCGATGCCACCACGAAAGGTCATGTGCTGATCATGCCACAGCTTGCGCAATATCTAATGTTGCGCCCTCAGCAGTGGATTCGAGGGCTAGAGGCCAGTGGCTGCGACTGAGAGGGTAGGATCAATGCCTTAGTATGCCTTTATGCGCCCGAGTCGCGTGACACGGGGCGCGAGAACACAAAAAAGGGAAAGGATTTGGTGCCGAAGTGCTTCGCACAGATTTCGCGGGTGACCTCCGCAAAGAGGCGGTCGGACAAACCGTTACGCTCAGTGGTTGGGTAGCGCGCCGTCGTGATCACGGCGGTGTGATCTTTATCGATTTGCGTGATGCCTCTGGTGTGGCTCAGGTTGTTTTCCGCGATTCTTCCGTGGCGGAGCAAGCACACCACCTGCGCAGTGAGTTCTGCGTGAAGGTCACCGGTGTGGTGGAAGCACGACCCGAGGGTAGCGAGAACCCCAACCTGGCTTCGGGTGCGATTGAAGTAAGCGCCACTGAACTTGAGGTACTCAACGAGTCTGCGGCGCTGCCCTTCCAGATCGACGATCCCTCCCAGTCCGGTGAGGTAGGCGAGGAAACTCGCCTGAAGTATCGCTACCTGGATCTGCGTCGCAGCAGCCAGAACAACGCTTTGCGCCTGCGCTCCAAGGCCAACCAGGCGGCTCGCCGCGTGTTGGATCGTCACGATTTTGTGGAGATCGAAACCCCCACCTTGACTCGTTCCACCCCGGAGGGCGCCCGAGACTTCCTCGTGCCCGCGCGCCTGAAGCCAGGTTCCTGGTACGCGCTGCCGCAGTCCCCGCAGCTATTCAAGCAGCTTCTCATGGTTGCCGGCATGGAGCGTTACTACCAGATCGCCCGTTGCTATCGTGATGAGGATTTCCGTGCCGACCGTCAGCCGGAGTTCACCCAGCTCGACGTGGAGATGAGCTTCGTTGATCAAGAAGATGTGATCGCGCTAGCAGAGGAGATCCTCAAGGAGCTGTGGAAGCTGATCGGCTACGAGATTTCCACTCCGATCCCTCGCATGACCTACGCCGAGGCCATGAAGAAGTACGGCTCTGACAAGCCCGACCTGCGCTTCGATATCGAGATCACTGAGTGCACTGAGTTCTTCAAAGACACCACCTTCCGCGTGTTCCAAAACGAATACGTTGGCGCTGTGGTCATGGACGGTGGTGCATCCCAGCCTCGCCGCCAGCTCGACGCATGGCAGGAGTGGGCAAAGCAGCGCGGCGCTAAGGGCTTGGCCTACATCCTCGTCGGCGAAGACGGCGAACTCTCCGGCCCTGTAGCAAAGAACATCACTGAGGCTGAGCGTGCCGGCATCGCCGAGCATGTGGGTGCAAAGCCGGGTGACTGCATTTTCTTCGCCGCCGGCGATACCAAATCCTCCCGCGCGCTGTTGGGTGCAGCTCGTGGTGAGATCGCCCGCAAGCTCGACTTGATCAAGGAAGGCGACTGGGCCTTTACCTGGGTTGTCGATGCGCCACTATTCGAGCCCGCTGCCGATGCCACCGCATCCGGCGACGTGGCACTTGGCCATTCCAAGTGGACCGCTGTGCACCACGCCTTTACCTCGCCCAAGCCCGAGTGGATGGATAGCTTCGACGAAAACCCCGGCGAAGCTACCGCCTATGCATACGACATCGTGTGCAACGGCAATGAGATCGGCGGCGGCTCTATCCGTATTCACCGTCGTGATGTGCAAGAGCGCGTATTCAAGGTCATGGGCATCACCGATGAGGAAGCACAGGAGAAGTTCGGCTTCCTGCTCGAAGCCTTTGCCTTCGGTGCACCGCCACACGGCGGCATCGCCTTCGGTTGGGACCGCATCGTCTCGCTGCTCGGCGGCTTTGAGTCCATTCGTGACGTCATTGCCTTCCCGAAGTCCGGCGGCGGCGTGGATCCCCTCACCGATGCTCCCGCACCGATTCCGCTGGAGCAGCGCCGTGAAACCGGTGTGGATTTCAAGCCGAAGAAAAAGCAGGAAGCTGAAAAATAAGCGAGCGCTCATAGTGTAAAGATCCTTGGCCTTTCCTAGGCGCCGGTGCCCCTCGGGGCAGTGGCGCGGCAGCTTTGCTGGTATAGGCATCAGCCAATATGGGTGATAGGGTAGGCCATTGATTGCCGATGGATTTGCGTACGATCGCAATCCACTCAAGGCTCACGGAAGATACCGTGAGCCTTGCATCGTGTTCAGACAGAGCACGTGAGCGTGCCGAGGTTTGTCCAAAGCCGAGGCACCTGCGCACTGAGATTCGGTGCGCCCGGGCTGGCCGCCTGTGCCTTCAGTGGCGCGGTGGCCGCTACAAGCTCGAATTGTCAATGGAGATGGAGCATAGGCGTGCAAGAAGAACAACCGCAGCTCGACGCCATCGTGAGTACCGCCGAGGACTTGCTCAGCAAGCGCCTGGGTGGAGTGCAAAAGCTAAAGGATGTCACCCGTTTAAGTGGCTCGGGCAGTGCCGTGGTGGCTCGGGCGAAAGTAGCGCCTTCACCCTTCTTGCAGGCACGTTCCGTGGTGATTAAACACGTCCCAGAAACCGAGGAGTTAATCGACGCCTCGATGTTTATGCGCGAGGTGATTGCCTATCAATTCACCACATCCCTCAACGCCGATGTGCGCCCAGGTCCGGTGCTTTTGGCCTACGATGTCGATGCCCACATCATCGTCATCTCCGATTCAGGTGATGGAGACACCTTCGCAGAGCTGCTTTCTACTTCCAAGGAGGCGCTGCGAACGGAGATTCTGCGCAACCTTGGTGAGTCGCTGGGCAAAATGCATGCCGGCACGGCCACAAAAGAGCAGCACTTCGATATTTTGCTGCGAAGAATGCTGCAAAAGCACCCGGAAATCCAGCACATGCACAGCTTCCGGGAACACCTCCTCGGCTTGTCCATCGAGGTAGGCATGAAGATTGTGGCTCAAGCAGGCATTGCTGTGCCGGAGATTGTCGCAGAGATGGCCGCCGAGTCGAAGCGCCGCCTAATCCGTGGCCAGCACCGTGCCTTTACGCCATTCGATCTATCGCCGGACAACATCATCGTCTCCGAGAGCACCCACTTCCTGGACTATGAGTGGGCCGGTTTCCGCGATGTCACCTTCGACATCGCCTGCGTGATCGCCGGTTTCCCCCAATTTTTAAGCTCGCGGCCGATTAGCGATGACGAAGCAGACACGCTCATCGATGCGTGGGTGGATGAGGTGGGCGACCTCTGGCCAAATGTTCGCAACCACCAACGCCTCCAGGCACGCATCTTGATCGCGCTCGTTGGATGGGCCTTCTCCAGCCTCGCGATGATGCACATCGGTTCGATGACCACGGCCTTTGGCGATTTGTACCAGCTCGCTCAGGACGAGGGACTGAAGGCTATCGACGCCGATGCAGTGCTTGGCATGCTCGAGCACTACCAGTTCAACATCCTGCAAGAAGCAATTGATGGCCACGAGGATTATGACCTCATCCGCCAGGATCTCTATGAGACTTTCGAGTCCGTCCAGCGCTTTGCTCTCCGAAACGCCGATTATCGTTTCCCGGTGGTGGGAGAATTTGCGGGCGCAGTAGTAGAAGCGTTGCGCGTGGATCGCCGTGGATAGCCTTTTCGACGCCCACCGACCGCAATCCCCAACGCCCGATATAGGCAGCAACGCGCCCCTTGCTGCCCGAATGCGTCCTCAACGCCTCGAAGATGTCGTAGGCCAGCAGCATCTTTTGGGTGCGGGCAAACCCTTGCGCCGATTGATCGAGGGCTCTGGGGATGCCTCGGTCATTTTGTATGGCCCTCCTGGCACGGGAAAAACCACGCTTGCATCACTGATTAGTGCTGCAACCGGGCACCATTTTGTTGGGCTTTCTGCACTTAATGCTGGTGTAAAGGAAGTCAGGGACGTCATTGCTGAGGCCAGGAAGCGCCAAATCCATGGCGAAAAGACGGTCTTATTCATCGATGAGGTACATCGCTTTTCTAAGACCCAACAGGATGCTCTTTTAGCTGCGGTGGAAAACCGCGTGGTGCTCTTGGTGGCAGCCACCACGGAAAACCCTTCGTTCTCCGTTGTGGCCCCGCTTCTATCGCGTTCGCTGATCTTGCAACTGCGTTCGCTTGATGATGCCGATATCCGAAAGGTATTGCAGCGAGCAATCGAGGATGAACGCGGTTATCGAGGCGAGCTGGAAATCAGCGAGGACGCCTTGGAGCAGTTGGTGCGTCTGGCAGGCGGGGATGCTCGGCGATCCCTTACTTACCTAGAGGCCGCTGCCGAAGCGGTGCCGCCTGGGGGTGTGTTGGACGCCGCCACAGTAAGTGCACACATTGATAGGGCAGTGGTGCGCTACGACCGGGATGGGGATCAGCACTACGACATCACCAGTGCTTGGATCAAATCCATTCGCGGTTCCGATGTAGATGCGGCGCTGCACTATCTTGCGCGGATGATCGAGGCAGGAGAAGACCCCCGTTTCTTGGCGCGTCGGCTGGTGATTCACGCTAGCGAAGACATCGGCATGGCAGACCCAAGCGCCTTGCAAAGCGCTATCGCCGCAGCCCAAGCGGTGCAACTGATTGGCATGCCGGAGGCAAGGATCAACTTGGCGCAGGCCACGATCCATTTGGCTACCGCGCCGAAGTCCAATGCCGTGATCCGCGCCATCGATGCTGCATTGGCAGATGTGCGCAAAGGCCATACCGGCCCTGTGCCACCTCATCTTCGTGATGGCCATTACGAGGGTGCGAAGGCCATGGGCAATGCGGTGGGCTATCGCTATCCTCACGATGATCCAAATGGGGTGCTAGCCCAGCAGTACCTGCCCGATGGCCTTGAACAGGCTCGGTATTACCAGCCCAGCGAGCACGGCGAGGAACGAAAGCTTGCTGCGCTTTGGCCGAGGCTGCGCAAAATTATCCGTGCAAAGCATGAGGGCTAATCTGCGGTAGAGTACTGCTGTACTTGCCTGCCTGATAAGAAGGGTGGGCGCTGAATAAAGAACCACTTACGAGAAGAAGAAAGCTAACGAGGCGTTTCGCTGTGCAAACCCATGAGATTCGGGAACGGTTTACTCAACACTTCGTCCAATCAGGCCATGAGGCGGTTCCGAGTGCCTCACTGATTCTTGATGACCCGAACTTGTTGTTTGTCAATGCTGGCATGGTGCCGTTTAAGCCCTACTTCCTCGGGCAGCAAAACCCTCCATTCCCGCAGGGCAAGGCCACCTCTATTCAAAAGTGCGTGCGCACCCTGGATATTGAAGAGGTGGGAATTACTACCCGCCACAACACCTTCTTCCAGATGGCCGGCAACTTCTCGTTTGGTCAGTACTTTAAAAAGGGTGCAATCGAGCACGCCTGGTCGCTGCTCACAGGCGATGTTGAGCAGGGCGGCTATGGCTTAGATCCGGAGCGACTCTGGGTGACCGTCTATCTCGATGACGATGAAGCCGCAGAGATTTGGGAGCAGCACATCGGTGTTCCCAGCGAACGCATCCAGCGTTTGGGCATGGCCGATAACTACTGGTCCATGGGTATTCCCGGCCCTTGTGGCCCTTGCTCTGAGATCTACTACGACCGCGGCCCTGCCTATGGCAAAGAAGGTGGCCCCATCGCAGATGACAACCGCTACATGGAGATTTGGAATTTGGTCTTCATGGAAAAGGAGCGCGGCGAAGGTATTGGCAAAGGCAACTTTGAAATCCTCGGTGATCTGCCGAAGAAGAATATCGACACCGGCCTCGGTGTGGAGCGCGTAGCTTGTATCTTGCAAGGCGTCGACAACGTCTACGAAACTGACCTGCTTCGCCCCGTTATCGATGTGGCGGAGGAAGTCACCGGTACGAAGTACGAGGATCCGAACACCGACCGGATCAATGACATCCGCTTCAGGGTCATTGCCGATCACTCCCGTACCGCCATGATGATCATCCTGGACGGTGTAACACCTGGCAACGTTGGCCGCGGCTATATCCTGCGTCGTTTACTGCGCCGCATTATTCGTTCGGCTCGTCTGCTTGGTGCCCAGGGTAAAACCATGGAACGTTTCATGAACACCATCATGGACACCATGACGCCTTCCTACCCTGAGATCGCTGATCAGCGTGAGCGTATTCTCAAGGTGGCCCTGGCTGAGGAAACCGCCTTCCTGCGCACCCTCGAATCCGGTACGCACCTCTTTGAGCAGGCCGCAGGCCAAGTCAAGGCTCAAGGTGGCGCGACTCTATCGGGCCAAGAAGCCTTTACGCTGCATGACACCTATGGCTTCCCCATCGATCTGACCCTGGAAATGGCCGCGGAGGCAGGCCTTGAGGTGGACGAGGATGGCTTCCATAAGCTCATGGATGAGCAGGTTGCCCGTGCCAAGGCCGACTCGCAGGCCAAGAAGCACGGTCACGCAGATCTCAGCGTCTACCGCCAGTTCGTTGATGAGCACCCCACGGAGTTCACCGGATTCGATGAGCTCAATAGCAACTCGAAGGTATTGGGCCTGATCCGCGACGGACAGCAGGTTCAAGAAGCCGCCGAGGGCGATGAAGTGGAAGTGATTTTGGACGTCACTCCGCTGTACGCCGAAGCCGGCGGCCAGTTGGGCGACCGCGGCACTATTGAAGCCGGTGGCACCCTGCTGCGGGTTGGCGACGTGCAAAAGGTTGGCAAGAAACTTTGGGTACACAAGGCCACCGTGGAGCAGGGCGGATTGATCGTCGGCGATGATGTGCAGGCATTGGTGGACCCGGCGTGGCGCCACGCGGCGCGCCAGGCGCACTCTGCCACCCACCTCATCCACGCCGCCCTGCGCGAGGTGCTCGGCCCCACGGCGGTGCAGGCAGGTTCGATGAATAAGCCTGGCTACTTGCGCTTTGACTTCAACTACACCGATGCGCTGAGCCCTAAGCAGCTTGAGCAGATCCAGGCGATCACCAACCAGGCAGTGGATACCGACTGGCAAGTCAATACCATCGAAACCTCTTTGGATGAAGCAAAGGCCATGGGCGCGATGGCGCTGTTCGGTGAAAACTACGGCGACTTGGTGCGCGTCGTAGAAATCGGTGGGCCATTTTCCATGGAGCTGTGCGGTGGCACTCACGTCTCGCACTCCTCGCAGATCGGCCCGGTGGCGGTGCTGGGAGAGTCCTCGGTGGGATCCGGTGTCCGCCGCATCGAGGCCTATTCCGGTTTGGACTCCTTCCGCTACTTGTCCAAGGAGCGCGCCCTTGTCGAAGGTGTCGCCAGCTCGCTGAAGGCAAAGTCCGAGGAAGTTCCAGAGCGCGTCGCGGCCTTGACCCAGAAGCTCAAGGAAGCCGAAAAGACCATCGCCGAGCTGCACCGTAAGCAACTGTTGGCTGGTGCTAATGAGATGCTGGCCTCTGCAGAAGACGTAGCTGGCACCACGTTCTTGCATCAAGAGCTCCCAAAGGGCACCGAGGCAAAAGACCTGCGCACGCTGGCTACCGAGCTCAAGCAGAAGCTGGGTGGCCAACCAGGTGTTGTGGTGCTTGTGGCTGAAGACGCACGTTCCCGCGTGCCGTTTGTGGTGGGCTTGAATAAGGCCGCTGTGGATCAGGGCTTCAGTGCCAAGGAACTCGCTGGTGTGCTTGGCCAGTACATCAAGGGCAACGGCGGTGGCAAAGCCGATATGGCCCAAGGCTCCGGCAGCGAGATCGCCGGTTTCTCGCAGGCAGTCGATGCCCTGCGCGAAGCGCTTACTCGCTAAGGTTTTCTCGCACGGTCGCTGCTGTATCTTTACAGGCAGCGGCCGTGTTTTGTCGTCATTGTTGTTGCAGACCTCGGGAGTAGCAGTGTTTGATCAATCTCCGCAGCCGGATCGCCCGGGCATCGCCGATCCAGGACCGGGCCGCAGACTCGGCATCGACGTGGGAACGGTTCGCATCGGCGTTGCCGTGTCCGATAGCGATGCGCGCATGGCCACGCCCGTGGAAACTGTTGCTCGTGTCACAGGTTTTCGCGATGAAGACGGTGCCGATATTGAGCGAATTCTCAAGCTGGCGCTGGAATATCAGGTCGTAGAGATTGTCGTGGGTCTGCCACGCACCCTCGGTGGCCAGGGATCTGCCAGCGCCCAGCACGCCCAGCTCATTGCCAAGCGACTTCGCGGGCGCGTCGAAAAGCTCAAACAACAAGGCAGCTTGGCAAAGGGTACAAGGGTCCAGCTTGGCGACGAACGCCTGAGCACCGTAGTAGCCAGCCAAGCCATGCGAAGTTCCGGGGTTTCGGCAAAAAAGGCTCGTTCGCGCATTGATCAAGCAGCCGCTGTGGAGATCCTGCAGAGCTGGTTGGATGAAAGATCGAGCGCAATGCGGAGGCAATCGCCCAAACCCGGACCGATAAAAGGTATCGTTAGAGACTGATCTGCAACATTGCATAGGCGCGACTATGCGTTAAGACCCCGGTGGCAACACCTAGACTCCGGGATGTGCGAAGAAAGGTGCTCCATTAATGCGAATGGAACCGAAGTATGTGAAGCGACGCCAACGCGGTCTAGCCGTTCTGGTTGCTGCCTTAGTGCTTCTTGTGTCCGCCGTGGTGTATATCGGTGTGAATATGAACTCCGGCAAGAGTGACTTCGAAGGCCAAGGCAACGGCACCACGGTGCTCGTTGAAGTCCCAGAGGGTTCCAGCATGTCGCAGCTCGGGCCTGACCTGGAATCCAAGGGTGTTGTGGCAGACGCAGATACCTTCGCCTCAGCCGCCTATAGCAATAAAGCAGCAGCGGAGCTCAAGCCGGGCTTTTATAAGCTTCAAGAGCAGATGAGCGCCAAGTCGGCAGTCAATGCCTTGCTCAGCGATGATAACCGCGTGGAGATGCTCGATATCCCCGGTGGCGCAACGCTCATGGACGTAAAAGTTGTTGCAGGCGATACCCGCTTCGGCATCTACTCGATGATCTCCCAGGTGTCTTGTGGGCAACCAGAAGGCAACTGCATTAGCACCGAAGAGTTGCAGCGCGTTGGTGCCACCGCTGATCTGCAAGAACTCGGCGTGCCCGACTGGGCGATTGAGCCAGTTCAAGCACGCGGCGATGATCCGCGCCGCCTCGAAGGCCTGATCGTGCCCGGCCAATACGTTGTAGATCCCACCGCCGATGCCTTGTCGGTGCTCAAAGATCTGATTAGCCGCTCGGCAAAGTCCTATGCAGACACCGACCTGGTCAATCGCTCCAAGGCAGTAGGCCTGAGCCCTTACGAGATGGTCACGGCTGCATCCCTGGTTGAGCGTGAGGCACCCGAAGGCGACTTTAATAAGGTTGCGCGAGTGATCCTGAACCGCCTGGAAGAGCCCCAGCGCCTCGAATTCGACTCCACGGTGAACTACGACCTCTCCGAGCAGGAAGTCGCCACCACGAATGAGGATCGCGCACGCGAAACCCCATGGAATACCTACGCGATGGATGGCCTGCCGGCCACCCCCATTGCCAGCCCATCGATCCAAGCCATCGAGGCCATGGAAAACCCGGCAGAAGGCGACTGGCTCTACTTTGTCACCGTGGATAAAGACGGCACCACCGTCTTCACCAGGAACTTCGACGAGCACCAAGAGGCCACCAAGGAGTCGCTGGACAACGGCGTGCTCGATAGCAACCGCTAAAAGATGACCCACACGCAAAACACAGAACCCAGCATTACGCACAAGGCCGTGGTGCTGGGTTCGCCCATTGAACATTCGCGATCCCCACTGCTGCACAACACCGGGTATCAAGCACTCGGCATGCACCACTGGCGCTATGAGCGCAAAGAATGCACAGCAGAGCAACTTCCGGGATTGCTCGATCAACTCGACCCAAGCTACCGCGGCTGCTCGGTGACGATGCCGGCGAAATTTGCCGCACTGCAGGCTGCATCCAAGGTCAGTGATCGTGCGCAAGCCATCGGATCGGCCAACACCCTGGTGCGCCAGGACGCCGGCTGGTTTGCCGATAACACCGATGTTGATGGTGTCGCAGGAGCACTCAAAGAGCTTGGCGGCGGCAGTTTTAATGCCAAACGCGCGGTGATCATCGGTGCCGGAGGTACCGCACGGCCCGCTGTATATGCGCTGGCCACCCTCGGGGTAGAAGCAGTGCTGATGATCAACCGCAGCAACCGCGAGGCGGAATTTCGCGATCTTGTGCAAAATCTTGGCATCAGCCTGGATTTTCGCTCAATCGATGAGGTGGCCAAGGCCGTTGAGAGCGCAGAGGTGCTGGTATCGACGGTGCCTTCCAAGGCCATTGCAGACCGTGCCCACACCATCGCACGGGTTCCGCTGCTCGATGTGATCTATGATCCCTGGCCAACACCGCTGATGCAGGCAGCTTCGACACACGGAGTGCCCGTGGTCGGTGGCCATGTAATGCTTGCCGAACAAGCCTACGGCCAATTCGAGCAATTCACCGGCCAACCAGCGCCCAAAGAAGCGATGCGAAGCGCCTTGGAGCGCGATCTCGGTATCGGTTAAGCATCACCTGATCTTTCGCCTTTTTGCCCTTCCGGCTGAGGAACATGGCGAAGCCGGCTACAGTAACGCCCATGGGGATATGGGGTTTGGTGTACGCCTCGTGGGCGATCTATTTAAGTGCGTGGGATATCCAACAGCAGCGTTTGCCAAATCATGCGACGCTGCCCGCCGCCGTCGTTGTTGGGGTGTGGCGGGCAGTGCAAGATCCGGCCTACCTTGTGCCCGGGATTGCCTGGTTTGCCCTCTACGCGATCCTGGCCATGCTCATGCCAGGCGGGGTAGGAGGCGGTGACCTCAAACTCGCACCAACACTTGGGTGGATCCTTGGGCCCCTGGGTTTTCAAACGGTGCTCCTTGCCATCGTTGTGGCGTCCCTTTTGAGCCTATTGCTCGGCATTGCGTATCGCTGCAGTGGGCAAAGAGGAAGCGCAGGTATTCCTCATGGGCCGGGCATGCTGCTTGGAGCGGCCCTGGCCTATGGTTTCAGCGCGCATGGTTTTTAGCTCCCCGTGGGGGTTGCTTGGGGGAGTAATGCCATGCGCATTATCAGACCGTGGCATAATTCCACCATGCTTCGATGGACAACTGCTGGAGAATCGCACGGTCAGGCACTGATTGCCATGGTGGAACATATGCCTGCTGGCGTGCCGATTACGCGCGAAGATATTAGCGCTCAACTCGCTCGACGCCGCCTTGGCTACGGGCGTGGCGCCCGCATGAAATTCGAAGCGGATGAAGTCACGCTGCTTGGTGGAGTGCGCCATGGCTCAACGATGGGTAGCCCCATTGCCATCATGATCGGCAATACCGAGTGGCCGAAGTGGACCACCATCATGTCGGCTGACCCAATTGATCTTGAAGACGAAGACGTAGCCGCAGCGATGGCCTCTGGTCGCGGTGCACGCCTGATGCGTCCGAGGCCTGGGCACGCCGATTTTGCTGGCATGCTCAAGTACGACTTGGACGAGATCCGACCGGTGCTTGAGCGCGCCTCTGCCCGAGAGACAGCAGCACGCGTAGCCGCAGCCACGGTTGCCCGTAATTTCCTCAGGGAAGTCCTCGGTGTTGAGGTCTTTTCCCACGTCGTGTCCATCGGAAACTCCGAACTGCATAATCCGGGTGATCAAGAAGCCCTTCTGCCGGGCGCCTCGGATATCGAGGCTATTGATGCCTCACCAGTGCGCGCCTTTTATGCCGATGCCGAAGCCTCGATGATTGCCGAGATTGAAAAGGCGAAGAAGCAAGGCGATACCCTCGGCGGCATCGTGGAAGTAGTCGTCGATGGCCTGCCGATTGGTTTGGGTTCTCATATCTCAGGTGAGGATCGCCTCGATGCCCAATTGGCTGCTGCACTCATGGGGATTCAGGCCATCAAGGGCGTGGAAATCGGTGACGGTTTTGAGGAGGCCCGCCGTCGCGGATCGCAGGCTCACGATGAGATGGTGCGAGATGAACAGGGTCTGCACCGCGTGACCAACCGAGCCGGTGGCCTTGAAGGTGGCATGACCAATGGTGAGGCTTTGAGGGTGCGCGCCGCCATGAAGCCGATTTCGACGGTGCCTCGTGCCCTCAAGACGGTTGATATGGGCTCTGGTGCAGCCGCAACCGGTATTCACCAGCGTTCCGATGTGTGTGCGGTGCCTGCTGCCGGCGTTGTGGCAGAGGCGATGGTCGCCTTGGTGCTTGCCCGTGCCGTGTTGCAGAAATTTGGTGGGGATTCCCTGGCCGAAACCAAACGCAATGTTGAGTCCTACCAGCAGCGCATCGCGCAACGTTTGAGCTTCTAGCCACCTAGAGCTAAGGAGGAGGCATATGAACCCCAACCCTGGGCCGTCGAAAAGCCAAGGAGCCAGCCCTTTGGTGGTGCTCATTGGGCCTCCCGGCGCTGGCAAAACCACTGTTGGGCGAAGATTAGCGCGAGCGCTTTCCACTACCTTCGTTGATAGCGATGAGCTGATCGAGCAGCAAGAGGGCGAAAGCTGCGCGCAGATCATTCAAACCCGCGGCGAGCCGGCGTTCCGCGAACTTGAGACGCGCAAGGTGGCCGAGGCGCTGCGTTCTCAGGGCGTGGTGAGCCTTGGCGGCGGGGCGGTAGAAACCGCGAAGGTTCGTCGCATGCTCCAACATCACAACGTGGTGTGGATCGATATTTCCTTAGAAGAGGGCTTGAGGCGCACCAACGACCCATCGCGGCCACTGCTGCAAAGCAAGGATCGCGCCGCGACCTATGCTGCGATGCTCCAAAGGCGCGAACCCTTGTTCAGAGAAGCCTCAAAGATTCGAGTCCGCACCCATAATCGCAGCCCACAGCGGGTAGTAGCCGACATTTTGGATGCCTTTGATGATCAGCTCGCCGAGAATAATCAGCTTGCCCGCAACCCAGGATCGGGCTTGGAAGCCGATGTGTTTCCAAACCAAGACCTTGATACACGCCAAACGATCTATCCCAACACCACTGAGGTGTAAGCGAAAAAGCTTCGGGGTGTTTTACACCCGAACGCGAGCCTGAAACACCCACGCCCATTCAAGCGAAAGCACCCCTAGGAAAGGCCATAGCCCATGCAACAGCACATCGACGTCAATGGTGCCGCCCCTTATCGGATTCATATTGGCCAGGCGCTCAGCCAAGCCGTAGCTGCCTGCGCAAAAGAGCAACAGGCGCACAAGGTGGCGGTGATATCGCAGCCGAGCATGCGTGATGCTCAAGAGCGCCTGTGCGCAACGCTGGAAGCCCAAGGCCTGAGCCCGGTAGCTATTGCCGTTCCCGATGCTGAGGCAGCCAAGACCTTGGAAGTGGCAGGCCAGTGCTGGGATGCGCTTGGTGCGGCTGGTTTTAGCCGCCGCGACGTCGTCATTGGGCTTGGTGGGGGAGCCGTTACCGACTTGGCTGGGTTTGTGGCGGCCTCGTGGATGCGCGGTATCAAGGTCATTCAGGTGCCAACCACCTTATTGGCCATGGTCGATGCAGCCGTTGGTGGCAAAACGGGCATTAACACTGCAGCCGGTAAAAACCTGGTGGGTGCGTTCCACGAGCCCGCGGCGGTGTTCATTGACCTTGACTATCTAGCAACGCTGCCCGAAGAGGAATTGATCTCTGGTTCCGCCGAGATTATCAAGACTGGCTTTATCGCCGATGAGGAGATTCTTCGCCTATACGAGTCCGATGCTCAAGCCTGTTTGCGCGTCGCTGGGCACCTGCCCGAGCTCATTCGCCGTTCGGTGGCCGTCAAAGCCGACGTTGTGGGCAAAGACCTCAAAGAATCCAGCCTGCGCGAGATTTTGAATTATGGCCACACCTTTGGCCATGCCGTGGAATTGCATCAGGATTTCCGCTGGCGCCACGGTAATGCGGTGGCAGTTGGCATGATGTTTGTGGCTCAGCTCGCCTATGGGCGAGGGCTTATCGACGCCCCTCTGGTGGATCGCCACGAGAAGATCATTGCATCTGTTGGCCTGCCTACACGCTATGCATCGGGCCACTTTGATGAACTCTTCGATGGCATGACTCGTGATAAGAAGAATCGCGACGGAGCCATTCGCTTCGTTGGTCTGGAAGGCGTAGGCAAGACCACCCGAATCGAGGGGCCAAGCCTCGGGGAACTGCGCCAAGCATACGAGGCCATCAGCGCCTAAAACGTTGAAGCTCTCAGGCTTATAAGGCCAAAGGCGCCGGTGCTAGCTAGCGCTTGAGCAAGCACCCTAGACTGGCAGGGGAGACGGGCAGTGAGCCCGAAGCCACCCGGCTAACGACGTTGCTGTGCCCGCAGTGAAAGGACAGTGGATGAGCAAGAAGATTATGGTGCTCAACGGCCCCAACCTGAATCGCCTAGGCAAGCGCCAACCCGAGGTCTATGGCAGCACCACGTTGGGCGATGTGGAAGATGGCTTAACGCACCTGGCACAAGAGCTTGGGGTGGCAGTGCAATGCCACCAATCCAACCACGAAGGCGAGCTCATCGAGTGGGTGCATCAGGCGGCCGATGAATCCATGGCGGTCATTATCAACCCTGGTGGCTTGACCCATACCTCGGTAGCGCTGCGCGATGCCCTGGCTGAAATCGCCGATGGAGAAGGCTTTATTGAGGTGCATATCTCCAATGTGCATGCCCGCGAGCCCTTTCGGCACCACAGCTATCTCAGCCCCATCGCCAAAGGCGTGATCGCTGGGCTGGGAGTGCACGGCTATGAGCTAGCACTTCGCCACCTCGCAGCGAGCAACTAGCTCTTTAGCTCGCCACCAGGTCAGGGTGTGCGCTTCTTTGGGCACATGCCCATTGCCAGCAGCAGTATCCTTGACTCAGCCACATCTCAACGCTCGAGGAGCCTTTATTTCTATGCTTTCTGATTCTCGTTTTGAAAACCGCCGCCGCGCCCTAGCCTCCCGGCTTGCAGCCAAGCGCATCGACGCCATGTTGCTCACACACCTGACCAATGTGCGGTACTTCTCGGGCTTTAGTGGATCCAATGGTGCGCTATTGGTGCAAAAGGACCTTTCGGCGCAGATTGCCACGGATGGGCGCTACACCACCCAAATTGCCCAAGAAGTACCCGACATCGAGGCGAAGATTACCCGCAAGGTAGCAACAGAGTTACTCAGCGGGCTCCAAGGCCCGAAGCGCGTGGGATATGAGGCAGGCCATCTCAGCGTGGCGGAATTCGAGCGCCTAGAAAAGGCCTGCCCAGAAGATGTTCAATTGATCCCCATCCAAGAGGTCATCGAGGATATCCGCGTGCGCAAAGACGCAGTGGAATTGGAAAAACTGCGCGAGGTAGCCACCCTAGCCAATCAAGCCTTTGAAGAGATGCTTGAGGCCGGGGAGCTGCGCGCCGGTGTACGCGAAATTGATGTGGCAGCAAGCCTCGAATACCGGATGCGACTCAAAGGAGCCGAACGCACCAGCTTCGACACCATCGTTGCCTCTGGACCAAATTCCGCCAAGCCCCACCACGGTGCAAGCGAAAGAATCATCCAAGACGGCGATATCGTCACCATCGACTTCGGCGCCTTTAAAGCTGGCTTTAACTCCGATACCACCCGTACCGTCATGGTGGGCACACCAAGCGACTTCGCCCGCGAGATCTACCAAGTGGTGCTCGAAGCGCAGCGTGCAGGGGTAGCGGCGGCCATGCCCGGGACGCCAACCAAGGACGTGGATAAGGCCTGCAGGGACATCATTCAGGCAGCCGGCTATGGAGAATATTTCGTCCACTCCACCGGTCACGGCGTTGGACTCGATGTGCACGAGGCTCCCTCGGCGGCTCAAAACTCCTCCGGGGAGTTAGAAGAAAACATGACGCTGACTGTGGAACCAGGTATCTATGTGCCGGGTAAAGGCGGAGTGCGAATTGAAGATACCCTCGTCATTCGCGCCGGTGCGCCTGAGAACCTCACCAACCTGGACAAGGAATTGCGCATCATCGAAGCGTGATGCTGCGCTGATTGTTCAGCCGAGAACACCGCACCCTCAAAGCGCACAGGGGAGTAATGCTTAAAAGCAAAATTGTTCCAGGTAGCCTGTGCAGCGTAGCCTTTATAGGCTGAGTCATTTTCTATACGTTCAAAAGGAAGTTGGAAACGCGTGGCAACTACCGCTGATTTCAAGAATGGTCTTGTACTCAAGATCGACAACAAGCTGCAGCAGATCGTTGAATTCCAGCACGTGAAGCCGGGTAAAGGCCCCGCATTCGTGCGCACCAAGCTCAAGGATGTCGTCTCCGGCAAGGTCACCGATAAGACCTTCAACGCCGGCGTCAAGGTGGAAACTGCAACCGTTGATCGCCGCGACATGACCTACCTCTACAACGATGGTCAAAGCTACGTGGTCATGGACGACAAGACCTACGACCAGCTCGAGCTTGCTCCACACCTGCTCGGCGATGCCGGACGCTTCCTTCTGGAAAACACCCGCGTCCAGGTTTCCTTCCACGATGGTGAGCCCCTTTTTGCTGAGCTGCCCGTTTCGATCGACCTGCGCGTAGAGCACACCGACCCCGGTTTGCAAGGCGATCGCTCCACCGGTGGTACCAAGCCCGCCACCCTGGAAACCGGCGCTGAGATCCAGGTGCCGCTGTTCATCGAAACCGGCAACGTGGTGCGCGTCGACACCCGCGACGGCTCCTACCTCTCTCGCGTAAACAACTAACGGCGTGGCAGTGAGCAATACACCCAACCCTTCCAAGCGCGTAGATCCAAAGCGGCGCCACGGCGCACGCTATCGGGCACGGCTGCGGGCTGTCGAGGTTTTGTACGAAGCAGAGCTTCGCGACGTTGACCCTGTGCGCATCGCTGATGACCGCAGGGAACTTGCCCAAGCCAATGTCGAAGGCATCTCCTCGGTTGCGCCCTACGGCAAAGAGATCGTCAAAGGTGCGGCCGAGGAACTCGACCGCATCGATGAGCTCATCGCTGCGCACCTGAACACCGACTGGGAGCTCGACCGCATCTCAGCAGTGGATCGTGCGGTGCTGCGCGTGGCTATCTGGGAGTTAATTTTCAACCCCGAGGTACCTAAAGAAACTGCCATCACCGATGCAGTGGAACTCGCCTCGGAACTCTCCCAGGCCGACTCGCCGAAGTACATCAACGCGATGCTCGACCGTTTGGCTTCACGCATAGAAGAGGTGCGAGCTGAAAGTGCCACACCAACGGGCACCGACGAGGTGCCCGAAGGTGAAGCCGAGGAGGCTGGCGCGGTTGATGCCGTAGATGACGCTTTCGCAACCGATGAAGCCCAAGGCGTTGTTGATTTTGGCGCCATGCAAGGCGCTGAGGACCACGGCACAGATGAAGCGGCGTTGCCCGAGCCCACCGAGCCGGCGCAAAGCCCAGAATCCAATGAGGCCCCTTAGCGCTAAGCGCTGATGCTTGCATCAAAGAAGAACCCACCTTCTGCATGAAGAAGGTGGGTTCACCGTTTTTCTACCCTAGGTATGTTGTGGCTTTGCAGCCTCGTTATTGCACCGGGGGATGCACGAGTTCTTCACCGCCAAGTTCATGGGCCAAAGCCTGAGACAACTCCGGATACCTGAAGGTGTGGCCAAGCTGCTCAGCCACCTTCGCGCTGACTAACTGGTTGGCCAGCGCCAACTCCTTTGCGCCTTCTTTACCCAAGAGCAACTTCGGTCCCAGACTTGGAATGGGCATGAAGGTCGGACGATTGAGCTGCTGGCCGAGAGCCTCGGTAAATTCCGCATTGCGCACGGGATTCGGTGCCACGGCATTGATGGGGCCTGTGGCTCGCTGATCAAAAATAGCGCGACAGTAGAGATCGCAAAGATCGTCAATGGCGATCCAGGAAAACCAGGGCTTACCGCCTTCGAGTTCTCCACCAAGCCCGACCGAAAACAGTGTCTTCATCACCGGCAAGAGGCCACCGGCACCGCTGAGCACAATGCCGGTACGGATAATGGCAACGCGCTTGCCTTCACCCTCGGCCTTGAAGGCTGCTGCTTCCCAGTCCTTCGACACTGTGGCTAAAAAGCCCTCACCCGGTCCTGCTGACTCATCCACGCTTTGATCACCGGTGTCATGGCCGTAATAGCCAATGGCAGAGGCACTCACCAATGTGTTGCAGCGATCAGAAGCCGCAACGAGCTGCGCTAATTGGGCAGTGGGGCCGACGCGGGAATCATAAATGGCCTGCTTATGAGACTCGCTGAATCGACCCATAATTGACTCTCCGGCTAAATGCACCAGCACATCGACGCCGTCGAGCAGGTCGTCTGCCGGGTGCTCTGGATCCCAGAGGCGCTGGCCATCGCCGGGATTTGAGCGAGTCAGCTCGATCACTTCATGGCCGAGGGTTCTTAACTGCGCAGCCAGGGCAGTGCCCACTAATCCGCCTGCGCCGGTCATCGCAATCACCAGCGCTTCGGTATTGCCCTGGTCTTGCCTGAGGGCATCAAAGCGGTTTTTCGCCTCGAAATCCTGGATCAGTTGGTGTTGGCGATAGGCAAAGGCACTGCTAAGTGCTGCTTTGGGCACGCGAGTGTCTAAGGAATCGGTGATCTTGGTCCAGTTTCGATTGCCTTGCTCGTCTTCGGCATCAGCAAATACGTGCACATGGCGCCACTTTGCCAGGGTGGCAATTGGTGCGGTGACACAGCGATCCGTAAAGCGATAGCCGGCAACGTAGCCGGCCAGCTCATGCTTAGCCTCCCATTTCAGGCCTCCAGGCAGGTCGAAAATCGTGGTGCCGTCTGCCAGGTTCTCGGCCTGAGTTCGCGGCTTCATTGCCAAGAATGAGGGAGTGAGGCGAATGACTGCACCCGGCCGCGAGTGCCATTGCCACACGTCCTCACGCGCAGCGGGTACGACATGGCTCATTTGTAGGGTCACGGTGGTGTCACGCTCCTTTAACAGGCTGGCCACGCAGCATGCGGTGGATGAACACAGCACGCATGTGCGCGGTGCAAGTAGTGCTTGCAGTTACCGCCGAAAGCTCCAGGCGGATCCTATTTGCTCGAGTGTAGCCGGAATCACCCAGGCATTGCCGTGGATGAGCGTGTGCTGCGCTCTTGGAGATTCCGGGGGTAGCTGCTCAAGGGAGGTGCTAAGGTGAACACTAATGCTGATTTGGCATGTTCTTGTGCTGCTTGTTGGTGGCATAAGATTCGACATCCTTTAAAGGACCGCACAGAGAGGCGGGGAAGGAGGTCACGATGAGCGAAGACGCACAGGCTACAAGCACGCTGCTGAGCAGCGAAGACGTAGCTCGTACCATCGCACGCATCGCGCACCAGATTATTGAAAAAACGGCGCTCGACGCTGAGGACGCAGCGCCAGTACTCCTCCTTGGCATTCCCTCCGGAGGGGTTCCACTCGCACACCGCTTGGCTTCAAAAATCGAAGAGTTCACCGGCGTGAGCATCCCGGTAGGTTCTCTCGATATCACCTTGTATCGCGATGATTTACGCACGAAGCCGCATCGCGCACTGCAACCCACCAGAATTCCTTCAGTAGGCGTTGATGGCACCACCGTTGTGCTTGTCGACGACGTACTCTTTTCCGGCCGCACCATCCGAGCTGCACTCGATGCACTCCGCGATTTAGGCAGACCAGAGATGATTCAACTCGCGGTCCTCGTCGACCGCGGTCATAGGCAATTACCCATTCGTGCCGATTATGTGGGCAAGAATCTCCCCACTGCACGCGATGAGGATGTGCGCGTACTCATTAGCGACATCGACGGTGTGGATGCCGTCGAGTTGTACCGACAAGGCGGCAATACACAGTGAAACACCTGCTTTCCATCTCGGATCTAAACAAAGACGAAATCCTCGGGATTATGGACGAAGCGGATCGTTTCCGCGAAGCCCTACTCGGCCGGGAAATCAAGAAGCTGCCCACGCTTCGCGGGCGCACCATCTTCACGCTGTTTTATGAAAACTCCACCCGCACGCGCTCTTCTTTTGAAACCGCGGGCAAGTGGATGAGCGCCGATGTGATCAATATTTCGGCGTCCTCGTCTTCGGTGAAAAAGGGCGAATCCCTCAAAGACACCGGCTTAACCCTTTCGGCTATCGGCGCCGATGCCATCATCATGCGCCACCCCGCCTCGGGTGCAGCGCAACAGCTTGCACAGTGGGTCGCCCCAGGTGGTGAGGGACCTTCGGTGATTAATGCCGGCGATGGTGCGCACCAGCACCCAACCCAGGCACTGCTGGATGCCGTCACGATGCGCCAGAGGCTTGGCTCCATCGAGGGCCGCAAGGTCGTCATCGTTGGCGACTGCCTGCATTCACGCGTGGTGCGATCCAATGTGGATTTGCTCAGCACCCTCGGGGCAGAAGTGGTGCTGGTAGCACCACCGACACTCATGCCCTTTGGTGTTGAGCAGTGGCCAGTGCGCACCAGCTTCGATATGGATGCAGAGCTTGGCGACGCCGACGTGGTGATGATGCTTCGAGTGCAGCAAGAAAGAATGCACGGAGGCTTTTTCCCATCCCATCGCGAATACGCGACACTCTACGGTTTATCACCCGCCCGAGAAACGATGCTGCAAGAGCACACCGTGGTGATGCACCCAGGGCCGATGCTGCGTGGCATGGAAATTTCCGATTCTGTCGCAGATGCACCCCGAACTGCGGTGCTGCAGCAGGTCAATAACGGTGTGCATACCCGAATGGCCGTGCTCTTTAGCTTGGTGGCCAGTGGGGAAGGAGCACTGTGATGAATCACGACAACACTCAAGGAGCAGACCCGATGGCAACCTCGCACTCAGAATCCCTTTTGATTCGCAATGTGCGCCCCTATGGCGAAGGCGAACCCACCAGCGTGCTCATTCGCGACGGTGTAATTGCCGAGATCGCCCCTGCTCTGGAATTCGATGGCCCAAGCATCGACGGTGAGGGCGGGGTACTGCTGCCAGGTTTCGTCGATATGCATGTTCACCTGCGCGAACCGGGCCGCGAGGACACGGAGACGATTGCCACCGGTTCTGCCGCTGCAGCCAACGGCGGCTTTACTGCGGTGTTCACCATGGCCAATACCCAGCCGGTGATGGATCAGCCTGTCATCGCCGAGGCCGTGTGGCACAAAGGCCAAGACATCGGCCTCTGCGATGTGTACCCGGTGGGCTCGATTACCAAAGGCCTGGAAGGCAAAGAGCTCACGGAATTTGGCATGATGGCCCGCTCTGCGGCCAAGGTGCGCATGTTCTCCGACGACGGCAAGTGCGTGGATAACCCCTTGATCATGCGCCGAGCCATCGAATACGCCAAGGGCTTAGACGTGCTGCTCGCGCAGCACTGCGAGGATCCGCGTTTGACTGAAGGTGCGGTAGCCCACGAGGGTGAGATCGCCGCTCGTCTTGGCCTGCGTGGTTGGCCTCGGGTGGCCGAAGAATCCATCGTGGCTCGCGACGCACTGCTGTGCCGCGATTATGGCAACCGTATGCACATCTGCCACGCCTCCACTGAAGGCACCGTGGAGCTGCTTCGCTGGGCCAAGCAGCAGGGTATCCCGATGAGCGCGGAAGTAACCCCGCACCACCTTTTGCTCAGCGACGAAAGGCTCGAAACCTACGACGGCGTAAATCGAGTGAATCCGCCCCTGCGCGAGCACAAAGATACTGT
Organism: Corynebacterium pelargi; assembly: GCF_014635485.1. Lineage (GTDB taxonomy): Bacteria > Actinomycetota > Actinomycetes > Mycobacteriales > Mycobacteriaceae > Corynebacterium > Corynebacterium pelargi. The sequence continues at coordinate 188,190 of NZ_BMCX01000001.1, read as the reverse complement.
GGCCCTGCGTGATGCGTTGTTGGACGGCACCATCGACTGCGTCGCCACCGACCATGCACCCCATGGATCGGAAGAAAAGTGCTGCGAATTCGAACACGCCCGCCCCGGCATGCTTGGCCTGGAAACCTCGCTGGCGATTATCGCCCAGATCTTTGTTGAATCAGGCTTGGCTGATTGGCGCTTCGTGGCCAAAGTCATGAGCGAACGCCCCGCCGAACTGCTCAAGCTGGAGGATCAGGGCAGGCCGATTGCTGAGGGCGAGCCTGGCAACCTCACCATCATCGCCCCACAGCAACCGTGGACTGTTTCGGGCAAAGCACTTGCTTCTAAAGCATCGAATACTCCCTACGAGGGCATGAACTTTGGTGCCAAAGTCAAGGCAACAATCTTGCGCGGCAGGTTAAGCAGCCTGGATGGCAAAGCCTCAGCACCGCTGCGCTAAGCACCGCGAAATGACAACGAGCACAAAGCAATCTTTTGAAAGGCAAGAAGTCTTGAGCAACTCTCAAACAAGCCAAGCGCCGAAGCGCTACCCGGCAGCCCTCGTGCTCGCCGATGGCCGAATTTTCCGGGGCACCAGCTTTGGCAAGGTGGGCACCACCTTGGGCGAGGCAGTTTTTAGCACCGCCATGACCGGCTACCAAGAAACCATGACCGATCCTTCCTATCACCGTCAGATTGTGGTGGCGACCGCCCCGCAAATCGGCAACACGGGCTGGAATGATGAAGATGGCGAGTCCTACGGCGACAAAATCTGGGTAGCAGGCCTGGTTATCCGCGACCTTTCGGTGCGCGTATCCAATTGGCGTGCAAAGCGCTCCCTTGAAGACGAGATGATTGCCCAGGGCATCGTCGGCATCGCAGGTATCGATACCCGCGCAGTGGTGCGTCACCTACGCAACTTCGGTTCCATCGCCGCCGGCGTCTTTTCCGGCGAGGATGCCCAGCGCAGCGATGAAGAGCTCATCGCTGAGGTCAAGGAGCAGCCCTCGATGAAGGGCGCAGATCTGGCCAAGGAAGTAGCCACCGATCAGCCCTATGTTGTGGAGCCAGAAGGGGAGCAGCGCTTCACCGTGGTGGCCTACGACATGGGCATTAAAACCAATACGCCACGCAACTTTGCAAGCCGCGGCATCCGTACCGTGGTGGTTCCGGCCAACACCCCATTTGAAGAGATCCAGCAGTACAACCCCGATGGTGTGTTTGTGTCCAATGGCCCAGGCGATCCGGCCACCGCAGACGAGATGGTGGCGATTGTCCAGCAGGTGCTAGAGACAAAGATCCCCTTCTTCGGCATCTGCTTTGGCAATCAGATCCTTGGTCGCGCATTGGGGCTTGAGACCTTCAAGATGAAATTCGGCCACCGTGGCATCAATGTGCCGGTGCTCAACCACCTCACCGGCGTTATCGATATCACCGCCCAGAACCACGGCTTTGCGCTCAAAGGCGAGGCCGGCAAGCCCTTCCAGACGCCTTACGGCACCGCCCAGGTCACCCACACCTGCCTGAACGACGACACCGTCGAAGGCGTTGCGCTGGAAAATGGGATGGCGTTTTCGGTGCAGTATCACCCGGAATCCGCTGCAGGGCCACACGATGCCAACCCGCTGTTTGATCAGTTCATTGAGCTGATTGAGCGTCATGGGGCGTCGAAAAGCAATGCAGCAGAAGCCAACTAAGCCGAGATCAGGAAGATAAAAGGAAGATTTATGCCAAAGCGTAACGACTTGCAACACGTCCTGGTCATCGGTTCCGGACCGATCGTGATTGGCCAGGCCTGTGAATTCGACTACTCAGGCACCCAAGCCTGCCGAGTGCTCAAAGAAGAGGGTTTGAGGGTCACACTGATTAACTCCAACCCCGCCACGATCATGACGGACCCCGAATTCGCCGATCACACCTACGTCGAGCCGATTCAGCCGGAATATATTGAGAAGATTTTTGAAAAAGAGATCGAGCAAGAGCACCCGATCGACGCGGTGCTAGCAACGCTCGGTGGCCAAACGGCCCTCAACGCAGCGATCCAACTTGATCGCCGCGGCAGCCTGGAAAAGTACGGCGTCGAACTCATCGGTGCAGATATTGATGCGATTGAGCGCGGTGAGGATCGCCAGAAGTTCAAAGATATTGTGGCCAAAATCGGCGGCGATTCCGCACGTTCGCGCGTGTGCCACAGCATGGAAGAAGTCCATGAAACTGTGGCAGAACTCGGCCTGCCCGTCGTGGTGCGCCCTTCCTTTACCATGGGTGGCCTCGGTTCAGGCCTGGCCTTTAATAACGAAGACCTCGAACGCATCGCCGGTGGCGGACTCGCGGCTTCACCCGAAGCCAATGTGCTGATTGAAGAGTCGATTCTTGGTTGGAAAGAATACGAACTCGAGCTCATGCGCGATGGCGCCGATAACGTCGTGGTGATCTGCTCGATTGAAAACGTGGATGCCCTCGGTGTGCACACCGGCGATTCGGTCACCGTGGCCCCGGCGCTTACCCTCACCGACCGTGAGTACCAGAAGATGCGTGACCAGGGCATTGCCATCATCCGCGAGGTGGGCGTCGATACCGGCGGCTGCAATATCCAATTCGCGCTCAACCCCGAAGACGGCCGTCTGATCACCATCGAGATGAACCCGCGCGTGTCGCGCTCCTCGGCACTGGCATCGAAGGCCACCGGCTTCCCGATTGCCAAGATCGCCGCGAAGCTGGCCATCGGCTACACCTTGGATGAGATCACCAACGACATCACCGCCGTGACCCCCGCGGCATTCGAGCCGACCCTGGACTACGTGGTGGTCAAGGCTCCGCGTTTCGCCTTTGAAAAGTTCTCCGGCGCAGATGACACGCTGACCACCACCATGAAGTCGGTGGGCGAGGCCATGAGCCTTGGCCGCAACTACATCGGCGCGCTGAACAAGGTCTTGCGCTCCCTGGAAAACAAGCAGGCAGGTTTCTGGACTGTCCCCGATGAGGCCTTCGCCGGTGAGCGTGCTCAGGACGTCCAGGCGGTGCTCGAAGATCTCAAGCGCCCCACCGAAGGCCGCATCTACGATGCCGAGCTAGCCCTGCGCCTTGGTGCGAGCGTGGAAGATGTTCACGAGGCATCCGGGATTGACCCTTGGTTCCTCGCCGAGCTCGAAGCTTTGGTGCAGTTCCGCCAAGAGCTTATCGACGCCCCCGTGCTCGATGCCGAGCTGCTGCGCAGGGCGAAATTCTATGGCCTATCCGATGCACAGATTGCCGTACTGCGCCCTGAGTTTGCAGGCGAAGATGGTGTGCGACGGCTGCGCTGGTCACTAGGTATTCGCCCGGTATTTAAGACCGTGGATACCTGTGCTGCAGAATTCGAAGCCACCACGCCCTACCACTACTCGGCATATGAGCTGGATCCAGCCGCCGAGTCTGAGGTGCGCGAGCAGCGCGAAAAAGACAAGATCATCATCCTCGGCTCCGGCCCCAACCGCATTGGTCAAGGCATCGAGTTTGACTACTCCTGTGTGCATGCCGCCCTGGAGCTTTCGCGCATCGGCTACGAAACGGTGATGGTCAACTGCAACCCGGAGACTGTCTCCACCGACTACGACACCGCTGATCGCCTCTATTTTGAGCCTTTGACCTTCGAAGACGTGATGGAGGTCTACCACGCAGAATCCGAGTCGGGCAATGTCGCTGGCGTCATTGTGCAACTTGGTGGTCAGACCCCGCTTGGGCTGGCTGAGCGCCTTCGCGATGCCGGCGTGCCGGTGATCGGCACCACCCCTGAGGCCATCGACTTGGCTGAAGATCGCGGTGAATTCGGCGAAGTGCTGCGCAAAGCCAACCTGCCGGCCCCTGCTTTTGGTACTGCTACCTCCTTTGCTGAGGCCAAAGAGGTTGCCAGTGGCATTGGATACCCGGTGCTGGTGCGCCCCTCCTATGTGCTTGGTGGCCGCGGCATGGAAATCGTCTACGACGAGCAAGCCCTCGAAAGCTATATCGAGCGAGCTACTGAGATCACGAGCGATCACCCCGTGCTCGTCGACCGCTTCCTCGATTCCGCCATCGAAATCGACGTGGATGCGCTCTGCGATGGTGAGGACGTGTACCTCGCAGGCGTGATGGAGCACATCGAGGAGGCAGGCATTCACTCCGGTGACTCTGCCTGTGCACTGCCGCCGATGACCTTGGGTAAAGAAGATATTGAACGCGTCCGACGCTCCACCGAAGCCTTGGCACATGGCATTGGCGTGAAGGGTTTGATGAACGTTCAATACGCCTTAAAAGATGACATCTTGTATGTGATCGAAGCCAACCCGCGTGCATCGCGCACCGTGCCCTTTGTATCCAAGGCTACCGGCGTGCACCTTGCCAAGGCAGCGGCTCGCATCATGACCGGGTCTACCATCGCGCAACTTCAACAAGAAGGCATGATCCCAACCTCGCATGACGGCGGATCGCTGCCTTTGGATGCCCCGATTGCTGTGAAAGAGGCGGTGTTGCCCTTTAACCGCTTCCGCCGCCCCGATGGTTCCATGCTCGATACCTTGCTCAGCCCAGAGATGAAGTCCACCGGTGAGGTCATGGGTCTGGCCGATAACTTCGGTGCAGCCTACGCCAAGGCAGAAGAAGGCTCCTTCGGGGCGCTGCCCACCGAAGGCACGGTCTTTGTCTCCGTGGCAAACCGCGATAAGCGCACCTTGATCTTCCCGATCCAGCGCCTGGCCAGCTTGGGCTTTAAGATCCTTGCCACCGGCGGCACCGCCGGGATGCTACGCCGCAATGGCGTGGAGTGCGAGACGGTGCTCAAGCAGACCGAGGCTCGCGAGGGTGAAGGTAGCAAGCGCGCCATCGTCGACATGATCAATGCTGGTGAAGTTGATCTGATCCTGAACACCCCGGCTGGCTCCTCGGGTGCACGCCACGACGGTTATGAAATCCGTGCAGCCGCCGTGAACGTTGGCGTGCCGCTGGTGACCACCGTTCAAGGTGTGACTGCCGCGGTGCAGGGCATCGAGGCACTACGCCAGGGTGATATCACCGTGCGTGCGCTGCAAGAACTCGACCATGCTGTAAACGCCTAGGCCACAGGCTCGAGGCGTACTACGCCCGGTGCTGCTGTGAAGGCACCGGGCGTTTTGCTCTATCCCAAAAGAAAGAAACGGATCATCACTGTGCACACGAACACCTTCGGTATGCGCTTATTGGAAGCCACCCAACGCCACGGCAGGCTCTGCGTGGGCATCGACCCGCACGCTCAGCTTCTCCAGCAATGGGGCTTAGACAACAACGTTCAGGGTTTGGAGGAGTTTTCGCGTCGTTGCGTGGAAGCATTCGCCGGACACTGCGCCTTGGTCAAACCACAGGTGGCGTTCTACGAGGCCTTCGGTGCAGCAGGGTTTGCCGTGCTGGAACGTACCATTGAGCAACTTCGATCAGCCGGAACCTTGGTGCTTGCCGACGCCAAACGTGGTGATATCGGCACCACCATGCGCGGTTATGCCACGGCCTGGCTTGACCCCGCATCACCGCTGTACTGCGATGCCGTGACCTGCTCGCCTTATCTTGGCTTCGGCTCCTTAGCGCCAGTGTTGGAGCAGGCGCATAGCACCGGCACGGGCGTGTTCGTGCTGGCAGCTACCTCCAACCCCGAGGCACGCGAGCTCCAAGATCAACGTGACGCACAAGGCCGAAGCATCGCACAGCAGATCGTAGACGCCGCTGCCGCAGTGAATGCCGAATCAGGTGCTGCTTTCGGCAACGTTGGTGTGGTCGTTGGTGCCACCTTGGATCAGCCTCCGGCATTAGATCAGCTTCGCGGCCCGATCCTGTTGCCCGGCGTTGGAGCACAAGGCGCTACCGCAGCAGACGTGAACAGAATTTGTCGCGGCAATGAGGCACTGGCTATCCCGAATATCTCGCGTGCTGTGCTTCAACACGGCCCGGATGTAGAGGCCTTGCGTGGCGCGCTGGCGAAGGCCTCTGCTGAGTACCCCGGAATCCCAGCGCTGTAATTTCCCAGCTCAGGCGGGTGTGGCGAAGTTTATGAGCCAGGCGTTTTACCTGGGGTTTTGCGGCACATACCCCGGATTACCTAGTGTTTTGCCTTGAGGTGCTAGACTAAGTCGGACGTCAGCGCCAAGCGTTGAATGCTGTGGCCAATGAATGGCAGGTAATGCCTGGCTGCATATGTGCTGTGATTGCCGTGCAGGCACACCTGAGATGAAGCAGCGTGGGATTGTTTCCTGCTTGCAGCATCTGTGTATGGTGGAATGCCGGCGCCCACGCGCAGATCTATAACCAAAACGAACATCTTTTGAATCGGAGGAACCCCGTGGCCCTTCCCAAGTTGACTGACGAGCAGCGCAAGGAAGCCCTCGCGAAGGCTGCAGAGGCCCGCAAGGCACGTGCAGAGCTGAAAGAGCAGCTCAAGCGCGGAGACATCACCCTCAAGGAGGTTCTGGACAAGGCCTCTTCTGATGAGATCATCGGCAAGACCAAGGTCTCCGCTCTGCTCGAGTCCCTGCCTAAGGTTGGCAAGGTCAAGGCCAAGGAGATCATGGACGAGCTCGAGATCGCTCAGACCCGCCGCCTGCGTGGCCTGGGTGAGCGTCAGCGTCGCGCTCTGCTCGAGCGCTTCGGCTTCGAGGGCTAATTCATGCAGGGCGATAACCAACAGGGTCGGCTCGTGGTGCTGGCTGGCCCATCAGCCGTAGGGAAATCGACGGTGGTTCATCGCCTGCGCGAGGAAGTTCCTAACCTGTACTTCTCGGTCTCAATGACCACCAGGGCGCCGCGTCCTGGCGAAGTGCACGGGCAGGACTACTACTTCGTGTCACCGGAGGAGTTTCAAAGCAATATCGACAGTGGTCAAATGCTCGAATGGGCAGAGATCCACGGAGGTTTGCAAAGAAGCGGCACCCCTGCGAAGCCCGTCGACAAGGCAATTGCCGAAGGTCGGCCGGTATTGGTAGAGGTGGATCTTGAGGGCGCGCGCAACGTGGCCAAACTCAAGCCGGAGGCTGAAACCGTATTCCTTGCGCCGCCCTCATGGGAGGTGCTCGTCAGCCGTCTAACTGGGCGGGGGACTGAGCCAGAGGACGTGATCCAGCGCCGACTCGAAACTGCCCGCAAAGAATTAGCCAGCAGTGACGAGTTCAAACATGTAGTGGTCAATGACGATCTCGATGCAACGATCCAGCGTCTGCGCTGTATCCTCGAAGGTCGCTAAAGAACACTGCGTACGAAATAAACTTTCTTAATAAGAAAAGGTGCTTGAAAGCAACGTGATTGAGAACAACGACAGCGTGTTTGACACGCCAACCGGCATCACCGCTCCGCCGATCGACGAACTGCTCAAGCGAGTGTCCTCGAAGTATGCTCTGGTGATTTTTGCCGCTAAGCGCGCTCGCCAGATCAATAGCTACTACCAGGATGACGAGCCCGGAGTATTCGAATTCGTCGGGCCTTTGGTGACCCCCGAGGCAGGGGAGAAACCGCTGTCGATCGCGCTGCGCGAAATCGATGCAGGGCTGCTCGAGCACGAAGAAGGCTAGGACTTCACGCCTTCGACCTCTTCTCTAAGAGACAAGACCCCTGGACCGCAGACGTGGTGCAGGGGTCTTCACTGCTGCCTGGGCGTAGCGAATATCTCAGCGCAAGCGCTGCCAAGGTGCTACTACTGCCGCTTGCTACAAGGTGGTTTAGTGTGTCCAAACCAATTTCGCACCCTCGTGTCCTGCGATAACGATGCTCAACACGCTGGCGAGTGCAGCGAGAATGATCAGCATGCGCGTGAGATTCCAGATCCATGCACCAGACTTCGTTCCTATCGACCGTCCAAAGGTTGAAAACACAGCCAAGGTGGCGATGGAAGCCAGGGCGTAGGTGGCCCAGGTGACGTGATCTGCCACAGGCCCCGGATTATGTTCGCTCAGCCCTTTGGCTTCAAGTAGTCTTTCGCCTGAAATTTTCGCCAGCAGTGTGGCGGCTGCAGCAATCCATGAAACAGCAAGCGATAGTGTAGCCAGGCGTGCTTTGCCTAGGGTCCACACCAGTGCCAGGATCCCTGCGAGGGGAACGGCGACAACTGAGAGATGAACGACGAGTGGGTGGAGTGGAACTCCGTCGATGGTGATATCCATCGCTTCTTTCTAGTTCAGAAAATCCCTGCGAGCTAGCGTGGTATGCCTAACTTTTTCCCTAGGCCATCCCCGGCGCCGTATGCTCAAACCGATACCATGGCTCTTGAAAGAAAAGAGATCCAGTTACGCTCCAAGAGTTAAGGAGCCGGTGGATAGTGGTGCGATGCTATAAGGAAGTACTTTGATGGAAACAGCTTCAAGAAATATCGTCGTTGGCGTTGCTGGTGGTATCGCAGCATATAAAGCCTGCCACGTGATTCGAGCCTTTAAAGAGATGGGCGATGAAGTTCGCGTCGTGCCCACTCAGGCTGCCTTAGAGTTCGTGGGAAAGACGACCTTTGAAGCTTTGTCGGGCAATCCGGTCAGCACCACCGTCAATGATGCAGTCGACCAAGTCCAGCACGTTCGGATCGGTAAAGAAGCCGACCTGATCGTCATCGCCCCGGCAACAGCAGACCTGCTGGCAAGAATGGTGCAGGGGAGAGCAGATGATCTGCTCACCGCCACATTGCTCGTGGCTACCTGCCCGGTCGTTGTTGCCCCAGCCATGCACACAGAGATGTGGGAACACCCTGCAACTCAAGCCAATGTGGCCACCTTGCGGGCTCGGGGAATAGTCGTACTCCAACCCGCACACGGCAGGCTCACCGGCAGCGATACCGGGCCTGGCCGCTTGCTTGATCCAGAGCAGATCGTCGATTTAGCGCTGGCGGCTGCTCAGGGAAGCTCCTTTGATACCTCCCTTGCTGGCACCAAAGTGCTCATTAGCGCTGGCGGTACTCAAGAACATATTGATCCGGTGCGTTATATCGGCAACCACTCCTCCGGGCGCCAGGGCTTTGCCCTTGCAGAGATGGCAGCCCAACGCGGCGCCGAGGTCACGATGGTGGTGGCCAATAGTGACGCCCTTCCCACTCCGGCGGGTGCCACGGTGCACAAGGTCACTTCTGCGCGAGAGATGCAAGCAGCGATCATGGAGCACGCTCCCGGGCATGATGCCGTGATTATGGTGGCGGCCGTTGCCGATGTGCGCCCGGCGCACCCTGCCGATGCAAAGCTAAAAAAGGGTCGCGATGAGGCAGCCCTGGAGTCCTTGGCGTTAGAGGAAAACCCCGATATTTTGCGTGGCTTGGTACAAGCCCGTGAGCGTGGCGAGCTTGACCCCGATCTGGTTATCGCCGGTTTTGCTGCCGAAACTGGAGATGCCGAGCACACCGCCTTGGAGTTGGCTAAGGCAAAGCTTGAGCGCAAGGGATGCGATCTGCTGATGCTGAATGAAGTCTCCGGCAACCAAGTCTTTGGCCAGCAGCGCAACCGTGGCGTGCTCCTAGCTCGGGATGGCCAACAGCGCGAGGTGCCGGATGGCTCGAAGCTGGAAGTTGCTGGGGTGATTCTAGAAGAACTCCTTCGCTGCCTGGAGCGTAGGCGTACAAGTAGTCAAGACAAATAGCTGCGTTTGCTGCCGCGGCGCACGGCGCCCGCGAACTAGTGCGACCTAGTGCGACCTAGGATGCTCGCTATGCGTGCAGCCGTGTAGGCCAGCGTTCTAGGAGTAAGCACAAGGGGAGTAGACCACCCATCTTGCCAAATTAGACAGCTTGGTCTATCTTTGTTCGAAGAATCAAGCATTGCCTACAGAAAGCCAGTACCGTGAACGCCGAAACCTCTAAGCTCAGGCTCTTTACTAGCGAGTCAGTTACCGAAGGTCACCCGGATAAAATCTGTGACTCGATCTCCGACACCATCCTCGACGCACTACTCAGCGTCGATCCCGGTGCCCGTGTCGCGGTAGAAACCGTCGCCACCACCGGATTAGTGCATGTTGTGGGCGAGGTTCGCACCTCCGGGTATGTAGAGATCCCGCGTTTGGTGCGCGAGCGTCTCCGCGAGATCGGCTTTACATCCTCAGACGTCGGATTCGACGGCACCACCTGTGGTGTTTCAGTTAGCATCGGCGAACAATCGGCAGAAATCGGCTCGGGCGTGGACACCTCGCAGGAGGTCCGTGAATCTGGGTCCCAAGACGCCGAAGACCAAGCAGGCGCTGGTGACCAGGGCCTGATGTTTGGCTACGCCACCAACGAGACCCCCACGCTGATGCCGCTGCCCATCGACCTGGCGCATCGTTTAGCTCGCAGGCTGACCCAGGTGCGCAAGGAAGGCATCGTGGATCACCTACGCCCAGACGGCAAGACTCAGGTGACGTTCGCCTATAGCGAAGATGGTCGCCCCGTTGCCCTGGACACCGTGGTGGTGTCTACCCAGCACGATCCAGAGATCACCCAAGAATGGCTCAGGCAACAGGTACAAGAGCATGTGGTGGAGTGGGTCTTAGAGGATTCCGGAGTGGCTCAACGCCTCGATGTCAGCGATTACACCCTGTTGGTCAACCCTTCGGGTTCCTTCGTGGTGGGTGGCCCTATGGGCGATGCTGGCCTGACCGGCCGCAAGATCATCGTCGATACCTACGGCGGCATGGCCCGCCACGGTGGTGGCGCATTTTCCGGTAAGGACCCCAGCAAGGTGGACCGTTCGGGTGCGTATGCAATGCGTTGGGTTGCGAAGAACATCGTGGCCGCCGGTCTTGCTGAGCGCGCAGAAGTGCAGGTGGCATATGCCATCGGACGTGCGAAGCCGGTGGGCCTGTACGTTGAGACCTTCGGCACTGCCCAGCATGGTCTTGATGATGAAGCCATCCAGACTGCGGTGCTTGAAGTATTCGATTTGCGCCCAGCGGCCATTATCCGCGAGCTTGACCTCTTGCGCCCCATCTACGCCAAGACCGCTGCCTATGGTCACTTCGGTCGCGATGATTTGGATCTGCCCTGGGAGCGCACCGACCGCGTGGATGCACTCAAGGCTGCTCTCAACCTGGATTAACCACGTCCTTCGAACAGTGTTTTGGGCATGAGCCCGAAGGGCGATCGGGGGTGCTTCGCTACAATGCGCAGCATGTCCTATGCCCGCGAACCTGCGCCCGAGCAATCGGTAGCCAAAGTGCTGCCCTTGCTCGGGGTTTCGCATCTTGACCGCAGTTTCGAATACCGCCTGAGTGCAGATCAGCATGAGCAGGCGCAGCCGGGCGTCCGACTCAGGGTGAAGTTTTCCGGCAGGCTTGTCGACGCCATCCTCCTCGACCGCAGCGATGATCAAGAGCATAAAGGCTCCCTCGCATGGGTCGAGCGCGTCATTTCCCCAGAGGTGGTGTACCCGCCACAAACTCGCAAGCTGGTTGAGTCACTTGCAGTGCGCTATGCAGCAGTGACCTCCGACCTCATTCGGCTCGTGGTGCCGCCGCGCCACGCCAAAGCCGAGGAATCCGATGTCCGTAGCTCCTGGGAATCACTCGGGGAGGTTTCCGAGCCCGATCTATCAGGCTGGCTCAGTTATCGACACGGCCAAAGCTACGTCGATGCAGTACTCGCTGGCCAACCTGCTCGCGCTGCCTGGCAGATCGCCCCAGGCGACCATTGGGCGCAGCAAATTGCCACGCTGGGCACCCAAGTAGCCATACAAGGTGGCGGCGTATTGGTGGTGGTGCCAGATCAACGCGATGTGGATTTCTTGGAACAGCATTTCCGTGAGTACATGAGCGCAAAACAGGTCACCGTCTTGGGCGCAGCTCAAGGGCACCAAGCCAGGTACCGTAGGTATCTTTCGATTCTTCACGGCCAAGGCAGGGTAGTGATTGGCACCCGCAGTGCCTGTTTTGCGCCGATCCGAAACCTCAGGCTTGCAGTGATCAAAGACGACGGGGATGAAAACCTTGTCGAACCACGAGCACCCTACTATCACGCCCGCGAGGTACTGACCACCCGTAGTGCTCAAGAGCATTGTGCCTTGTTAATCGCATCGCATGCCCGCACCGCAGAGACACAACTGCTCGTGGAATCTGGCTGGTGCCATGATCTTGTTGCACCCCCGGAGGTGCTCAAGGCAATGATGCCTTCAATCCATGCGATTGAGGATTCTGGCTACGCCTTCGCCAGGGATATGCACGCCCATCATTCCCGCGTGCCCTCCATGGCGTTTCGGGCAATCCGCCAAGCGCTTCATCGAGATCGGCCCGTCTTAATCCAGGTGGCCAGAACCGGCTACATGCCGGGGTTGGCGTGTTCGCGCTGCCGTACCCCTGCTCGCTGCCGTGCCTGCAATGGGCCATTGAGCTATAGCGATAGCGAACAGCACCGCGTGCACGTGCTGAGCTGTCGTTGGTGCGGGCGCCCGGAAACAAATTTCTCCTGCGTAAGCTGCGGCAACCATCAGGTTCGCGCGCTTACACGAGGCAGTGAACGCACTGCTGAGGAAATCGGCCGGGCTTTCGCTGGTACTCCAGTAGTAGTATCCGGCGGGCAAAGAGTGATTGACCAGGTTGAAGATAAACCTCAAATTGTTGTCGCAACCCCAGGAGCCGAACCGCGCGTGTGCCAGGCGGGCTACGGTGCCGTGGTGTTATTGGATGCCTGGCTGATGTTATCGCGTGAGGATCTTCGAGCCTCAGAAGATCTAGTGGCTACTTGGGCCAGAGCTATCGCCTTGGCAGAACCAGCCCAACAAGAAGGCACCGTCGTGATTGCCGCAGAAAACGCGTTGCCAGAAGTGCAGGCACTGCTGCGCTGGGATGTTGTTGGTATGGCCCAAAGAGAACTCAAGCTTCGAGCGCAGGTGCACTTTCCGCCCGCATTCCATATGGCTGCGGTGGATGCACCCACCACGGCGCTTGAAGAATTCTTAGCTCTTGCGCATCTTCCACCAAACACAGAAGTGCTCGGGCCTGTGGATCTTCCAAGAGATATTCGCCTGCCCGGTGAATATGATCACGAGCAATTCGGTCCACCCCAAAGGATGCTGTTGCGCACCCCGCTGCAGGATCGCAATGCCTTAGGGGAAGCATTACGAAGGGCCAGGGCCAGCAAAGTGGCAAGGAAAAACGACTTGCCACTCAGGATCCAAATCGATCCGATTCGGGTTGGCTAGTCTAGAAAGCAGCATCCGGGGTGATCGCACCCTGCTGTACGCTGTAGCAACTTGCATGCATGCAGCCAGAGCACAAAGTGGCTAAGGAAAGGTCTAAACGTAGTGACAGTTCGCAATATCCGCATCTTCGGTGATCCCGTACTCACCTCTACCGCAGCAGCAGTGGAGGTCTTTGATCACAAACTCGAAACACTGATCCAAGACATGCTCGAGACCATGGACGCAGCCGGAGGCGTTGGCCTTGCTGCTAACCAAATCGGTGTACTCAAGCGGGTATTCGTTTTCGACACCACCCACACAGAGGGCGGTTTGCGCGGCCACATCATCAACCCCACCTGGAAGGCATTAGGCGAAGAAACGCAAGTGGGTCCGGAAGGCTGCCTGAGCATTCCAGATATTCAATACGATGTAGAACGTGCCCAAGACGTCGAGGTGCGCGGCGTGGACGTTCAAGGCAATCCAGTCAGCATCGTTGCCTCCGGGCTTTTGGCACGTTGCATTCAGCATGAATCCGATCACCTCGACGGCGTGCTCTTTCTCAAGCGCTTGAGCCCAGCACTGCGCAAAGAAGCCATGCGCGAGATCCGAGCAGCAGAGTGGTTCCAGCAATAACCCCACGCCGAATAACCCCAGATCCCATCAGGATTCTTTAGCAACGAGGAAGGCATATCGATGCGTCTAGTTTTCGCCGGAACCCCGGAACCAGCAGCCATTGCCCTAGAAGCGCTCTTGCACAGCGAACACGAAATTCTTGCCGTGATCACCCGGCCAGATGCCAAGCGCGGCCGCGGGCGCACGCTGCACCCATCACCGGTGAAAGCCTTGGCTTTAGAACACGGCATTGAGGTGCTCACACCTGCCAGCCTTCGACCAGGCACAGAAGACGGCGATCATCTGGCCCAGCGCCTTAAAGACTTAGCGCCCGACTGCATCCCGGTGGTTGCCTATGGCAATTTAATCGGGCCAAACTTGCTAGATATTCCACAGCATGGCTGGGTAAATCTGCACTTTTCCGTCTTGCCACGCTGGCGCGGAGCCTCTCCTGTGCAAGCCTCGATCCTCGCAGGTGATGAGCACACGGGGGCAAGTGTGTTCCAGATTGAAGAAGGCTTGGATACAGGCCCCGTGCTCGAGCACTTCAGCGAACCCATGCCACCGAGGGCAACCTCGGAGAGTTTGCTTGAGCATTTAAGCCACAAGGGGGCAACGCTCTTGGTGCACACCATGGATGCCCTCGAAGCTGGAACGGTGCAGCTAAAACCACAGCAGGGAGAAGCAAGCTACGCGGCGAAAATCACCGTCGATGATGCCCGGCTCGATTTCAGTGACAACGCCGAGGTTATCGACCGCAAGATCAGGGCATTGACTCCTCAGCCAGGCGCATGGGCATTGCTGGGGGAGCAGCGCATTAAGTTCGGGCCGGTTGAAGTGCTCGAAGATGAACCAGCATTGGATCCAGGAAGCATCAAGGTAGAAAAGCGTCGTGTGCTCGTCGGCACTGCTTCGCACGCAGTGGTGCTTGGCCATATTCAACCCCCGGGCAAAAAATACATGCCCGCTATTGATTGGGCTCGTGGACAACACGGCCTAGAAAGCAAGGTGTTCGCATGAGCCAGGGAGGCTTTCGTTCTCGTAGCAAAGGCGCAAAAGTACCGAGTACAAAGCGCTCGAACCCTCAGCATCAAGGCAGGGGAAAACAAGGCAAGGGCCAACGCCGTGCTTCCCAATACTCCAAGCGTGGCGGTTTCCTTCGCTCCGTTGATACCCCTCGTGCCGTGGCCTTTGAGGCGCTACGCCGCGTCAGTGATGAGGGCGCCTACGCCAACCTCGCACTGCCGGCGCTGATTAAAGAAGCCAAGCTAAAAGGCCGCGACGCGGCCTTTGCCACGGAACTTACCTACGGAACCTTGCGCAATCAGGGCATCGTGGATGCCGTGATCGACCACCTTGCAGCCCAAGGCATCGATTCGATTAGCCCCGAGGTACTCGATGCGATGCGTTTGGGCGTCTACCAACTGCTCTTCACGCGTGTAGAAGCCCACGCTGCTGTTGATACCAGCGTAAACATTGTGGCAGAACGTGGCCGTGAGCAGGCCAAAGGTTTTGTCAATGGCGTACTACGTCAGGTTGCACGCACCAGCCCTGAGCAGTGGATCGAACGCTTAAGCCCAGCTACCCCCTTGGCAGCCCTGGCGTTTCAGCATGCCCACCCCGCCTGGATTGCTCGAAGCTTCGCACAAGCCTTGGAGCTGGATCCCACCCTGCTAAGCCAAGACGATGCCAAGGAGCTTGCAGATGCACTTGAGGCCGACTCCGAACGGCCGGGAGTGCACCTGGTTGCCCGCCCAGGGGAGATCACTGCTGAAGAATTAGCCCTGGTCAGCGGTGGCGAACAGGGGCAGTATTCACCCTATGCTGTGAAGTTGCCTGGTGGAGATCCCGGAGCAATCGAGGCGGTGCAGCAGGGTATGGCCGCAGTCCAAGATGAGGGCAGCCAGCTTATTGCCAACGCCCTTGTCGAGGCACCCGTCGAAGGCCGCGATACAGGAAAGTGGTTGGACCTTTGTGCAGGTCCCGGCGGCAAGGCCGCGCTCATCGGCTCGCTCGCCCAGATCGATCAGGCCACCGTCGATGCCGTTGAGGTATCCAAACACCGCGCCGGTTTGGTCCGCGGTGCCGTCGAAGGGTTGCCCGTTGAGGTGCATACGGCAGACGGCCGTGAGTTCGGTACCCCAGGAAGCTACGACAGAGTGCTTGTCGACGCCCCCTGCTCGGGCTTAGGCGCGTTGCGTCGTCGGCCTGAAGCGCGATGGCGTAAAGCAGAGCGTGACATTGACGAGCTTCACCCCCTCCAGCTCGCCTTGTTGCGCCGCGCCCTCGAACTCACCCGCGAGGGGGGAGTGGTGGTCTATTCCACCTGCTCGCCGGATATCCGCGAAACTCGCCGCATCGTCGATACGGTGGTGCAGGAAGGTGCGGCTGTTGAACTCGATGCCAAGGCGCTGGTGCCTTCGATGAGCAATACCGGATCAGCCGCCTCGGTACAGATGTGGCCGCACCGTCACGGCACCGATGCCATGTTCTTCGCGGTATTGCGCAAGCCTGTAGGCGCTTCTCGCTAGACTGGGCAGCATGGCTCAACAACGCGCTCCGATCATCGCTCCTTCGATCTTGGCGGCTGATTTCACCGCCTTAGGCAAAGAAGTCGAGGCAATCGCCAGTGCCGACTGGGTGCACGTCGATGTCATGGACGGACACTTCGTGCCAAACCTTTCCTTCGGTGCTGACATCACCAAAGCCGTAGCTCGCGTGACGCAACAACCCCTCGACGTTCACCTCATGATCGAAAACCCAGAACGCTGGGTCGATCTCTACATCGAGGCGGGTGCTGCTTGCGTGATCTTCCATATCGAAGCCACCGATGACCCGGTCGAACTAGCCCGGCACATTCGGGCACAGGGTGTACGCGCGGGCTTTTCTTTAAGGCCTGGCACTCCCATTGAACCGATGCTCGAGCACCTCGAAGCCTTCGACGAGGTCTTGGTGATGAGCGTCGAACCGGGCTTTGGTGGACAATCCTTCATGCCTGATCAATTGGAGAAAGTGCGCACGCTTCGTCGCTATATCGACGAGCACGACCTTGACACCATCATCGAGATCGACGGTGGCATCAGTGAAGACACGATCGCCCAAGCCGCAGCGGCTGGATGCGATGCCTTTGTTGCAGGTTCTGCCGTGTATGGCCAGGACGATCCAGGTGCCGCCGTAGAACGACTCCGAAACCTCGCTGCCAGTGCACGATAATCCGCTCACGCTGCCGCTGAGCAGCCTCCGAAGCCACCAAGCAATTGTGGTGGAGCAACGCGACTGGTTTGCCGATGATGAGCTGCGGCGTGCGCTCGCCTTGGCGGTAGCCGCCGGCGACAAGGCCCAGGGCACCACGAGCCCTAACCCACCAGTAGGAGCCGCGGTTGTGGCCGTCGATGGTGAGATCGCCGGCGTGGGCGCCACCCAACCGGTGGGCGGCCCGCATGCCGAGGTCATGGCGTTGCGCCAAGCCGGTGCTCAAGCTGAAGGTGCCACCATGGTGGTCACCTTAGAGCCCTGTGCGCACACTGGACGTACCGGACCTTGCGTGGATGCCATCATCGATGCCGGCATCGCGCGAGTGTTGTACTGCCAAAAAGATCCATCAGCCTTGGCTGCAGGCGGTGCCAGTGCCTTAGAGCAAGCCGGTGTGGAAACGGAATACCTCGGCTTGGCCGTAAAGGCCCTTGAACCCTGGTTATACGCCCAACAGTGCAACAGGCCTTATGTCGTGGTCAAAATCGCTCAAACTGCCGATGGCTTTGTGGCAGCGGCAGATGGCACGAGCCAGTGGATCACCGGCAGCGCAGCACGCCAGGCAGGGCATCGATTTCGAGCCCAGGCCGATGCCATCATGGTTGGCACCGGCACAGTTTTGGCCGATAACCCCACCTTGAGTGCGCGCGATGCCCAAGGCAATGAGCTAGCAAAACAACCACGCCCCATCGTGGTGGGCACCCGGAGCATTCCAACAGAGTCGATGCTGTGGCAACGCGGCGTAGAGCAGTTTTCTAGCCCAACCAAGGCCTTGGAATGGTTGTGGGACCACGGCCAACGTCTTGTGCTCGTCGAAGGCGGACCAGAGCTGATCACTTCCATGGTGCAAGAAAACTTAGTGGATGAGCTGCACCTTTATCTTGCGCCGCTGCTATTGGGGGCGGGCAAAGGCAGCGTCGGGCAATTGGCTGGAACATTAGAGCACGCAACGCGGTTTTATGTAGAAGCAACCGAAATGGTTGGCCAAGATGTGGCATTGGTAATGAGGAGAGCAAGGTAGTGTTTACCGGAATTGTGGAATGCAAGGGCACAGTGGATCAGATTGAGCATCTCCACGACGCGATAAGGCTTCGGATTTATGCGCCCGAGATCCTCGGCGATGCCCATTTGGGTGATTCCATTAGCGTCGCTGGCGTGTGCCTGACGGTGGCGTCAAAAACTAAAGAGTATTTCGAAGCCGATGTCATGCAGGAATCACTCAACCGCAGCAGCCTAGGCCAACTCGGCATCGGCGATGAGGTGAACCTCGAAAGGGCCATGGCCGCCGGTGGGCGCTTTGGAGGCCACGTGGTTCAAGGCCACGTCGATGGCACCAGCGAGCTCCTCTCGCGCAGCTCAAGCGAGCACTGGGACGTGTTGAGGTTTCGTTTGCCCGCATCGCTCAAGCGCTATGTGGTGGAAAAGGGTTCCATCTGCGTATCGGGCACCTCATTGACGGTGAGTGCCTTAAGCGCTGAAACCGACCCCCAGGCAGATGGATGGTTTGAGGTTTCGCTAATTCCCACCACACTTGAGGCCACCACCTTAGGTTCGCTGCAGCCATCACAACAGGTGAATATCGAAGTGGACGTGATGGCCAAATACGTGGAGCGTTTGGCGATCTTAACCCCCGATCAATTGCTTGCTCACCCTTCGAACTAGGCTAATTCATCGTGACCCAAGCCGAACACGACTCCATCCAACTCGACTCGGTAGACGATGCCATCCAAGCGATTGCCCAGGGCGAAGCCGTGGTGGTGGTAGACAATGTCGATCGAGAAAACGAGGGCGATTTAATCTTCGCCGCCGAGTGCGCCACCCCTGAGCTGGTGAGCTTTATGGTGCGCTACTCCTCCGGCTATATCTGTGCAGCACTCGAAGGCGCGCACCTGGACAGGCTCGCCTTGCCGCCTATGGTTCGCCGCAACGAAGATCAGCGAGGCACCGCCTACGCCGTCACGGTGGATGCAGCCAACGGTTCCACCGGCATTTCGGCCACTCACCGCGCCGAAACCCTGCGCCTGCTTGCAGATCAAGCGGCTCAACCAGAGGATTTCACCCGTCCGGGACATGTGGTACCTCTTCGTGCTCGCGCTGGCGGGGTGCTGGTCCGCGATGGACACACTGAGGCCTCGGTGGATCTAGCTCGTTTGGCGGGGCTGCAGCCAGTGGGTGTGCTATGTGAATTAGTAAGCGAAGAAGATCCCACCGATATGGCGCGCTCGCCGGAATTGCGTGCCTTTGCTGATCGCCACGGGCTCAAGATGATCTCCATTGAGCAGCTCATTGCCTGGCGTGAAGAACACGACCCGGCAGGGGAACGTGAGCAAGAGGATCGCACCTTGAGCAAGGTGGTCAGTACGACCTTGCCCACCGACTACGGCACTTTTGAGTGCATCGGTTTCCGCGATGAGCGAGAGGGCACTGAACACGTCGCCTTAGTGAAGGGCAACGTGACCGGGGCAGAAGACGTCTTGGTGCGAGTGCATTCGGAATGTCTGACCGGCGATGTTTTTGCTTCCCGACGCTGTGACTGCGGCGATCAGCTCCACGCTGCGCTGAAGGCCATTGCAGAAGAAGGAACTGGGATTGTGTTGTACTTGCGCGGCCATGAAGGCCGCGGCATTGGCCTGCTGGAAAAACTGCGTGCCTACAAGCTCCAAGACGAAGGCGCCGATACCGTCGATGCTAATTTGGCCCTCGGACTACCGGCGGATGCTCGGGATTATCGAGCAGCGGCCTTGATGCTCCAAGATCTTGAGGTACAAAGCATTCGACTTTTAAGCAATAACCCCAGCAAGCAAGATAGCCTCGCCGCCTATGGGGTGCTCAGCAATGAGGTGCTTCCCCTCAAGGTGCGGGTGCATGAAGATAATTTGCACTATTTAGAAACGAAGCGGGACCGGATGGGGCATCGTCTACCCTGGTTGCCGGCATCGGATTCCCAAGACACTTAAGAAAGAGGCACTGATGGCAGTAGCAGGATTACCGCAGCTCGATCAGATTCAGACCCCTGGTTATACGGTAGGCATTGTCACCGCAATGTGGAACCAGGAAATCTGCGATCAGCTCCACGCTCGCGCGAAAGCAACAGCACAGCAAGCCGGGGCAAAGGTCATTGAGGTGCGCGTTCCGGGAGCCCTTGAGCTGCCAGTGGTGGCGCAAAAATTGGCTCGCACCTGTGATGCCGTGGTTGCCTTAGGTTGCGTGATTCGTGGCGGCACCCCGCACTTTGATTATGTGTGCGATTCGGTGACTCAGGGTTTGACTCGGGTCGCGCTCGATGCTGAGACTCCGGTGGGCAATGGTGTGCTGACGTGCAATGAGCACCAGCAGGCCGTTGATCGTGCAGGCTTCGAGGACTCCC
This sequence comes from Corynebacterium pelargi, assembly GCF_014635485.1. Taxonomy (GTDB): domain Bacteria; phylum Actinomycetota; class Actinomycetes; order Mycobacteriales; family Mycobacteriaceae; genus Corynebacterium; species Corynebacterium pelargi. Next base: position 167,889 of record NZ_BMCX01000001.1, on the reverse strand, counting down.
AAGAAGACAAAGGCGCTGAGGCCACACTCGCGGCACTATATAGCGCCAAGGCGCTCAATGCGCTGCCGGGCTAATACTGGGCAATGAGGCTCTAGGATTTCTCGGTATTAAGATGGATCGGGATATCTTGGCCACCAGGTCCTGCAACGCTGCCCACAGCAATGAACATGGATAGAGAAGCGACGAGATGAGTGACGTGGAAAATTTGAGCAATCGCCGTCTCAGTGACGAGGAATTACAGCGTTATGTTGCAGCCGATGCAGCACTAACCAGCAATAAGCCTTGGACTTTGACGATTGTTTCCCGCAAGATGCGACTCTGGGCAATTATCGCCGCCACGGTGATTGTGCTGCTGCATGTATTCCTCGCAGTGGTCGTCGCCATCGGTGACACTGGCACCACCGTGACCGTGATTGACCAGTGGGGTTATTTCCTCGTTGGCGTGTTGCTTGCAGCTATCGTCTTTATCGCGCTGTGGCGTCCGCGGGTTCAGGCAAATGAAGATGGGGTAGAGGTACGCAACTTCTTGGGCACCAAGTTCTACCCATGGCTGGTTATCTACGGCCTGAACTTCCCCGAGGGCGCAAGAATGGCCCGTTTGGAATTGCCAGATTTTGAGTATGTGGCGTTGTGGGCATTGCAGGCTGCTGATGGAGCCCAGGCCGTTGCCGATGTCCAGGCCTTCCGTGCTCTTGAAGCCCGCTACATGCCAGAAGATTAGAAGATTTGCTCCCGTGACAGATCCGGCACAGTACCGTCCCGCCCCCGGCTCCATTCCCACGGAACCGGGGGTGTATAAATTCCGCGACCCATCGGGGCGCGTGGTGTATGTAGGCAAGGCGAAAAACCTTCGCGCGCGCCTATCGAATTACTTCCAAGACCTCTCGCAATTGCATCCGCGCACTCGCCAGATGGTTACTACTGCCTCCCAGGTTGAGTGGACGGTTGTTGCCAGTGAGGTTGAGGCCCTCCAACTGGAATACACCTGGATCAAGCGTTTTGATCCCCGCTTCAACGTTAAATATCGCGACGATAAAACCTATCCCGTCCTGGCCGTAAGCACAGGCGAGCGCATCCCCAGAGCCTTTTTCTATCGTGGCCCGCGGCGCAAAGGCGTTCGCTATTTTGGCCCCTATTCCCATGCCTGGGCAGTACGTGAAACGCTTGATTTACTCACCCGAGTATTTCCGGTTCGCACCTGCTCAAAGGGGGTCTACAACCGGCACGAGGCGCTGGGTCGGCCATGTCTTTTGGGCTATATCGATAAGTGTTCTGCGCCTTGTGTAGGCAAGGTCAGTGAGAAGGAGCACCGCGAGATTGTGAAGGGCTTCTTGCGTTTTATGGCAGGCCATACCGATGCGGTGGTGCGGGATTTGAGTGCCCAGATGCATGAGGCTGCAGCGGAGATGGATTTTGAACGTGCTGCACGCTTTCGGGATGATCTGCAGGCGGTGCAAAAGATCACTGAGCAGCAGGCCGTGGTGCTTGGCGACGGCACCGACGCCGATGTTGTGGGCGTGTGGGCAGATGAGCTCGAAGCAGCCATCCAGATGTTTCACGTCAGGTCTGGCAGGATTCGCGGCCAGCGTGGCTGGGTAGTGGAAAGAACCGAAGATGGCGACGAGGCTCTCGCAGAATTGCTGCAGACCTTTTTAATCCAGTTCTATTCCGATGCCGTTGAACAAGAAGAAAGTGCTGCTGGTTTAGAAGAAAAGATTGATCGCCGAGGGGTCGATCAAGAAAGCCATCAGGCGTTGCCGTGGACGCGCGATGATGGGATCCACCGCGTGGTGCCCAAGGAAGTCTTAATCGACCGCGAAGCACTGGACCTGGAACGCACCAAGGAGATGTTGAGTCGTCTTCGAGGAGCTAGCGTTGATCTTCGAGTTCCGCAGCGCGGCGATAAGCGCGCGCTGATGCAGACGGTGCAGAAAAACGCCAAGGATGCGCTCAGACAGCACAAGATGAAGCGAGTCGGAGACTTAAGTGCCCGTTCGCAGGCACTGCAAGAACTGCAAGAGGCCTTGGGGCTAGAGCAGGCACCCTTGAGAATTGAGTGCACCGATATTTCGCATATCCAAGGCACCGATGTGGTGGCATCCCTAGTGGTATTCGAAGATGGCTTGCCCAAGAAGCAGGACTATCGGCGCTATCACATCAAAGAGGCCGCTGGAGACGGGCACTCCAATGACGTTGCCTCGATTGCCGAGGTAACACGCAGGCGTTTCGCACGCCACAAAGAAGATATTCGCGCGTTGCCGGATGAGGCTGATGAGGCGCGTTTTGAAGATGAAGCGAATCCCGAACAAGATCAGCAGCGTCGCTTTGCCTATCCGCCGCAGCTTTTCGTCGTCGATGGTGGTGCACCGCAGGTGGCGGCTGCCCAGGCGGTGTTTGATGAACTGGGCATCGTCGATGTGGCGCTGATCGGTATTGCAAAGCGCCTCGAAGAAGTGTGGGTTCCCGGTGATGATGAGCCGGTGATTTTGCCGCGCAATTCTCAGGCCATGTACTTAATCCAGCAGCTTCGCGACGAAGCTCACCGCTTTGCCATCAACTTCCACCGCCAACAGCGTTCGAAGCGGATGCGCGCCTCGGAGCTCGATGCAGTACCGGGTCTAGGCCAGGTGCGCAAAAAGGCGCTGGTGCAGCATTTCGGTTCGGTGAAAAAGCTCAAAGCTGCCAGCGTCGATGAGATTGCTCAGGTGAAGGGTTTTGGAGTGAAGCTCGCCCAGGCCTGTTATGAGGCGCTGCATGGTGCTGATGGCGAGGCGTCGAAAAGCTAGACTGGCCACCATGATGATGAACCTTCGCTCCGATGTTGAACCGCGCACCGAGATTCCGCCGGTGTTGATTACTGGGTTGTCCGGTGCGGGCCTGAGTTCCGCGGCGCGGGTGCTCGAAGATATGGGCTGGTTTGTTACCCAAAATATCCCCCCGCAATTGATCGTCCATCTTGCAGAGATGATCGCCGATCCAACCTCGCCGGTAGACAAAGTCGCGGTGGTGACCGACGTGCGTTCGCGAGAATTTGTGGGCAGCCTCGAACAAATCATTGCGGAGCTTTCCGAACGCGGCATGAAGCCACTGGTGATGTTCATGGACGCCCGCGATGACGTGCTGATCAAGCGCTTTGATAATCTCCGTCGCACGCATCCGCTTCAGGGCAGTGGCACGCTCATGGTGGGCATTGAACGCGAACGCGAAATGCTGTCCGGGGTTCGCGAATCTGCAGACGTGATTATCGATACCTCAGATCTCTCCGTGCATGATCTTCGCCGCGTGATCGAACCGAATTTCTCCTCGATTGCCAATAAACGCCAGCACGTCACCGTGCAATCTTTCGGCTTCAAACACGGATCACCGCGCGATACTGACGTGATGATCGACGTGCGCTTTTTGCCAAATCCGTTCTGGGTGCCAGAGCTTCGACCCTTCCGCGGCGTGGATAAGCCCGTGGCGGATTATGTGCTCAGCCAGGACGCGGCCGAACCTTTCCTTGAGCACTTCATGGAGATGTTCGACGACATGCGCCCAGGGTTTGAGCACGAGGGCAAGAAATTCATCACCATCTCCATTGGCTGCACCGGCGGACACCACCGATCAGTAGCGATCGCCGAGGAAATCGGTCGACGCCTCAGAGATCGTGGTGATTTAGACGTCAATGTGCAACACCGCGATATTTCGCGTAATTAGCCTGCTTGGAGGCTTGAGCAATGAAAGCACTCAACTCGCCGGCTTTCGCCTGCCTTGGTGGCGGCCACGGCCTGTTCCAAACTCTGCGCGCTGTTCGCTCCTTGGAGCATCGCAGCATCAACGCCATCGTCACCGTCGCCGATGACGGCGGCTCCAGCGGGCGCATCCGTAAAGAACTTCGGCAAGTCCCGCCGGGGGATTTGCGCATGGCGCTTGCTGCCTTAGCGCCTTTCGACGACACCGGGCAGGTCTGGGAGGAGACGCTCCAACACCGCTTCGGTGGCCATGGTGCCCTCGCTGGACACGCCGTGGGCAACCTTTTGCTCGCCGGGCTTGTCGACGTCCTCGGTGATGAAATCAAAGCGCTGGACTTATTAAAGGCAACGATCCGCGCCGAAGGCAGAGTATTGCCTGTCTGTGCCCGGCCACTCGACATTGCGGCCGAAGTTTCCGGCCTGGATGATGATCCGCGAATCATGCGAGAGGTACGAGGCCAGGTGGCTGTGGCATCGACCCCCGGAACGGTGCGAAGGGTCCGGTTAATCCCTGAGCACCCCAAGGCGGCACCAGAAGCCCTCGAGGCCATCGAGCAGGCGGATATCGTAACCCTCGGGCCTGGATCCTGGTTTAGCTCCGTGATTCCGCATTTGCTTGTCGACGGTATCACCGAAGCCTTAGCCAAGACCGAAGCGATGCGTGTGGTGGTACTCAACCTCAGTGCCGAACCCGGCGAGACTGCAGGTTTTAGCGCTGAACGTCATCTGCACATCCTCGCCCAACACGATCACCGCCTGCGCGCCGATGTCGTCATTGTGGATTCTCAAATGATTCCCAATCAATCAGATCGCGTTCACCTTGAACGCGCGGCCCAAACACTCGGTGCGCGCATCGGGTTTTATGATCTGCGCGAAGAAGACGAAGACGGCATGCTGCTTGATCGCCACGACCCAGCCAAGCTCGCCTTTGCACTCAAAAGCGAATATCACCGATAAAGCATCGCGGTGCTTTGGAGTTGAGGTAGCCTAAGGCAGCACTATCACTTGCGCCCACCCGCCGCGGTGAAGGTGGGTGCAATGGCGGCAGCCAGGGTGGCTACCCACGACGGCAGCCACAACGGCAGCCAGGGCGGCTGCCCGAAGCCCAAAAAGGCTCAAGCGGGTGGCTTGAACATTTCAGTACTGGAAGAAAGTGAGACTCATGTCGGCGTTATCGGATCAGGCAAAAGCTGAGCTCGTTCGCGTTCAGGCCCAACACGGTGCAGAGCGCCTGGCCGAGCTTGCAGGCATGATCCGCTTCGGCGGCGAGTTAAGTGTGGAACAACACCGGCTGGTGGTGATTTTCCGCAGCGAACTTCAGGTGGTAGCGCAGCGTTTCGCGCTTGAGGTGCAGCATATTGTCGGATCGCTGCCGCATATTGCCGAGACACCAGCACCCAAACGCGGTTACCTCTACGAGGTGCGCGTGGAACGCGGCGCAAAAGAATTGATCCGCAGAACAGGCATGGTAAGCCCCGGAGGCCACCAGATCATCGGGCTGCCGTTGCAAGTGGTGTCCGGAACAGTGGAAGTGGCAGAAGCTGCATGGCGTGGTGCATTCCTTGCCGCCGGCAGCCTTTCGGATCCCAATCGTTCCTCCTCCCTCGATGTGGCAGCCCCCGGCCAAGAGGCAGCATTGGCATTGGTGGGGTGCGCCCGCAGGATGGGAGTGGCAGCGAAAACGCGTGAATCTCGCGGTGTTGAAAAGGTAAGCGTGCGAGACGGCGAAGCCGTAGGTGCGATGCTCTCGCGCATGGGGGCGCACACGGCACGGCTTTTGTGGGATCAAAAGCGCGTGCAGCGCGAGGCCAAGCCGAGTGCGAATCGTCTGGCCAATTTTGATGACGCGAATCTGCGCCGATCCGCTCGCGCCGCCATGCATGCAGCCGCAAGGGTAGAAGAGGCGATGGCGATTTTGGGTGACGACATCCCAGATCATCTCGCTCAAGCAGGCCAACTTCGCCTCGAACACCGTCATGCCTCCCTTGAAGAGCTAGGAAGGCTGTCTGATCCGCAAATGACCAAGGACGCAATCGCGGGGCGGATCCGTCGTCTTTTGCATATGGCGGATAAGCGCGCGGAAGAATTGGGCATCCCGGATACCTCCGCAAGGGTCAAAGGTATGGAAAAGCAGGACGAGTCCTCCTAACCCATAGGCTCCTAGCAACCACGAGTTGCTTCACGGAAGGCGCCGAAGAGTCAATGACTCTCGCGCCTTTTGTTTTTGTTTGCTTGGGTTTTGCTTGGTGTCTGCTTTGCCCGATCGGAATGTGTCTAGATTCACAATGTGCTTGGGCGTGAAGATCAGATCATACGATTCTGTGGAACGTGGTGTGGGATAAGCACCTCCATTTGAGGGGCGAAACCCCCAAACTCTGCCTAGCCAGCGGTACTAAGTTGAACTTTTTAGCAACCACACCGCCGAACGCACCCCCGAATGCATGAGGGCGTGGCGCCCGATTGAGAACCCACAGAAAACAAACTTCTGCACACTTCCGTTTTGCTCGGTACACTTCGGACTTGAGGTTGCGCCAGGAAAAAACGGAAGCAATCCGGATATAAACCAACAAAGTTGGCAACACGGAATCTTCAACCTGGCCTCCAATAACGATCACTCTATTTTGAGGAGACAACAGTGACGATTCGCGTAGGAATCAACGGCTTCGGCCGCATCGGACGTAACTTCTTCCGTGCTCTCAGCGAGCGCGGCTCGGACATCGAGGTTGTTGCCGTCAACGACCTCACCGACAACAAGACCCTGGCACACCTGCTCAAGTACGACTCCACCCTGGGTCGCCTGGGCAAGGAGGTCACCTACGACGATGAGTCGATCACCGTTGATGGCCACCGCATCCTGGTTTCTGCAGAGCGCGACCCCAAGGATCTCAAGTGGGGCGAGAACAACGTAGACATCGTGATCGAGTCCACCGGCTTCTTCACCGATGCCGAGGCTGCTAAGGCTCACATCGACGCTGGCGCCAAGAAGGTCATCATCTCTGCTCCTGCAAAGAACGAGGACGCTACCTTCGTTGTTGGTGTGAACCACACCGACTACGATCCCGAGAACCACAACATCATCTCCAACGCTTCCTGCACCACCAACTGCCTGGCTCCCATGGCTAAGGTGCTCGACGATGCCTTCGGCATCGAGCGTGGTTTGATGACCACCGTTCACGCTTACACCGGCGACCAGCGCCTGCTCGACGCTCCTCACAAGGACCTGCGTCGCGCCCGCGCTGCTGCCATCAACATGGTGCCCACCTCCACCGGTGCTGCCAAGGCCGTTGCTCTGGTGCTCCCGCAGCTCAAGGGCAAGCTCGACGGCTACGCAATGCGCGTGCCGCTGCCCACCGGCTCCGCTACCGACCTCACCTTCACCTGCTCCAAGGAAGTAACGGTTGAAGAGGTCAACGCCGCCATCAAGAAGGCTGCCGAGGGCGAGCTCAAGGGTGTTCTGGCCTACACCGAGGATCCGCTGGTATCCACCGACATCGTCACCGATGCTCACGCCTCCATCTTCGACGCTGGCCTGACCAAGGTCATCGGCGATCAGGTCAAGGTTGTGTCCTGGTACGACAACGAGTGGGGCTACTCCAACCAGCTTGTAACCCTCACCGAGTACGTGGGCGAGCGCCTCTAATCTGACTCAGAGCGCTGCATTAGGTTGCAGTACTCACCTCGAAGCCCGGGGTGTACCTCCGTGGTACACCCCGGGTTTTGTGTATAAAGAGCAACAAGATTGTTCTTTCAGCCTTTGAGGTGCAGCCCACAGCTCCAACACAGTGTGCTGGAGATGACTAGGCTCAAAGGTGTGTGCCCGCATCGCACTCTTGCCCCACGAAGCGAGAGCAGCATGCTTGCACAACAAGACGAACACGATATACAGAAAGTCTGGTTTCAATGACCGCAAAGAATCTGCAGGATCTGCTCAACGAGGGCGTAGAAGGCCGCCACGTGCTGGTGCGCTCCGACTTCAACGTACCGCTCAACGACAACCAAGAGATCACCGACGCCGGTCGTATTAACGCTTCACTCCCCACCATCAAGGCACTGGTCGAGGGCGGCGCTCGCGTTATCCTCATGGCTCACCTTGGCCGCCCCAAGGGTGAATTCAACGATAAGTACTCCCTGGCTCCGGTAGCAGAGGCACTGTCCGAGGCGCTCGATCAGTACGTTGCGTTGGCAGCAGATGTGGTGGGCGAAGATGCCCACGAGCGCGCTAATGGCCTCAACGACGGCGACGTACTGTTGCTGGAGAACGTGCGCTTTGATCCCCGCGAAACCTCCAAGGACGAAGCAGAGCGCGGCGAATTTGCAGATCAGCTCGTTGCTTTGACCGCCGAAAACGGTGCCTTTGTCTCTGATGGTTTCGGTGTGGTTCACCGCGCTCAGGCATCCGTCTATGACGTAGCCAAGCGCCTGCCTCACTACGCCGGCAAGCTCGTTGAGAAGGAAATCGACGTGCTCAAGGCCGTGGTTGAAGACCCGAAGCGTCCTTATACCGTGGTGCTTGGTGGAGCCAAGGTTTCCGACAAGCTCGGCGTGATCGAGGCACTCGCCTCCAAGGCTGACCACATCATTATCGGTGGCGGCATGTGCTACACCTTCCTGGCTGCCAAGGGCATCAACGTTCAGGAGTCCCTGCTCCAGGAAGAGCAGATTGATAACTGCAAGCAGCTCCTCGAAACCTACGGCGAGAAGATCGTGCTGCCCACCGACCTGGTAGCAGCAGAGAAATTCGACGCCAACGCCGAGAACAAGGTTGTAGCGCTCGACGCCATCCCCGAGGGCTGGATGTCCCTCGATGTTGGACCTGAGACCGTGGAGCGCTTTAAGAAGGTGCTGGTTGAGTCCAAGACCATCTTCTGGAATGGCCCGATGGGCGTATTCGAGTTCGAAGCCTTCTCCAAGGGCACCAAGGGCCTGGCAGAGGCCATCATTGAGGCCACCGAGCAGGGTGCCTTCTCCGTCGTTGGTGGCGGCGACTCGGCCGCAGCCGTTCGTTCCCTCGGCCTTGCCGAGGACGGCTTCAGCCACATCTCCACCGGTGGCGGTGCCTCCTTGGAGTTCCTCGAAGGTAAGGAACTGCCGGGCGTACAGGTCCTGGAAAGCTAACACCGCTTTTTCCCAAGTCAAGATGGCGCCTTTGGCGCTATCGCATTGAAAGGAATTCAACACACTTATGGCACGCACTCCCTTGATTGCCGGTAACTGGAAGATGAACCTCGATCACCTCCAGGCCGTAGCCACCGTGCAGAAGCTCGCTTTTGCACTGCCCAAGGACTACTACGACAAAGTCGACGTAGCCGTTACCGTTCCATTTACTGATCTGCGCTCCGTGCAGACCTTGGTTGAAGGCGACAAGCTCCAAATCACCTATGGTGCCCAGGACGTATCGCAGCACGAATCCGGTGCCTACACCGGTGAGGTGTCTGCCCAGATGCTGGCAAAGCTAGGTTGCACCTGGGTCGTTGTTGGTCACTCCGAGCGTCGCGAGTACCACCAGGAAACCTCTGAACTTGTTGCCGCAAAGGCAAAGGCAGCCCTGGGTCAGGGCATGCACCCGATCGTCTGCGTCGGTGAGCCACTCGAGATCCGCGAGCAAGGCACCCACGTTGATTACGTCGTGGAGCAGACCCGCGAATCCCTGGCTGGTCTTTCCACCGAGGATCTGGCCAACACCGTGATTGCGTATGAGCCAGTGTGGGCCATCGGCACCGGCAAGGTCGCATCGGCTGAAGATGCTCAGGAAGTTTGCGCAGCTATTCGTAAGCTCATCGCTGAGCTTGCCGACGCCTCCGTGGCCGAAGGCATCCGTATCCTCTACGGTGGCTCTGTCAAGGCTGAAACTGTGGCCGAGATCGTTGGCCAGGCCGACGTCGATGGTGGCCTCGTAGGTGGCGCCTCCCTCGATGGCGAGGCCTTTGCCAAGCTTGCTGCCAACGCAGCTTCTGCCGTTTAACATTCGGCGCTTTCTCATCCGTGCTCCAGCGAGTCGCTGGAGCACGCTTGGTTCTAATGGGTGTATAGTGTGCACGGTATGGCACCCGACTGTGCCCATTTAGCTATCTACAACATGGCAAGGATCCACCTATGGCTTTAGCTCTTCAGATCGTTCTGGTGATCGCCAGCGTGATCATGACGCTGTTTGTGCTGCTCCACCGTGGCAAGGGCGGCGGCTTGTCCAGCCTCTTTGGCGGCGGCGTGCAGTCCAATCTCTCCGGTTCTACCGTGGTGGAAAAGAACCTGGACCGAGTCACCATCTTTACTGGCTTGATCTGGATTGCTTGCATCGTCGCACTGAACCTGATTCAGGCATACGCATAACGGGCAGCACTAGACCCTAAAAAGCATTCAGCATCCCTACTGCACTTTCGCAGTAGGGATGCTGTTTTTGCTTGCTCAAGCCTATAAAGCGTTAGCAGCCACCTTCAGCACTGTGGACTTGCGTCCACGCGCTCCGGCAGCGGGAAGTTCCTCCGCGGGAGCACCTGCTCGCAACTGGGCCACGGCCTCAGCCTTTTCCTCACCGGCGACTAGAAGCCAGACATGATCGGCTGTGGCTACCGCCGGCAGGGTCAAGGTAACGCGCTGCGCAGGCGGCTTGGGTGAATCTTCAACAGCGACCACCAAACGTTCCTGCTCCTTGGTGGCATAGCTATGGGGGAAAAGAGAATTGATGTGGCCTTCACCGCCCATACCCAGCAGGTGAAGATCAAAGCCTTGGGGTGCAAACTGCGCCAAGACCTCCTCGTAGTCCTGTGCGGCGGTGGCCATATCTACCGAACCAAGCCCATAGCCATGAATATTTGCTTCTGGCACATTGGCTGCGTCGAACAGAGCGCGGCGAGCCTGCCCCTCATTGGAGTCGGGATGATCGGGGGCAACATTGCGCTCGTCACCAAAGAAGAAGTGCGCGCCACTGCGGTCGGTGCCGCGGCGCTGGAGCTCTTCAAGGGTGCCGATGCCCGCGCCACCACCGGTGAGCACGATCCGTGCCATACCGTCGTCGTAGAGGCCTTCGCCACGACGGGCACGATCGAGTACTTCAATCACGCCATCGGCGGCGGAGGAAATAACGGCAGCGAGATCGGGCAGTTCTTGGACTTCAAGCGCAGTCATGCATCATCCTTAAGTGCAATATGGCCTAAGCGCTGGGCTTATCGGCGGCGAATTCGATACGGTTGAGGCTTTTTAGGGTGTTGGCATAGGCGATATCCGGATCCAAGTGTCGCAGTTCCTCGGCCAGACAATCAGATTCCGAGCGGCGGTTGATGGCCACCAGCGCGGTATCGCGACCCGGAATGCTCAAGGCCAAGGTGGCCTGATCTTCTTGCATTTCCAGCACAACGGTGCCCGAAGCGCGGTCGAGTTCCAGGCGCTTTACTGGCACGGCGGCCTGGCCGAATTCATCAATGGCATCGTCCATATCGCAGGTATAGCGGGTTACTGCTACCCCTAGGCGATTCGCTAACCAACCCGCGGCCAACTCCACGCTCGGGTTTTCAGCGGCACCATAAACGCGCACGTCATGGACATCTTCATGCGGCAATACATCCAGCGAGGACGCAACAACGCCACGCCAAGGAGTCAGCCTTGCCCAGCAAAGGTCAGAATCGCCCGAGGTGTAGTTATTCCGGCGGTTATACAGCGCATCTGCGGGCGGATCGTTATAGGTATCGGTGATGCGACGTTGCGCGATCTTGCCAATGGGATCCTCGGCCGGGTCCACGGGAGCAGAAGAAGGCCACCACGCGACGATGGGGGTATCAGGCAACAGCAGGGGAGTGACCACATGCACTAAGTGCTTGGATACCTCACCGGCTAGTTTCATAATCACCAGTTCTGATGCGCCGGCGTCGCCACCAATGCTCACCGATGCGTCAAGGGAGGAGGCTGCATCTTCATCACCAGTGACCAGGAGGATCACCCTGGACGGGTGCTCACGGGAGGCCTCGGTGGTGGCTTTGGTGATGGCCTCAATGTCATCGCGTTCTTTCGCCACAATGATCAAGGTCAGCACGCGGCTGGTGGTGACTTGACCACCGGTTTCCCGTGCACGAACAAGCGTTTTGGAAATTTCGCGGGTATCGGTATTGGGCAATTCAAAGATCATGGTGCGCCTTTAATCCATTGTGAGGGCTACGTTAGCGGGCTTGGTTGGATGCTGGGGTAGCACAGAGCGCTTAGGGCCTGCGCCATGAACGTCCCACACGCTCGAGCATGCGGTCGGCCGAATGCGGCCCCCAGGTGCCGGCGGGATAATCCTCCGGCTCGCCGTGATCGGCCCAGAAGCGCAGGATTGGATCGAGAATCTGCCAACTGAGCTCCACTTCCTCATTGGTGGGGAACAAGCTTGCCTCGTCCAAGAGCGCATCGAGAATCAGACGCTCATAGGCCTCTGGGGATTCCTCGGTGAAGGCCTCGGAGTAGGAGAAGTCCATATTGACGTCACGGACTTCCATCGCAGATCCAGGAACCTTGGAGCCAAAGCGCATCAACATACCTTCGTCGGGCTGCACGCGAATCACCACCACGTTTTGGCCTTGGGTATCCCTGGTGCCGGCGGCGAAGGGTTGGTGTGGTGCATCCTTAAACACCAAGGCAATCTCGGTGACCCTCCGGCCTAGGCGTTTGCCGGTTCGAAGATAAAATGGCACACCAGCCCAGCGACGAGAGTTGATCTCCAGGGTGCAGGCTGCATAGGTCTCGGTCTTGGATTCGGGGTCGAAGCCTTCTTCCTCGCGCAGACCTTTGACCAATTCGGAGCCTTGCCAACCGGAGGCGTATTGGCCACGCGCGGTGGTCTTAGAGAAGGGCTCCACTGGCCGGGTGGCGCGGAGTACTTTGATCTTTTCCGACTGGAGTTGCGAGGGGGTGAAGTCCACTGGTTCTTCCATGGCAACAAGCGCGAGAAGCTGAATCAGGTGGTTTTGGATCACGTCGCGGGCAGCACCAATGCCGTCGTAATATCCCGCGCGCCCTCCGAGACCAATATCTTCGGCCATGGTGATTTGCACATGGTCGACGTAGTGGGAATTCCACAGTGGGTCGAATAATTGGTTGGCAAAGCGCAAGGCCAAAATATTCTGCACTGTTTCTTTGCCCAGGTAGTGATCGATGCGGAATACCGATCGCTCGGGGAACACCGAGTTGATGATCTCATTGAGCTCCCTGGCGCTTTCTTGATCGTGGCCAAAGGGCTTTTCGACGATCACACGTCGCCAACTCTTACCCTTCGCTTCAGCCATACCGGAGCGTTGGAGTTGGTGGCATACATCCGAGAAGAAGTTAGGAGGAACCGAGAGGTAGAAAGCCCAGTTGCCGGAGGTGGCACCGGATTCGTCGATACGCTGCAGCGTGTCTGCCAGGCGGTCGAAAGCCTCATCATCGTCGAAGTTGCCCTGCACAAAGTGCATCCCCTCGGCAAGGCGGAGCCACACGTTTTCCCTGAACTCAGTTCGAGCGCCAGCTTCAACGGCGCTGCGAATATATTCTTCGAAGTCCTCTTTGCTCCAATCACGTCGACCAAAACCAACCAGGGAGAACCCGGCGGGAAGCAGGCCACGGTTGGCAAGATCATAGATGGCTGGCAGTAGCTTCTTTTTAGCTAAATCGCCGGTGACACCGAAGATGACCATGCCTGAAGGTCCGGCAATGCGGGGCAAACGCTTATCCAAGGCACTACGCAAGGGGTTTTCCCAGCCATCGGCTTCATAATGATCGGGTAACGAGGTGTTGCTCACGAGGGGCTAACTTCTTCCTTTTTGCACGGTTGCGAACTCAGCGGAAGGTGGCGATAGCATGACCGCCACCTTTTTCAAGCTGCTAAAGCTTAGCTGAGATTTTCTTGCATCGATTCGAGCAACTCATTCCAGGCATCCACAAACTTCTGCACGCCTTCACGCTCAAGAACATTGAACACGTCTTCAAAGTCGATGCCCACAGCCGACAGCTTGGAAAAGACCTGCTCAGCTTCCTCCGCGGTGCCGCTGAGCGTATCGCCGTGGATATTGTCCGCCTCGATAGCAGCGTCGATCGTGCCCTCCGGCATCGTGTTCACGGTGTTCGGGCCGGCCAACTCGCTGACATAAAGATCGGCGGGGTAATCAGGGTTTTTCACACCAGTTGAAGCCCACAGTGGGCGCTGAACATTTGCACCTTCTGGCAGCTCGGCCTGGTCAAATGCTTCCTGGAATACCTGGTAGGCGCGACGAGCATTGGCTACGCCAGCTTTACCGCGAAGCGCAAGTGCTTCTTCGCTGCCGATGGCTTCAAGGCGGTTGTCCACCTCGGTATCGAGGCGAGAGACAAAGAAGGAAGCAACGGAGTGAATCTTCGACACATCCAGGCCCTTGTCTGCTGCGCGCTGGATACCTTCCTTATAGGCAGCGATGACTTGGCGGTACCTCGCCACAGAGAAGATCAGGGTGACATTCACGCTGATGCCCTCTGCCAGTGCGTCCACGATTGCGGGCAGCGAATCTTCGGTGGCGGGGATCTTGATCATGGCGTTGGGGCGATCAACGCGAGACCACAATTCGCGTGCCTGCGCGATGGTGGCATCGCGATCCTCGGAGATGCGGGGATCAACCTCGATGCTGACTCGACCGTCTTTGCCTTGGGTCTGCTCAAAGACCCCTTCAAATACATCGCAGGCTGCGCGCACATCGTCGATGCTCATGGCATAGACGGCTTGATCCACGCTTGCTTGCTCTGCCTTGAGGGTGGCAATTTGCTCATCGTAGGCGTTGCCCTTGGACATCGCTGCGGCGAAAATCGCGGGGTTGGTGGTAACGCCCGCGATGTGCTTGGTGCTGATGAGCTCGCGAAGGTTGCCGGAGTTAATGCGATCGCGTGAGAGATCGTCTAACCAGGTAGAAGTGCCAAGTTCTGCAAGTTGTTGAATAGCGTTCATTGAAAAAACATCGTTTCTGATTGACTCGTCTTAGGCCTTGAAAAGACGTTGCCCATGCTACCGCGTTTCACCGCGGGCATGGGCATCGTGTGCTAAGTGTGAGCAGCTTCAAGCCTCGGTGTTAAGGCTTGAGGCTTAACCTCACTAGGAGCTTTGCAGTGTTTCCTGGGCTGCAGCGACCACTGCATCGGTGGTGATACCGAACTCCTCAAAGAGCTTTTGGTAGGCAGCAGAAGCGCCGAAGTGCTCCAGGGACACGGCACGACCACGGCAACCAAGCAGTTGGTACCACGGCATAGCGATGCCGGCTTCGACGGATACGCGTGCTTGCACCTCGGATGGCAGCACCGATTCCTGGTACTCGGCATCTTGCTCAAGGAACCAGTCAAGACACGGCACAGACACGACGCGAGCTGCAACACCATCGGCTTCGAGCTTCTTGGCAGCCTCCACTGCAAGCTGCACCTCAGAGCCGGTGGCCATCAAGATCACGTCGGGAGTCTCCTTCGAAGCCTCTACGAGCACATATGCGCCGCGGACAACGCCCTCGCGTGCCTTTTCCTTGGTGCCCTCAAGCACTGGCACGTTCTGACGCGTCAGCGCCAAGCCCTTCGGGCCGGCCTTGTACTGCAAGGCGGCGCGCCAAGCAGCGGCGGTTTCATTGGCATCGGCCGGGCGAATCATGGACATATTGGGAATTGCACGCAGCGAAGCAAGCTGCTCTACCGGCTGGTGGGTAGGGCCGTCCTCACCCAGACCAATGGAGTCGTGGGTCCACACGTAGTAGGCATCCACGTTCATCAGTGCTGCCAAGCGAACAGCGGGGCGCATGTAATCGGAGAAGATCAGGAAGGTGCCGCCATAGGGGCGGGTGCCACCATGCAAGGAGATGCCGTTGAGGATTGCGCCCATGGCGTGCTCGCGGATACCGAAGTGCAGGTTGCGACCGCCGGGTTGCGCGGTCCAGGTATCAGTGGTGATCTCCTTCGGGCCGAAGGAGGGGGAGTCCTTGATCACGGTGTTATTCGAACCTGCCAGGTCTGCACTACCACCCCAAAGCTCCGGCATGGTTGCGCCGAGTGCCTGAAGCACGGCCTCCGAGGCCTTACGGGTAGCGATGCCTTTTTCATCGGCATCCCAGGAGGGGAGGTCGGCGTCGAAGTTTTCGGGCAGCTCGCGGCGCGATAGGCGATCGAAGAGCGCCTTACGCTCGGGATTTTGCTCCGCCCAAGCGTCGAAAAGCTTCTGCCATTCCTCGTGAGCCTGTGCGCCACGGTTTTGAAGCTCGCGGGTGTGCTCAATCACGCGGTCTTCCACGGCGAAGTGAGCCTCGGGATCAAAGCCGAGCTCGCGCTTGGTAGCGGCAACTTCCTCAGCACCCAATGCAGCACCGTGGACGGCGCCGGTGTTCATCATGGTGGGGGCGGGGTAGCCGATGATGGTGCGAAGGCGAATGAAGGTGGGTCGCTGCGTTTCGGCCTGAGCCTCGGCGACGGCCTGCTCGATGGCAGCGACGTCTTCGCCACCGTCAATCTCAATAACCTGCCAGCCATAGGCGCGGTAACGAGCAACAACATCTTCGGTGAAGGCGATCTGGGTGTCATCCTCGATGGAGATGCGGTTGTCGTCCCAGAAGACGATGAGGTTGCCCAGTTGCTGGGTGCCAGCCAAGGAACAAGCCTCGGCGGTCACGCCTTCTTCGAGGTCGCCATCAGAGGCGATGACGTAAATGAAGTGATCGAAGGGGGACTCACCCTCGGCAGCTTCGGGGTCGAACAGGGCACGCTCGCGACGCGACGCCATGGCCATGCCCACTGCGGAGGCAAGACCTTGGCCCAGAGGGCCGGTGGTGATCTCCACGCCGTCAGTGTGGTGGTACTCCGGGTGGCCGGGGGTCTTGGCGCCCCAGGTGCGCAGTGCTTTGAGATCTTCAAGTTCGAGGCCAAAGCCACCCAAGTACAACTGAATGTACTGGGTCAAAGAGGAGTGACCGCAGGAGAGCACGAAGCGGTCGCGGCCTGGCCAGTGCACATCGTTCGGGTCGTGGCGAAGCACGCGCTGGTACAGGGTGTACGCCAGCGGTGCCAGGCTCATGGCGGTACCCGGGTGGCCCGATCCGCAGTTTTCAACCGCATCGGCGGCCAGCACACGCACCGTGTCCACGGCCAAGGTATCCACCTCAGTCCAATCCGAGGGGTAATTGCGCTTGGTTAATGCTTGAAGTTCCGGAGCCAAAGTCACGAAAGGCCGTCCTTAATCATCGTTTAGAACATGGTGTTAGCACGACACCGCGCACCAAATAAGCCTCGCGATAGGCGGTGATCTCCTCGAAGCTCTTCCTGCCCAATGCTCTGGGCATTCGATGCAGAAGGTGACAACTCAAAGAGATCCACACCGCGCGAAGAAAAGGCGCGAAACGAGAATCGCTGCCTCCATAGTAGCGAGCGATGCCAGCTCCTGGGCATACTCCCGCCCAGCCCCGCGAGATTGAGCAGCAACTCACTGTGCGTCTTGTTGGGTAAGCACCAGATACTTCCGGTTCTTGCCCCTAAGACCGAGGCGTCGCTTTGGGTGCGAGGGTGCAACTCGGAGTGGCATTGGGGAAAGTTTCACCCAGCCAGCTAGTATGGGAACCCTACTGACTCAGATGGGTAAGTAGCGACAACCAATGCAAAGCACCACACCGAAGTGGATGCCCATGAGGTGGGTGCTTTGAAGCGGTGGCAAGCATGATCCCTGGCGGCTTTTTGGAGCCTGCAGGGATTTCACGCTGTTGTGGCGAAAGATTTTTGCTTGAGGGCGGAACTTTTTACTCAACACAGCCGACCACTAACTTTGGCCTCCTTTTGCTTCAACGAAGGGATACCAAATGCCCGTAGACTCCACCTGGAGCGCTGCTGGCAACTGCCTTGATGTGGGTACGAGCACGATGGGCACCACCTTTTGCAATAGAACCACGAGCTATGGGAGGGATTTCCCTTGGAGAGAATCAAGGCCTACCTTGCGCTGACGAAGCCACGGGTCATTGAGCTTCTCCTCGTCGCCACCATTCCCGCGATGCTGCAGGCAGATCGTGGTAATATTCACCTCGGATTAATGTTGGGCACCTTATTCGGTGGCTGGATGGGCGCGGCGGCAGCCAACACCTTTAATATGGTGGCCGACTCCGATATCGACCAGAAAATGGGCCGAACCTCCAAACGCCCGCTGGTTCGTCACACCGTGAGCAATACCCAAGCCACCGTCTTTGCCTGGGCACTCACCGTGGCCAGCTTCCTATGGCTTTGGCTTGTCTGTCACTCGCTGATCGCCGCACTGTTCGTGATGGCCACGATCGGCTTCTACATCTTCGTCTACACCAAGGTGCTCAAGCGTCGCACGCATATGAACATCGTCTGGGGCGGAGCCGCAGGGTGTATGCCGGTGGTAGTAGGTTGGGCCGCCATCGTCGATAATCTCCCGGATGGCACCCCTGCTCGTTGGTGGCAAGCCATTGTGCTGTTTTTGATTATCTTCTTCTGGACCCCACCACACACCTGGGCTCTGGCCATGAAGTACAAAGAAGATTACGCCGCAGCAGGTGTGCCCATGCTGCCGGTGGTTCGCACTGAAGAGCAGGTAACCAAGCAGATTGTGGCCTATACCTGGGCTACTGTGCTGGTCACCTTCCTGCTCATTCCCGCTGCTGGATGGCTGTATGCGGCTACCGCGATCATCGCAGGTGTCTGGTTCATTGTGGTCGCCCACAAGCTTCACCGCGGTGTCCAACACGGCACGCACGTGCGCCCGCTTCGCCTCTTCATCCTTTCCAATAACTACCTGGCTGCGCTTTTCGTTGGCCTCTCACTCGACGCGATCTTAGGCCTCGAGCAGATCTCCCACATGCTTTAAACCCCATCGCCTTCCAATGCGGGCAAAGCCAAAAACACCGCCGTTTGATGCTTTCATGCGCAAACGGCGGTGTTGTTTTTCGCCTCTCCATTGGCCTTCTTCGGAGGGCTTTGGCGCTCAAAGCTTAGGCGTTTTTGCGCAGTATGAACCAGGCGATAAAGCCGAGGATAGGAAATACCAAGCAGGCTGCTGCCCACAGTCCAACCTGTGCTGCTGATGCCTCCCTGCGCAATTCGGTGATAGTGACGTACACGGCGCTGAATACGCAAATAAAGGTCAACCAAAATATCCAATCCATAGCAGACACTCTAATGCAAGGATTGCGCTCGATTGATCTGCCTGCACCACCACACACGCCAGCGGAGCGCCGCAGGCGTGCTAAGGACACAACAATGCCGCGCAGCGTGGGTCCTTCTTCCACGCTACGCGGCTTTCGAGTTTGCACCGCAACCCCAAGTCTTCGCTTGAGCCTTCGATGCTGTGCTGCTGTGCAGCCGGCTGGGTGAGGTGTGTTATTGCACGCGAGGCTCTTGGACTTCGCGCACTTTGCCCTGGGCCCACAGCACAGCGCAGCACGCCACCACGAAGGAGCACAGGCCGATGTGAACGGGCACGGTCCAACGTGGCACGCCGAGACGGAACTGCAAAATACCGACGGCGGCTTGGACCACGATCATGATGATGAGCAACCAGCCGTTGCGTTGAAGATTCGCCGGAGCCTTCTTGGCCACCAGGGCACCGACGAGCACGATGGTCACAGCGAGGTACACGTACATCACCCATGCGTG
Source organism: Corynebacterium pelargi (assembly GCF_014635485.1). GTDB lineage: Bacteria > Actinomycetota > Actinomycetes > Mycobacteriales > Mycobacteriaceae > Corynebacterium > Corynebacterium pelargi. Next base: position 148,561 of record NZ_BMCX01000001.1, on the reverse strand, counting down.
AATATGCGCCATGAGTCCAAGATCAACGTCAAGGCGGCCTTCCATGCCAACCCCGGTATCGCCCGCGTGAACGCCGGCGCCGGTAACCATGGTGCCGGTTACCAGCACGATGGAAAGTAAGAAGGCACCGAACACGGCGAGGGCGCGCAGGGAAGAGGGGATGATGACTCGGGGAGTGCCCTCATCTGGTTGCTTTACCCGTACCCACAGCACTGCGGCGAGCCACACAAGGATCATCGAGGGCAGGAAGTGCAGGGCAACGGCCCACCATTTGAGGTCGAGGTGCACGGAGATACCGCCGATGACTGCCTGTACCACGATGCCAAAGCACTGCAGCAACGCGTAGACAATGATCTCTTTGCGTCGTTGAAGCACCGAGATGAACAAGGCGATGGCAATAGCGATCAGCGCGAAGGTCAGGAGGCGGTTACCGAATTCGATGAGCTGTTGAATCCAGGGAGCTGCACCTGCGACCGGTACAAGCGAGCCTTCGTGACAATTCGGCCAGGTATTACAGCCAAGGCCTGAACCCGTCACGCGCACAATCGAACCGGTTACGGTGATGCCACCTTGAGCCACCATGAGCAAAAAGGCCAGAAGGCTTTGAGTCTTTTGCTGCCTGAGGCGCTCCAACCGAGGTTTTTGAGCAGAAGTAGTTTGTGTAGCCACGGTCAATGATTCTACCTTGCTGCCGCGATGGCCTAGGCCTGCACCCCGGTGGCGCGTCGCGAAGAAGAAAAACTAAGCCTCAAACTCAGTTGAGCTGCGCTGATACCTCATTGTTGGAGTGCAAAAGCGCTCATGCCGGCGGTGCTAGGTTGCAGTGGAATCGGACACAGGTGGCTAATTGAACTTGAACCAGCGGCTGGCTCCAAGGCCACCGATGGCGCAATAGCCGGCCAGAATGACGAGCTGAGGTCCCGGCATTTGGCCTGCAAATGCGGTGCGGAGGCCGTCGGCAAGCGCAACGGAAGGCACCAACTCGAGGCCCATGCTCGGGGGAGTAGGGCCAATCATGGCGATTGATGCCACACCAACGAGGGCGAACCAGAGCAGATTGGCAAAGCCGAGCACGAGTTCGGAGGAAAGAGAACCGCCCATCAGCAGGCCGAAGGTGGTGAAGGTGGCAACGCCGAAGAAGAACAGGATCAGGCCGAAGATGATGCCAATGCCTTCTGGTTGCCATCCAAGGAACATCGCGGTGGAACCAAGCAGCAGCAGTTGCACGAAGCTCACCGCGAGCACGCCGATGATTTTGCCTAAAACGATGGTCCAGGCGGGCACACCACTGGCTCCGGTGCGTTTGAGGGCACCGTAGCGGCGGTCGAAGGCAAGCGAGATGGCTTGACCTGTAAAACCGGAGCTCATGGCTGCCATGGCCAAGATGGTGGGCACGATATTGTCCATCTTGGTATCTGCCACCGGGAAGAAGTAGAGCCCGATAAGGCCGGCGAGTGGGATGATGAAGCTCAGCAGCAATTGCTCGCCGTGGCGCATGAACAGCTTGGCTTCCATGATCCCTTGGGCACGCAGCATGGAGGCGACCGAGGCGCGAGTGGGATTGGGGCTGAAGGTGCCGGGTTCGAAACCTTGAGCATCGAGGGTGCGTTTCGTTGTTGCCATGGTGTTAGCTCCTGAGCTCGCGGCCGGTGAGGTCGAGGAAGATATCTTCAAGGGTGGGCGTGTCGGTATCCAAGTGGTGAATCAGCACATGCTGTTGCGCAGCGGCCTGGCAGATTGCGGCCACAAGCTCCGGGGTGGGGGTGTTGCGAAGGTGATAATGCAGCGGGCGCGTCTGCGAAACGTGCGCTGCGAGTGCATCGGGCAAGAGTGCAAGATCCAAGGGTGCTGTGGTTTGGAAGCTTATCGACGCCGCGTGATTACTCGACTGACGCAATTCATTGGGGGTTCCGCTTGCAACCAATACGCCACGGTCCATGATGGCAACTGCATCGGCAAGAGCCTCGGCCTCGTCCATGAGGTGGGTGGTTAAGACGACGGTGACGCCATCGTTTTGGAGCTGATGAATCAGCCGCCACACCACCAAGCGTGATTGCGCGTCCATGCCGGCGGTGGGCTCGTCGAGGAACACCAGCTCGGGTCGTCCCACCAGCGCCAGTGCGAGCGAAAGGCGCTGCTGTTGGCCACCGGAGAGGCGACGGTAGGTGGTTTTTCTGACCCCGCCCAGGCCAAGGAGCTCGATGAGCCATTCCACGTCGAGTGGATCTTTGCAATAGCTCGCGGTGAGCTTCAGCATTTCTTCCACGCGCACACCCGAATAGGAACCGCCGCCTTGGAGCATGATGCCTACTCGCTGCCTCAACGCATCTGGGCTGCGGCTGGGATCAAGGCCAAGGACTCGGATGTTGCCGCTGGTTGGGCGAAGGAAGCCCTCGCACATCTCGATGGTGGTGGTCTTTCCTGCGCCGTTAGGGCCGAGTAAAGCCAGTACTTCTCCGCGAGCAACGCGCAGCGAAAGCCCGTTCACGGCGGTCTTGGCTCCAAAGGATTTGGTTACCGTGTCTAATTCCAGTGCTATTTCTGCGCTTTGAGCGATCACGGCACACTAGTTTAAGCCCCGACGGCTTGGACGGTTGAATACCCACCGCAAAAACCACCAAGAAACCCCGAACGCGATGGCTGCGAAGAGATAAATACTGAGCACCGTGCCTGGTGGCAGCGAAAGACCACGGGGGAGCACGAAAAAGCTCACGAGCGCCGAATATGCGGTGACTGCCCAGCGGAAAATCACCCGATTGGCCCAGGCCGAAAGCGGGATGATGGCCCAGAGCATGTACCAGGGGTGGACCACGGGGAAGAAAATCACCAACACGAAGGTGGCTACCCCCAAACCGCCGATGGCGGCGATGGTGCCGCGGTAGGTGGCCAACAACATGCGCAGAATAAATGCTGCGGCGACTGCAAGACCGGCAGCGCGAGTTACCTTCAGCATCGCATCGGTGTGGTCGCCTAACTCAAGCAGCATGCCCAAGCCGCCACTGATGACGCCGATAGCGGTCGTAATCGACATCCAGCTTCGGATTGAGACGGCTCCGCCTTGGCCGGTGATCCACCCGAGCGGGATGCCGGTGATGAGGCTGACCAGGGCGATGGTGCACAGCAGCACCGTCGCATACGCAAGGGCGGCCAGCCCAATGGCGGTGATGTGTTTTGAACCGCGTGCGTGCAGGGCTCTGGCAAAGGACATGCCCACGAAGCCGAGGCCGATAAAGCCGGTGACTTTGACCATGCCAGCGCAACTTAAAAGCGCGCCGGAGACGATGAGGAACCACATTGAGCTTCGCACGCGACCAAGGACGATCCGATCGCTTGCCCTGAGCCCAAATTCCATGCCGGCCATGGCAAGCCCGAGCATGATTGCCTCGTTATGGATACCGCCGATGAGGTGCAGGATGGTGATTGGGTTGAGGATGCCAAGCCAAAAGGCTGCCTGCGGGGTGACATGGCACCGCAGCGCTAGTCGATGCACCGCCCAGGCTGTCAGCGCGACTCCGGCGATGGCTAGCAGGCGGTGGGCGGCCACGGCCCACACGATGCTGTCTTGAGTAAGCCAACTAATGGCCGAGGCAAGGCCCAATGCAACGGGGCCATAGGGGGAAGGGGAGTGCGCCCAGATAAAGGGCACACTCCGCGCTAAGACGTCGCCTGCTCCAAGCAGATCGATAGGGCCTGCACTATAGGGATCGAGCCCCATGCGAATGATCTTGCCGTTTGCGAGGTAGGAGTAGATGTCTTGGGTAAACATCGGCGCACTGAGCAGGATTGGAAAGGTCCATGCCACAAAGGTGCGCTTGAGCATGGAAGTAGATACCAGGCCAGCCGCGCGCTGATTTGGCCGCCATAACGCGCCGGTAAAAGGTGCCATGAGTAACCAGGCCGTGACGATCAACCCGATGCCGATGAAGCTCAATACCGTCGATGCCTGGAGCATTCTGCCCATGAGTGAACCGAGCGGAAATCCGTTATAGGGGTTTTCTCGCACCGGAAGCGCGCCGGCACCGAGGGCTCCAAGCCCAAGCAGCAATGCGCCCACTGTGCCCATCCACCGCAAAATGGCGAAACGCCGCAGTTCGGCATAGTTCAACTGCAATGGCTGCGAAGCTGCCCGCGATTTGGCAGCAGATGGGATGGGCGTTGGGTCTTCGTGGTGGGCGGGATCTAGCAGATCCGCGCCGGTGGCGGTTGCTACCAGGGTGGCGTCGGAGCTCGTTGGTGCTTTCTCGGCGATAATGCGGGTGGCTGAACCACTGGGGGCGGCATCGATGTGCAGCGTGGTTGAGCGTGATCCGGCGGAGCCTATTCGGGGTAATTCCCGGCGAAGTGCTCTCAAAGGCCGCAAGAGGGCGCGTTGGAGGGAACCGGGTTTTTTGTGCACGAGGCTCATATTAGCGAATCCCGCATCGCCTTTAGCGGGCGATGACGCGAAGCTGCAAGGCGCACAAGGTGATCGTGGATTTTCGACGCAAAATCGAATAAGGGCACCCTAACCTGCAAGTTTGTTGTTGCAGCTCGGGCGTGTTGCTGTTGGCGGAAGAAATAGCGACATATTAGTGTTGCTAAAAGGTGCACGCAGGAATTGCACCGTCGTGAGTCAAAAGCACCAAGGAGGTGAATGCCCAATGGCGAAGTCAAGTGAGAGCCTGAAAGAAACGCGAAGCGTTGAAGGCGAGACGCGGCGCCAGATCATGAGCGTGATGCTCAAAGATGCACCCGTGAGCGCCTCGACAATCGCGGCCACGCTTGAGCTCACGCCAACGGGTATTCGTCGCCATATTGACGCCCTGATCGAAGATGGCCTTGCAGAAGTTGCTCCGCCTCGCGGAAGCGCACACAAAGGCCGCGGCAGGCCAGCCAAGGCCTTCCGTCTCACCGATCAGGGGCGTGCTCAATTTGGTCATGGATATGACGAATTGGCCTTTCAAGCATTGCAAACCTTGAAGGAAACTGGTGGGGAAGCCGCTGTGCGCGCCTTTGCCCGCAAACGCGCTGAAGAGCTGCTCGCTGGCGTCGAAAAGCCTGAAACAGCAGGGGAATCTGCAATTGAGCAGATTGCCGAAAAGCTCGTCGAGGCGCTCAGCCGCCATGGGCACGAAGCCACATTGAGTAATGCTGGACATAGCGTGCAAATCTGCCAGCATCACTGTCCTATCTCAGGGGTAGCTGCGCAGTTTCCGGAGCTCTGCGAGGCCGAGCACGAAGCCATTGCCGCCCTATTGGGCCATCATGTGCAACCGTTGGCTTCAATCGCCGATGGCCACGACTTGTGTACAACCAATATTCCAATCACCCCGATAGTAAACACCCACGATCATCACCCCACAGAAAGGAGCGGTTCATGACTCAAGCGACGTCACATGCACCGCAGACCGACGACGAGATCATCGAGTCCATCGGCCCATACAACTACGGCTGGCATGACTCAGACGCCGCCGGTGCCTCGGCACGCCGCGGTTTGAACGAAGACGTCGTTCGGGATATTTCTGCAAAGAAGAATGAGCCCGAATGGATGCTTGAACAGCGCCTCAAGGCATTGCGCATCTTTGATAAGAAGCCGCTTCCCACCTGGGGTGCCGATTTGTCGGATATTGACTTCGACAACATTAAGTACTTCGTGCGTTCCACCGAGCAACAGGCCACCACCTGGGAGGATCTGCCCGAGGACATTAAAAACACCTACGACAAACTCGGTATCCCCGAGGCCGAAAAGCAGCGGCTTGTTGCCGGTGTAGCCGCGCAGTACGAGTCCGAGGTGGTCTACCACCAGATCCGTGAGGACCTCGAAAGCCAGGGCGTGATCTTCGTTGATACCGACACCGCCCTGCGCGAGCACGAAGAACTCTTCAAGGAGTACTTCGGCACCGTGATTCCTGCGGGCGACAATAAATTCTCCGCGCTGAACTCCGCAGTGTGGTCGGGTGGTTCCTTTATTTATGTGCCCAAGGGCGTGCACGTAGAGATCCCGCTCCAGGCCTACTTCCGCATCAACACCGAGAACATGGGCCAGTTTGAGCGCACGCTGATCATCGTGGATGAAGACGCCTATGTGCACTACGTGGAAGGCTGCACCGCGCCGATTTATAAGTCGGATTCGCTGCACTCCGCCGTGGTGGAAATCATCGTGAAAAAGGGTGGCCGTTGCCGCTACACCACCATCCAGAACTGGTCCAATAACGTCTACAACCTCGTGACCAAGCGCACCAAGTGCGAAGAGGGCGCCACCATGGAATGGGTGGACGGCAACATTGGCTCCAAGGTCACCATGAAGTACCCGGCTGTGTGGATGACCGGCCCTTATGCCAAAGGTGAAGTGCTCTCCGTCGCCTTCGCCGGCGAAGGCCAATTCCAAGACACCGGCGCGAAGATGACCCACATGGCACCACACACTTCCTCCAATATCGTGTCGAAGTCCGTGGCCCGTGGCGGCGGGCGCGCAGCCTACCGTGGCCTGGTGCGCATCAACGCCAACGCACACCACTCCACCTCAAACGTGGAATGTGACGCACTGTTGGTAGACAACATCTCGCGTTCGGATACCTACCCCTATAACGACATCCGTAACGATCACGTCTCACTTGGCCACGAGGCCACCGTGTCGCAGGTATCTGAGGAGCAATTGTTCTACCTCATGTCCCGTGGCATCGCCGAGGACGAGGCAATGGCCATGATCGTTCGCGGCTTTGTCGAGCCCATTGCCAAGGAGCTGCCAATGGAATACGCCTTGGAGCTCAACCGCTTGATCGAACTGCAGATGGAAGGATCGGTGGGTTAATCCACATGGCCGATGCAACTGTAAAAAACGCAACCGTCCACAACAACAAGGGCGACCTGTTCACCTCCTTTGATGTTGCAGACTTCGACGTGCCTCATGGCAAGGATGAAGTGTGGCAATTCGTGCCGCTTCGTCGCCTCCGTGGGCTCCACAATGGTGAATTCGCCGAAGGCGTAGTCCCGAACGTTGAAATCACCGTGCCCGAGGGTGCTCAGGGTGTAGAAACTGCCGTGCTCGAGCCTCAAGACGAGCGCCTGCGCCGCACCGGTGGCGCCGTGGACCGCGTAGGTGCCCAAGCATTTAGCTCCGCAGAAAAGGCACGCTATGTGCACTTCGAGAAGGATTCTCTCAACACCGAGCCAGTGACCGTGCACGTGCAGGGCAAAGGCGAAGGCGTTACCAGCTTTGGCCACCTGGTGATCGATGTAGCCGAAGGTGCAGAAGCAGTGGTGGATCTTCGCTACACCGGCTCTGGCACTCACGCCGATAACGTTGAGTTCATCATTGGCGATAACGCCAAACTCACCGTGATCGTAGATGCCTCCTGGGATGACGACGCAGTACACCTTTCCGGTCAGGCAGCAGTGCTTGGCCGCGACGCCACCCTGCGCCACAACGTGGCCGTATTCGGCGGCGAGATCGTCCGCATCGTGCCCCGCGTGCGCTTTAGCGCCCCCGGCGGCGATGCCGAGATGCTCGGCGTGTACTTCGCTGATGACGGACAGTTCTTCGAGCAGCGCCTCCTGGTAGACCACGCAGTGCCCAACTGCCGCTCCAACGTGCTGTACAAGGGTGCACTCCAGGCCGATAAGGCCTCCGATAAGCCAGAGGCACGAACCGCCTGGGTTGGGGATGTACTCATTCGCGCCAACGCACAAGGCACCGACACCTACGAGGCCAACCGCAACCTCGTGCTCACCGAAGGTGCACGAGCCGACGCGGTGCCGAACCTGGAGATCGAAACCGGCGAGATCGCCGGCGCCGGTCACGCTGCCACCGTGGGTCGCTTTGACGATGAGCAAGAGTTCTACCTGCGTTCCCGCGGCATTCCCGCAGAAGAAGCACGCCGGTTGATCGTTCGCGGCTTCTTCTCCGAGGTCATTGGACGCATCCCCGTTGCTGATATCCGCGAGGAGCTTGAGCGACGAGTGGCAGAAGAACTCGACACCCTCAAAGCCAAAACGCGCTAACCCCAACGCATCCCCAACAAAGCTGAAAGAAAAACGATACGCATGAGCACACTTGAAATTCGCAATCTGCACGCACAGGTTATTCCCGCTGACGAGAACGCCGAGCCGAAGCCGATCCTCAAAGGCGTGAACCTGACCGTGAATTCCGGCGAAACCCACGCCATCATGGGCCCCAATGGCTCCGGTAAGTCCACCTTGGCCTACACCCTGGCCGGCCACCCTCGCTATGAGATCACCGAAGGCGAGGTGCTGCTCGACGGCGAGAACCTGCTGGATCTCGAAGTAGATGAGCGCGCCCGCGCAGGCCTGTTCTTGGCTATGCAGTACCCCACGGAAATCCCCGGCGTTTCCATGGCAAACTTCCTTCGTTCCGCCGCCACCGCTGTGCGCGGCGAGGCTCCCAAACTGCGCGAATGGGTCAAGGAAGTACGTCAAGCCCAAGACCAGCTCTCCATTGATAAGGCCTTTGCTGAGCGCTCGGTGAACGAAGGCTTCTCCGGTGGCGAGAAGAAGCGCCACGAGGTGCTGCAGCTCGATCTGCTGCGCCCCAAGTTCGCGGTGATGGATGAAACCGACTCCGGTCTGGACGTGGATGCACTGCGCATTGTTTCCGAGGGCATCAACCGCTACCAGGAAGAAACCAACGGCGGCATCATCATGATCACCCACTACAAGCGCATTCTCAACTATGTGCAGCCCGATCATGTCCATGTCTTTGCCAATGGCCAGATCGTGACATCCGGTGGCCCTGAGCTTGCCGACGAGCTCGAGGCGAACGGCTACGACAAGTTCATTTCATGAGCCGCTTTAGCCTTGAAGACGGCACGCTCAACCTTGACGCAATCCGCGCCGAGTTTCCGATCCTTCAGCGCACCGTAAGAAACGATCAGCCCCTGGTGTACCTCGACTCGGGCGCTACCTCTCAGCGCCCCGAGCGGGTCTGGCGCGCCGAAGAGCACTTCGTGCTCCACACCAACGCGCCGGTGCACCGCGGTGCTTATCAGTTGGCAGAAGAAGCCACCGATGCCTACGAAGACGCCCGCGACGCCATCGCAGCCTTCGTCGGTGCCGATGGCGATGAGTTGGCTTTTTGCAAAAACGCAACGGAAGCCCTCAACCTTGTGGCCTACGTTTTAGGAGATACGAGGGCCGGAGATTTGGCGGTGGGCGAAGGCGACACCGTGGTCGTTACCGAGATCGAACACCACGCCAATCTGGTGCCGTGGCAGGAACTATGCCGCCGCACCGGTGCGCAATTGAAGTGGTACCGCGCCACCGAGGACGGACGCATCGACCTTGATTCGCTCACACTTGATTCGAGTGTGAAGGTTGTGGCCTTTACCCATCAGTCCAATGTGACCGGGGCGCAAGCCGATGTGGCTGAAATGGTGGCTCGCGCACGCGAGGTAGGAGCGTTGACGGTGCTCGATGCATGCCAGTCGGTGCCTCATATGCCGGTTGATTTCCACGCCCTTGACGTTGATTTTGCGGCCTTTTCCGGCCACAAGATGTGCGGCCCTCAGGGTGTGGGTGCGCTTTATGGCAAGCGCGAGATTCTGGCGCAGCTCCCACCATTTCTCACTGGTGGCTCCATGATCGAGGTGGTGAAGATGGAGGGATCGACCTATGCACCTCCGCCACAGCGATTTGAGGCCGGCACCCAGATGAATAGCCAGGTGGTTGGCTTAGGTGAAGCGGTGAAGTTCCTCAATGAAGTAGGAATGGAAAACATCGAGGCTCACGAGCACGAACTGTGTGCCTACGCCCTTGAACGCTTGCAAGCGATCCCCGGATTGAAGATCATCGGACCGACCTCTGCGCAGGATCGTGGTGCCGCCGTGAGCTTTGTTGTCGAGGGCTTGCATCCGCATGATTTAGGCCAGGTCCTTGATGATCGCGGCGTGTGCATCCGTGTTGGCCACCACTGTGCGTGGCCAGCCCACAGGAGCCTGAAGGTGCAGTCCACGGCCCGTGCCTCGTTTTACCTATACAACTCCAAGGAGGAAGTTGATGCTCTGGCGGAGGCCATCGTCTACGCCAAGCGCTTCTTCCAAGTAGAGGATGAGTAGATCATGAACCTTGAGTCGATGTACCAGGAAGTGATCCTGGATCACTATAAAAACCCGCATCATGCAGGGCTGCGGGATAACTATGGTGCAGAAGTTCACCACGTCAATCCTTCCTGCGGCGACGAGATCACCCTGCGCGTGCATCTCTCCGAGGATGGTCAGACGGTGGAAGATGTGTCCTATGACGCTGAAGGGTGCTCGATTTCTCAGGCGTCGACCTCGGTGATGGCTGAAGAGATCGTCGGGCAACCCGTTGCCACAGCGATGGAAAAGCTCGCTGAGTTTGAAAAGATGATTACCTCCCGCGGCAAGCTGGAAGGTGATGACGAGCTCATCGGCGATGGCATCGCGTTTTCCGGTGTGGCTAAATACCCGGCGCGTGTGAAGTGCGCCCTGCTTGGCTGGAAGGCCTTTCAAGCAGCAACATCTGAGGCATTAGAAGCACAGGAGCAATAACGTGAGCGAAGACAACGTACAAGAAAACAAAGAGCCTCAACGGCCTGAACAGTCCGAAGCCGATTTGGCGAAGGCGGCAGACGTCGAAGAGTACCTCCGTGATGTGATTGACCCGGAGCTCGGAATTAACGTGGTCGATCTCGGTTTGGTCTACGACATCTGGATGGAAAACGAGACGCAGGCTCATGTGAATATGACGCTAACGTCTCCTGCTTGTCCGCTGACTGACGTGTTGGAAGACCAAGCCCAACAGGCAGTGGTTGGCAATGGGGTAGCAGAGTCGCTGACCTTGAATTGGGTGTGGATGCCACCGTGGGGTCCGCACATGATTACCGAGGAAGGCCGCGAGCAGCTTCGAGCCCTGGGATTCTCGGTCTAGTTCATTTCCCCAAAAAAGCGCCATCGCATTGTGTGTGATGGCGCTTTTTGCTTTGCGACGGCCACTGTACCTGGTGAAACTGCGAATTTTGGCAGCCTGATAGGCTCTTGCCTCGTGATTGTCACCAATGATCTGGAAGTGCGCGTAGGCGCTCGAACCTTGCTGCATGCACCCGGCCAACATCTTCGGGTACAGCCCGGGGATCGCATCGGCCTTGTCGGGCGCAACGGTGCTGGCAAAACCACCACGATGCGTATCCTTTCCGGCGAGACTGAACCCTATGCCGGCACAGTGGTCCGAAGTGGTGAGATCGGCTATCTGCCGCAGGATTCCAGGGAAGGCAATATCGAGCAGACCGCCCGCGACAGGGTGTTATCTGCCCGTGGCCTGGATCAGATCGTGCAATCCATGGAACGCCAGCAAGAGATCATGGAGACCACCGAGCAGCCGAGTAAGCGCGACGCGGCTATTCGAAAGTACTCACGCTTAGAGGAGCGCTACCACGCCCTCGGCGGCTATGAGGCTTCTTCGGAGGCTGCGCGTATCTGCGACAACTTAGGCTTACCCGCCCGAATCCTCGACCAGAAACTCAGCACCCTTTCTGGTGGTCAGCGTCGCCGCGTGGAATTGGCCCAGATCCTTTTTGCCGCCAGCGCAGGTTCGGGAAAGTCGCAGGTTACCTTGCTTCTCGACGAGCCAACGAACCACCTTGATGCCGATTCGATCACCTGGTTGCGTCACTTTCTTACTAAGCATGAAGGTGGCCTGATCATGATCTCGCACGACGTGGAACTTCTCGATGCAGTGTGCAATAAGGTGTGGTTCCTTGACGCCGTGCGTGCCGAGGCTGATGTGTACAACATGAGCTTTGCCAAGTACAAAGACGCCCGCGCTACCGATGAGGCGCGTCGTAGGCGCGAGCGCGCTAATGCCGAGAAGAAGGCTGCGGCGCTCAAAGATCAAGCCGCGCGCCTGGGAGCCAAGGCCACCAAGGCGGCTGCAGCCAAGCAGATGCTGGCTCGTGCTGAGCGCATGATGGGCTCATTGGACGAGGTGCGACAACAAGACCGCGTGGCACATATCAAATTCCCCACACCGGCACCCTGCGGTAAAACGCCGCTGCACGCCAAGGGGCTGACCAAAATGTATGGTTCCCTCGAAGTGTTCGCTGGCGTGGATCTAGCCATTGATAAAGGATCCAGGGTGGTCGTGCTCGGATTCAATGGCGCCGGTAAGACCACGCTGCTGAAATTGCTCGCCGGAGTAGAACGCACCGATGGCGAAGGCGGCATCGTCACCGGCCACGGGCTCAAAATTGGCTACTTCGCTCAGGAACACGACACCATCGATCCCCAAAAATCGGTATGGCAAAACACCATCGAGGCCTGCCCAGAAGCAGGGGAGCAAGACCTGCGAGGCCTCCTTGGCGCCTTTATGTTCTCTGGAGAACAGCTCGACCAGCCCGCAGGCACGCTGTCCGGTGGTGAAAAAACTCGTCTAGCACTCGCCGCACTGGTGTCTTCTCGCGCCAATGTGCTGCTGCTTGATGAGCCGACCAATAACCTCGATCCAGTCTCGCGAGAACAAGTACTCGATGCGCTCCGAAGCTATGAAGGGGCAGTGGTGCTCGTTACCCACGACCCAGGAGCTGTGCGCGCCCTGGAACCAGAACGGGTCATTGTGCTCCCTGACGGCGATGAGGACTTGTGGAACGACGAGTACATGGAGATCGTTGAGCTCGCCTAAACCCAGGGCACCTGCCGGATGAGGAGGTGCCAACCCCAAGGCATAGGAGGGCTAAATCGTGTGCGCTGCGAAGCGGGTGTTATAGTCCGTTCATCTGCACGAACACACAACAAGGGAGTTTCTTGTGCGCTCCGAAACACATGAATCTGACACAGCGGCAGAACATTCTGCCGGTGAGCGCCAGTTTTTCGGTCATCCTTGGGGACTAGCCAATCTATCCGGCGTTGAGATGTGGGAGCGTTTCAGCTTCTACGGCCTCCAAGCGCTCTTGGCGTATTACCTGTACTACTCAGTTGCCGATGGCGGCCTGGGAATGCGGGAATCTACGGCACTATCCATCGTCGGCGCTTATGGTGGTTTGGTCTACCTTACTAGTGTGGCCGGCGCCTGGGTAGCAGACCGCATCCTCTCCGCAGAACGAACGCTGTTCTATTCCGCCATCTTGGTCATGTGCGGCCACATCAGCCTCGCCATCCTGCCTGGCTTCGTCGGCGTGGCAATCGGCCTGGTCTGTATTGCCGTCGGTTCTGGTGGACTCAAGACCACCTCACAGGTGGTGCTCGGCCAGCTCTATGATCGCGATGATCCTCGCCGTGACGGTGGCTTCTCCATCTACTACATGGGTGTGAATATCGGCGGTCTGCTCGGCCCGCTGATCACCAACGCACTGTGGGGCTGGAAGGGCTTCCACTGGGGCTTTGGTGCTGCGGCCATCATGATGGCCATCGGCTTGTTCCAGTACATCACCATGCGTAAGCAAACCATTAAAGATGCCGGACACGAGGTTGCAAACCCGCTTCCCAAGAGCAAGTACCTCCCGGTATTCATCGGCGCAGCCGTGGTCATCGTTGGCTTTGTCATGCTCTTTGTCACCGGCGTGCTGCACATCAATCAGCTTTCAAACATCACCGCCTTGATCGCTTTGATCATCGCCGTGGGTCTGTGGGTTGAGATGTATCGCTCCGATCTCGTCACCGCAGACGAGCGCTCCAGGCTCATTGGTTTTATCCCGATGTTCCTTGCTGGCGTCTTGTTCTTCTCCATCTTCCAGCAGCAATTCACAGTGCTCGCCGTCTACTCCGACCAGCGCCTGAACCGTAACCTCTTTGGCTGGGAAGTACCCCCAGGCATGGTGCAGTCCATCAACCCGCTGTTCATCATCATTTTCGCCGGCGTCTTCGCCTCGATGTGGACCAAGCTCGGTAATAAGCAACCCACCTACGGCGTGAAGTTTGCCCTGGCGCTGCTGGTATCGGGTCTGACCATGCTCATCTTCTTGCCCTTCGCAGGTGGCGAGGCCAACTCCACGCCGTTCTGGGTGCTGGCAGTGATCCTCTTCTTGCTCACCATGGCAGAGTTGCTGTTAAGCCCTGTGGGTAACTCGATGGCCACCCGCCTTGCCCCGGCAGCCTTCCCCACGCGTATGTTCGCGTTGTGGATGCTGAGCGTGAGCCTTGGCACCGCGCTGTCTGGTTCCTTGGCAGCGTTCTACGACCCCAACGATGCCGGAGCTGAGCGCGCTTACTTCCTGGCGCTTTGTGCTGGTGCCGCTGGCGTGGGCATTATCATGTTCCTCATGCGCGGCTGGATCAATCGCAAGTTTATCGACGTGCACTAGGCGGTTGTTCAGGCCTTCACATAAAGGCAGACCCCTTGCTTCTTAGTCCCCAACGAGCATGGCTCAGGGGAGTAGGGCAGGGGTCTGCCTTCTTTTTAATCCTGCGTACAAGAAGCAGGAGTAGCGCTTAGACCTGTTGCAGCTCGTGCGGAGTGAGGTTGATCGGGCGAGCCCCATCGGCTTCAAGGATGACGATGTCTTCAACGCGAGCACCCCATTGGCCAGGGAAGTACACGCCCGGTTCGATGGAAAAGGCCATGCCCTCGCGCAGCACCACGTCATTACCGGCGATGATGAAGGGCTCCTCATGGCAGGAAAGCCCAATGCCGTGGCCGGTGCGGTGGATGAAGTACTCGCCATAGCCGGCTTCTTCGATGATGTCTCGCACCACCTTGTCTACCTCGCCTGCACGCACACCGGGCTTTGCAAATGCCAGGCCGGCTTCCTGTGCTTTTTGGAGCACATCGTAGATTTCCTGCTGTTCAGCCGTGGGCTTACCCACCACGTAGTTGCGGGTGCAGTCGGAGTGGTAGCCGGAATCCAAAGTGCCGCCGATATCGACCACCACGATGTCGCCTTCTTCAATCACGCGATCAGAAAAGTCGTGGTGGGGATCGGCACCATGTGGTCCGGAACCGACGATGATGAAGTCCACCTCGACGTGCTCTTCAAGGATCAGCTCGCGCAGCTTATCGGCCACCTGCCGTTCAGTGATACCGGCGCGCAGCAACCGGGGAACCTCGCGGTGGACCGCGTCGATGGCTTGAGCGGCGCGCGTGAGCTCGCGGATCTCCGCTTCGTCTTTTTGCACGAAAGCTTCTGCCAGCACCTTGGTGGCGTTGACTGCCTCGACACCGCGGCGCTGCAGTTCCAGGAGGTGATCGGCGGTCATCGCTGCACTGACGGCGAGCTTGCCTGCCGGGATGAAGCTATAGGGATCTTCGCCGTCATTCCAACCACGGATCTCAATGCCGAGTGCTCCTGCCACGGAGTTCTTTAAATCGGCCACGTCGACGCCTGGGGCGAACACAAAGTCGCGTTGGCCCAACACCAGACCGGCGAAGCGTTCGTGGGTGTGCATTTTGGAATCCAGCAGGTACTCGAAGTCCGGGCCTGGGGTAATCAGGACACCGTCCAACCCAGCTTTTGCAGCCGCCTGCTTTGCCACTTCGATGCGGGAACGGAACGTGTCTAATGGAAATCCTTCAAACATGTCGCCGAGTCTAGTGCTCCTTGCTTGGCCACGTTGCACCTGCCAGGGGGCGTATCCTCGTCCACATGAAGCTTCGTGCGTGTTCTCAGAAGACTACTTGGGAGGACTTGAGCCAAACACAAAAGGCCGGCCTCCTTGTTATCGGAGGAGCCGACCTTGTGGCCAAGCTGGCTGCCTGGCATTACCTCTACCACCTGCCGGCAGAAAACATTCGTGGCAAGAAGGGCTGGTGGCTGCCCATCACCTTCATCAATGGTGTGGGCTCGCCTGCTTTCTTGATCTTCGGCCGGAAATAGGTGCGCTGAGACGTCGAAAAGCTAATTCCTGAAGCCGTGTACCGGGGCGGGGATGAAGCCACCGCGAGCGATGAATTCTTCGTTGCCAACCTTGGATACGGGAATCACGGGTGCGTAGCCGAGCAAGCCGCCGAAGTTGACTTCATCACCGGGCTTGGTGCCGGGGACAGGGATGACGCGCACCGCGGTGGTCTTATGGTTCATCACACCAATGGCGGCCTCATCGGCGATCATGCCTGAGATGTGCGCTGCGGTGGTATCGCCAGGAATGGCCACCATATCCAGGCCCACCGAGCAGATGGCGGTCATGGCTTCGAGCTTGTCCAAAGAAATATTGCCGGCACGAACCGCGTCGATCATGCCCTTATCTTCAGACACGGGGATAAAGGAGCCGGAAAGTCCACCAATGCGCGAGCATGCCATCATGCCGCCCTTTTTCACTGCGTCGTTGAGCAACGCCAGCGCGGCAGTGGTGCCGTGGGTGCCGGCCTGATCTAAGCCCATGTGCTCGAGGATATGTGCCACGGAATCGCCCAACTCGGCGGTGGGAGCAAGCGAAAGGTCGACGATGCCAAAAGGCACCCCTAGACGCTCGGAGGCCATGTTGCCAACGAGCTGACCTGCGCGGGTGATTTTGAAGGCGGCCTTTTTGATTTCCTCAGCCACTTCGTTCAGGCTTGCGCCCTCAAGCGAGCCAAGGGCACGGTCGACAACACCGGGCCCCGACACGCCAACGCTTACCACGCAATCTGGCTCCTCCACGCCGTGGAAGGCACCAGCCATGAAGGGGTTATCGCCAACGGAGTTAGCAAAGACCACGAGCTTGGCGCACGCGATGGCGTCACGGTCCTTGGTCAGCTCAGCAGCTTCTTTAATCACGAGCCCGAGCTCACGCACGGCGTCCATATTGATGCCTGCGCGCGAAGAACCAACATTGACAGAAGAGCACACCACATCGGTTTGGCTTAGCGCTTCGGGGATAGAAGCAATGAGTCGGCGATCACCTTCGGTCATGCCCTTTTCCACCAGGGCGGAATAGCCACCGACGAAGTTCACGCCTACCTTCTTTGCGGCGCGGTCGAGGGCATGAGCCAGCGGAACCGGGGATTCTTCGTGGGCAGCGGCGATCAACGCGATGGGGGTCACAGAGATGCGCTTATTCACAATCGGAATGCCGAGTTCGCGCTCAATCGCCTCGCACTCGGGCACCAGTCGTGCCGCCAATCGGGTGATCTTTGCTTCTACAGCCTCACAGGTTTCCTCCATGGAACCGCGCACGCAATCAAGCAACGAGATGCCCATGGTGACCGTGCGAATGTCCAGGCGGTATTGCTCGATCATCTCGATGGTGTCGAGGATATTGGAGGAGGAGTGCAAAGTGGTCATAGGTTGTTGCATCGCCGCCACCTAGATGGTGTTCATTGCGTCGAAGATGGCCTGCGACTGGATCCGAATCACCAGCGCCTCCTGCTCTTCCACCTGGTGCATACGCTCTTGGATGGCATCGATGCTGGTGGCCGACTCATCGAAGGAGACGTGCAGGATCATGGTGAAATAACCATCCATGATGGTTTGGGAGACGTTGTTAATATTCACTTCTAGCTCAGCACATGCCGCTGAGACTGCTGCGATAATGCCGGTGTGATCCTTACCGGTAACAGAAATGATGGCAAACATAACGAGCATCCTACTGCTAGTTATGCCTGAGCCCTATCCAGCGTGGGCGGCTTCGGAGCCAAGCCTCCGAAGCACGTAGCCTCTTAGCCGCGCTGAGCTGCGCAAATATCGAGGAAGTTGCGCATGATTTGGTTGGCGGCTTTGGTATCAACTTTGCGGGCGCGATCGGCGACCTGTTCGAACTCGGCGGCGTTGAAGTAGCCGTAGTCTTTATAAAACCCGATGCGCTTGACAAAGCCTTCTGGGGTCAGCTCTGGGTGGAATTGTGTGGCCCAGGTGGTGGCGTTGGCTCGGATGGCTTGAATAGGGCAGTGGGGTCCGCTGGCCAGCAGGGTGACGTCTGAAGATAGTTCCTCGGCACTTTCGGTGTGCCCGCTGAGTGCATAGAAGGACTCGGGCAGGCCTTGAAGGAGCGGATCGCGTTTGCCAGCTTCGCTGAGCTGCACCATGCTCGGGCCTGCTTGCTCAGGGAAGTTGCGACGAACAACGCCACCGGTGGCGTCGGTGACAAAGGAGTTGCCGTAGCAAATAAAAAGCGTGGGAATGTCAGTGGTGATCAAGGCACGCAGCTCGCGGTGCACGGTGTGCTGCCAGGGGCTGTATTCCTCGTTGGTGACATTCAGGGGGCTGCCGCCGACGATGATGCCGTCGAAGTCTTCAACGCTGAGGTCGATGGCGTCTTCTGGGTCGTCGATGATCTGGTGGGTGATCTGTTCAGGGTTGAGCCCGGTGGTGTCGAGGATGTCCTCGTATTCGGCCTGGATCACGCCTTCGCCGGTGCGAACAGAAACTAGCAGCACTTTGAGCATGTGCCCATACTAGACCTCTTGGTCTAGATTGTGAAAGTTTTGCGGGTGTACCTTAGTGCTGCACGGTGGTGTTCAGGCGTATTGATTCCTCTACAAGATCGAGCATGCTCTCAAGTCGTTCACGGCGTTCACCTGCAGCAAGGCGGGAAATGAAGCCATCGAGGACAGTTTCAAGGTAGAGGTGAAGAACGTCGATTGGCACGTCGTCACGCATGCGGCCGAGGGATGCGTTGTGTTCGAGCCTTTCGCGAACCGCTTTGTCCAGAACGCTTTGGTGTTCCTGCCACCGTGTGCGAAAGGCTGGGTCGGTGCGCAGCATGGTGGTGATCTCTAAGCGGGTGAAAAACCAGTCGTAGCGCTCGGGGTGGGCAAGCATATCGCGCATCACGTCTACCAAACCGTGCTGAGCTACCACCTCCGCCATGCGGGTGGCGTCTTCGCGGGCCAGAGCTAAAAAGAGGTGCTCTTTATCTCCAAAGTGGTGGAAGATGGCTCCGCGAGATTTGCCAACGGCCTCTTCGAGACGACGCACCGTGGCACCTTCATAGCCGTGTTCGGCAAAGCAGCGCCTGGCACCTTCGAGAATTTCTTGGCGGCGCGAGCTCAGTTCGGCGTTGCTTACCACGGGCATGGCGGTGGGCTTTCTTCTTTAACTTAGGAGAACTTGAAATAAAAAGTGCAGGGGACCGGTCTGTCCGATCCCCTGCAACGCGATCAGGGTTTAGCCCTTGATCATCTGGCGTAGCACGTACTGCAAGATGCCGCCGTGGCGGTAGTACGCAGCTTCACCGGGGGTGTCGATGCGAACCACTGCATCGAATTCGACGGTTTCACCCGACTCCTTGGTGGCAGTCACGTGAACGGTCTTCGGAGTGGTGCCCTCGTTGAGCTCCTCGATACCGGTGATATCGAAGGTCTCGTGGCCGTCAAGGCCGAGGGACTCGTGGGACTCGCCCTCAGGGAACTGCAGCGGGATCACGCCCATGCCGATGAGGTTGGAGCGGTGAATACGCTCGAAGCTCTCGGTGATGACGGCCTTCACGCCGAGCAGGTTGGTGCCCTTAGCAGCCCAGTCGCGGGAGGAACCGGTGCCGTACTCCTTGCCTGCGAGGACAACCAGCGGGGTGCCGGCTGCCTTGTAGTTTTCGCAAGCGTCGAAGATGAAGGCCTGCGGTGCGTCTTCCTTGGTGAAGTCCAAGGTGTAGCCACCGGCGACGTCGACAAGCTGGTTCTGCAGACGGATGTTGGCGAAGGTGCCACGCATCATCACCTCGTGGTTACCACGACGTGAACCCAGCGAGTTGTAGTCGTTGCGTTCCACACCGTTGGCATCGAGGTACTGAGCAGCAGGGGTGCCGGGCTTGATGGAAGAAGCGGGGGAGATGTGGTCGGTGGTGACCGAGTCGCCCAGCTTCGCCAGCACGCGAGCGCCCTTGATGTCCTGCACCGGCTTGGGCTCTACTTCCATGCCGTCGAAGTAAGGAGCCTTGCGGATGTAGGTGGATTCCTCGTCCCACTCGAAGGTCTTGCCGGTGGGGATGTCGAGGTTCTGCCACTGCTCGTCGCCCTTGAACACGTCAGCGTAGTCAGCTTCGTAGAGTTCGCGGGAGATGGCCTCTGCGATGGTCTTTTCGATTTCATCGGTGGAAGGCCAGATGTCCTTCAAGAAGACGTCGTTGCCATCTTGATCCTGTCCGAGTGCTTCGTTTTCGAAGTCGAAGTCCATGGTGCCGGCGATAGCGTAGGCGATCACCATGATCGGGGATGCCAGATAGTTCATCTTCACATCCGGGGAGATACGACCCTCGAAGTTGCGGTTACCCGACAGCACTGCGGTTGCAGCCAGATCGTGCTCGTTGATGGCGTCGGAAATCTCCTGCGGGAGCGGACCGGAGTTACCAATACAGGTGGTGCAGCCGAAGCCGGAGAGGTAGAAGCCGAGAGCCTCAAGATCCTTCCAGAGGTCTGCGCGCTGGTAGTAGCCATCCACAACCTGGGAGCCAGGAGCACAGATGGTCTTGACCCAAGGCTTTGCCTTCAGGCCCTTTTCAGCGGCCTTGCGTGCGATCAGGCCGGCACCAATCATCACCGAGGGGTTCGAGGTGTTGGTACACGAGGTGATCGAGGCGATGGCAACCATGCCGTGATCGATGGTGAACTCGCCACCGTGCGGCGACTGCACCGTGACCGGCTTGGACTGACGGCCCTTGGCAGTGGTAGCCAGGGTCTCGCCGTGGCCCTCGCGGGAGGAGTTGAAGTTCGGTGCCAGGCTCTCTTCGTCGCCGGACTGATCCTCGCCCTCGGCGCCCATGCGCACAGCCTGCAGACCTTCGTCTTCTTCGCAGATTTCGCCCTCGGCGTAGGTGGGCAGGTCCTTGCGGAACTGCTCCTTCGCCTCCGACAGCAGGATGCGGTCCTGGGGACGCTTGGGGCCTGCAATGGAGGGCACCACGGTGGAGAGATCCAGCTCGAGGTACTCGGAGTACTTCGCCTCGGGAGCGTCCTGCTCGAGCCACATGCCCTGAGCCTTGGCGTATGCCTCGACGAGCTTGATCTGCTCTTCGGGACGGCCGGTGAGGTGCATGTACTTGGTGGTCTCTTCGTCGATCGGGAAGATCGCACAGGTGGAGCCGAACTCGGGGCTCATGTTGCCGATGGTGGCGCGGTTTGCCAGCGGGATGGACTTCACGCCATTGCCGTAGAACTCGACAAACTTCTGCACCACGCCGTGCTCACGCAGCATCTCGGTGATGGTGAGCACCACGTCGGTAGCGGTCACGCCAACGGGGATCTCGCCGGTGAGCTTGAAGCCAACAACCTTAGGAATCAGCATGGATACGGGCTGGCCGAGCATGGCAGCCTCTGCTTCGATGCCGCCAACGCCCCAGCCGAGGATGCCCAGGCCGTTTTCCATGGTGGTGTGGGAGTCGGTACCAATACAGGTATCGGGGTAGGCGAGGCCGTTGTTGTCGAAGACCACGCGCGCCAGGTACTCGATGTTCACCTGGTGCACGATGCCGGTTCCGGGAGGAACCACGCGGAAGTTGGAGAAGTTCTCTGCGCCCCAGCGCAGGAACTGGTAGCGCTCTTCATTGCGCTCGTATTCGATCTCGACGTTCTTTTCCAGAGCGTCGGAGGAGCCGAAGGCCTCAACGATCACGGAGTGGTCGATCACCATTTCGGCGGGGTTGAGGGGGTTAACCTGATCGGGGTCGCCGCCCAAGGTCTTCACGGCCTCGCGCATGGTGGCAAGGTCTACCACGCAGGGCACGCCGGTGAAGTCCTGCATGAGCACACGGGCGGGGGTGAACTGAATTTCCACATTCGGCTCAGCCGAGGGGTCCCACTGTGCAAGCGCCTCGATGTGCTCGGTTGTAATGTTGGCGCCGTCCTCGGTGCGCAGAAGGTTCTCGGCGAGAACCTTCAGGGAGTACGGCAGCTTCTCCAGGCCATCAACAGCATTGAGGGCGAAGTAGTCATAGGACTTATCGCCAACCTCAAGCTTTTGCTTGGCGTTGAAGGAGTTCTTGCTTTCAGTCACAGTGAGCTCCAGTTCCTTATCGTGAATGTTGTTTCAAAACCCGAACCCCCAGCAAGGTGTGCTGGTGTGCGAGCTTACGGGCGCTGCAACATCATCGCCTCGTACCACTAAGCCTAGCGTGTTAGAGCGGGTGCAGCGTCGCCTGACGCGTATTTTAACAGTACGTTCGTTCTGTTTGGGTTTTCTAGCCCCATCTAGGTGATCGTGTCGCCTTCGGCTTCCCCCGGCGTGGTGTGCCACCTTGGCAGGCAGGCTATGCCAAGCTGATTCCAAGCATGCCTATACATACTGTTGATATACGGCACTGATAGTAAGGACGCCCGGTGATAGCCGGGCCGAACACGAGCAGGGGAGCTAGGTTGACCACTCCGCAGGAATACTTCGATCGCTTCAATGAGCCATTGAAGGATCAAGATGTTGTGTTGGAATCTCCTAATCCAGCGTTGCAACAAGAGCTCGAAGAGATCGTCAATCAGATGCATGACCGCCCCTACGGGGACATGGAGGTTTTGGTCCTCGATGATCTAGGCCAGCGCAGTGATATCTATAGGGATCTCGCCACCAAGCTGCAGGATGCTCACCAGGTGGACACGGTGGTGGTGAAGTCGCCGGATCTTGCCGTGATTGTCAGCGATGAACTTACCCGCGCTCAGATTGAATCACTGCAGCCGCCGATGTCGAATGAGCCCAATAGCGCGGTGGCTTTGCGAGCCATGCCGCAGCTTCTCGACGAGGATCCGGTCCCAGGCATCACGATGGTGGGAATTAGCGGCATCGCCATCGTGGTGGCGGCTCTGGTGACCTTCTTCCAGGCAAGGCGAAGCGCCCGCTAGTTCTTTTCAACGATTCCCTCCAATCCCCACAGTTTTAGTCAAGGCTGTGGGCTTTTCTTTTGCCTTTTTAGCTTTTCGACGAACCTCGAATCGGGGTTGCCACGCCGATACTTCCCGAAAATGTGACCAATGATACATTTATGACGATTTGGTAACAGTTTCTGCGGGTGAGCACCATATTGCGAAGTTCCTGTTGGAGTTGAGTACCAATGTTACTCGGGAGAACTACGGGGGAAGATGCAGACAAAGTGGCCAATGTGTTTTATGGTTCACTTATCGGCTCGTGAGTCGACTGTAGAACCTTGACTTTCAACTTCGGATTTCGCGCATGTGGGGAAGCACGCAGTGAGATCTCAAGAATGCAAGGACTGTTCGCGGTTGCCTTAACGAGCTGTGCAACGTGTACGACCTGCTCGGATCCACGCCGAATGCTTCATGCACGCCTGCCGCAAACCTAGGCAAGGCGAAAGTTTCGGCGTGGGGGCCGTGTGAACAGGAGAATTTGTGTCAAGTTTTGCGTCGAAGTACCCCGCGGTTCGCCTGGCGGCAGCACTTACGCTTTCGACCTCGCTCGCAGTGAGCACCGCGTTTCCCGCGGGCGCAGAGCCGAGGAACCCCTCTGATACGGAAATCGCACAGGCCACCACTGAGGCAGGTCAAGCAGAGGGACGCGTTTCCGCTCTGGTCAGCTCCGTCAGCGAATCCGATGCCGAGATCTCTCAGCTCGAAATGGAGATGGGCGGGCTGCGCGAATCGGTAAACAAGGCGCTGGTGGATTACCACGACGCCGAAACCTCCGCTGAGCAAGCTCGCGAAGGCGTGAAGCGCGCCCGTGCCAAGCTCGATCAGACGCAGTCGGAGATCGAAGAGGCCCAAAAGGTTCTCGACGAAATCTCTCGATCCGAGTATCGCCGTCAAGGTGGCAACAACCGCGGTGTCTCCGAACTCGCCGGAGCTGAAACCAGCGAAGATGCGCTCGATCGTCAAACCTTTAAGCGCGTCAACGCTGAAAAGCAGCGGGAGACCGTCGAAAAGCTCGATAAACTGCGCACCGAGCAGGCCAATGAGGAATCGAGGCTTCGCGAGGCTCGCAATATCGCCGAAGATCGCGAGAAGATTGCCAAGGAGAAAAAGGACGAGGCCGAGTCTCGGATCGAAGACACCTCCAAGCAACTCGACGAGAATATTCGCAAGCGCGCGGAGTTAGTCGCAGAACGCGATCGTGCTCAACGCGAGCTGGATAAAGCACGTGGCACCGTAAGCGCCTTGGAATCCGACCGCAAGGAATACCAGGACTACATCAAGGCCGAAGAAGAGCGGAAGAAGGCCGAGGAAGCCGCCAAGGCCGCCGAGGCAGTCAAGCAGAAGGCCCTCGAAGAGCAGCGCGCCAAGGAAGAAGCCGCGCGAAAGGCCAAGCGTGAAGCCGAGGCTGCGCAGAAGGCTCAGGCTGAAGCCGAGGCGAAAAAGGCCGCCGATGAAAAGGCAGAGGCCGAAAAGAAGGCTGCCGCAGCCAAGAAGGCCGAGGCTCAGAAACGTCTTGAAGCTGCTGAAAAGGCCGCCGAAGCCGCCAAGGCCAAGGTTGAACAAGAAGCAGAAAAGGCCGATGAGGCAAAGCAGGCACAGGATGCTTCTGAGGATAAATCCACTGAGGCAGCAGCCGCGCTCATCGAGGCATCCCAGCCCGATCACACCTCGCTTGAAGGCAATGGTGGCGGCAATGCCATCCAAAACCCTGAGGGCACCCAGGCCAGCGGCAATGAAGCTGTTGATAGCGTCCAGGTTGAGACGAACGAGTCGGTGTCCGAGCAAGCCTCTGAGACTGTCAGCGATGGATCGCGAAGCTCGCAGATTGAAACGGTGATTTCCCGCGCCATGTCGCAGCTCGGCGTTCCCTACGCATGGGGTGGCGGCAACGCTAACGGTCCTACCCGCGGTATCCGCGATGGTGGTGTTGCAGACTCCTACGGCGACTACAACAAGGTTGGCTTCGACTGCTCCGGCCTGGTGGTCTACGCCTTCGCCGGCGTGGGTATCGCCCTGCCGCACTACACCGGCTACCAGTATCAACGTGGCACCAAGGTGGCACCTGCCAATATGCAGCGTGGCGACCTCATCTTCTACGGCCCGAATGCTGAGCAGCACGTCGCCATTTACCTCGGCGACGGACAAATGATCGAGGCACCTCAATCCGGCTCCACCGTGCAGATCTCCCCGGTGCGTTGGTCCGGCATGAGCCCATATGTGGTTCGCATGATCTAAGCGAGTGTTTTTGATCTCGCATCTTTCAGCGGGCAGTGACGCGCTATGCGTGCTGCCCGCTTTGTGCTTTTCTAACCCGCGCTATCTTCTAGGCGGCGCCGAGAGTCGATCCCGATGTGGTACTGCGCCCATGAGGCCGCAGGTGCCTCATGCGTCACGGCGCCCTCACGGCGAACCGGCATAATCCAGCGATGTTGGTGTTCGAAGTGACGGTGTTACCCTATTGAACATGCAGCAACCGGACGCGATTTCGCAGGCACAATTTAGCTCTTTTGAGGATATCGATGCACTGCTGGTGCTTTCCTTCGGCGGCCCGGAGGGCGTAGATGAAGTACGTCCCTTCCTTGAAAATGTCACCCGCGGCCGCGGTATCCCTCCTGAGCGCCTGGATGAGGTGGGAGAGCACTACTACCACTTCGATGGCAAGAGCCCTTTAAATGACCTCAACCGTGAGATCATCGCCAATATCGAAGCCGAGCTTCAACGCCGTGAGATCGACCTGCCGGTCTATTTTGGCAACCGGAATTGGAAGCCCTTTGCCAACGACGCCGCCGAGCAAATGGCTCGAGACGGAGTGAAAAAGGCCGCGGTGTTCGCCACCTCTGCCTGGGGTGGTTACTCAGGATGCAGGCAATACGGTGAAGATATTGAGGCGATGCGTGAGCACCTGCAGTCCGAGGGTGTAGCGCCCATCGAGTTTCTGAAACTGCGCCAGTTCTTTGATCACCCCACCTTCATTGACGAAGAAGTCGAGGTGGTGGAAAAGGCCTTCCAGACCTGGGGGCTCACGCCCGAGCAAGCCAAAGATCAAGGCGTAAGGCTTGTCTTTACGGCACATTCCATCCCAGTGGTGGCCAATGAACATTCCGGCACCCAAGCAGACGGCTCCTTGTACTCAAAGCAAATCAAGGAGGCAGCCCGACTAGTTGCCGAACGCCTCGGCTTCGAAGACTACGACGTCGTATGGCAATCCGCTTCCGGCAACGGGCGTATCCCTTGGCTGGAGCCAGACATTGTCGATCACGCCACGCAACTGCGCGAGCAGGGTGTTGAGAAGATGGTCGTATCAGCCATTGGCTTTATCTCAGACCACATGGAAGTGGTATGGGACCTCGACCATGAGCTCCAAGACGCCGTAACTCCCCTCGGCCTAGAAGTGGTACGAGCCGATACCATCGGCCATACCGACAGCTTTGCCGCCATGGTGGTGGACTTGATTGCTGAGTCCCTTGAGGTGGTCAAGCCGAAGCACTTGGGCACTGTGCCTTCAAAGGGCTGCACCATCAATGGGGCTGCCTGCGAGGTGGGCTGCTGCCAAAACCGGAAGCGTCCGGCCTGAGGCTAGGTGCCTAGGCGTACTCGCGACCAAGCTCGATGGAGCAGTACGCCACCGCCGCCATGCGGGCATCGCGGATGGCGTTAGCAGTGCTGAGCAGTTGCGGGTCAAAGCGGTGCTCACCGAAGCCGCTGAGTACCGTCTCTAGAATTGCCGAAGCATAATCGGCTCGTGCAATGAGCTTGGCTGCACGTTCTGGCACCTCCGGTGGCAGGCCGGGGGTCTCATAAAAATCCCTCAGTGTGCCTACCCGCAGCCTCGGTTGCTGCACTCGATCTAATGCCATGCCTTGGGCGGCAATAGCCTCGGCTGCCTGATCAATAGCTCTGCGCAATTGGGTATCTGCATCGCCGGGCATGAGAAAAGACTGCAGATGCATCGGCACCTCTGCTTGCGCGAAATTCCACTGTGTTGCACCGTGATGGTTCTTGGCAATAGCCAAGGTGGCAGGGCTTGCTGGATCGTGGCGAAGCAGCAAGGCCGCCGGTGCATCGAGCTGCGCAAGCAGTGCCTGGCCTGGACCGGGGAGCACCAAGCTCAGCCAGGGATAGCGCGAAGATGGCGTGCAGTGCGCACGAAACTCGCGAAGCACATAGGCAATTTCGCCGCCATCGCCTAGGCGATGCGGGCCTCCGAGTTCGTTGAGCGCATCGATGGTTTCATCTAAAGGCAGCCTGCCGCAGACCCACTGCTGCACCCACAAGGCGATATTTTGGGCAGGGGAGTAGACATAGTGTGGCGAGTGCATAGGCGAGTCATCCTAGCCGATAAAGTAGGCGGCTATGAGCTTTGACGATCGATACAGTGGCGACATCCTAGGTGGGCATCGACGCAAGCAGGCGCCCACGTTCCCAGAAGTTCCAGCTACCCCAGATTTGGTTGTTGAAGTGCTTGCCGACGGCTTCGTCGGAGCGGTCATTGCCTTCGAAAGAACCTACGACGGGGATTTCGTTCGCCTTGAAGATCGTTATGGCCAAGAGCGCCTATTTAAAATGCGCCCGGGGGCTTTTCTTATCGACGGCCAGCGTGTCTCATTAACCCGCTACGTGCCAAAGGCGCAGTCGCAACGATCTAATTCTGGCTCTCGCCGAGTTGAACAGGTAGAGGCAAAAGTGGCCTTGCCTTCGCGCATCTGGGTTGAAGGCGTACACGATGCAGCGATTGTAGAAAAGATTTGGGGGCATGACCTTCGCGTGGAAGGCGTGGTAGTGGAGTACCTCGAGGGCCTTGATAATCTCCAGCAGCGCCTCGATGATTTCCAGCCCACTGCCCAAAGAAGGGTGGGCGTGCTTGCCGATCACCTCATTGAAGGCTCCAAGGAAAGCCGTTTGACCGAGGAAGTAGGCCCGAATGTTCTGGTGACCGGTCACCCCTTCATTGATATCTGGGCGGCGGTCAAACCCCAACGCCTCGGCCTTTCTGCGTGGCCTGAGGTGCCCTATGGCGAAGACTGGAAGCAAGGGGTCTGCCGCCGGGTGGGCTGGTCTGACCCGAAGGAAGGCTGGCGTCGGGTCTACCGCGCAGTCGAGACATTCCGGGACGTCGATGCCTCCCTGATTGGCGCGGTAGAGCGACTGGTTGATTTTGTGTGCAACCCGGAGTTGAGCAAGGAAGACCTGCTCTAAGGGGCAATAATTAGGTAGCCCTACCGCAGTGAAACCCCTGTGCGTATCCTGGCACGTGTGGGAGCACTTATTTGGTTTGTCATTGCATTAGTGCTCGCCGGCCTAGAGATGTTTGCCGGCGAGCTCACCTTTCTCATGCTCGCAGGCGGTGCCTTAGCTGCCAGCGGTGTGGGGCTTTTTGATGCACCGATGTACCTCGAAGTCATCGTCTTTGCCATTGTTTCCATCGCACTGCTAGCGGTGGTCAAGCCTGTGGCTCGCCGCAGACTGCAACAAGCGCCTGCACTCGATACCTCCCCGCGAGCAGCCCTCGGGCAAGCAGCCGAAGTGCTTGAGCCGGTAAACGCCACCGGCGGTCAGATCCGCTTTGATGGCGGCATTTGGTCGGCGCGCACGTTACACGAGGACGAACACTTCGCTGTTGGGGAAGTAGTTAATGTTGTTGATATTGAGGGCACCACGGCTGTGGTGTGGAAAGGGATTTAGTCAATGGAAGGTTTCATCTTTATAGCCGTTCTCATTGCCCTGGTGGTGCTGATTTTGGTCAAGACCATCGTGGTGATCCCGCAGGGTGAGGCAGCGATTGTAGAAAGGCTCGGCCGCTATACGCGCACCATTTCCGGTGGGATTAGCCTGCTGGTGCCGTTTATCGACCGTGTCCGTGCCAAGGTCGATACGCGTGAACGCGTGGTGTCGTTTCCTCCCCAGGCGGTGATCACCCAAGACAACCTCACCGTGGCTATTGATACGGTGGTGACCTTCCAAATCAATGAGCCTGCACGCGCCATTTATGGCGTTGATAACTACATCGTCGGTGTAGAGCAGATCTCCGTGGCCACACTGCGTGATGTTGTCGGTGGCATGACCCTGGAAGAAACACTGACCTCCCGTGAGGTTATTAACCGGCGCTTAAGAGGCGAGCTCGATGCTGCCACCACCAAGTGGGGCTTGAGAATTAGCCGAGTCGAGCTCAAGGCCATTGATCCGCCACCATCGATCCAGCAGTCGATGGAGATGCAGATGAAGGCTGATCGCGAAAAGCGTGCGATGATTCTGACTGCCGAAGGCCGCAGGGAATCCGACATTCGTACCGCCGAGGGTGAAAAGCAAGCAAAGATCCTCGCCGCCGAAGGTGAGAAGCACGCCGCGATTTTGGCGGCTGAAGCTGAACGCGAAGCCACCATTTTGCGCGCTGAAGGTGAGCGCGCTGCGCGTTACTTGGAGGCCCAAGGTGAGGCCAAGGCAATCCAAAAGGTCAATGCTGCGATCAAGTCTGCGCAGGTAACGCCGGAGGTGCTGGCGTATCAGTACCTAGAAAAGCTTCCGGAGCTTGCCCAGGGAGAGGCTTCCACAATGTGGATGATTCCTTCGCAGTTTGGCGATGCGCTTGAAGACTTTGCCAAGAAATTTGCCCAGCGCGATGATGCCGGAGTGTTCCGCTATGAGCCGGCTGAAGTAGATAAGCGCAGCGAGGATATTGCCGCTGATGACGATCACGAAGATTGGTTTAATACCCAATCCAACCCGGAGATCGCAGCGGCCGTTGCTGCTGCTAACGCGGTGGCAAATAAGCCTGTCGACGAAGAGCCGCTTCAGGAACGTCCCAAAGCAGTCGAGATGACCAACGCAGAGGCTCCACGTAACCTCGAAGCACCGCCAAGTACTTCCGCGCAGCCAAGTGCTGAGTTAGAAACAGACAAATAACTAGTGCTGTTCCAGCGCGCGCTGCCAAAGGCTTACGGCAAGCCCATACCCGGCTTGCTCGGCCTGCCAGCCCGCAGCTTGGAGGCGTTGGCTCATCGCCTGCTTGGAGATGCCAAGGGAAGCGGCGGCTTCAATTTGCGTGAGTCCTGAACGAACCAGTGATGTTGCCTCGCGGCCTTCACTGGTTCTTTTTGATAGCAAAAACTGCAGCAGTGCAAAGGTTGCTTGGATATCGGAGGAATAATCCCCGGCTGCGATATAGACATGGCCGGCGCGCGGGCGTGGTCCGAGAGCCATACGCGCTGCATGTTCGGCCTCGACACCACTGGCGGCGCCGATTGCCCAATCGCCGGCGGCAAGCAGCGCCATGGTGGCGTCGACAAGCCCTGAGGCGGTATGAGGTGAGGCGGAGATGTCTTCTACCTGGTGCACCTGGAAGGTGCCTGCGCCTTCGAGTGTGGAAAGCGCCTGAGCTGAACGACGCACCAACTCAGCGCGACGACGCTCGCGTCCTCGATAACGGGCGTAGATGCCGAGCTCATTCATGCCCTAAGACTAACAAAAGTCTATTGTTCAGCCTTGACTGGCAAGCGTGTGTCGAGCAAAATTCCGAGGATTCCCAACATTGCGAGCAAAAGCACGGCAAACAGTGCCATGGGATTGGCGCTGCCCACGAGGGAGTCGCCGAGAATCACGGTGAGCACGGTTCCGGGGAAGGAGCCGATGAAGGTAGCGATGCTAAAAGCGATCACGCCGACGGCACTAAAGGCGGCTGCGTAATTCAGGAAGGAAAAGGGAACTGCGGCAATCATGCGCAGGGAAGTCACGGCGAGCCATCCTCGTTGTTCGAGCCTGGCGTTGATCGTGTCGATTCGCGGATGCTGGAGCAATGGGATGACCAATGGGCCAAAAAGGCTACGGACCAGCAACAGCGAGATTGCTGCCGAGCAGGTGGTGGCGCCCAGCGCTAGGGCGATGCCGAGTTTTGGGCCAAAGAGCACGCCCGCTGAAAGGGTCATCACCGTTCTTGGGATGGGGAATTGGGTGATCAGCACGTAGAGCCAGAAGAAGAGGGCGGGAAACCAAGCGCCGGTATCTGTAGCCCATTGCTGCAAGGTGCCAAGGCTTGGGGCGTCGACGAAGGCCACGATGATGCAAAGAGAAATCACCGCGACGATGGCAGCAACTTGGCGCCAGCGAGGCCACGCGGAAAAAGTGTTTAATCCATCACGGGTGGCGTCGAGAACTCGCCGAAAGAAACTGCTCACGCCAATTCACCTTAGACGCCTGGCTAAAAGAGTCGGCAAATATGCGGGAAGTTCTTCTCCCAGGCGTCTAGACTGTAGCCATGTTGTGAGATGTACGAATCCTTGGCGGATTTAGCGTCTTGCGTCACATAACACCAAAACGTACTCAATAGCATCACAGTGCCGCACCAGAGGCAAGCCTCGTTCGGAGCGGCCGATCATTATGTGAGGGGAGTGGGTCTTACTCGTGACTGAAACACGATTCGCCCGAACCGAAGAATTTGAGGCCAAGGAGCAGGCTTGGTACCAAGCCGTTGCCAAGGTCTTTGCACGCGTACAAAAGAAAGATATTGCCGACGTTCCGCTGGACGTGTGGCGCAAGCTGGCAAAAACCACCTACGACGGCATTGAAGTCAATCCGCTGTATAACCGCGGGCAGGAGTTGGATGAGCAAACCCTTCCGGGCACCTTCCCCTTTACCCGCGGTGGACAGCGAGTAGGCACCGAAGAAGGTGTGGGTTGGGGTGTCACCGAGGCATTCGGCGCCAACGCCACCAATGAGCAGGTGCTCAGCGCACTGAACAATGGCACCACCAATATCGTGGCCTACGGCAACTGCGAACTCTCCTCTCTGCTCAAAGACGTCCTGTTCGAGCACGCTCCCGTTCGCCTGAATGCCGGTAAGCACACCGAGCAGCAGGCAGAAGCATTGCTGGAGCTTGCCAAGGGCCAATCCGGCGCGCCAAAGCTGCTGGAATTTGGTGCTTCACCGCTTTCGTCTGCCGTCGATGGCTCCGCCTCGGTTGACCTGGATGCCGCCATTGCGTTGGCAAAGAAGGCCAATGAGCACGACAACGTGCGTGCCATCTTGGTTGATGCGGTGTCCTTTTCTAACCAAGGTGCTACCGACGCCCAGGAAATCGGCCTGGCCCTTGCAGCGGGCGTGGAGTACTTGCGTGCGCTCAACGATGCCGGTTTGAGCATCGAAGAGGCATTGGACCAGCTTTCCTTCCGCTATGCCGTCACCGATGATCAATTCGCACAGATCGCCAAACTGCGCGCAGCACGCGCGCTGTGGGCTCGCGTGGCAGAGATCCTCGATGCCCCCGAACACGGCTCGGCCCCACAGCACGCCCTGACTGCACCAGTGATGTTCAGCCAGCGCGATCCGTGGGTGAACATGCTGCGCTCCACCGTCTCGGCGTTTGCCGCCGGTGTTGGCGGAGCCACAGACGTGGAAGTGCTCGTCTTCGACTGGGCCATCACCGGTGGCCTGCCCAAGGTTTCTCGCACCTTCGCGCACCGCATCGCCCGGAACACCAACCTGTTGCTGCTCGAAGAATCTCACCTCGGCCACGTCATCGACCCGGCCGGTGGCGCCTACTACGTTGAGCAGCTCACCACTGAGATGGCTGAGAAGGCTTGGGCCATCTTCCAGGAGATTGAGGCTGAGGGTGGTTTGCAAAAGGCCATCGAGGCAGGCAAGGTTCGCAGCTTGCTCGACGAGGCGCACGAAGCGGTACGCAAGGACATTGCTCACCGCGTAAAGAAGCTCACCGCCATTAACGAGTTCCCGAACCTCGCCGAGGCACCACTTCCGGCTGATCTTCGCGTGGAGCCGAAGCACGTTCGCCGTTGGGCTGCCGAATTCGAGGCACTGCGCAACCGCTCCGATGCCTTCATGGAAGTCAAGGGCCATCGCCCACGCGCGGTCTTGATTCCGCTCGGCCCGCTGGCCAAGCACAATGTGCGCACCGGCTTTGTGGTCAACCTCTTGGGCACCGGAGGTATTGAAGCCTTGAACCCCGGCGAGCTCACCCCAGGCACTGATGCCTTTAATGAAGCCGCGAAGTCCGCACCGATCGCCGTGATCTGCGGTACCGATGCAGAATACGAGGCCAATGGCGCAGCCGCGCTGGAGGCACTGCGCGAACAAGGCGTTGAGACGGTGCTGCTGGCAGGCGCACCTGGCCACGGCTTCGAGCCAGACGATTACTTGAACCTCAAGATCGACGCAGCCGCGAAACTTTCTGAGCTGCTCGAGAAGTTGGGAGCCTAAGACATCATGACCAAGATTCCGAATTTTGCAGACTACTCGGCTTCCGCCGAGGCAAAGGATGCTGGCGATGCGCAGGCGCTGCGCGAGCAAGTGTGGACCACACCCGAGGGCATCGATGTGCCGCGCGTGTTTACTCGCGATGACCGCGACGACACTGTAGACGCCGAGCAGCTCGACTCATTCCCGGGCATGCCGCCATTTATGCGTGGCCCATACCCGACCATGTACACCAACCAGCCCTGGACCATTCGCCAGTACGCGGGCTTCTCCACGGCTGCTGAGTCCAATGCCTTCTACCGCCGTAACCTCGCGGCCGGCCAGAAGGGTCTATCGGTGGCCTTCGACTTGGCTACGCACCGCGGCTACGACTCGGATAATGAGCGCGTCGTTGGCGATGTGGGTATGGCCGGTGTGGCCATCGACTCCATCTTGGATATGCGTCAGCTCTTCGAGGGCATCGACTTGGGCGCGGTGTCGGTGTCGATGACCATGAATGGTGCTGTGTTGCCCATTCTGGCGCTGTATATCGTTGCCGCTGAGGAGCAGGGCGTTCCCCCGGAGCAGTTGGCGGGCACCATCCAGAACGACATTCTCAAAGAGTTCATGGTGCGCAACACCTACATCTATCCGCCGAAGCCTTCGATGCGCATCATCTCCAATATCTTCGAGTACACCTCGATGAAGATGCCGCGCTTTAACTCGATTTCCATCTCCGGCTACCACATCCAAGAAGCCGGTGCTACCGCCGACCTCGAGCTTGCTTATACGCTTGCCGACGGCATCGAGTACATCCGTGCTGGTAAGGAAGTCGGACTAGACGTGGATAAGTTCGCGCCGCGTCTGTCCTTCTTCTGGGGCATTTCCATGAATACCTTCATGGAAATTGCCAAGCTTCGTGCAGGTCGCCTCTTGTGGAGCGAGTTGGTGGCGAAGTTCGATCCGAAGAACCCGAAGTCTCAGTCGCTTCGTACTCACTCCCAGACCTCCGGTTGGTCGCTTACGGCTCAGGACGTCTACAACAACGTCCCCCGTACCGCCATCGAGGCCATGGCAGCTACGCAGGGCCACACCCAGTCGCTGCACACCAACGCACTGGACGAGGCACTGGCGCTGCCCACCGACTTCTCGGCACGCATTGCCCGTAACACCCAGTTGCTGCTGCAGCAGGAATCCGGCACTGTACGCCCGGTTGATCCCTGGGCTGGTTCCTACTACATCGAGTGGCTGACCGAGCAGCTCGCCGAGCGCGCCCGTAAGCAC
This sequence comes from Corynebacterium pelargi, assembly GCF_014635485.1. Lineage (GTDB taxonomy): Bacteria > Actinomycetota > Actinomycetes > Mycobacteriales > Mycobacteriaceae > Corynebacterium > Corynebacterium pelargi. The sequence goes on along the minus strand of NZ_BMCX01000001.1, from coordinate 114,454 downwards.
ATCGAAGAGGTGGAGGAAGCCGGTGGCATGGCACAGGCCACCATCGAGGGCATTCCGAAGCTGCGCATTGAGGAATCCGCCGCTCGTACCCAGGCTCGCATCGACTCCGGCCGCCAGGCACTTATCGGTGTGAACAAGTACGTGGTGGAAGAAGACCAAGAGATTGAAGTGCTCAAGGTTGAAAACACCAAGGTACGCGCCGAGCAAATTGCCAAGCTGGAAAAGCTGCGCGCTGAGCGTGACGAAGAAGCCGTGCAAAAGGCCCTCGATGCGCTGACCGAGGCTGCTCGCAACGAGAATAAACAGCCAGGCGATCTCGAGCAGAACCTGCTCAAGCTCTCGGTGGATGCCGCTCGTGCCAAGGCCACCGTTGGTGAGATTTCCGATGCTCTGGAAAAGGTCTTCGGCCGCCACGAAGCCGAAATTCGCACCCTGTCCGGTGTGTACAAGGAAGAAGTTGGCAAGGAGGGCAAAGTGGGCAACGTTGAGCGTGCCATCGCCATGGCTGATGCCTTCGAGCAGGAAGAGGGTCGCCGCCCCCGCATCTACATTGCGAAGATGGGTCAAGACGGCCACGACCGCGGACAAAAAGTGGTCGCCTCTGCCTACGCGGACCTTGGCATGGATGTGGACGTCGGACCGCTGTTCCAGACCCCGGCTGAAGCCGCACAGGCTGCCGTGGATGCCGACGTGCACGTCGTGGGCGTGTCCTCGCTTGCTGCAGGCCACCTCACCTTGGTGCCGGCGCTGAAAGAAGAGCTGGCCAAGCTTGGTCGTGAAGACATCATGATCGTCGTCGGTGGTGTGATTCCTCCGGGCGATTTCCAGGAGCTTTACGACGACGGCGCTGTTGCTATCTACCCGCCCGGATCCGTCATTGCCGATTCCGCTATCGACATGATGAATAAGCTCGCTGCGCAGCTTGGCATTGATCTGCCTGAGCTCGAGCAAGCCTAGGGCATGACGAGTCAGCACTAAGTAGATGCGCTCCGTGAAAACGGGGCGCATTTACCATTTCAGAAACCTTCGCACTGTTGCACAATGGAAAGTGGAATATAGAAAGGATCGCGATGTCGGATTCCAATGAATTTCTCGAACACCACCTTGGCTCACTGATGACTACTGCCGGTACTGATCTCGGAGAAGTCACCGCAGTTGCCCCGGAGGTAGTCAAGCGTGCAAGAAGAAGGATCGACGTCGACGAGCTCTTCGAGGGAGTACGGGCCGGCAATCGCACCTTGATGTCGCGGGCCATCACGCTCTTGGAATCCACTGCAGCCGCCCACAGGGTGCTCGCGCAGGAACTGCTCGTGCGACTGTTGCCCTTTAGCGGCAACGCGCTTCGCGTGGGCATTACCGGCGTTCCTGGAGTAGGCAAGTCCACCTTTATTGAGGCCTTGGGCATGCACCTGATCGAGCAGCGCAAGAAAGTGGCTGTACTCGCAGTCGATCCTTCCTCCACTCGAACCCGTGGCTCCATCCTGGGCGATAAAACCCGCATGGCCAAGCTTGCCCGCGAAGATGACGCCTTTATTCGTCCCTCGCCTTCAGCGGGCACCTTAGGTGGAGTGGCCAAGGCTACCCGCGAGTCGATGGTGGTGTTTGAGGCCGCAGGCTTTGACGTGATCCTCGTCGAAACCGTCGGTGTGGGCCAGTCGGAGGTGGCGGTGTCGCAGATGGTGGACTGCTTTACCTTCTTGGCGCTCGCCGGCGCTGGCGACCAGTTGCAGGGCATTAAAAAGGGTGTGCTTGAGATGGCCGATCTGGTGGCCATCAATAAAGCCGATGGTCCGAACCTGAAAAACGCCAAGCGCGCCGCCAGGGAGCTGGGAGCTGCCATGCGGATGGTGCGTCAAGAAGATGAACTGTGGCATCCACCGACCATGACGATGTCGGCCGTGGAGCATCAAGGCGTTGATGAGTTCTGGAATCACGTCCTTGAGCACCATCAGGTGATGCTCGAATCGGGTCAGTTTGAACACAATCGTCGCGAGCAGCAGGTGCAGTGGATGTGGTCGATGGTGCATGAGACGCTCTTGCAGCGCCTGAACACCAAGCCGAAGGTGCAGCAGGTTCGCCAGCTCGTGGAGGCACAATTGCGCGATGCGCATATAACACCCACGCTTGCCGCTGAGCGTGTGTTGCAAGCCTTTGATGCGCCAGAGTCTGAATAAGACAAAAGAAAACACCGGAACCAATGTGGTTCCGGTGTTTATTTGTGCCCGAGGGGGGACTTGAACCCCCACGTCCATTAGTAGGACACTAGCACCTCAAGCTAGCGCGTCTGCCATTCCGCCACCCGGGCAGGGTGTGAAGCTTCAGCCTTTCGGCTGGGCACCTGCATTACTATAGGGTGCCTTGCCGATCTATACAAATTGCCTGCTCAATGCCTAAAAATTTAACGTCTGAGCCTTAGTGGGTGTGCACAAGAAATTCCTTGGTGAGCTACGCCAAAGTGGTGCGCGGGAGGTAGTAATCGTCACAATAATCAGGTAGAAAAGGGGCTATGACTTCTTATGACGATCCTCGGTTCCCAGGGCCAGACCCATACGCTCCACTCAAAGATCTTCCCAGCTTTGCGCTGCACAGCGATGACTTCAACGATGGCGACAAGCTTCCAGAAGCACTCACCGCTGAGCACAATGAAACCCCGCACCTGCGCTGGTCGGATCTGCCCGAAGGCACAAAGTCTCTGGCTATCACCTGCTTCGACCCCGATGCGCCCACGGCTGCTGGCTTCTGGCACTGGGCTGTACTCAACATCCCGGTAGAGGTCACTGAGCTTCCTCACGGCAAGGCTGAGGAAGTCTTAGCTCAATACAGCCAAGTCGTCACCCTCGCCGGCGACTCCGGCACCAAGGGCTATTACGGCGCCCAACCTCCGGCTGGCCACGGGCCTCACCGCTACCTTTTTGCAGTCCACGCGGTTGATACCGAGGAGCTTGAGGTAGAAGAGGACAACACCCCCACGGTTTTGGGCTTCAATCTCTATTTCCACTCCCTAGGACGCGCCATCACCTGGGGCTGGTTCGAGAATGAGTAATGCCCTCCGAGTTGGCGGTGCCTTCGTAGCCGTAGGCGCCGCGCTCTTTTTGCTCACGCTGGTGCAGGTACTTGTACAAGGGTGGATGGTGCCCTTCCCGGTGACTTGGTCATTTATCGCAATCATCTTGGCCGCCGGTTTCCTTGGTGCGTTTGCCACCACCGATAAACGCCAGCCCGGATCGCGAATTCAGGTGAGCGCCTTGGCACTTGCTGTAGGCCTGGTCTTCTTAGGCCGGTTACTGCCTCAAGAGCCCTTGATGGTCTGGCAGCAATACTGGCTGCCTGCCTACGGTCTAGCGGCCATCGCGTGCGGCCTGGTGATCCGCCGAAGCACACTTCGCTAAGTACGCCATCAACCATCAACAAAGCCCCCGCTCGAATCAAGCGGGGGCTTTTTGGCGTAGGCTAGTCCGTTTCGATCCACGGCAGCTCGCTGCCGACTGCCTGAGCAATATTCTCAAGGTTGTGGGCGCGGAGTTGCTCGGCAATGCCAAGGTGAATATCGCGAATCCAATCGGGGCCACCGTAAATCATGCCGGTATAGCCCTGCAGCAGCGTGGCGCCAGCAGCAATGCGCTCCCAGGCCTGCTCGGGGGTACTGATGCCACCGACACCGATCAGGACCAACTGCTTGCCCACACGGGCGTAGAGGCGACGAAGCACTTCGAGGGCACGTTCAGCCACTGGAGGCCCCGAGATGCCACCGGCGCCCATGGCCTCTACTTGCTCCGGATCGCTTTGCAGGCCTTCGCGGCTAATGGTGGTGTTGGTTGCAACGATGCCGGCTAATCCGAGCTCAAGGGCAAGATCGGCCACGGCATCGACGTCCTCATCGCTGAGGTCGGGAGCGATCTTGACTAACACTGGAGAGCTTGTTGCCTGCTGTACTGCTTGAAGAATCGGCCTAAGCGAGCTCACCGCCTGCAAGTCCCTCAGCCCTGGGGTGTTGGGGGAGGAGACGTTGACCACCACATAATCGGCGAGATCGCCAAGCAGCGATGCCGAACGGCGATAATCCGCCACGGCGTCTTCGGCTGCAACGACCTTGGTTTTGCCAATGTTGATGCCCACCACATCTTGTGAGGAACGTCGGCGCAGGTTGGCGGCGACTTCCGCCGCACCGACGTTATTAAAGCCCATTCGGTTGAGAATGGCTTTGTCTTTTGGCAGACGGAACAAACGCGGGGCGGGGTTGCCCGGTTGGGGAGAAGCGGTAACGGTGCCGAGTTCTGCATACCCAAAACCGATCGCAGACCATGCATTCGGGGCTTCGCCGTTTTTATCAAAACCGGCGGCGAGTCCGAGCGGGCGCTCGAAGCGCACACCGAAGACTTCCTGGCTTAGGATCTCGTCGCGAACCGGCAGCACCTTGTGCAACAAAGCGCGAAGCGGCGAGGCGCTTTGCACTGCTCCCATGCCCGTGGAGACGATGCCGTGGATTTGTTCGGGCGACATGCGAAACATGCCCTTGAGCAGCAATCCATAGGTTTTTGAACGTAAGGGGTGGGATTGAACCATGGCAATGCAGACTTTCTTTTCAGCGACGTGGCAATAAGGAGGCGGTACCTAGAGTATTTGCAGTCCAGCACCGGATGATGAACCGGCTACGGCAACACCATTATCAAGCACCACCAAGCTGGTGGCGTTGGCCACCGCGTTGGCTTCCCGCTGCAGCTCTAGGGTGCCAGTTTGGGGCGAGTACACCACAACTTTGTTCTTGGCGGTGGAAATAGTCCAGGCCTGCTGATTCTTCTTATCCCACGCCACAGCCCAGGGGCTTTCGGGGGTGGGGATAGTTTGATGCAGACGAATGATCTCTTCAGCGCTATACAAAGCTAGCTGATCACCGACGGTATCGCTGGCAAGCAAGACGCCGTTGGTGCCAGCGGCAATCTGGCCAACGCCGGAACCAACGCGCAGAATGGGACCTTGCTTATCGTCTTGCCAGTGCACATCTTGAATGAGGGAATATTCGCGGTTAATGCGCACCACCGCATCAGGGGAATCGCCATTATCGACGACGATCATCTGGTCGGTGGTTTTTTCCACCCCAACGCTGGTTGGATCCTCGCCTTGGCGGTAGATCCAAACCTCCGATTGTTGATCATCACCGGTGATCAGGGTGCCATCAGAGGTACGCACCGCCACGGTCGCGGGGTGCTCGAGTTGCTGCGTATCGACGTTTCCCTCAGGGGAGATGATTTTCACTTCTTCGCCGCAGGCGCTGACAAAGGCGTCGTGCGCGGCGGTGACGTCACCACACGAGGCATCTAGGTCGACGCTATGAGCTTCGCGGAAGTCCTTATCCTCGATATCGCCAATCAGCAGCTTGCCTTCTGTGCGAATGGCCAGCGTGTTGCCGACATGTTCAAGATCGTCAATGGCCTTCATCGGAATCACCACACCATCGGGGTTATTTTCCGCAGGAGAAGCTGCGGGAGTGGCATTACCGACGGGGGCTTGGTCATCATTGGCGACTTCAGTCACGCTGGTGCCACAAGCAGCCAGCGTAATGGTGCACAGTGCGAGTCCAAGGGTCTTTGCAGCGATCTTCACAGCCGATAACACTACCAGCCGAAAGTTGGATTAGAGGGTGACGTCGTCAAGTGCTTTGGCAATAGCCCGGGGCAGGGTCACATTCTCGGCTGCAATCAGTTCAGCACATTGCTCATCAGTGCGTGGAGTAGCCAAAATGCTGGCCACTCCCGATTGATGGCGCACCCACGCCGCAGCAGCAATGGCCATCGAGATGCCCAAGCCCTCGGCGGCGGTGCGCAAAGCCTTCACCACGGCTTCGCTCCCAGTGAGCAATCCATGCGCTTCGGCATAGCGCTGGGGGTTTTCCTGAGCCTGAACTCCGCGCTCATAGCGGCCACTAAGTACCCCCTGAGCCAGGGGAGCACCGGCGATAATGCCCACGCCTAAATATTCCGCGGCCGGGAAAAGGTCAGTCTCTGGGGTTCGGTGCAAAAGGTGATAGGGAGTAATGGCGGCAACGACCGAGGGGCGGTGGGTAAGCGCAAGCTGCCAACCTTGATAGCCACGAACTCCCGCGTAGCGCACCTTGCCTTGGCGCACCACCTGTTCGAGGGTATCCGCCACCTCAAAGGCGGGTGTGTGCGGATCCCAGAAGCCAACACTCCATAGGTCAATATGGTCACGACCCAAGGCGCGAAGCATCCCGTCGAGCTGAGAGATGAGATTGCGACGCGAGCAATCCACCCGCCTTCCCATCGGCGCTTCGGGGTTTACCCCAGAGGCCACAGAAATGATGTCCTCAGAACCAAGCAAGCGCGACGCCATCTCAACAGCAGCAGGGGAGACGTCGACAAGCGTGCCTCCGGCATCCTTGAAGGTACGGACAATCGCTCGTGCCTGATCCCAATCGGTGCCTTTGCCCCAGGTTTCAGTACCCAGGCCGAAGGTCGAGACCCTTAATCCGCTGGCGCCAATCGTTGCTTCTCTCACGCTTAACCAGATTAGTAGTACGCTGCCCTACGTGATTGAACACAGCCAAACTTTGCATGCCGCTGCCACGAGCGATCTCTCCTGGGCGCAAACCATCGTGCTCTCCATTGTTCAAGGGCTCACCGAGTTTCTGCCTGTAAGCTCCTCTGGCCACCTTCGTATCGTCTCCGAGCTTTTCTGGGGTCAAGACGCCGGCGCCAGCTTCACTGCCGTGGTGCAGCTTGGCACCGAAGCCGCAGTGCTGGTCTACTTTGCCAAAGACATCTGGCGCATCCTCAAAGCCTGGTTCCAAGGCCTTGCCGATAAAAGCAAACGTAACTTCGATTACCGCATGGGCTGGATGGTCATCGTCGGCACCATTCCCGTGTCCTTGATGGGTGTGCTGTTTAAAGACGCCATCCGCGAAGGTGCGCGCAACCTTTGGATCACCGCAAGCGTGCTAGTGCTGTTTTCCTTCGTGTTTATCCTTGCCGAAAAACTCGGCAGCAAGCGCCGCAACTTTGATCAACTCACCATGAAAGACGCGATCATTATGGGCTTTGCCCAGTGCCTCGCACTGATCCCCGGCGTCTCGCGTTCCGGCGGCACCATTTCAGCCGGCTTGTTCGTCGGCCTCAACCGTGAGGTAGCCGCGCGTTTTAGCTTCTTGCTCGCCATTCCCGCGGTACTTGCCTCGGGGCTGTTTTCACTCCCAGACGCCTTTAACCCCGAAGCCGGCCAGGCAGCATCGGGTGCTCAGCTTCTGGTAGGCACCGGCATTGCCTTCGTGCTGGGCTATGTCTCCATTGCATGGCTGCTGCGCTTTGTCTCTCACCACTCCTTTGCTTGGTTTGCGGCTTACCGCATCCCAGTCGGCCTCGGTGTTATGGCACTGCTGGCCACCGGCGTACTGCAGCCGATCTAAGAGCGCTAACATCCCGGCGGCGCACCTAAAAGGCCTGCACCTTCACGCACCTGCGGGCCTGCACGCCCTCAAGCCCTCGCATGAATTCCCGAACAAGGCGATGCGGGGGTTTTGCCGATTTTCGGTGTTGCTTAGAGCGACCACATAGGTTCTTGGGGCAGGAAGGCAGGGCAGCAGGGCTAGAGCAGGGGGCTGGCTTGGCGTGGGGTGTGCGTGGCTTCCAGCGACACCGATTAGCACCGCGCAGTACCGCGCATCAGACACCAGCCGCAAGCACCCCAACCCCAAACCCAGCCCCAAACAGCGCAGCCCCAGGGCCGCCCGGGTCCTCGCTATAACTGTGCAACCCCAATGCAATACAGTGGTTGGCATGCATTCTTGGCCAAAGCCCGAAATAGCCACGTTGGATATCACCATCCCACCATTGCGCCTCTATGATTCTGCCGATCAGCGCATCAAGGAAGTTGAAACGGATCAACAGCCGGTGGGCGTCTACGTTTGCGGCATTACTCCATATGACTCCACTCATCTCGGGCACGCAGCGACATACCTGAGCTTTGATTTAGCCATCCGGCATCTGCTGGCCGCCGGGCACCAGGTGCACTACGTGCAAAACATCACCGACGTTGATGATCCTCTGTTTGAGCGCGCCGAACGCGATGGTGTGGACTGGCGTGAGCTTGGCACCAGCCAGATCGATCTGTTCCGCTCGGATATGGAAGCACTCAGCGTGATCCCTCCGCAGGATTACATCGGCGCGATGGAAAGCGTGGATGAGGTGGTGCGCATGGTCCAGCAACTCTTAGACGCAGGCGCTGCATATATCACCGAAGGCGAGTACGCCGATATCTACGCCTCGATTCAGGCGACGGATCACTTCGGGTATGAGTCCAATTATGATCGCGCCACCATGGAAACGTTCTTCGCTGAACGCGGTGGGGATCCGGAGCGTCCCGGCAAGCGTGATCCCCTGGATGCGTTGATTTGGCGTGCAGCGCGCGAGGGTGAGCCCTCGTGGGATGCGCCCTTTGGTGCTGGCCGTCCTGGTTGGCACGTGGAATGTTCTGCCATTGCCACCAACCGTCTTGGCCGCCATTTCGCTATTCAAGGTGGTGGGGCGGATCTGAAGTTCCCTCACCATGAGTTCTCGGCTGCGCATGCAGAGGCCGCGTTGGGTTGCCCGCGCATGGCCGGCCACTATGCCCATGCCGGGATGATTGCCCTTGATGGGGTCAAGATGAGCAAGTCGCTGGGCAATTTGGTCTTCGTATCCAAGCTCACCGCCGCAGGCCATGATCCCGCAGCCATTCGTCTTGGCGTGTTTGCGGGGCATTACCGCGCGGATCGCGATTGGTCTGACAGCGTGCTCGAAGAGGCGGAGCACCGCCTTGCTCTGTGGCGCGCAGCCTGCGTGAAGGCGGAAAGCGAGCAGGCCGCTGTGGCGCTGTGCCAGCAGGTGGCCCAGGCTTTGGCAGATGACTTGAATACCCCTCGGGCTCTTGAGCTTATCGACGCCTGGGCGCGCACCACCCTTGGCGTTGATAGCAGCGAGGTGTTCGATCAGCACAACGCAACTAGTGTTGGAGGCTCAGACCTTTCAGTTGCTGGCAACAAGGTTGTCGCGTGTGTTGATGCGCTGCTTGGCATCAAACTCTAGGAGGATGGCATGAGCAATACCCCCGAAACTCTCATTGACGCTTGGATCAGCGGCCTGGAGGAATTTGCCACTGGGGCATACCTCAAGGAAGAGGAGCGCACCTTCTGGGAACCACCCTTTCCGGTGGAGGCTCTGGGGCAGCTTCGCTCATTGTTGATGGCTTTTGTGCAGCAGCAAGGCCTAGGCCAAGGTCAGCGCAACGTGGATGCCGAGGTCTTTGATGCTGGGCTTAAGGATTTGGAGCACAGGCTGACTGAATTTAATTCTCAGCACTTCGACGCCGTGATCGAGCCTGAGGAGCATGAAGAATTAAACCAGCTCATCACCCAAATCGCCCGCTACGGTGGGGTAGAGGTGGATCATCTGGATGCGTTTCCTTTATTTGAAGAAGACTAAGCCTGGCTTGAGGTTCAGCCCCATAAACATACTAAGCTGTCTACTCGATGACTACCGCGAGCACTGCACAGCAATCTGAATTCCTCGACGCGCTACAGCGCCACGTTCTCATCGGCGACGGCGCTATGGGCACCCAGCTTCAAGGCTTCGAACTCGACCTTGAACAGGACTTCCTCAACCTAGAGGGCTGCAATGAAATCCTGAACCACACCCGCCCCGATGTGGTGGGCAGTATTCACCGAGCCTATTTCGAGGCCGGAGCCGACTTGGTAGAAACCAATACCTTCGGCTGCAACCTGCCCAACCTGGCTGATTATGACATCGCCGATCGTTGCCGAGAGCTCGCCTATAAAGGCGCAAAGATTGCCCGTGAGGTCGCGGACGATCTCGGGCCAGGCCGCGATGGGATGCGCCGTTTTGTTGTGGGCTCTTTAGGCCCTGGCACCAAACTGCCCTCGCTTGGCCATGCGCCTTTTCATCGCCTGCGCGATTATTACCTCGAAGCGGCACTCGGTCTGGTCGAAGGCGGCGCCGATGCCATCCTGATTGAAACTGCCCAGGATTTGCTACAGGTCAAAGCGGCCGTGCATGGTTGCAAGCAGGCTTTTGAGCAGCTCGGCACCTCCGTGCCGATTATCTGCCACGTCACCGTGGAAACCACCGGCACCATGCTGCTCGGCTCGGAAATCGGCGCCGCACTGACGGCCATCGAACCGCTTGGCGTAGATATGATTGGCCTCAACTGCGCCACCGGCCCCGATGAGATGAGCGAGCACCTTCGTTATCTTTCTCAAAACGCCAATATGCCCGTCTCGGTCATGCCCAATGCTGGCTTGCCTGAACTTGGCCCAAACGGTGCGGTGTACCCACTTGGCGCGCAGGACCTCGCCGACGCCTTGTTCCGCTTTGTAGAAGACTATGGCTTGCGCATGGTTGGTGGCTGCTGTGGCACCACGCCTGAGCACATCTCGGCGGTACGCGATGCCGTGGTGGGCAAGGCAACCCCGGCTCCGCGTAGCACTGCCGAACTAGATTCCGTGTCTTCGCTATATACCTCGGTGCCACTGACCCAAGACACCGGCATCACCATGATTGGTGAGCGCACCAACGCCAATGGTTCCAAGGCATTCCGTGAGGCCATCCTCAGTGGCGATTGGGAAACCTGCATCGACATTGCCAAGCAGCAAACCCGCGATGGCGCCCACATGATCGACCTCTGTGTGGATTATGTTGGCCGTGATGGCACCGAGGATATGGCCAAGCTGGCCTCCTTGATTGCCACGAGTTCCACCCTGCCGGTGATGATCGACTCCACCGAACCTGAGGTCATTCGAACTGGTCTTGAGCACCTCGGCGGTAGGTGTGCGGTGAATTCGGTGAACTTTGAAGATGGCGACGGCCCTGATTCGCGCTATCAAAAGATCATGGCATTGGTGCAGCGTCATGGCGCTGCCGTGGTGGCGTTGACCATTGATGAAGAAGGCCAGGCTCGTACCGCCGAGCATAAGATCCGCATTGCTGAGCGCCTGATCGCTGATATCACCGGCACTTGGGGCTTAAAGGAACACGACATCATCGTCGACTGCCTGACCTTCCCCATTTCTACCGGCCAGGAAGAAACCCGACGCGATGGCATTGAAACGATCGAGGCGATTCGCGAGCTCAAAAAACGCCATCCGAATATTCACACCACCTTGGGGCTTTCGAATATCTCATTCGGCCTGAACCCCGCGGCGCGGCAGGTGCTGAACTCCGTGTTCTTGCACGAGTGCGTCCAAGCCGGTTTGGACTCAGCAATTGCGCATAGCTCCAAGATTCTGCCCATGAACCGTATTGAAGATCGCCAGCGCGAAGTAGCGCTGGATATGATCTACGACCGCCGCACTGAGGATTATGATCCGCTGCAGGTGTTCATGGAGTTGTTTGAGGGCGTATCGGCTGCATCTTCTAAGGATGCCCGTGCGGAAGCGCTCGCGGCCATGCCGCTATTTGAGCGCATCGCGCAGCGCGTGATCGACGGTGAGAAAAACGGTATTGAAGCTGATCTCGATGCCGGCATGGAAGAAAAAGAGCCGTTGCAGATCATTAACGAGGATTTGCTCGCCGGTATGAAAACGGTGGGTGAGCTCTTTGGTTCCGGCCAGATGCAGCTTCCCTTCGTGCTGCAGTCGGCTGAAACCATGAAGCACGCCGTGGCGCACTTGGAGCAATTTATGGAGGCCAAAGACGACTCCGGCTCCAATGGCACCATCGTCATTGCCACGGTAAAAGGCGACGTGCACGATATCGGCAAAAACTTGGTCGACATCATCTTGTCCAATAACGGCTTTAACGTGGTCAATATCGGCATCAAACAGCCCATTGCCAATATCCTTGAGGCCGCCGAAAAGCATGACGCGCACGCCATTGGCATGTCGGGACTGTTGGTGAAATCCACGGTGATCATGAAAGAGAATCTGCAGGAGATGAATGCCGTGGCCAAGGCGCATTTCCCGGTGATTCTCGGTGGCGCCGCCTTAACTCGCGCCTATGTCGAAGACGATTTGGCTGAGATTTATGAAGGCGACGTGCACTACGCCAAGGATGCCTTCGAGTCCTTAAGGCTCATGCAGGAATTTATGGCCAGGATCAATGGCGATGCTCCCGCGGTGGATTCGGCCGAGGCCGCCAAGGCGCAGGAAAAGCGTGAAGAACGCAAGGCTCGTCGCGAGCGTTCGAAGCGCATCGCCGCTGAGCGCAAGGCAAAACTTGAGCCAGTGGAGGTGCCGGAGCGTTCCGAGGTCGCTCGCGATGTGCCAGTGGCAACCCCACCATTTTGGGGCTCCCGCGTGGTCAAGGGCATCCCCTTGGCCGATTATCTGCCACTGCTTGATGAGCGCGCATTGTTCATGGGTCGTTGGGGCCTCAAAGGCACCCGCGGAGGCGAAGGTCCAAGCTATGAGGAATTGGTGGAAACTGATGGCCGCCCCAGGCTGCGCTATTGGCTCGATCGCCTCAAAGCTGAAGGCGTACTCGACCACGCAGCCTTGGTCTATGGTTTTTATCCTGCCGTCTCGGAAGGCGACACGGTGATCCTGTTGGCGGAGCCGGATCCGAAGGCTGAAGAGGTAGCCCGTTTCGAGTTCCCCCGACAGCAGCGCGGAAAGTTCTTGTGCATTGCCGATTTCATTCGGGATCGCGAAGTGGCTGAGGCAACCGGCCAGGTTGATGTGTTCCCCATGCAGTTGGTCACGATGGGCCAGCCCATTGCCGATTTTGCCAATGAGCTTTTCGCCGCGGATAACTACCGCGATTACCTAGAAGTCCACGGAGTGGGCGTCCAGCTCACCGAAGCACTTGCCGAATACTGGCACTCGCGCATTCGCCACGACCTTGCCTTAAGCGATGGCACCTCTGCCGGAGATGAGGACGCGGAGAACCCGGAGCACTTCTTTAACCTGGAATACCGCGGTGCTCGCTATTCCTTTGGCTATGGCTCCTGCCCGAATTTGGAGGATCGCAAGACGCTGGTGGAGTTGCTGGAACCGGAGCGCCTCGGCGTGAGCTTGAGCGAGGAGCTGCAGCTTCATCCCGAGCAGTCCACCGATGCCTTCGTGCTCTACCACCCCGAGGCGAAGTACTTCAATGTTTAGCGCGATCATCTGGGACATGGACGGCACCCTCGTCGATTCCGAGCCCTTGTGGGCACGGGGCACCTACGAGATGAGCGAGGCCATGGGCAAAAGGCTCACCCCTGAGCTTCAGGCCCAAACGGTTGGGGCAAGCTTTAGTTTTACCGCGCGACTCTGCGCCGAGCATGCCGGTTTAGAGCTTTTCGACGAAGCGTATTGGCGCTCATTCGCTTTTAAGAACATGCGAGCACTGTTCGCAAAAGAACTTGAGCTGCGCCCGGGCGTGGCAACGATGCTCCAAGGCTTTCATGCCAGCGGTGTGCCCATGGCCATTGCCACGAATACTGAACGCGAAGTCGCCGATGGGGCCATTGATTTCCTCGGCCGTGACCTCTTTGAAGCCACAGTGTGTGGTGACGAAGTGCCCGAAGGAAAACCAGCACCGGATATCTACCTCAAAGCAGCAGAGCTGCTAGGCGTGGAACCTACATCGTGTCTGGTGTTTGAAGATTCCGTAGCGGGCATGCAGGCGGCTTTGGCTGCGCACACCACAGTTATCGGTTTGCCCGAGGATGAAGAAAAGTTGGTGCCAGGCGCGCACTCCATGCGGGCGTTATGTGGTGGCATCGACTTCGATTTTGAGCAGGCGAGCGATCTGGCGTTTTGGTCCGGTGCCCTTCAAAAGGGGGACTAACGCCTGAAGGCTAGGGGAGAAGGTGGCATACTTAGCCATCGTGAAAAACTTCGATTCCCTGTTTGAAGAGCTCCTCGACCGCGCCGAGACCCGACCGGAGGGTTCTGGCACCGTCAAAGCATTGGATTCAGGCATCCATACCCTCGGCAAGAAAGTGATTGAAGAAGCCGGCGAGGTGTGGCTGGCTGCGGAGCATGAATCAGACGAGGCCCTGGCTGAGGAGATCGCCCAGCTTATGTACTGGTCCCAGGTGATTATGCTCAAGCGCGGTCTGCGCCCAGAAGATATTTATAAATACCTCTAAAAAAGAAAGGCCCGAAGCACGTGCTGAAGGTTGCTATCCCCAATAAGGGCTCACTGTCTGAGGCCGCGACGGAAATTCTCAAAGAAGCCGGCTACACCGGCCGCGGCGAGTCGAAAATGCTCACCGTGCACGACAAAGCCAACGACGTTGAGTTCTTCTTCTTGCGACCCAAAGACATCGCAATTTATGTCGCAGGTGGGCAACTCGACCTCGGTATCACCGGCAGGGATCTCGCCGCCGACTCTAAAGCTGACGTCGAAGAGGTCATGACCCTGGGGTTTGGTGCATCAACATTCCGCTATGCCGCACCAAAAGATCAAGCGTGGGACGTCGAAAAGCTTGAAGGCAAGCGCGTTGCAACCTCGTATCCGAATTTGGTGCGCCAAGACCTCGCGCGCCGGGGGATTCAGGCTGAGGTGATCCGACTCGATGGCGCGGTGGAGATTTCCATCAAACTCGGCGTGGCAGATGCCATCGCGGATGTTGTCTCAACCGGCAGGACATTGCGTAAGCAGGGACTTGAGCCTTTTGGCGAGCCACTGGTTGATTCTGAAGCCGTGGTGGTAGGCCGCAAAGGCGTGGAGGTTGATCAGGAGCAGAAGGTCTTCCTGGCACGTCTTCGAGGCATTTTGCACGCCCAGCACTACCTCATGCTCGATTACAACGTCGATTCCGCGCACCTGGAAAAGGCACGAGCCATTACTCCTGGGGTTACCGGCCCGACCGTTTCGCCGCTGGCGCGCGAAGGTTGGGTAGCGGTGCGTGCGTTGGTGCCGCGTGCGAAGGCAAATCAGATCATGGATTCACTGGTCGATATTGGGGCCGAAGCTATTTTGGCCTCTGATATTCGCATCGCCAGGGTCTAGAGATTCCCCTTTGGTGGGATTGACCACGTTTCCCCCGGTTCCCAAGGCTGGGATCCGGGGGTTTTCGCATGTCACACCGGGTTTTTAGCCACTTCGTAGGGGTCGTTCAAAAGTTGCATGCATAGGTTTGCATGGCGCATGATGGGGGATGAGTGCGTAGTGGCACCAATGCTGCTACCAACGAAGAAAAGGACGCATCCTCATGGTGATCCTCCATATCCTGATCGTGCTTTTCGCGATCATTCTTGGCGTGCGCCTCGGCTCGATTGGCATCGGCTTTGCCGGAGGCCTCGGCGTACTGCTCCTTGGTATCCTCGGCGTACCAGTTACCCGAGAAGACATCCCCTTCGACGTCATCGGCATCATCATGGCCGTGATCGCCGCGATTGCCGCCATGCAACGCGCCGGCGGCATGGACTATCTGGTGCATATCGCAGAAAAAGCACTGCGCAAGAACCCCAAGTACATCACCTACGTGGCCCCGGTCGTGACGTATCTGATGACGCTGTTCGCAGGCACCGGCCACACCGCGTTTTCCACCCTGCCGGTGATCGTCGAAGTATCCAAAGAATCCGGTATCCGGCCCTCGCGGCCGCTATCGGTGGCGGTACCCGCCTCACAAATGGCCATTACCGCCTCACCCATTTCCGCAGCGGTGGTCTTTGTTGCCTCGATCCTCGAACCGATGGGGGTTGGGTATCTCACGCTGCTGGCAGTTGCTATCCCCGCGACGTTCCTATCCATTTTCCCCACCGCTTGGTTGGCCAACCGCTTGGGCAAAGATCTCGACCAAGACCCGGTGTACCAGCAGCGTCTGGCCAAAGGGCTCGTGAGCAAACCCAAGGGCCAACAAGCCTTTCATGCAAGCAGCGCAGGCAAGGCCTCGGTGTGGATCTTCCTGATCGCCATCATCTTCGTGATGGTCTATGCCACCTTGATTTCCGACCAGGTGGGCTTGATCAGCGACCCAGCACTGCCACGTAATGAGGCCATCATGTCGATGATGCTGGCCGCAGCAACCGCGATCGTGCTCTTCTGCAAAATCCCCGCCGATGAGATTCTCAAAACCCAGGTGTTCCGCTCCGGCATGTCCGCCTGCGTGTGCGTGCTCGGTGTGGCTTGGCTCGGTACTACCTTGATCAACTACTACATCGAAGACATCAAGGGCTTTTCCAATGAACTGCTCGGCTCGTACCCCTGGATGCTAGCCGTCGTGCTCTTCTTTGCCGCAGCACTGCTGTATTCACAAGCCGCCACCTCCAAGGCATTGCTGCCGGCTGCTTTGGCCATCGGCGTTTCGCCACTCACGGTCGTCGCCGCCTTCCCCGCAGTATCCGCGCTCTTCCTTTTGCCGACCTATCCCACCTTGCTCGCAGCAGTGGAGATGGACGATACCGGCTCAACAAGGATCGGCAATGCCGTGTTCAACCACCCCTTCATCATTCCCGGAACCCTCGCCATCGTCATTGCAGTGGCACTGGGCTTCCTCTTTGGTTCGGTGATGATTTAAAGAAAAGGCCAATACTTTAGACCTAGAAAGCACATGTGCCCCGTATCATTTGGGGTGCGTACCACTCCCAATACCTTAAGGAGTTCGAAATGGCGTCAAAGGCCAACAACAAAGACGTAAAAGACACCCACGGCGGCGAAGCTGAAGCTGTGGAAGAAAAGAAGTCGGCCGAACAGCAGCAGGACAAAGAACAATCCAGCCAACGTGGGGCTGCGAAAAAGGCGCAGACCTCCAAGAAGCCGAAGGTGAGAATCGAAGAGGACCTCCTCGGCGAGATGGAGATTCCCGAAGACGCCTACTACGGCATTCACACCATGCGTGCGATCGAGAACTACCAAATCTCACGCACCACCATCAACCATGTTCCGGAATTCATTCGCGGCATGGTGGCGGTGAAAAAGGCCGCGGCAAGAGCTAATCGACGCCTCCACGTCCTGCCCAAAGAAAAGGCCGAGGCCATCGAGTGGGCATGCGATCAGATCTTGGTTGAAGGCCGCTGCATGGATCAATTCCCCATTGACGTTTTCCAAGGTGGTGCAGGCACCAGCCTGAATATGAACACCAATGAGGTCGTGGCCAACCTCGCACTGGAGTACCTGGGTAAGCCCAAGGGCACCTATGACGTGATCAACCCCAATGATGACGTCAATATGAGCCAGTCCACCAACGATGCCTATCCCACCGGATTCCGCCTCGGCGTCTATGCCTGCATGTTGCGTCTGATCGACGAGATCAATGAGCTCGAGCGCGCATTCCGCGATAAAGGCTCAGAATTCGTCGACATCTTGAAGATGGGCCGCACCCAACTGCAAGACGCCGTGCCGATGACCCTGGGAGAAGAATTCCAGGCCTTCGCCCACAACCTGGCAGAAGAACAATCAGTGCTGCGCACCGCCGCAGACCGTCTGCTTGAAATCAACCTCGGAGCCACAGCCATTGGCACCGGGCTCAACACCCCGGCGGGGTATCGCCACCAAGTCACCGCAACGCTTTCGGAGGTGACTGGCCTGGAGATGAAGTCGGCTCGCGACCTGATCGAGGCCACCTCGGATACCGGCGCCTATGTGCTGGCGCACTCCGCGGTCAAACGCGCTGCCATGAAGATCTCCAAGATCTGCAACGATCTGCGTCTGCTTTCTTCTGGCCCCACGGCAGGTCTGCACGAAATTAATTTGCCACCACGTGCAGCAGGTTCCTCGATCATGCCGGCGAAGGTTAATCCGGTGATCCCCGAGGTATGTAACCAGGTGTGCTTCAAGGTCTTCGGCAATGATCTCACCGTGACCATGGCAGCAGAAGCAGGACAATTGCAGCTCAACGTGATGGAGCCGGTGATTGGCGAGGCGCTCTTCCAGTCACTGCGCATCTTGGCGAATGCCGCAGCAACGCTGCGCACCAAGTGCGTGGAAGGCATTACCGCCAACGCCGAAGTGTGCCGCGCCTATGTGGAAAACTCCATCGGTATCGTCACCTACCTCAACCCATTTATTGGCCACCACCAAGGTGATCTGATTGGTAAAGAGGCAGCAGCCACGGGGAAAACCGTGCGCGAATTGGTGCTGGAAAAAGGTCTGATGAGCCAGGAACTGCTTGATCAAGTCTTAAGCACCGAAAACCTGATGCACCCCACCTTCCGAGGCACCTTGTACCTGGAAAACTAATTCATTGTCTTGCTTGCGCACCTGCATAGAGCATGCAAGAAGCCCTCAGCGCTTCTGCCGTGCTCGCAGGTGCGTTGGCCTTTGGGCATGATGGAGAAGCAGGCCAGTACATTTTGCGCCACCCATGTGAAAGCCCACCCAAGCAGAAAGGCGTTTGATAACGATGCAATCCGATGTCGCTATTGCGCAGGCACACCAGCTCGAAGCAATTGAAACCATCGCGGCCAAAGTAGATATCCCCGAAGAAGCCGTATTGCCCTATGGACGCTCCAAAGCCAAGGTAGACCCGGCGCTGGTGCCAACCGAGCGCAAGGGCAAGCTGGTGCTCGTCACCGGTATGTCGCCAACACCCGCTGGTGAAGGCAAGTCCACAGTCCTCATTGGCCTGGCAGATGCCTTTAGCCTTCAAGGCCACCGCACCGTGGTGGCCATTCGCGAGCCTTCCCTTGGCCCAGTCATGGGCATCAAGGGTGGAGCTGCCGGCGGCGGATACTCACAGATCGTGCCGATGGAAGACATCAACCTGCATTTCACCGGCGATTTCCACGCCATTACCTCAGCCAATAACACCCTGGCCGCCATCATCGATAACCACATTCACCAGGGCAATGAGCTCGGCATTGACGTGCGACGCATCACCTGGCAGCGCTGCCAAGACGTCAATGATCGCTCGCTGCGCAACGTCGTGACCGGCTTAGGTGGCAAGGCCCACGGAGTACCCGAGCAGACCGGCTTTAGCATCACCGCCGCCAGCGAGATCATGGCCATTTTGTGTCTGGCCACCTCATTGGAAGACCTTAAAGAACGCATCTCCCGGGTCGTGGTGGCGCAAACCTTCGATGGCGCACCTGTCACCGTGGCCCAACTCAACGCCGAGGGCGCGCTGACCGCCTTGCTTCGCGACGCCATCCAGCCGAACCTCGTGCAGACCATCGGAGGCACCCCGGCATTCGTTCACGGCGGACCATTTGCCAATATCGCTCACGGCTGCAACTCCCTGATTGCTACCGACACTGCGCTACGTTTGGGCGATGTTGTACTGACCGAGGCAGGTTTTGGTTCGGATTTAGGTGCCGAGAAATTCTTCGATATTAAAGCCCGCGCCGGTGAACTCAACGTGGATGCGGCAGTCATCGTGGCAACGATTCGTTCCTTAAAGTACAACGGCGGTGCAGCCCGCGACGTACTCAACCAGGAAGACCTTGGCGCCTTGGAAAAGGGCGTGTGCAATCTCGAACGTCACGTGGAAAACATCCGCCAATTCGGTGTTGAGCCGGTCGTGGCGCTCAATGAATTTTCCTTCGACTCCGATGCCGAGCGTGAGTGGATGCATCAGTGGGCTACAAGCGCCGGTGTTCGTTTGGTAGATGTTGCCGCATGGGAGCGCGGGGGAGAAGGCGCTACAGACCTTGCTCAGGCCATCACCGAACAGTGGGATCAGCACTCCCGTAGCCTGTACGACCCAGCCGAGGGCATCGAGGCTTCAATCCGCAGTATTGCCACCAAGATCTACCGGGCCGACGATGTGGAGCTGAGCAAAAAGGCCCGCAAGGACCTTGAATATCTCAAGGCCAATGGTTGGGACACGCTACCGGTCTGTATCTCTAAGACCCAGTACTCCTTCTCGGATGATCCCCAAGCACTCGGCGCCCCCAGCGGCCATGTGCTGCATGTGCGAGAGTTGCTGCCCCGAATCGGTGCGGGCTTCATCGTTGCGCTCACCGGCGATGTGATGACTATGCCTGGTCTGCCCAAGCGACCCGCAGCCGAGAAGATCGACGTCGAAGACGGCAAGATCGTCGGACTGTTCTAGGTTTTTCGCCTGGCTGTTTCCACTGAAGAAAGCACAGCGCGTTATTTCGCCGCCGAACCTGGCCAACCAGGATATTTCGGCGGCGTTCCTCCTTGTTCGGGGCAGTACTGGTGGAAGGAGCACCATCCGCACAGGGCATTCTTCTTTGCCTGAAATTCACCGCTTTCGCCGTCGCGCTCAATGCTGGCCCACAGCTCAAGCAAGTCGCGTTCGAAATACTCCAGCTCCTCCTTGCTGGGCTGCATGTACAAAGAGTCGCAGACCTTGAGGTACATCAAGCGAAGCTGGTGTGGAATCACCCCATAGAGGCGCCAATACACCAGGGCATAAAAGCGCATCTGGAATTTGGCATCGTCGGCGTATTGGGGCTTTGGTTTTTTGCCCGTCTTATAGTCCACCACGCGCACCTGCCCGGTCGGCGCGACGTCGATACGGTCGATAAAACCTCGCACCGGCACCCCATTGGGCAAGGTGGTGTTAACAAATTGTTCCCGCGAGCGCGGATCAAAGCCCAAGGGATTTTCCATCTCGAAATAGCCGCGCAATAGCGTGCGGCACTCGATCAAGAAATCCAGCAATACATCCTCCGGCACGAGCTCGGCTAAGGCTTCGTCCTTCTCGATCATCTCGGCCCAGCGTGGTTTCAGCATCTTCACCGCTTTGGGGTAGGTGCGCTCGGGTTGGGGAAGCTCGAAGAGATCTTCTAGCACTTTGTGCACCAACGTGCCTTTGACCTGCGCAACGGTTTTTGGCTCCGGGATTTTGTCAATGGCTTTTAGCCGGTACTGCAAGGGACAACGCTGGTAGTCGGAAGCCCTCGAAGGTGACAAGGCAATGCGCATGGTTCGGCTCATAGGTTTCATCATGGTACAGGCCTGCACGGACTGAAAGTGAGCAGCGCTAGGCTAAAGACCATGACTGCACAAGCACAGGCATATGCTGATCGATTCTTAGACCTTGTTCAATCCTCGCCGAGTTCCTACCACGCGGTCGCAACCGGCATTGATTTGTTAGAAGCCGCAGGCTTCCAGGCTCAGGAGCAACAACAGCAATGGCAATCGAAGCCTGGTCGCTATTTTCTTCGCCGTGGTGGCGCACTCATTGCCTGGGTGGTGCCCGAAAACGCCGGGCCGACCACGCCTTTTCGCATCCTCGGCTCCCACACCGACTCACCAGGGTTAAAGCTCAAAATCAATGGCGATCTTCAATCAGCAGGCTGGCAACAAGCCGCAGTAGAAATCTACGGCGGCCCGATCCTCGCTTCGTGGTTCGATCGTGATTTGTGCCTTGCCGGAAGGATCGTGCTGCGCGATGGCAGCACCAAGCTTGTGCGCACAGATCCGCTTTTGCGAGTACCACACCTTGCCATCCACCTTGACCCTGAGGCCAATAAAGAGCTCAAACTTGACCGACAGCGCCACATGCAGCCGGTGTTTTCCGTGGGCCAAACTGACCACAGCATCCTCGCAGAGCTCGCCCAGGCTGCCGGTGTCGAGGAGGAGCAGATTTTAAGCCATGATCTGATCACCTGCGATACTCAGCCTCCGCAGCGCATCGGCGCTGACGGCAATTTGATCGCTTCAGGCAGGCTCGATAACTTAGCCAGCTTCTTTCCTAACCTCGATGCGCTCATTGCGGCGGCTGATCAGCCTGGCGATGCCATCATGGTCGCTGCCGCCTTCGATCACGAAGAAGTCGGTTCCCAGACCACCACCGGTGCAGCAGGGCCATTGCTCGGAGAGATCTTAGAGCGCATCCTTTTTGGCCTTGGGGCAGACTTTGAGCAACAGCGACGCTCCTTTGCCGCGTCGAGCTGCGTATCGGCCGATGTTGCCCACGCGATTCATCCGAACTATTCGGACAAACACGACAAAGTGAATTTCCCAGCCATGGGCGAAGGCCCCGTGATTAAAAGCAATGCGTTGCAGCGCTACGCCACCGATGCGCAAACACAGGCCTTGTGGTTGCACGCATCTGAGAAGGCCAAGGTGGCATCGCAGGTGTACGTGGGCAAAAACAGCGTCCCTTGTGGTCAGACCATCGGGCCGATCACGGCAACGCGCCTGGGCATCGACACCGTGGATGTCGGTATTCCGATCCTGTCCATGCACTCTGCCAGGGAGCTTGCACATTGCCAGGATTTACTGGCGTTTTCGCAGGTAGCTCAAGCCTATCTGGTAGGTTAATCGCTCATGGCTTATTCAGGACCTTTCCAACCCGGCGACCGCGTTCAGCTCACCGACCCAAAGCGCAGGCATGCCACCATCACCCTGCGTGAAGGCGAGCAATACTTCACCCACAAGGGCGCGATCCGTCACGACGACATCATCGGCCAAGAAGAAGGCACCGTGGTGAAGTCGGAACAAGGCTACGAGTACCTCTGCTTCCGCCACCTCCTGGTTGATCACGTGCTTTCCATGCCACGCGGCGCCGCGGTGATCTACCCGAAAGACTCGGCACAGATCCTGGTTGAAGGCGATATTTTCCCCGGTGCACGCGTGCTTGAAGCAGGCGCAGGTTCCGGTGCGCTTTCGATGATGCTGCTGCGCGCTGTCGGTGGTGAAGGCGAGGTGTTCTCCTACGAAATCCGTGAAGACCACCTGGAATTCGCAGAGAAGAACGTCGAATGGTACTTCGAGGGCAAGCCGGAAAACTGGCACCCAAGGCTAGGCGACGTGAATGAAGTAACCAGGGGAGACCTTGGTGGGCCTGTGGACAGGATCATCCTGGACATGCTCGCGCCTTGGGAATGCCTCGATACTGCATCGAAGCTCTTGCAGCCCGGTGGTGTGCTCATGACCTACGTCGCCACCGTTCCTCAGCTTATGAAGGTGATGGAAGGCATCCGGGAGCTGCAGTGCTTTACCGAGCCTCGCGCCTGGGAATCGCTTGTTCGCGATTGGCGAGTCGAAGGCCTTGCCACCCGCCCTGAGCACCGTATGAATGCTCACACCGCCTTCTTAGTGTGGGCGCGCAGGCTTGCCGACGGCGTGACGCCACCAAGGCCACAGCGCAAGGCTCGCCGCTAGCACACCGAACCTTAAACAGTGTTCAAGTTAGGCATACATTAGAGTAATTCGCATGGTACATTCCGCGGCAGAGGCAACAGGCGTTCAAGAGCTCAAGTCCGAACTGGCACGAGCAAGCATGGCGCGGGCACGACTGTCTGAGCGCAATTCCAAACTCGCAGAGTTGCTCAAGGCCACCCGCGATAAACTCCAGTTGCTCCAGCAGCAGCTAGAAGAACTCGCCGAGCCGCCGTCAACCTACGGCATCCTTTTAGAGTGGCATAGCCGCGCCGGGACTGCCGAGGTATTTACCGCTAATCGACGCATGCGCCTGCGGGTATCACCGCAGGTGGAAGGCGCGCAGCTCATCCCCGGTGTGCAGGTGCGCCTCGGAGAGGCAAGCCAAGTCGTCGAGGTCTGTGGCTTTGTCCACACCGGCGAATTGGCCACGCTGGTAGAAGACTTGGGCGATCGGCGCGTGCTGGTTGCCGACCACAATGGCGAAGAGCACGTCGTAGCGCTGGCAGGCCCGCTGGGAAGCCAGGGCACTCGTCGGCCTCGCGCGGGCGATACGCTCTTGGTGGATTTACGCGCCGGTTTTTGTTTCGAGGTGATTCCAAAAACTGAGGTAGCCAAGCTTGCGCTTGAAGAGATTCCAGACGTTACCTATCAGCACATCGGCGGCCTGGATACTCAAATTGAGCAGATCCAAGACGCTGTCGAGCTGCCCTTTAGCCACCCCGAGCTCTACCGGCAGTACTCCCTGCGCCCACCAAAAGGCGTGTTGCTCTATGGCCCTCCCGGCTGTGGCAAGACCCTGATTGCCAAAGCCGTTGCACATTCGCTTTCTCAGCGCATTGGCGGCTCCGGCGCTAGTTACTTCATCAACGTCAAAGGCCCGGAACTGCTGAATAAATTCGTGGGCGAAACGGAACGCCGGATTCGTTTGATCTTCGAACGTGCCAGGGAATTGGCCGAAGAAGGCCGCCCCGTCATCGTGTTCTTTGATGAGATGGAGTCGATCTTTAGAACCCGTGGCAGTGGTGTCAGCTCCGATATGGAAACAACGGTCGTGCCCCAGCTTCTGGCGGAACTCGACGGTGTAGAAAGCCTGAGCAACGTCATCGTCGTCGGCGCAACCAACCGCGAGGAGCTCATTGATCCCGCCATCTTGCGTCCCGGTCGCCTCGACGTCAAGATCCGCGTGGAGCGCCCCGATCAAGCCGCAGCGCGCGATATTTTTAGCAAGCACCTCGATCCAAGCATTCCGCTGGATGGCGAATACGCCGATAACCTCGAAGGTTTAATCGAAGCCGTGGCAGCCTACCTCTTTGCCGATAACCCCTTCGTGCGTTTGCGTTTCGACGATGGACGCTGCCAGGTGTTGCACTACCGAGACTTTGCCTCGGGCGCGATGATTGCCAATATCGTCGACCGCGCGAAGAAATCTGCCATCAAAGCTCAGATCCGAGGAGGCAAGTGCGGCATTAGCTTTGAGCACCTCCGCGATGCCGTCGATGCTGAAAACCGCGAAAATGAAGACTTGCCCAATACCGCCAATCCAGAGCAGTGGGGCAGGTTGCTGACCAAGGGCATGACCAGAGGCCGCAGGATCATTGCGGTGGATGTGCTCGCAGGAAAGGATCATTGCTATGGCTGATCGTGCTCGAGTCATCGGTGCCGAAACCGAATACGGCATTGTCACCCCAACGCAGCCTGCATTGAGCCCCATCGTCAGTTCCACTCACGCCGTGGTGGCCTATGCCTTGGCCCATAACCGATCCCAGGTGGCTCCGCGTTGGGATTTTTCTGAGGAATCCCCGCTGCGGGACTCTCGTGGTTTCGATTTGCGGCGCTACCACACGGTGCCGAGCATCGATCCTCATGCCATTGGCGTGGCCAATGCCATGTTGGGTAATGGTGGTCGCTTCTACGTCGACCACGCGCACCCAGAATATTCGGCTCCAGAGGTGACCTCCGCTGTAGACGCAGCGCGCTACGATGCCGCCGGAGATCTCTTCCTGCTTCGAGCAGCGGCACTGCTCAAAGAGTATGAGGCTACGGGCAAGTCAGTGCTGAAAGGGCATGATCCCTGCGGTGAGGTGAAGTTCTACAAGAACAACGTCGATGGCAAGGGCGCAAGTTATGGAGCCCACGAGAACTACTCCTATCACCGCGGCACGCCTTTTGATCAGCTCGCGGCTTCCTTGATTCCGTTCTTCGTTGCACGCCAGGTCTTTATTGGTGCAGGGCGCGTGGGGAAAGGCCCTCGGGGGGAGCGACCGGGCTTCCAGATCTCGCAGCGCGCTGATTATATTGAGCAGGAAATTTCGCTTGAAACCACGATGAACCGCGGGATTATCAATACCCGCGATGAATCGCACACCACCGAGGACTTCGCTCGCCTGCACGTCATTATTGGCGATGCCAATATGTCGCACACTTCAATGCTGTTGAAGTACGGCATGACCTCTTTGGTGCTCGATGCGATTGAACAAGGCGTGGACTTTAGCGATCTGAGCATCAAGAATCCCGTCGGCGAGGTCACGGGTGTTTCTTATGACCCGACCCTGCAACACCGCCTCACCTTGTCCGATGGCACGCAGAAGACCGCGCTAGAGATCCTCGATGTCTATCGCCAGCGCGTGGAGGCTCACAATGAGGACGAGCAGCGCGTGCTTGATACGTGGGATCAGGTACGCGAGGCGCTCGAAGAGGGACCATTAGCCGCCGCACACCTACTTGATTGGTGTGCCAAGTATGCCTTGGTGCGCAACTATATGGCGCGTGGTGTTGCTGAAGACGACCCGAAATTGGCGCTGATTGACTTGCAGTACTGCGATATTGACCCGGCGAAGTCGCTGTACCACGCCTTGGTGCGCAACAAGCGGATGCGCACGCTGTTTAGTGATGAACAGTTGCAGCAGGCCGCAGCTCAACCGCCTCGAAGCACTCGAGCGTGGATGCGCGGTCATGCTGTGTCACATCTTGATGTTCAAGCAGCGTCGTGGGAGCGACTCACCATTGGCAATACCACCGTGCGTATCGCCTCGCTGTTGCACCCGAATGCCCAAGACTGCCAGGGGATTGATTTTCAGGCCCAACCCGATGCGGAGGCATTGCTTGGCGTAGAAGGTGTTGAAGCCATTGAGCCTTCGGGCGAGGGACTACACTAAAGCGAGCGAAGAAAGGAAGTAAAATATGGGCGGATCGCAGGTATATTCCTCCGGCGGGGGCAAGGGTGAAGAGCCTTCGCTTGAGGCGCAGGCAGGCCAGGTGCAGATCAACACCGAGGGGGTTGATGATCTGCTCGATGAAATTGATGGGCTGTTAGAAAACAATGCCGAGGAGTTTGTTCGCTCCTATGTGCAAAAAGGTGGGCAATAAGCAATGAGCCAGCAGGTATTCGCTCGGCGCGTCACTGGCGTAGAAACCGAATACGGCATCACCTGCGTGCACGATGGTGGGGAAAAATGCCTCCCCGCCGAAGAAATTGCGCGCTATATGTTCAGGCCGGTAGTGGATAAGTGGTCGAGTTCCAATGTGTTTCTAGAAAACGGTGCTCGCCTCTATCTGGACGTGGGAAGCCACCCTGAGGTCGCTACCGCCGAATGCGATACCCTTGCTGGACTTATCGCCCAGGAGCGTGCGGGGGACAGGATCGTCGATGATCTCGCACGGCAGGCTGAAGCCAAACTCGCCAAAGAGTCCATCGGCGGCAGAGTGTATCTGCTGAAAAATAATCTCGACTCCTTCGGCAACTCCTATGGCTGCCATGAAAACTATCTCGTTGGGCGCTCCGCCGTACTCAAAACCCTCGGCCAACAATTGCTGCCGTTTCTGATTACCCGTCAGCTCATCTGCGGTGCTGGCAGCATCCAAGACGGACGCTTCCAGATTTCTCAGCGTGCGGATCACGTGTGGGAGGGTGTTTCCAGCGCTACCACGCGTTCGCGTCCGATCATTAACACTCGCGATGAACCGCATGCGGATTCTCATCGTTTCCGCCGGCTGCATGTGATTGTGGGCGACTCCAATATGTCGGAGACCTCCATGGCGCTGAAGGTGGGTGCAACCCACCTCGTGTTAGAGATGATTGAGGCCGGTATTGCCTTGCCAGTGGATGCCTTAGCCCAGGAGATGCAGGCGATCCGCGATATCAGCCGCGATACCACCGGCAGGGTAGAGGTGGCGTTGGCCGATGGCTCCACGCTGAGCGCCCTAGAAATTCAACGTCGCTATTGCCGTGCTGCTCAGCAGTGGCTTGAACAACGCCCCGATCAGGGCACTCCCACCGAAGAGATGCGCAAGGTCGTTGCGCTGTGGACGAAGGTGCTCGATGCGATTGAGGCTGGCGATCTCGATGCGATCAGCACCGAGGTGGATTGGGCCATCAAGTTGAAGTTGTTGCGGCAATTCCAGCAGCGCCTAGGGCTCGAGCAAGAAGATTTCAACCATCCGAAGCTGCAGCAGATCGACCTCGCCTATCACGATATTCGCCCTGGCCGCGGCCTCTTTCTTACCCTGGAAGCTAAGGGCACGCTCGCGCGGTGGATCGACGATGCAGCCATCGAGCGCGCAATGAACAACGCTCCGACTACCACCCGCGCCGCACTCCGAGGGGCCTTCTTGAGCCAGGCGCAGCGCCTCGACGCCCCCGTGGCATGCGATTGGGTACGGCTGAAGGTGCTCAGGCCAGAGCCACAGATCGTTGAGTTATCCGATCCTTTGCAAGCACACAGCGATCAGGTAACTAACCTGCTGGAATACATGCGCACCCATCATGGGCAGAAGGCCGAAGATGGCAGCGAAACACTCTAGCGCCAAAACGAAAAACCAGGCGGTGGCCGAGCGCGTACTGAACTTATTGGCCACCTTGGATCATCACGCCAAGCGCCACGGCGGGCCGGTGGATTCCACCTGGTTGATCGAGCGGCTGCCGGTGTATCAGCAACAACAAGATCCTGCGCGCAGGCTGTACTTGGATGTGTTGCTGCTGATCAAAGCCGGCGCCCCGATTGAGGTGTTGAGTGAATCTGGCAAAGCGCATCAATACCGGCTCAACGATGCAAATGTTCACCGCGAGGCCATCGCCTTTAGCCGTGAAGAAGCCCAGGTGGTAGCACTTGCCGCCAAGCTTGGCACCGGTACTCATATCGCTGCGTTATCGCGAGCCGGCTGGACCAAGATTGCCGCCTCCCAGGAGCATTTGACCCAAGCAAGTCCCTTGCAGGCCTTTGGCGACGATGCCGCCATTAGTGGCGAGGATTATGAGCGGATCTTGCAGGCATTTAGCAAAGATAGCGCGTTGAGTTTTCTCTACCGGCGCAACCCCAACGACCCTGCCGTTGAAAGAACTTTGGAGCCGTGGCACATCATCGCGGTGAAAGATCGCCACTATTTGGTGGGCTTTGATCTTGATAGGCAGGCTCCCAGAAGTTTCCGCATGACGCGGATAAGCCAGGTGCGTCGAAAAGCTGAAAGCAGAACACACCCGGTGCCAAGCAGGCAGGAAGCTGCCGAAATCGTGCAAAGCCTCCTTCGCCAGCAACGAAGCACCACCACCGTGCGGTTTCGCTCCAGCACCAGCAATCCTCTAAGCGAGAAGGCCCTGCGCGAGCATGGAATGTTCAAGCTTGTCGACGCCGACCGTGATGAACTCATCCGCCAAGCCGCGGCACTCTCGCCCGAAGTGGTCATCGTTGAGCCAGAAGACGTGCGCCAAGAAGTAATCGAGCTGTTAAGAAGTGCCTACCAGCATCACAATCAACAGCAAGGGGGAAAGCCATGACCTCGGCGCAATCAACGCATCGCTCGGGCAAGTTGGCGGACCTGGTGCGCGTGCTCAACCTGGTGCAGTACTGGCAACAACACCCTGGGGTGGCGCTAAGCACGGCGGCTGCTGATCTAGGCGTAGATATAGCCCAGCTCAAAGAGGATAGCTATCTGCTTACCACCTGCGGGTTTGGCCAATACCCGGATGAGCTTTTTGATCTGAAGGTGGAAAACCGTGGGGTAGAGGTGATTAATGATCTCGGCCTCGATACCCCCTTGAGGCTTACCTCCTTAGAAGCCGGATCGCTGTTGCTGGCCATGCAGACCCTGCAGCAGATGCCCGGCATGGCTCCAAGTGAGGTGGTGCAGTCGGTATCAGAAAAGCTGCGGCGCTATCTGGGGAATACCGATGCAGGCTTTGATATCTCTGCCTTAGATCAGCCACTGGAACGCAATGAGGTGCTGGCTGCGATTAATCAGGCGCTTGAGCAAAAACGCCAGCTTCGGTTCCAGTATCAAAACTCCATCGGTGAAACCAGGCAGCATCAGGTGAGCGTGGCTGCGGTGCTGAGTGCCAAGGGCGCCACCTATATCAAGGCCTATGTGGCAGATCTGGGCACGCACCGGACCTTTCGCACCGATAGGATGCAGCACGTTGAGCTCAGCGATGCCAAAGCCACCCCGCATCTCAGCTTGGAAAGCGCGCGTTTTTCACCCGAGGATCCCTTCGGGTTGCAGGCAGTACAACAGCGCGCCGAGTTGAGTGTGTTGCCGGAGGCTGCGTGGATTTTAGACCAGATTGAAACGATCGATGTGGCCTATGAAGAGCTCATTCACATCACCGTGCCGGTGGCTTCGGCGGAGTGGTTGGAGCGTTTCGTGTTGAGTAATGCCGACCGGGCGTGGGTTGATTCACCGACACAGCTTTGCCAATCGCTTGCCCAACGCGCGCTTGATGGGCTCAACGCGTATGATGAACAACCATAAACGCGCCAAAAAAGGTGCGTTGTAGCAACAACGTCGATCTGCACTCAAGGCAGAAAGGAAGCCGGCATGTCAATCGGCCCCATGGAAATTGCGATTATCGTCTTGCTCTTTGTGCTCCTCTTCGGCGCGAAGAAGCTGCCTGATGCAGCACGTTCGATTGGTCGCTCGGCCCGCATCTTCAAATCGGAGATGAAGGAAATGAGCAACGACGACGAGCGTTATGAGGCTCAACAGCGCCAAATCGATGCCCCGGCCCCCAGCCAGCAGCAGCCCCAGGTGCAGCCTCCTCAGGCTCAACAGGTGCAACAGCCCCAGAATCAGCACCCATACCAGCAATAAGAATCACCGCAGCGCCTATGTAGCAAAAATGGCTACGTAGTGCGCTCTTGGGCTGCCCGGCATCTGCACCAGGGATGTCGGGGAGCTTTTTGCAACAGCAAAGCGAAAAGAGACGATGAGCACCGGCGAAGGTTTCGAGGCACCGCGCACAAGGCTAAAAGTGGGCAAGCGCAAGGCAAAGCGCAACCCCCAGGCCGATATGTCTTTGGTGGAGCACCTCCAAGAACTCCGCACCCGCGTGGTGCGTGCTTTAATCGCCATCGCCTTCGGCACCGTGCTCGGCTTTATCTGGTATCAACAATCCTTCGGCCCCATCCCATCGCTTGGCGATATTCTGCGCGGCCCCTATTGTTCTTTGCCGGATTATTATCGCGCTGACCTTTCCAACGATGGCGAATGTCGCCTGATCGCCACTGCTCCTTTTGAGATGTTCATGCTGCGTCTTAAAGTGGGCGCGCTCGCCGGCATCGTCTTTTCCTCACCGGTATGGCTCTGGCAGATCTGGGGATTCGTCGCACCCGGCATGCTCAAAAACGAGCGCCGCATCAGCATGATCTTCTTAAGCATCGCCGTGGCCCTGTTTGTGCTCGGCACCGTAATTGCCTACTGGGTCATCGCCATCGGCCTGGAAGTCCTGCTGAGCATGGGCCGCGATGTGCAGATCACCGCGCTTTCCGGTGCGCTGTACTTTAAGTTCCTGCTGAACTCGCTGGTGATCTTTGGCATCAGCTTCGAGGTGCCGCTCTTTGTGGTGGCATTAAACATGGTGGGTGTGTTGCACTACGAGGCCGTGAAGGGCAAGCGGCGCTTTATTATGATGGCGCTGTTTGTGCTGGCCGCCATCGTCACTCCAGGCCAGGACATGGTGGGTATGACGGTGCTTGGTGGTGCGCTCTCACTGCTAGTGGAGCTTTCCTTCCAGTTCATGCGCTTTAACGACAAGCGCCGGAAGATCCATCGCCCCGAGTGGATGGATGTTGCCGATGATGAATCCACCCCGCTTGATGCCGATTCCGGCTACGTTGGCCCATCCGGCAGCGTTGGTGCCTCAGGCCCGATCGGCCCATCTGGTCCGGTTACGTCCTCCGGCAGCATCTATGGATCTGGTTCCGTGCAAAGCTCTGGGCCCATCGCAGCACCAAGTAGCATCGCAAAGCCCAGTAGTACCAGCGGTGGCGCTTCAAGCCTGCAGGATCGAAGCGATTTCGACGACGTGATCTAACTTCTTCTGCCAACACCTTGTAGCCTAAAGGGCATCATGGCTACACACCTCGAGCAATTCCAAGCCCGCCAGTCTTTCCCCCTTGATCCTTTTCAATTTCGCGCCTGTGAGGCAATCGAAGATGATCGAGGGGTCTTAGTCTGTGCGCCCACCGGTGCAGGTAAAACCATCGTGGGCGAATTCGCCGTCTACCTCGCCCTTGCTCGAGGTACCAAGTGCTTTTACACCACCCCGATTAAGGCTTTAAGTAACCAGAAATTCCATGACTTAGTAGAGGTCCACGGCGAGGAAAACGTGGGCCTACTTACCGGTGATGTCTCGATCAACCACGATGCCGATGTGGTGGTGATGACCACCGAGGTGCTTCGCAACATGCTCTATGCGCAATCAAGCACCCTTGATCGCCTGAGCCACGTGGTGATGGACGAGATCCACTTCCTTGCAGATCGCTCCCGTGGCGCGGTGTGGGAAGAAGCAATCCTGAACCTCGACGAGCATGTTCGAGTGATCGGTCTTTCTGCCACCGTGAGTAACTCAGAGGAGTTCGGGCGTTGGTTAAATACCGTTCGCGGTGACACTGAAGTGATCGTGGATGAGCATCGACCCATTCCTTTGCGGCAGTGGATGATGGTGGGCAAACGCGTGCACCCACTGTTTGAAGAAGGCACTCCTTCCGATGTGAATGAGCGTTTGGTTTCGCATATCCAGCGCATTGAAGGCGATGATCTCAAACGCGCATCCAGCGGCGGATTCCGTGCCCGCAGCGGCGCAAAAGCCCAGCACTCCTCACGCAGTGGTGCCCCAAGGCGCCAGGATCGTTATCGCCCGCTTGGGCGGCCAGAGGTGCTGGACATTTTGCAGGAGCAGGACATGCTGCCTGCCATTACCTTCATTTTCTCCCGCGCAGGCTGCGATGCGGCGCTGCATCAGTGTCTGCGTTCTCACCTGGTGCTCACCACCGATGAAGAAGCCAAGCTCATTGGAGAGATCGTGGATGAAGGCGTCGCCGAGATCCCCGAGGCTGATTTGAAGGTGCTTGGCTTCCGCCAATGGAAAGCGGCACTACAGCGCGGATTTGCGGCGCACCATGCCGGGATGTTGCCGGCGTTTCGCCATGTGGTGGAGGCTTTGTTCGTCCAAGGCCTCGTGCGAGCGGTATTCGCCACCGAAACCTTGGCGCTTGGTATTAATATGCCTGCGCGCACCGTCGTGCTTGAAAAGCTGGTGAAATACGATGGCGAAGGGCATGTTGATCTCACCCCTGGCCAGTACACGCAATTAACCGGGCGAGCCGGTAGGCGTGGCATCGATACGATCGGCAATGCTGTGGTGTTGTGGTCGCCTGCGATGGATCCGCACCAAGTAGCTGGTTTAGCTTCCACGCGCACCTATCCTCTGAACTCCACCTTTGCCCCCGGCTACAACATGTCGGTGAACCTTTTAAAGTCCATCGGTTTTGATGCGGCACACCGATTGATCGATATGTCCTTTGCCCAATTCCAGGCCGATGGTTCCGTGGTGGGGGAGGTGCGCGCTTTAGAGCAGGCCAAGCAGCGTCAGGCTCAAGGTCGCGAGAAGTTGCTGGCGCTGGTAGAGCGTCTTTCGCCACCGAGCGAGCAGCCCTTGGAGGAATTAGTCGAGTACGTCGAAATCCGCCAGCGCTTAAGTGCTGAGGAAAAGCGTGCTCACCGCCAGGCCAAAGAGGATCGCACCCTTGAGGTACGCAAGGTGCTTGCATCAGTACAGCTTGGCGACGTCCTCGCCTTACCCGCCAAACGTCGCCCACCACTTGCCGTTGTGGTGCAACCGGCCAAGAGCCAAAAGGATCCGCGCCCATTTATCGTCTTAGAAGACGGGTGGGCAGGCCGGCTTGATATCAGCCAATTCGCCGTACCACCTGTGGTGGTAGGCCAGATGCGAGTACCTCGGCCGGTGGTGGCTAAGCCAAAGAAGCACGCCCAAATGGCGGCGAAAACCTTGGCAAAGTTTGATAAGCAGCGCCCGAAGAGCCTGAAACTTACCCCCAGGCATCGCCCAAACACCGCCCAGAAGCGTTTGCGTGAGCAGATGAAGGCGCATCCAGTGCATCATTGGGCTGATCGCGAAGCCTTTGTGCGTGAAGCCGATGAGTACGCCAGTGCCACGAAGAAGATTGAGGCCTTAAACAGCGCTATTGCCGGCGCCACCGATAGCTTGGGCCAGCAATTCGATCGCATCTTAGGGCTGTTGACGTATCTGGATTATGTCGAGCTTGAGCAAGGCGAACCCCAGGTAAGCGATGAGGGCGAACGTCTAGCCAAGATCCACAGCGAATCCGATTTGCTGGTGGCCCAGTGCCTCAAGCGCGGGATCTGGAATGAGCTCGATCCAGCGGAACTCGCCGGTGTGGTGAGCATGTGCACCTTTGAAACGCGCAGGGAAACCCGGGGAGAACCAGAGGCTGCCACCGAGCCAATGGCTCTGGCCATGAATAACACCGTGCGCTTGTGGGAAGAACTCAGTGTGGATGAGCGAGCCCATAAGCTGCCCATTTCCAAAGAGCCCGACCCCGGTTTTGCTTTGGCGATGCACCAATGGACCTCGGGTGCTCCTTTGGGCTATTGCATCCAGGCAGCGGCAGCCTCGGGTGCCGAGCTTTCTCCTGGTGATTTTGTGCGCCAGTCCCGCCAAGTGATCGACCTGCTTGAGCAAGTACGAAAAACGGCCTACACCGCTGATGTGCAGCGGTGTGCCAGGCAGGCCATTGATGCCATTCGGCGCGGAGTGGTTGCCATTGGCGCCTAAGTCGGTGGGTAATATCGTGCACTATGAATGTGCCCCAGCCCCAGCATTCGACGCGAGAAGTCGAACACGCGATGCAGCCTATGGCGCGTGATCCTCAACAGTGCATCACCATTGTCGGGCTGCCTGCCGCAGGTTTTGCTGAACTGGGCGATAGTGCCCTTGATGCCTTGCGCCAGGCCGATGTGATTATCGGGTCGTGGCGCCAATTAAACCTGCTCGACGATTCGCACACCGCAGAAAAGCGCCCCTGGCCATCGCCGCTTCGTCCCGCCATTGTGCCGATGTTTGAACAACTCACACACAAAAAGGTGGTGGTCTTAGGGTCTGGGGATCCGATGTTCCACGGCATTGGCACCACCTTGCACCGGGAACTCCAAGGCTGGGAGATGCACGTGATTCCACATGCATCGAGTGCCTCTTTGGCCTGCGCTCGAATGGGTTGGGCAGTCGAGCACACCCCCGTGCTGAGCCTGACTACCGAGCCGCTGGAAGCTGTGCTGTTGTTTGCGCGCCAACACCGTCGCAGCCTGGTGCTTGGCCGTGATGAATCCTCGCCGTTGAAGATTTGCCAATTGCTGGCCCACCACGGCATTGAGGCTCGCATCAGTGTGCTCAGTGATCTTGGGAGCCAAGATGAGCAACACCAGCACGGCACCACGCTGATCCCTCCGAAGGTGGAAAGCTCCCTAAATGTCATCGCCATCGAGTTAGCACCGTCGATGCGGCTTGAATCCAAGGCGCCGGGCAGGCCAGATGATACGTTCCAGCACGATGGGCAGATTAGTAAACGCCATGTTCGGGCTTTGAGTGTGGCAGCCATTGCGCCGAGTGCCGGCCAAAGGCTTTGGGATGTCGGCGCAGGTTCTGGCAGCATCGGCATTGAGTGCCTGCGCTTGGAGCCAGAGTGCAGGGTTGTTGCTTTTGAAGCCAATGAGCGCCGCAGCGAGATGCTCAAAGCAAATGCAGCGGCCTTTGGTGTGAGCCATCGTCTGACATTGCTCGGTAGTGCACCGGAGAGCTTTGAGCAGGCTCCTTCACCCGATGTGGTGTTTATTGGTGGTGGTTTAACCCAAGCAGAGGTCTTTGATGCCTCCTGGCGTGCACTCAAGCCCGGCGGCAGGCTCGTGGCAAATGGTGTGACCAACGAATCGATGAGCATGCTGGTTGAACTGCAGCATCGTTATGGTGGTGAGCTGCATACGATCCAGATTGCTACCCAGCACCATATTGGCCGTTTTAGTGCCCAAAAGCCCGCGCTGCCGGTGATGCAGTGGGTGGTAGAAAAAGCAAATGTTGAAGGTGTGAATTCTTAATGACGGTGTATTTCATTGGCGCAGGCCCTGGCGCAGCAGATCTGCTTACTTTGCGTGCC
Source organism: Corynebacterium pelargi (assembly GCF_014635485.1). Classification (GTDB taxonomy): domain Bacteria; phylum Actinomycetota; class Actinomycetes; order Mycobacteriales; family Mycobacteriaceae; genus Corynebacterium; species Corynebacterium pelargi. The sequence goes on along the minus strand of NZ_BMCX01000001.1, from coordinate 79,038 downwards.
CAGAAGCTCATTCAACGCTGCGAGGTGTGCCTTTATGCTGGGTCAATTGTGCCTCAAGAGGTCTTGGAAGAAGCCCCTGAGGGAGCACGGCTGATTAATACTGCGCGCATGCCCCTGGATTCCATCATGGAAGTGATCCAACAGGCTCACGCCGAGGGCAAAGACGTTGCGCGCCTGCAGTCTGGCGACCCATCCATCTATTCTGCGCTGGCAGAACAGGCCCGGCGTTTAAGTGCAGCCGGAATCGACTACGAGATCGTTCCCGGCGTGCCTGCTTTTGCTGCTGTTGCGGCAAGCCTTGGCCACGAGCTCACCGTGCCCACGGTGGGGCAGACGGTGATTTTAACGCGCATTTCCGGTCGCGCCTCGGCGATGCCTGAAGGCGAGGATTTAGCAACGCTGGCGCAAAGCCATGCCACCTTGTGTATCCACCTTGCTGCACACGATATCGAGCGTGTGGTGGAGGAACTATTGCCTGAATACGGAGCGCACTGCCCGGTAGCAGTGGTGGCCTTTGCCAGCCGCCCCGAAGAGACGATCTTGCGCGGCCAGCTCGGAGATATCGCCCAGCAGGTTCGTGATGCAGGTATTAGCCGCACCGCGGTGATTGTGGTGGGATCGGTACTAGGTGCCGAAGGCTTCCCGGATTCTTATCTCTACTCAGATGATCGCCCCCGCGATGCCGAAGGAAGGACGATTCCGTGCGTGCGTTAATTCTCGGTGGCACTAAAGAAGCCCGCGAAACTGCGAAGTTGCTGCAAGAGCGCGGTTGGCATGTCACAAGTTCTTTGGCAGGCAGGGTGGCCAATCCCGCCTTACCGGTAGGCGAAGTGCGTATCGGTGGTTTTGGCGGGCCTGCAGGCCTGGCGCGTTGGCTGATTACCTCCGGAGTCGAAGTGATCATTGATGCCACCCACCCCTATGCGGAGAAAATCAGCCTTTCGGCCTCTGAGGCAAGCAGAGCCACGGGCATCCCGTTGATTGGTTTGCACCGCAAGCCCTGGCGGGCACAGCCGAAGGATCGCTGGCGTGAGGTCGATTCGGTAGAAGATGCCGCTGCGCTCGTAGCGCGCGACTACCACCATATTTTCTTAAGCATCGGGCGCCAGCACTTGGCTCCCTTTGCCAATGATCCCCATAACCTCTACGTCATCCGGGCTGTAGATCCACCAAAGGTGGCGCTGCCACCGAGGAACCGAGTGATTCTTTCCCGCGGGCCTTTTAGCCTCGATAGCGAAAAGAAGCTCATGGTGGATAACCAAATTGATGTGGTGGTCAGCAAAAACTCCGGCGGCGAGATGACCTACGCCAAAATCGAAGCAGCCCGCATGCTGGGTATCGATGTTGTGTTGATTCGCAGACCAAGCCTTGCGCCGGTCACCGTTGAGGTGCACTCACCCCAAGCTGTGCTTGGGGTCGTCGAAAAGCTCTAGGTGTAGTACCTGGAGGTGTACACCCTGGTGCCCTGGGGTGCTTCATATTGGCGGGTGGTGGAGGCCCCGAAGATGACCATGGTGCGCATATCTACCACCTCCGGGTCGAAGTCGGCCAGGGGCACGATCCTCACCTGCTCGGCATCCGAGCCCACAGCTCTGGCCACGATCACCGGGGTAGAAGGCGCCTGGAATTCAGCCACGATCTCGGCCACCTTGGCTAGCTGCCAACGGCGCTCCTTAGAGGCGGGGTTATAGCAGGCGAAGGCCATATCGGCCCCGGCAAGGGCACGCACACGGCGCTCGACAATCTCAAAGGGCTTGAGCCGGTTGGATAAAGACACCATGCCAAAATCGTGCCCCAGGGGCGCACCCACGCGGGAAGCAACAGCCTGCGCTGCCGTCATCCCCGGAATGATCCGCACGGGAACCTCGATAAATTGGGGGTCTTCAGCTACCTCAAGCACAGCCGCGGCCATGGCAAACACGCCTGGATCGCCGGAGGAAACCACCGCAACCTTGCGGCCACGTTTGGCTAGATCCAAGGCCATCGCTGCGCGTTCGGCCTCAACCTTGTTATCGGAAAGGTGGCGGCGCTGCCCGGCGCGTTCCGGCACGCGGCGCACATAGGTGGAATAGCCCACAACGTCATCGGCTGTGCGCAATTCGGCCAGCACCTCGGGCGTGGTCCAGCGCTGGGCGCCTGGGCCTAAACCAAGCACGACTACTTCGCCTTGGGCATCGGCGTGCTGCGGCGAGGTAGCAGCCACCGCCGATGGCACCACGGCTACGGAGAAATAAGGTACGTCTTCGGCACTTGCCTCAAGCAGGGGGATGATGCGCTGATCGTCCATGGTGGCTCGCACCACTACATAGGCGCGATCGGCCACCTTCGCGTCAATCATGGCCTGGCGCACCGATTGGAATCGCCTGCCCAGTTTCATGACCACTGCTGCATCGACCAGCCTGAGGTGATTGGCCAGGGCTTCGGGCTCCATGGTTCCAGGCAGGATGGCTACGGTTTCTTTGTCTTCGCTAAGTGGCTGGCCGAGCACGTCGGCTGCGGCAGTAACGGAGGGGATACCGGGGATGATTTCTGCGGGGTAATCGGCAGCTAATGCGCGATGGAGGTGCTGGTAGGAGCTATAGAGCATTGGGTCGCCTAGGGCGAGCACTGCAACGGTGTGCCCCTCGGCGAGGTGGTTGGCCAAGGTGTTGGTGGCCTGGGCGTAGAAATCTGCCAGGGCTCCGGCATACCCACCGGGGTGGTCGGTGCTGCCGGTGGTGACAGGGTATTCGAGGACTTCCTGGATTTGATCTTCGCGGATATATTCCGAGGCGATGGCAGCCGCGGTAGAGCTGCCGCCGGGCTTGCAGTGATAGGCGATTACATCGGCTTCTTGGATGGCGCGTGCTGCTTTGATGGTGAGCAGTTCGGGATCGCCTGGGCCTACGCCAACGCCTATAAGCTTGGCGCTCATCGCAGAATCTCCTGCTCGGTAGCCAGGGCATTAATGGCGGCGCAGGTAATGGCTGAGCCTCCGCGACGGCCATGCACGGTGAGGTATTCCGTGCCCAAAGAAGCAGCGACTTCGCTTAGGGCTTGTTTCGATTCCGCTGCGCCAACGAAGCCCACCGGGATACCTAAAATAGCGGCTGGCCTGGGGCGTGAGGCATCGGCGGCGAGGTAGTTCAGCAGGTGGAACAGGGCTGTTGGAGCGTTGCCGATGGCCACCACAGCACCGTCGAGCATCGGTTCCCACAGCTCTACGGCTGCAGCACTGCGGGTGGTGCCGAGTTCTTTGGCCAGGCTCAAGGTGCGTTCGTCTTTGAGCAGGCAGTGCACCTGGTTATCGGCAGGCAGGCGCTTGCGGGTCACTCCGCTTGCCACCATATTCACGTCGCACAAGATTGGCGCACCGGCGTTGAGCGCACCGCGGGCGGCATGCACGAGGCCGTCACTGAAGTCGATATCTGCGGCCAGATCCACCTCTCCTGCGGCATGGATCATGCGAACAGCCACGGTTTGCTGTTGGGGATCGAAGCCATCGAGCTTGGATTCTTCGCGGATCATGGCAAAAGATTGGCGATAAATCTCGTTGCCATCAGTTTCATATTCAAAGCTCAAAGGTGAGCTGCTCATCGTTGGGCTACCTCGTATTCGCCGTCGCCGGTGGCAACGTATTCGGTGTGCGCGGACAGTGGGTGACCGCAGCGGCGGTCGCACCCCGAAAAGTGTACAAGCCCCTCGATTGCTTCACCGGAAGAAACCAAGGCTTTGGCATCGGCTTGGGTATTCGAAAGGGACTTCTCGCATCCCGGCAGGCCGGTGCAGGCGGTGACTTTGAGCCAGGGGGAGTTTGCATCAAAGATCAGCCCCTGCGGAGCCATCACGCGCACGACTGCTTCAGCATCGCCTTCGCTTAACCCGTGGATCACCAACGATGCCCAGGGAGTAATGGCGGTATCGGCGCCGATAATAGCGAGCATTTCGGCGGCCTTGGCGCTTAAGAAGCCGAATCTTAAGCCGGCCCCCAGCGCGACCGTATCGCCATCTTGGATCCATCCCACAGGGCGCGCAGAACCTTCGTGAATAGCCAAGCTGCGCTGGTGGGGTAGAAGATCAAACTCGCTTTGGAGCTTTTCGACGATCCGCTCTCGCACCTCAGCGTTTTCTTGGAGGCGCCAGGTGCGCTGCCTCATCTGCTGCCAGTGTTGTGCTGCCGCCACCATCAGCGGCACGACCTGCTTTGCATCGCCGATGCGCATGCCAGCGTCTTTGCCACCGAGCATGAGATCGAAACCATCCGGGGTGTGTTGGACGCCGAAGTCTGGGCGTTGGCTCAAGATGTCGCCGCTGCCGTTATCGAAACCGAAGAGCGTGCGGCCGGAAAGGCCGGCGACCACCTCATTGGAAAGCAGCGCGTTATCCAAAGCCTCGCTGAATTGCCAGAGTTGGGGGCTGAGGGGAGAGACGAGGATATTGCGGATCTTGTCGTGTGCTCGGGAGGGCAAAAAGCCTGCTGCTTCTACGCGTTCGCCGAAGGCTTGCTCGTCACCGACCCCGCGAAATTGCATGTTGCCACGGGTGGTGATGTGGACGGTGGCGTCGCCAAGCTCCTTGGAAATCGCTGCGATCTCGGCCCAATCCTGGCTGCGCACCCTGCCGCCAGGGAAACGGATGCGGCCAATCGCGCCATCGGCAGCGTGGTGCAGTGTCAAGGCTCCCGGGCACATATCGCCGCGGGTGCGATCTGGATGTGCCACTAATTGCATGGGCTCGCTAGTCATGTCTGCCATGCTAACGCTTAGGCAGGCGTGAGGTGCCACGGTGGTCGAATATGCCGAATACTGCGCTGATCAGGACGTATCTTCACGCAAGGCGCCAAAAAGGCCGGGGGTGAAAACTGACACACCTGAGGTTTCCGCTGTTCAGATCAGGGTGGTATCTAACACAATCTGCACTTCGCTATGCGCTAGGGTAGGTGCTACCGCGAAGCGATAATCAACACCGGTGCAATTCCGGGACGGTCGCGCCACTGTGAAAGTCAGACGATTACGCTGCTCGCCTTTGTCTGTGCATCCAACCGGGCGCGCAACCCGTTTAGAAAAGGACCAAACTCGCTGTGATCACGCTGCTTTCGACCTCCGATACCGATCTTCTTACCGCCAAGGCAGCCAATGCCGCCCCGGAAGTCGAGTATCACTTTGCCAACCCGAACCACCTGAATACCCAGCAATTAGACCAGATCATCGAAGATTCTGATGTGGTGGTGGTGCGTTTGCTCGGTGGCAAACGAGCTTGGGAAGAAGGCCTGCGCCAACTCCAGCAATCGGGCATCCCCCTGGTGGTGGTCTCCGGTGAGCTTGCGGTAGATGCCGAGCTTACCGAGCTTTCCACCCCTCCTGCCGGTGTCGTGACCACAGCGCACACCTACTTGGCTGAAGGTGGTGCCAGCAACCTTGAGCACCTCTACCGCTTCCTCTCCGACACGCTGCTGCTCACCGGCTATGGCTTTGAACAGCCACAGCACCTTCCGCTGTGGGGCACCCTGGATCACCCTTTGGTGGCCGAATCTGCTGCCCAGGCTGATGCTGGCGCGGGTGGGCCTCGCGTTGGCATTGTCTACTACCGTGCCCAGCACCTGGCCGGCAACACCGCCTACGTGGAGGCGTTGGTGGAGGCCGTCGCCGAAGCCGGTGGCCAACCGCGCGCCTTCTTCGCGGCCTCGCTGCGCCAAGCCCCCGAGGCTTTGCTTGAACAGCTTGGGCAATGCGATGTGTTGATCACCACGGTGCTGGCAGCCGGTGGCACCAAGCCCGCAACCGCAGGAGCCGGTGGCGATGATGAAGCCTGGGATGTGGCCAAACTTGCCGAGTTGAATATCCCCATCATCCAAGGCCTCGCGCTAACCAATACCCGCAAGGAGTGGGAGGACAATGATGAGGGCTTGTCTCCTCTGGACGTTGCCACCCAAATTGCGGTGCCTGAATTTGATGGACGCCTCATTAGCGTGCCCTTTAGCTTCAAGGAATACGATGCAGACGGCCTGATTGCCTACGTCCCCGATCAGGAACGTTGCAGCCGCCTGGCTGGAATTGCTGTGCGCCATGGACAGCTTCGCAGCGTGAACAACGCCGATAAGAAGATCGTGCTCATGCTTTCGGCGTATCCCACCAAGCATGCGCGTATTGGTAATGCGGTGGGCTTGGATACGCCCGTATCCACGCTCAGGGTGCTTGAGGCCTTGAGCACGGCAGGCTACGACCTGGGAGATGTGCAGGCGATTCCTGGCTATCGATCAGCCGATGGTGAGCACGATGGCGATGCGCTCATGCATGCCATCATCGAAGCCGGTGGGCACGACCCCGAATGGCTCACCGAGGAAGTGTTGGCCAATAACCCCCTCAAGCTGGCTAAAGAAGATTACTTGGCCTTCTTTAACACCCTGCCTCAAGCAATGCGTGAGGAGATGGAGGAGCACTGGGGTAAGGCTCCGGGCGAGCACTATGTGCACCCTGCGACCGGAGAGATCTACATTGCCGGCCTGCAATTTGGCAATGTTGTGGTGATGATCCAGCCGCCGCGTGGCTTTGGTGATAACCCCGTGGGCATCTACCACGACCCCGATCTTCCGGCCAACCACCACTACTTAGGCACCTACTACTGGCTGCGCGAGGTCTTTGGCGCCCACGCGATTGTGCATATGGGCAAGCACGGCAATATGGAGTGGCTGCCGGGTAAAAACGCAGGCCTTTCCCAGGAGTGCTACCCGGATCAAGCCATCCACGAGCTGCCGCTGATCTACCCGTTCTTGGTCAACGACCCGGGTGAAGGCACCCAGGCAAAACGCCGCGCGCATGCCACCTTGGTAGACCATATGATCCCGCCGATGGCTCGCGCGGAATCCTATGGCGATATCACCCGCCTGGAGCAATTGCTCGACGAGCACCAAAATATTGCCGCCATGGATCCGGCAAAGCTGCCGGCGATTCGCCAGGAGATTTGGACGCTGCTGCAAGCTGCGAAGATGGATCGCGACTTAGGCTGGGATGAGCGCCCTGAGGAAGACGCTTTCGACGATAAGCTCATGGAAATCGACGGCTGGCTCTGCGAGATCAAAGACGCAGCTATCCGCGGTGGCCTGCACATCTTGGGCGAGGCGGTACGCGGTGAAGTTCGCGTGGAGTTGGTGCTAGCCATGCTGCGCGCACGCCAACTCTGGGGTGGCGAACAGGCCGTGCCGGGCCTGCGCGAATCCCTTGGTTTGGACGAATCCGGTGACGCCACCCGCACCGAGGTTGATCAGGCAGAACGCATCGCCTATCAGTTGCTCGATGCCCTTGAGCAGCGCGACTGGACCAGCGATGCGGTAGCTGAAGTGATCGCGGAGCAGACGCTGCCAGAAGGCACCGATGCACAAGCCTTGGAGCATCTGCTGCACTTTGCCTGCCAGGAGATCATTCCGCGCCTTGATGGATCCGCGGCTGAGATTGAGCAAATCCTTCGAGCCCTCAATGGCGAGTTCATTGCGGCAGGGCCTTCCGGTTCCCCGATGCGTGGTCTGATCAATGTGCTGCCAACCGGGCGTAATTTCTACTCGGTGGATCCAAAGTCGCTGCCTTCGAGGCTTGCGTGGGAAACCGGTCAGTTGCTGGCGGATTCTTTGATTCAGCGTTATCGCGATGACCACGACGGGCAGTACCCAAGTTCTGTCGGTCTTTCGGTGTGGGGCACGTCTGCCATGCGCACCTCCGGTGATGATATTGCCGAGGTCTTCGCGCTGCTTGGTGTTCGCCCCATCTGGGACGAGGCCTCCAGGCGTGTTGTCAACCTTGAGCTGATCAGCCTTGAAGAGCTTGGTCGGCCTCGCATCGATACCACGGTGCGCATCTCCGGATTCTTCCGCGATGCCTTCCCGCATGTGTTGGCCTTGATCGACGATGCCATTCAGATGGTTGCCCAGCTCGATGAGCCTGCGTCGATGAACTACGTGCGCGCCCACATGCTCGAAGACCAGCAGGCTCAAGGCGCAGACCAGCAGCAAGCACATGTTCGTCGTATCTTCGGCTCCAAGCCGGGAACCTATGGCGCTGGCTTGTTGCAGCTCATCGAGTCCGGCCACTGGCGAGACGATCACGACCTCGCGGAGGTCTATACCAACTGGGGTGGCTATGCCTATGGCCGAGATCTTCCCGGTGTGCAGGCGGCAGATGATATGCGCAATGCTTATCGACGCATCAAGGTCGCGGCAAAGAACGTGGACTCGAAAGAACACGACATCATCGATTCTGATGATTACTTCCAATACCACGGCGGCATGGTTGCCACCGTGCGTGCGCTCAGCGGTAATGACCCCGAGGCCTATGTGGGAGATTCCACCCGCCAGGAGACAGTCAAGACCCGCACCTTGCATGAGGAATCCCGACGAGTCTTCCGCGCTCGCGTGGTCAATCCCCGCTGGATCGAGGCGATGCGCAAGCACGGCTATAAGGGCGCTTTTGAAATGAGCGCTACGGTGGATTACCTCTTTGGCTACGATGCCACCACCGGGCTCATGGAGGACTGGATGTACGAGACACTCACGCAGACCTATGTGCAGGAGCCTGAAAACCGTGAGTTCTTTGAGCAATCCAACCCTTGGGCGCTGCGCGACATCGCAGAAAGGCTGCTTGAGGCCGCCGATAGGAAGCTGTGGGAAGCACCCAGTGCGGAATCCTTAGACGCATTGCGTCAGGCCTTCTTGGATATGGAAGGCAAGTTGGAAGAAGACGGCTCCTAAAACGACACAGAAAAAGGCTTGGCTCCACACCCCGAAAACAGCTTTGAGTAGGGTAGTGGCCATGCCTTTATTCATCGCACTGCCGTACATGTTGATTGAGGCCGTGGCCTTTTGGGCCGTGGCCAAATGGCTCGGGGTCGGAACAGCACTATTGCTGCTGATCCTGTGCTTCTTCCTCGGCTTATTCCTGGCGGCCTTCGAGATGCGTGGCATTGCCCGAAAGCTTGCTTCTGGCAAGGAAGGCCCTGGCAAAGCCGCCGGCGATATCGGACTCACCGCAGCCGGTGCGATGGGCGTGGCCATGCCTGGGTTCGTCACCACCGTGTTGGGCCTGTTGCTCATCATTCCGCCCACGCGAGCAGTCGTGCGCAAATCCTTGGCAAAGAAGCTGCGCGCCAAGGTGGAAGATCTCGGTGTTCGCTCTTTCGAGGCCACCAATGCCTACCGTCAGCGCGCCAGCTACGGCAGCTTCGATCCTCGGGTCGTTGATGCCAAAGAGGATGCCCCGACCTTAGACGAGCAGTCCTTGAAGCACTGGACAGACAACGTCAGGCCTGAGGATTTCGGCACCTCCGGTGAGCGCTAACAACTCTCTTAGCACCGCACCCGTGCTGAACATTCTTTGGCGCATCATCTGCAGTGCCCTCGCCGGGGTCTGCATCTACGCCTCCTATGAGCCTTTAGGCTGGTGGTGGGCAGCACTGCTGGGCATCGCGCTGCTAATTGCCAGCGTGTACCAGGCGACCTGGCGTGTGGGCGCATTGATGGGTTTTTGCCACGCGATGGTGCTCTACGTGCTGCTGTTGCCCTGGATCGGCGAGTTCGTGGGCATCGGCCCCTACCTGGCACTGTGTGTGTTTTTAAGCCTCTTTTCTCTCGTGCTTGGCGCGGTGGCACCCGCTGTGCTGCAACTTCGCGGAGGCTTTCTAGCCTTTGCCATGGTGTACATGCTGGTCGAGTTCGTCCGCTCCCACGTCCCCTTCGGTGGTTTCGCATGGGTGCGCTTGGCCTGGGGCCAAATTGACGGCCCGGTGGCATATCTTGCCCCGCTTGGTGGCCCAGCATTGGTCAGTGCCACAACGGCGGTGTTGGGTGCGTGTATCTGGAAGGGTGTTCGAGCGGTTTTCGCGCAGCCACGACGCTTCCAGATGCTCGGTGGCGTTGTTGCGGTGTTGCTATTGCTAAGTGCCTGGCCGATGATTCGACCAGAGCGTGCCGATGATCTGGATACTGTGACTGTTGCTGCGGTGCAGGGCAATGTGCCGCGTTTGGGTCTGGACTTTAATGCTCAGCGCATGGCTGTGTTAGAAAATCACGCCAAGGCAACCATGGGCATTGATCAGCCCGTTGATGTGGCAATCTGGCCGGAAAATTCTGCCGATGTTGATCCCTTCGCTGATCCCCGGGCATCGGCGCTCATTGGGGATGCCGTCGCCGAAGTCCAAGCACCGGTGGTGGTGGGGGCTGTCACCAGGGATGACGTTGGTGCCCGCAACCAGGTGGTAGCTTTCGATGCCGAAGGCAACCCGGGGGAGTATCACAATAAGAAGTATCTGCAGCCTTTTGGCGAGTGGATGCCGTGGCGTGATTTCTTCCGCTTGTTCTCCGAGAAAGTGGATCTGGCCGGTGATTTTAAACCGGGCGATGGCGATGGCGTGATCCACGTGGATGCGGCGTTGCTTGGAAAGCGCATCGCCATTGGTATTGCGACCTGCTATGAGGTTGCCTTCGATGCTGCAGGCCGCGATGCCGTCAGGGCAGGTGCCCAACTGTTGGCAACACCGACGAACAACGCCACCTTCGGTTTTAGTGATATGACCTACCAGCAATTGGCCATGAGCCGAATGCGTGCCCTGGAACTCGACCGCGCGGTGGTGGTGCCGGCCACCAGTGGTGTCTCTGCCATCGTGCAACCAGATGGCTCGGTAGTGCAGCAGAGCAGGATCTTTGAGCAGGCTGTGTTAATTGAACAAGTACCGTTACGCAACACACTGACGCCTGCGGTGCATATCGGCCGCGGAATAGAACTTGGGTTAGTTATGATAGGTGCTATCTGTCTGTGTATTCCATGGTTGACAAGGAGCAGGAACCGCCGATGAGCAAACCCAGTGACGCCACGTTGGTGATCATTCCCACCTACAATGAGCTGGAGAATCTCCCGCTGATTACTTCGCGTGTGCGTGAGGCAAACCCTGAGGTGGATGTGCTCATCGTCGACGACAACAGCCCGGATGGCACCGGCGAAGCTGCTGATTCCCTGGCCGAGCACGACGATCACATCTTCGTGTTGCACCGCGAGGGCAAAGGCGGGCTTTGTGGGGCCTATATGGCCGGCTTCCGCTGGGGCCTGGAGCGCGATTATCAGGTGCTCTGTGAGATGGACGCCGATGGTTCCCACGCCCCTGAGCAGCTTCATTTGCTGCTCGAACAGATCGATGATGGCGCTGATTTGGTGATCGGTTCTCGCTATATCCCCGGTGGGGAAGTGGTGAATTGGCCTAAGCAGCGCTGGTTGCTGTCTAAGGGCGGCAATCTGTATATTTCCCTGGCTCTCGGTGGCGGCATTAAGGATATGACCGCTGGCTATCGAGCTTTTCGACGCCAAGTGCTCGAATACCTAGACCTGGATGCACTTTCGAATGCGGGCTATATCTTCCAAGTGGAAGTTGCTTTCCGCGTGATTCAAGCCGATTTTGATGTCCGCGAAGTTCCGATCACCTTCACTGAGCGCGAGATTGGTGAGTCGAAACTCGATGGCAGCTTTGTCAAAGATTCCTTGGCTGAGGTGACCAAATGGGGCGTTCAGCACCGCGCTGAACAGGCACAACACTTTGCCCAGGTGGTTGGCGGCCTAGCCAAACATGAGATCGCGCGTTTTCGCAAGAAGTGGATGATCTAAACTACGAGCGCTGAACACGGCAATGCCGCCTGCGGATTCCGCAGGCGGCATTGCCGTCTTGGTTTCAGATGATGGAGTAGAAGCGGGTTACTCCTTGGATTTCTCCGCCTCTGCCTCTTCCTGCTGTTGCTTCAGCAGACGCACTGCATCACGGCGACGTTTGCGGATCTGCTCGATGCGCTCTTCTAGAAGCACGTCGAGTTCTTCGATGCTGCGACGCTCGCGCAACATGTCCCAGTGCGTACGAGGCGCCTTGGCTGGCTTGGCCTCGATGCCTTCACCTTCCACCAACATGCCCATCTGGCCGTTCTTGCACAGCCAGGTGTTCGGGATTTCGGCGTCATCGGCAAAAGGAACTTCGAAAACTTCGCCTGCGTCGGTTTTGTAGCGAACCATCTGACGTGGTGCGAGGTCGTGGTCTCGATCAGTTTCGTAGCTCACTGCACCCATGCGGCTGCCGCGTAGTACACGATCTGCCATAGTGTTGGTCAGTCCTTTCCTCGACTGGCATTAAGATCTTTTACTATAACGCACGTTCGTACACACTTTGTTCCCGGACGCGCTAAAGTTGATAAGCAATGTCACCCCAAAAAGATGCCACTTGTATTTGGTGCGCAAAGCCAATGGAACCAAATTCGCGTGGCAGGCGTCGAAAATATTGCAGCCATGCATGCCGCCAAAGGGCGTATGAGCAGCGAAGTGGTAGGCAAGGGCAACGCTTGCCGGTTGACGCAGTGGTGCTCTCGGCACAGAAGGCTTCAGGCCTGAAAGATGCTCTTTTCGAGCTTCGCTGTGCAGCCGAGGATATTGCGACGGCGGCACAAGAGGGTGCAAGCTCTGAGGAGCTATCGGCATTATGCGATGAGTTGGTCAGCTTAGCTAAGCAGATTGAACAAACGAGGTAGTAGGGAAGTCATGGAAAAAAGGCGCAAGTCCGTGGTGATCACGATGGTGATCGCCATTGTTGTGTTAGCCCTGTTTGCTGTAGGTCTGGTGCTTTACCAGCTCTTTACCGGCCCCGGCATTAAAACTGAAGAGCTTGATGCCTCGAAGGCTAAGCCCGCAACCACCGACGTCAATGGTGTGTGGCACGTGGTGTATGGGCAGGCGCCTAACCATAGTTCTGTTGGCTTTACCTTCGAAGAATCTTTGCCAGCGGAAGATAAGGTGACCTCGGGCTCAACCACGCACGTTGAAGGCCAAGCGACTGTTGAAAATGAGAAGCTTGTATCCGGCCGTTTTGTTGTTGATATGACACAAGTATCGACCGACGTGGAAAAGCGTGATATCAACGTGCGCACCAAGATCTTCAAGACTGATGAGCACCCGGAGGCAACCTATGAGGTTGCAGGGCCGGTGGATCTTTCGGGCGTCGACGATCAGGCCAACGTGTCCGAGCTGAAGATCCCAGGCACCTTAAGCATTAAGGGCAAGTCTCAAGACGTTGATCCAACCTTCAAGGTGGTCCGCGATGGAGACAAGATCATTATCTCTACGACCATCAGGATCAATCGCAATGACTTCGGCGTGGAAAGCCCTGAGTTTGTGGCAGCACAGATCGCCGAGGAAGGCGATGTGAACGTCTTGCTTACCTTGGAGAAGTCATGAGTGAAAAGATGTTGCCGGCGCTATGGTTTCGTACCGTAGGTTTGGTGATCTGGGCGATCTTTTGCGCCTTCCAATCCATCTGGTGGCTCTTCGCGTTGACGGTGGTGTTCTTGATTATCACCGCGGTGCAACTGAAGAAGGCCTATACACATAAGGAAACGTCACAGTGACGTTAAAGGGGTGACCACTTGGTTGCCCCTTAATCCATTCTTATAGGCCCATCTCGCACCAAACCAGCGTTAATTGTCCGATAATGTACATTATGTCAAAATAGATCGCTGGCGATGCCCGCTCAGACTAGAACCCGGATACACTTGCCAGCGTGATCCACTACCTCAAGCCGATGCGAGCTCGCGATCCAAAGGAAGCTCACCGCACGGCCACACCCCTCGAACTCTTCTTTGATCTCGTCTTCGTCATCGCCATCTCAATCGGCGGCGGACATTTCCATCACGCCCTCATCGAAGGCCACGTCCTTCACGGAGTGATCGGCTTTGTCATGGTGTTCTTGTGCATCTGGTGGGCCTGGATGAACTTCACCTGGTTTTCTACCTCCTTTGATAACGACGACTGGCTCTTTCGCACCTTAACCTTCGTGCAGATGCTCGGCGTGCTCGTACTCGCTGTGGGATCTCAAGCTTTCTTTGACGGAGAAAACCTTCTTATTCCCATCATCGGCTTCGTGATCATGCGCATTGCCCTCGTAAGCCAATGGTTGCGTGCATCACAATGCGGAGGCGATGCAGCAAAGGCGGCCAAAACCTATGCCGCCGGGCTGACCTTCGCCCAAATCCTATGGGTGGCCTGGGCGTTTATCCCAGAGCATACCCGCGTCCCGGTGTTCTTCCTGCTCATGGCACTAGAACTTTGCATTCCGGTCTTTGCTGAGCGCGCAGGGCGAACCACGTGGCATCCCCACCACATCACAGAACGCTATGGGCTTTTCACCATCATCTTGCTTGGCGAATCCCTGCTCGGTTCAGCCCACGCCATCGCCGATGCTATTCAAGAACAACAGCACATGGCGACGTTACTGAGCCTTGCAGTAGCCGGCTTTGTCATTGCAGCCGGCATGTGGTGGGTCTATTTTTGGCCAGCACACCACAAGCAGATCCGCGGGCTTTCGAGCGCACTTCGCTATGGGTACTGCCATGCCTTTATCTTTGCAGCCGCCGGAGCCGTATCGGCGGGCATCGAAACCCAGGTGGGATATCTGAGCAGTCACAGCGAACTTGGCTTTCTCGGATCCAACCTCGCCGTCGGTATCCCGGTGGCCGTGTTCCTGCTCGGTGTTTGGGCATTGCTCCTTCGAGGCCAAACCCCAACTACCCTCCAGTGGGCTATTCCCCTAGCAGCCTTGCTCGCATTACTCTTGCCGGTGTGGGGCATCGCAGCGGTGATGGCGGTATTGATCTATCTGCTCGTTCGCACTGAAGCGGAGCTACGCGCACCCAGCACTACCAAGCACTAAGGTTAGGCTAGGCAAGGCAGCGTGAGGCGCTGGGGCTGATTACCTTAAACACCATGAAACGCTTGCTCAGCCCAAAGCCATCCACCATCGGCCAACCAGTAGGTTCTCACCCCGAACCCGATGCAGCCCCAAGCTCGCTGCGCCACGGCAGCGATGCGAAGCTTTTGAGCGAGCTCGAAGCACTGCTTGGCAAAGACCAGGTGCTTGGCCGGGCAAGCGATCTTATCGCCTATGCTTCCGATGCCTCACCCTATCGGCGTATCCCTGCAGTGGTCGTACAACCGCGCAGTGAGGCCGATATTTCCGCATTGATGCGCTATGCCAAGAAGCATCACCGCACCATGACGTTCCGCGCGGCCGGTACATCCCTCAACGGCCAAGCAGCCACTGAGGACATTCTGGTTGATCTCAAACGGCATTTCACCGGCATGCGTGTGCTCAATCAAGGCGCTCAGCTCTGGGCCAGGCCGGGCGTAATCCTTGGCGATGCGCAAGCGGTGCTGGCTCGAAGCGGCGTGATGCTCGGCCCTGATCCCGGATCGACTGCCGTTGCCACCATCGGCGGCGTGCTCGCCAATAATGCCGGTGGCATGCGCTGCAGCGTCGAACGCGATAGCTACCACAGCGTTGCCTCTATGCGTGTGGTGCTCCCTAGTGGCAATATCGTCGATACCAGCGAAAGTGATGAAACATTCGCCGCAAAAGAACCGGCGCTGCATGCGGCATTAGTGCGTATTCGCGATGAGATCCGCAGCGATGAGGCGCTGTGCAAGCTGCTTAAGAAGAAATTCTCCATCCGCAATACCAATGGCATCCGCCTCGATGCATTTATCGACGAAGAATCCCCCGTGCGGATCCTCAATAAACTCATGATTAGCTCCGAAGGCATCTTCGGGGCTATCACCGAGGCAACGATCAACACCGTTGCCTTACCCAAGCACAAGGCCATGGCCTGGGTGATGCTGCCGGATCTTCGCGATGCAGCACGATTTGTCGCCCCCATTATGCAAGCAGGTGCATTGGCATGTGAATTACTGGTCGCACCCGTCATGCAAAAGGCCGTAGGCAACTTCCCTGCCGCGGATCCAGCATGGGCAGACCTGCCGCCACAGGCCGCGGCGTTGTTGGTGGAACTTGGTGGACGCGATGCTGAAGAGCTTGAGGCCTGCATCGCCGCAACCACCGAAGCTCTCGAAGGTGCTGAGCTGTTATCTCCTTTGAACTTTGAGCGCAGCGAAGCCGCCATGCGTGGCGCATGGCAGATCCGAAATGGACTCTTCGGGCTGCTTGGATCCAACAGACCCCAAGGCACCGCGATGATTACCGAAGACGTCTGCTTCCCGCCAGAACAAGTCGGTGATGGCGCCGCAGATCTGCTCGATTTGCTTGCAGAGTTCGGCTATCCGGAAATGGTGATGGGCCACGCTGCCTTTGGCAACCTGCACTTCTTCCTACTGCCGAATCTGGCACAACAAGAAGATCGCGAACGCTACGCCGAATTCCTCGATCGCATGAGCGCCATCGTGATTGATAAGTACCAAGGATCGCTCAAAGCAGAGCACGGAACTGGTGTGAATATGGCTCCGTTTTTGCTGCGCGAATGGGGTCAGCGTGCCTGGGATTTGATGTGGGAAGTAAAAGAGGCGATCGACCCCGCAGGTGTGTTGGCACCAGATATTAAGCTCACCCGCAATCAACACCTCCACCTTGAGCATTTCAAGAGCCTTCCGAAGGTAGAAGACGAGATCAACGATTGTGTGGAATGCGGCTTCTGTGAGCCTGTGTGCCCCTCCAGAGACGTCACAATCACCCCACGCCAGCGCATCGTGCTGCGCCGAGAAATGGCGCGCCAAGCTCCCGGTTCTCCCCTGCTTGCCACCTTGCAAGAGCAGTTCCAATACGACGGCATTGATATGTGCGCAGCCGATAGCTCCTGCGCAATTGCATGCCCAGTGAGCATCGATACCGGCAAGGTGATGAAGCAGTTCCGGCAGGCCCAGGCCTCACCCATTGCGGCAAAAACGGCCCTAAGTGGCGCGAAGAAATGGGCTGTAGTGGAACAATTGGTTCGCGGTGGCCTGGTCAGCGCCAAGGTCCTTGGATCCCCCACCCTTGATCTAGCCGCCCGTATTGGCCGCAATGTCATCAACCCCGATGTGCTTCCAAGCGTGCCTGGCCCTCTGCCCTTGCCCGCTCAGGCCTTGCCACACACCACTGCTGAGGGAGCCACCGCGGTGTACTTCCCAGCCTGCATCAACCGCATGTTCGGCAATTCCGCCGAGGCCAACCCAGAGCATCTCCCCCTTCCCCGTGCTGTGGTTGAGCTCGGACGTCGTGCGGGCGCGCCTGTGTGGATTCCTGAAGATGTAGCAGGCGATTGTTGTGGCACACCGTGGTCGTCGAAAGGCTATAAGGAAGGCTTCGAATACCAGGCGCGCACCCTCGCACTGGATCTGCTGCGGTGGAGCGATGAGGGAAGGCTGCCGGTGATCGTCGATGCGGCAAGTTGCACCCACGGCATGATCACGCAGATGCAAGATGTGCTGGAGCCTTCTCTGCGTAAGCGCCTCGCAGCCGTGGAAATTCTCGACGTTGTGGAATGGCTGCACCGCACGGTGATTGAGCATCTGCCCATCGTGGAGGATTTCGGCCGAATTGCAGTCCACCCCACCTGCTCGGTCCAGCACATGCAGCAAAGTGAGATGCTGCTTGCCGTGGCGAATCGTTGCGGTCAGGCTGTGGTGCCCGAGGGCGCCGGGTGCTGCGGCAGCGCCGGTGATCGCGTCATGCTGCACCCTGAGCTGAGCAAGTCGGCCACGCAAGCCGAGGCTGAGGCACTTGAAGCCGGGAATTTTGATGCCTTTGTTGCTTCGAATCGCACTTGCGAGATGGGCCTTGAGATGGTGTGTGGCCAAGTATTTGAACATGTGGCGGTGTTGTTGGAACGAGCCTCGAGGCCGGTGGTGTCTCCTTAACGCAGGTGGAACCGGCCGCTCAAGGTGTTTCAATATGTGGGATTGCGTTCCCGGAATATAGGATGCTAATTTCGAGAGCACCCTTGTTCCTCTATCACTTTTTGGAGCACCATAGTGACCACAACCACCAGCCCTGCAAGCCAGCAGGCAGGCGCGACCATGGACGCCTCGATGCGCCGAAAGGTCATCGTCGCATCCACCGTCGGCACCACCATTGAGTTCTACGACTTCTACGTCTACGCAACGGCAGCCGTCGCGGTCTTCCCCATCCTCTTCTTCCCCGCCAACGACGATCCCACGGTTGGTCTTCTGCAGTCCTTTGCCACCTTCGGCCTGGCCTTTATCGCCCGACCCATCGGCTCGCTGCTTTTCGGCCACTTTGGCGACCGCATCGGCCGCAAAGCAACACTCGTAGGCTCCCTGCTCACCATGGGCATCGCCACCTTCTTAATCGCCTTTATCCCGCCCTATGCCCAGGTAGGCATCGTGGCACCGGCACTGCTGGCGCTCATGCGCTTCTGTCAGGGCCTAGGCCTTGGTGGTGAATGGTCCGGCGCAGCCCTGCTGGCCACCGAAACCGCTCAACGCGGCAAGAGGGCGTGGGCTGCCATGTGGCCGCAACTCGGCGCACCCTTCGGCTTCTTGCTGGCCAACGGATTCTTCCTCATCCTGGTAGCGCTCACCGGCTATAACAAAGGTGATATCGAAGGTGCATTCATGACGTGGGGTTGGCGTATCCCCTTCGCCATGTCCGCCGTGCTCGTCATCGTTGGTCTGGTCATCCGCCTCAAGCTGGAAGAAACCCCGGTGTTCCAGCAGGCAGTCGATAGCGGCAAGCGTGTGAAGGCCCCGGTGCTTGAAGTCTTCCGCACTTCGAAGAAGCCAATGATCATCGGCACCTTTGTCATGCTCTCCTGCTACACCTTGTTCTACCTGGTGACCACCTGGGTTCTTTCCTACGGCATCGCTTCGAAGGAGCTTGGTAAAGGCCTTGGCATTCCTTATATCGACTTCCTCAAACTTCAGCTCATCTCCATCTTTGCCTTCATTGCAGGTATCCCCCTGGCCGGGCAATTGGCAGATAAGCGTGGCCGCAGGCGCACCCTGACGGTGATCTCCTTCGTGATGATCGCATTCGGCTTGAGCTTCCGCTTCTTCCTTGATCCCCAAAACGCCACCGAGGCATCGGTATTGGCCTTCCTGACCATTGGCATGTTCATCATGGGCATGATCTTCGGCCCCATGTCTGCGGTGTTGCCAGAGCTGTTCACCACGAATGTTCGCTACACCGGTTCTGGCATTAGCTACAACGTTTCTTCCATCCTCGGCGCCGCGGTTGCACCCTTTATCGCCACTGCACTCGCACAGCAATTCGGTGTGCAGTCCGTGGGCTGGTATCTGATCGTGGTCTCGCTGATCACCCTT
The DNA here is from genome assembly GCF_014635485.1 of Corynebacterium pelargi. Lineage (GTDB taxonomy): Bacteria > Actinomycetota > Actinomycetes > Mycobacteriales > Mycobacteriaceae > Corynebacterium > Corynebacterium pelargi. The sequence goes on along the minus strand of NZ_BMCX01000001.1, from coordinate 59,944 downwards.
GTGGCCGTGAGGATCATGAAAGAAACCCGCGACTACGATCTCAGCGAAATCTAGGAGGCTACCTAGACCGCTCTGCGCGCCTGCAAGCTAGACCGCTCTGCGTGGCTGCAAGGTCGCGCTGATCATCACCGCATCGAGAAGCCCTGCCCTGAGCAGGGCTTCTTTGAGTGCAAGCTGGAAAATCCACAGGCGTCGATACACCGCATCAAAACCCAACGCAGCGGCTTCGCGCTGATGCGCCTCGAAACGCTCGCGCTGAAGCCGCAGCCCTTCTACGTAGTGGCCACCAAACACCAGCACCGATTGCGGCTTTAACCCTGGTTGGGCGTGAATGCTATGCAGCACTTGTTCCATGCTGCGGCCATGCCATCCAGGGGCAAGGTAGGCGCGCAGCACATCAAGCGCACTATCAAGAGGTTTCAAGGCCTCAGTGGCCACTAGCGTTTCTAAAGCCACATGCCCTCCCGGCACCAGTACCTGCTCACAGGTATGCAGCCAGGTTTTCAGCGCGCCTGGATCCATGGCCTCTACCCCATCGACGCTAACCACCGCATCAAAACGGCGGCGCAGGCGCCCCGGTTCAGGCAAAGGCCCTGGAAGGGCACATACTTCAAGAGCACCTTGGGCCTTGGAGGCGACTGCCTCAAGTTCTTCTACAAGCTCTTCATCGCAACTCATCACATCCACGGTTGCGTTGCGTGCAATAGCAGCCAGTGCCACTGCCGGAGTTTGGGCAGGCACGTCGGCAAGATAGGTGCCGGTGCCAACATCGGCCATATCTAAAAGGGTGGCCACAGCCCGCGCCTGTGCGTCGCTTTGATCAAGACGCTCCACCACTGTTGGATCGCTCAAGGTGGTGACCTCAACACCCAGTGGCTGCGCGGATTTCATCTTGCCGCGCCCGGGCGGAGGCAAGGTAATACGTTCGGTGGTGGGAACTCCCGAGCTAAACACCGAGGCATAGCTAAAAAGCCCCTCGCCTGCGCTCAGCCGAAGCAGATCGACTGGGGTGGCGCGGGCGTCGAAAAGCCCTTTGGGCCTGGCATTGCTCTTAGGGGCATAGCCGGTTTCCAAGAGGCGTTGCAGGACGTGGGGAAGGTTTGAACTTAGCCATTCACCGGCCATGTAGCTTTCGGCAAGACCCAACCAACCAGCATCGGCGATGCGCAAAAAGAGGGCATCTTCGAGCACTCGCAGGTCTGCATCTGCACCTTCGAGGCTTAAACCTGCCTGCTCGCAGGCGTAGGCAAACTCGGATTCAGCTTTCCGTGCACGGCGTCGGATACGCCCCTGCTCAGGCACGTTGGCAATAGCTGGCCAGCGCAGCGGATCAACAGTGCTCATGGGCCTCCCTCCTATGCCAAGAACGCGATTTCTCAGCGTAGTGGGCGCCAACATGAAGTGGTGGGAGCCACGCAAATAACACTCGGATCAACCCCGAACTTCGCTAACACATATCCCCAAAGTGCTTTGCTGCTAACGAAGCGCTAACATAATCGCCAATACCCTGGTGGCAATATTCACATCTTTGTGTGGAACCTAAACCTACGCAGGGCAGACGCAATTATTTCGAGGAGAATTTTTACATGTCGAGCACCCCGTTTCGACCCGATGGCGGCCGCCATCATGTAGTGATCATTGGTTCGGGCTTCGGTGGCCTGTTTAGCGCCCGCGAGCTCAAAGACGCAGACGTCGATATCACCTTGATCGACCGCACGAATCACCACCTCTTCCAGCCGCTGCTCTACCAGGTAGCAACCGGTATTCTTTCCTCCGGCGAGATCGCTACCTCCACCCGCCAGATCTTGGGCCAGCAGGAAAACCTCAACATCATGAAGGCCAATGTCACCGACATTGATACCTCCGCCAAGCTGGTCAAGGCCGAGCTGGATGATTATGTCGTGGAAGTTGAGTACGACTCCCTGGTGATCGCCGCTGGCGCCGGCCAGTCTTACTTTGGCAATGACCACTTTGCCGAATTCGCCCCCGGCATGAAGTCCATCGACGATGCCCTTGAGCTTCGCGCCCGCATCGTTGGCGCCTTCGAGCGCGCCGAGCTTACCGACGACCCCGCTGAGCGTGAGCGTCTGCTCACCTTCGTGGTGATCGGCGCCGGCCCCACCGGTGTGGAATTGGCAGGCCAGCTTGCCGAGATGGCACACCGCACCCTCTCCGGTTCTTATACCCGTATCAACCCCTCCAACGCCAAGGTGATCCTGCTCGATGGCGCACCTCAGGTACTGCCGCCATTTGGCAAGCGTTTGGGCCGCAATGCGCAGCGTTCCCTGGAGAAGATCGGCGTCACCGTCAAGCTCAACGCGATCGTGACCAACATCGACGAAAATAGCGTCACCTACAAGTCCACTGTGGACGACTCCGAGCACACCTTGGACTCCTACTGCAAGATTTGGTCTGCAGGTGTGGCCGCTTCGCCTTTGGGCAAGCTGGTTGCCGATCAGCTCGGCGCAGAGGTCGACCGCGCAGGTCGCGTTTCCGTGAACCCCGACCTTTCCGTCGGCTCCGACAAGAACGTCTTCATCATCGGCGACATGATGTCGCTCAATGGCCTGCCGGGTGTGGCACAGGTGGCCATCCAGGGTGGCGAGTACGTTGCTGATCAAATCGCAGAAGAAGCCGAAGGCCGCAGCCCCGAGCAGCGCGAACCCTTCGAGTACTACGACAAGGGCTCCATGGCCACCGTGTCTCGCTTCAACGCCGTGGTAAAGATTGGCAAGTTGGAGTTCACCGGCTTCATCGGCTGGATCATGTGGCTCGTGGTGCACCTGATGTTCCTGATCGGCTTCCGCAACCGTGTCACCGCTGCCTTCTCCTGGGGCATCAACGCACTGTCGCCCAAGCGCTGGAACCTGGCTGCTACCCGCCAGCAGCTCTACGGCCGCAACGCCATGAGCGAGTGGAATAAGAAGCAGAAGAAGGATTCCTAAATCTTCAAGCCTCAAGCTTCAACACTTAGTGCAATCTAGCTGATTCGCACACCACAACGCCCGGCTTTCAAGCCGGGCGTTCTGCGTTTGCTCCCCCACTTCTAGCCGGTAGTGTGGCGCGCCGGGACGAGCTACTGCCGCCACGCCACCATGCCGCCATGTCTGTGCCACCACGCTCGGAGGCCGAGGCGTGGTTTCGTCGACAAGCCTTTGCCACCGATGCTTTGCCACCACACTGGAGCGAAGCTGCAGGCTCAAGCGCACCTTCCAGGTGCTATTTGCTTAACACGGCCACGAGAAAATCGCTGTGCTGGCGAAAAGGTTGCAGATCCCATGAGCTAAAACGCTGTTGTACATCGAAGCCTTCGGCTTGGGCATCCTCAAAAAACGCCGGGAAGCTATAGCCACGGCCTGCACCGAAGCCGACCACAAGCCTTGAAGGCGAGCCCATGACTTGGTACAGGTATTCAAGCGCTGGCCTGCGCTGCTCAGGTGCAAGGAAGGTGAGTACATTGCCTGCGCATACGCCAAGGGTGAAGCCGCCTTGAATTTCAGGTCCTTCGGAAAGATCCCCAACGATCCAGGTGGCATCCGGGTAGCGTTGTTGAGCTTGTTGGATAAGTAGCGGATCGAGGTCTACCCCGGTAACGTCATGGCCGCGCTGTTGCAGATAGCCACCAATTCGTCCTTGTCCACAACCAGCGTCCAAGATCTTTGCCCCACGCGGCGCCATTGCGTCGATGAGTCGTGCTTCGCCAACAATGTCGTTGCCTTGCGCTTCGAGGCGATCCCATCGGGCCGCGTAGTTCTTGGAGTGCTCGGGATTTTGGCTCGTAATTTCTTTCCAGGTTGGCATATCGGCAATTATAGGTACTCGCACCCCCTCAACATTGCTCAATCAGCACCGCCTCGATGCTCTTGGCGCGAAAGGATCCTCCATGGCACGCAAGACCCAACCTCGGGTTGTAGACCGCTCCACGTTGCCCGTTGCAGAAATCACCGATCACCTTCGGGTCTACGTCGATGGCGTGCTGCAGCAGGATCATCAGGCACATCCTCCCACGCTTGAGCACATGCGCGCCCTTGAGGCCGAAGGCCATGAAGCATTTGTGTGGTTGAGCTTGTATGAGCCTTCTGAACGTCACATGATGCAGATTGCCGAGGACTTTCAGATCCACGAGCTGATTGCTGAGGATGCGGTTTCTGCACACCAGCGGCCCAAAGTTGAGCGCTACGATTCCCAGCTTTTCATGGTGGTGCGCTCGATCATTTATCGCGACCAAGACACCGTGAAAGATGCCCGCCAAATCATCGAATCTGGCGAGGTGCAGATGCTCGTTGGGCCAAATTTCATCATCACGATCCGCCACCGCACCAGGCTTCCAGGTTTGGAGTCGAGGCTTGACGACGCCGAAGAGCTCGCCACCTACGGCCCCATGGGCATTGCTTGGGCCATGTCAGACCACCTGGTGGACCACTATCTGCGCGTGGTTGAGGTCTTGAGCACGGAAGTGGATGAGCTGGAAGAGGAAGTCTTTACCCCAAATAGCCGCATCGATATTCAGACCATCTATAACCTCAAGCGCGAGATCTTAGAGATGCGCCATGCCATCGATCCCTTGGCTCCAGCTTTGCGCCAATTGATTGCCTCAAATGAAGACATGATTGGCAAGCAGTTGCGCTCGTATTTCCGCGATGTGCTCGACCACGAGATGCAGGCAAAAGATCTGGTGGCCAGCTTCGATGAGCGTCTTTCCGCGCTTATCGACGCCGGTGTGGCCATCATCAGCCTGCAACAAAACTCCGATATGCGTGCAATTTCTGCATACGTGGGCATGGCTGCCGTGCCCACGCTGATTGCCGGTGTGTATGGCATGAACTTTGACAACATGCCTGAGCTTCATACCGAACACGGGTACTTCGTGGTGCTCGCGGCGATGATCCTGGTGGTCTTGAGCCTATGGATCACCTTTAAAAAGATGGGCTGGCTGGAAAAGTAGCGCTTGCTACAGGCATAAGGAACCGGCGGCGAGGGGTTCGCAACTCGCACCACCTCCCAGTGGGTGTTAACCCTTGGTTGACACGATCTGTCAACTAATGGTTTACTGGCGCCATGGATCAGATACGCCAAGCAGCACTCGAACTGGAACGTGCTCACAAGAACCTCGAAGTAGCCGTCACTGCCGAAAGAGCGCGAGGCCGATCCTGGGCCGACATCGGCCGCACCCTTGGGGTCAGCCGACAAGCCGCTTTCAAACGCTTCGGCAAAATCAACACTCCGGAAGGAGATACCCTTATGCCACGCCCCGTACACCACTTAAAACAGACAGCTCAACGATTCTTCACCCTCGTCTCCGAGGGGCAGGAAGATCTCGCCATGGCAATGCTTAACCCCAACGTGCGCGAGGAGCTGAATTGGGATGTGATCTCACAGGTTTGGCAGACTTGCCTCGAAGAAGCAGGAACGCTGGAACACTTCTCCGACACCTTCATCACTCACCCGCAAGGCACCTCAGCGATCGCACAGGCCGGGGAACCGGAGCAGATTCTCGGGACCGCGGTAGTGGTCACCACCCTAGAACAGGAGGCCGGATCAACCACAGGCCGCATCGCCTTCGATGGCGATGACCTCATCACCGGGATCCTCTACCTCAACCCCGAAGCCCCTCTAGACCCGCTCCCCTTCTGATCTAGTCGGTTAAAAAGATCACCGCCGGGGCATACACCCCGGCGGTGACATACCCGCAAACCTTCGCCGTGATATTTGGAGGAGGTCAAGGCGGGTTTTTGGCTTATTCAGCGAACTTGTCTTTCTTTGGCGGCTCCGCCGGCTTTTGCAAGACCATCGTGCGCAGCATCGCACGAGACACCAACTTGCCGCGGTGATGCAGATGCACCTCAATTAATTGGCTGGAACGCCCAGCGTGTACGAAGCGGGCCTCCAGGTCGATCACACCGGCCGAGACGGTGGCAATGAAGTCGGCGTTGCAATTGACGCCAACGACGAGATCACCGGATGCGCGGGTAAGCCCCAAAATGGAGCCTGCCGTTTCTGCCAGGGATGAATACACACCACCGTTGACGATGCCAGCCGGTTGGAGGTGGTCGCCTGATACGTGCAACTCAGCAGCCACCACCTCGGGGGTGATTTTGGTAAAACGCATGCCGAGGGTCTTGGTGAATCCGGTAACACTTTCATTAAAGCGCTCTAATTCCTCGATGCTCATGCCCTCGGCATCGAGAGAAGACAGTGCCTTTAACATGTCCGATTGTTTGCTCATATGCCCTAATGTATCCGAATGTGTTGGATTGTGAAGCCCAAGCACTGGGGTATTGTTGGCAATATGACTGATCGCAGCAAAAAAGCACAGATTGGCGTGGTAGGCCTGGCCGTGATGGGCTCGAACCTTGCGCGCAACTTCGCACGAAACGGACACACCGTAGCGGTATATAACCGCAGCCAGGGAAAGACCGACGCCTTAATCGAACAACACGGCAATGAGGGTGACTTCATCCCCGCCTCCAGCATCGAGGAATTCGTGGATTCGCTGGAAAAGCCACGTCGCGCCATCATCATGGTGCAAGCCGGTGCCGCCACCGATGCTGTCATCGATCAACTCGCCAATGCCATGGATGAAGGCGACATCATCATCGATGGTGGCAACGCGCTGTTCAGCGACACGATTCGTCGAGAAGCTGATATCGCACAACGCGGCCTGAACTTCGTTGGCGCCGGCATCTCCGGCGGTGAAGAAGGCGCACTCAATGGCCCATCCATCATGCCCGGCGGCCCCGAATCCACCTGGGAGGCTCTCGGCCCACTGCTGGAGTCGGTAGCTGCAAAGGTCGATGGCACCCCGTGCGTGACCCACATCGGCCCCGATGGAGCCGGCCACTTTGTCAAGATGGTCCACAACGGCATCGAATACGCCGATATGCAGGTCATTGGCGAGGCCTACCAGCTCCTTCGCTACGCCGCAGGCTACAGCCCCGCCGAACTGGCAGAGATCTTCCGCGATTGGAACCAGGGCGACCTCGATTCCTACCTCATCGAGATCACCTCTGAGGTGCTCGATCAGGTTGACGCCGAAACCGGCAAGCCTTTAGTCGATGTGATCGTTGATCAAGCCGGCCAAAAGGGCACCGGACGTTGGACCGTGAAGGCCGCACTCGACCTCGGCATCCCTGTGACCGGCATTGGCGAAGCCGTGTTCGCCCGCGCCCTTTCTGGTGCCGCTGCACAGCGCGAAGCCACTGGCGAACTGCCATCGGGCACCATCCGCAGCCTCGAAGATCTCGGCGTGGATCGCGAAGCATTCGTCGAAGATGTGCGCAAGGCACTCTATGCCTCCAAGCTCATCGCCTACGCCCAGGGCTTTGACGAGATCAAGGCCGGCTCCGATGAATACGACTGGAACGTCGACCCCCGCGACCTAGCCACCATTTGGCGCGGCGGCTGCATCATTCGCGCGAAGTTCCTCAACCGCATCGTCGAGGCCTACGACAACAACCCCGAGCTGGCATCCCTGCTGCTTGACCCCTATTTCACCTCCGAGCTCTCCGAGCTTATCGACGCCTGGCGTCGAGTTGTCGTGATCGCCACCCAAGTTGGACAGCCGGTGCCGGTATTTGCCTCCAGCTTGAGCTACTACGACTCCCTGCGAGCAAAGCGCCTGCCTGCCGCCCTGATTCAGGCACAGCGCGACTTCTTCGGCGCACACACCTACAAGCGCGTCGATAAACCCGGTTCCTTCCACACCCTGTGGTCCGGGGATCGCTCCGAGGTAGAGGCTTAAGCTAGACTTCCCTCGATGACCTCTTTTCAAAGCCTTGGCTTGCCCGTGGCGATTGTGCACGAGCTGCAACGCCAAGGCATTACTTCGCCCTTTCCCATCCAAGCCGCAGCCATCCCATCTGCTCTTGAAGGCAAGGATGTGTTGGGGCGAGGCCCTACCGGTTCCGGTAAAACCTTCACCTTTGGCCTTCCCATGCTCGCCCGGCTCCAAGGTGGCGCTTCCAAACCCAAACAGCCGCGCGCCCTGGTGCTCGTCCCAACCAGAGAGCTTGCCTTACAGGTAAGCCAGCGCCTAGCTCCTTTTGCCGCCGTGATGGGCATGCGGGTGCTGGAAGTGTTCGGCGGGGTCAATATCAACCGCAACCTCACCGCTTTGGCCGCGCCGGTGGATATGTTGGTGGCCACACCAGGCCGCCTCCAAGACCTGCTCGACCGCAAGGCCATTTCCCTGGAGTCCGTGCTCATCACTGCACTCGATGAGGCAGATCAGATGGCGGATATGGGCTTTATGCCCCAGGTGCGCAAGTTACTCGATGCCACCCCCGCGCACTCCCAGCGCCTCCTCTTTTCCGCCACCCTCGACGGGGACGTCAATACGCTTGTCAAGCGCTATATGCACTCCCCCGTCACGCATTCGACCGCAGGGGTGCAGCAAGCCGTCGATACCATGACGCACTATCGCTTCGATCTGGATTCCAAAGAGCAGCGCAACGAGCTCGTGCAGCTCATCGCGGGGCGTGAAGGCAAAACCATCATGTTCATGCGCACCAAGCACACGGTGGATCGGCAGGTAAAAAAGCTGCGCCGCCGCGGTATTCATGCCGCGGGTCTGCACGGCGATAAAGGCCAAGGCAGTCGCACTCGCGCCGTCGAAGCCTTCCAATCGGGCGAAATCCCAGTGCTCGTGGCCACCGATATCGCAGCACGCGGCATCGACATTTCCGAAGTCGACCTCGTGGTGCACATCGACCCACCCGTCGAGCACAAGGCCTATCTGCACCGCGCCGGGCGCACGGCCCGCGCTGGCACCAATGGTGCTGTGCTCACGCTGGTGTTGCCGGAACAACGCAGCGATGTCGATGCGATGCTGGCAAAGGCCAAGGTAGACGCTAAGATGCTCGAAGATGCCTCTGCATTGATTGCCCTCTGCGGGGCAAAAGAAACGCACGGAGCACCCCTTCCTCCTTTTGGCGCCCAACAACCAAAGGCCGCAACACAAAAGGCGAAGGGTGCCTCACGCGGTAGATCTGGGGTTAAAAAGAGCACCGGCTCGCGCCGGCGTTCAACAGATCAAGGTCAAGGGTCCCGCAGTGCAGGTCGCCGCACCGGCAGCCTCAAGGGCAAGCAATCCCAGGGTGCACAAAGAGGTAGCCGGGATGCTGCTGGCAAGCAGCAGGGTTCTCAAAGAAAACGTCGACAATCAAGGAGCACTACTCAGGGGTTTCGCCCCAGATAATCGCCCATCATGGACATAGCCATTAGCATCGTATCTCTTATAGGCTTTATCGCTTTAACAGCAAGTACAGGCCTTTTCGTTGCGATTGAGTTCGCACTGACCGGACTAGAACGTTCCACTATCGAACACGACCTTAAAACTCGCGGCGATAACCGCGCCAAGGCCGTGAAACGAGATTTTCACAATCTCTCCTTCGTGCTCTCAGGTGCCCAACTAGGTATCACCCTCACCACCCTTGCCACCGGCTACCTGGCTGAACCGATTTTGGCGAAGTTCTTCACACCGCTGCTTGACCTGATGGGCGTGCCCGAAGAAGCCACCACTCCCATCGCTTTGGTGGTGGCGTTGCTGGTGGCTACCGGGCTATCGATGGTGTTTGGCGAGCTGGTGCCCAAAAACGTGGCCATTACCAACCCCCTTGCCACCGCAAGGACAGTGGTTGGTCCGGTGCACGCCTTTAATACTGTGTTCAAAGGCTTTATCAACCTGCTCAATAGGGCCGCCAACTTCACGGTGCGCCGAATGGGCATTGAGCCGGCAGATGAACTTGCCAGCGCGCGTTCGGCCCAGGAACTCACCGCTTTGGTGCGTAATTCCGCCGAAAGTGGCGACTTGGATGAAAATACAGCCCTGGTGCTTGACCGCTCCCTGAAATTCGGAGAGACCACCGCCGGTGAGTTGATGACTCCCCGCTCGACCGTGGACGCTCTTTCTGCAGACGACACCGTCCAAGACCTCATTGCCCTCGCGATTGAAACGGGCCACTCCCGCTTCCCCGTGATCCGCGGAGATTTGGATGACACCATCGGCGTTGTCACCTACAAAGATGCCTTCTTAGTGCCAGAGTCACAGCGCACGACGGTGACCATGCAGCAGTTGGCTCGGCCCGTGCCGATCGTGCCGGAAAGCCTCGATGGCGACACCGTGCTCGACGAGGTGCGTAAAGCCGGCTCGCAGGTGATCCTGGTCGCTGATGAGTACGGTGGCACCGCCGGGCTGATCACGATTGAAGATTGTGTAGAAGAGATCCTCGGCGAAGTCTACGACGAACACGATGATGCTGAAGCTGAGCGCGATTTCCAACGCTTCGGCTCGAACTGGCAAGTAGCCGGACTCGTCCGCTTGGATGAATTAGCAGAAAAGGTGGGCTATATCGGCCCCGAAGGCCCTTATGAAACCCTCGGTGGACTGGTCATGGCCACCTTGGGCAGGATTCCCAAGGTGGGCGATGAATTGCTCTTGCCCGAAAGCGATAACCCGATGATGGCGGAATTCGAATCCGGTATTAAGGGCCGCTGGCTCGCCAAAGTCACGCTGATGGAGGATCGCCGCGTGGAAAGCGTCATTCTTTCCCCGATGAGTTCCGAAGAGGCGGAGGCGATGCTTGCAAGCCACGGGGTAGAGAACGCCGAGCACCAAACAGGAGGATCTTCGCGATGAGTCTTTTTGTCACCATTGCCATGATCCTGGCCTTATTGCTGGCCAATGCCTATTTCGTGGCCGCAGAGTTTGCTTTGATTTCTTCTCGAAGAGATCGCATTGAAAACCTCATTAGCCAACAACGCCCAGGTGCCAAGCGCGTGCTCTATGCCATCGAGCATCTCTCGATCATGCTGGCGGCGTGCCAGTTGGGCATCACCATTTGCTCATTGATCCTCGGTAAAGTGGCCGAACCTGCGATCGCGCACTTCGTTGAGGTGCCCTTCCATTCTTTGGGGCTGCCAGAAAACCTATTGCACCCCGTATCCTTCGTCATCGCCTTGGCGATGATTACCTTCTTGCACATTTTGTTCGGCGAGATGGTGCCGAAGAATATTGCGCTGGCAGGCCCGGAAACTTTGGCGTTGTGGCTCACCCCTACCCTCTTGGTGTTCATGCACATCACCAGGCCGTTTATCGCCTTCTTTAACTGGGTGGCGCGTTTGACGCTCAAGGCCTTTGGCATCGAGCAAAAAGATGAGCTCGATGCGGGTGTGGATCCTGAGCAATTGGCCTCGATGATCTCCGAGTCGCGTTCGGAGGGATTCTTGGACGCTCAGGAACACTCGCGCTTGTCCAAGGCGCTGCAGGTGGAAGATCGCCTGGTCACGGAAATTCTGATTCCGCTTGAGCGGGTGCGAACGGTGAGCTTTGGGCGCCGCGGCCCGAGGTTAAAGGACGTAGAGGAGGCGGTCGCAGCCACAGGTTTCTCCCGTTTCCCCGTCACCGCCGCCGATGGCGCCTTCTTGGGCTATGTGCACATCAAGGATCTGTTGGATCGCTTTGAGGAAGAAGACCACGACGCGATTATCCACCGTTCTGAGATCCGCCCGCTGACGATCATTCATGCTGGTGGCACCCTCGATGAGGCCTTGCAGCTCATGCACAAGAAATCCGCACACATGGCGCAGGTACGCGACCGTGGCGAGCTGCTCGGTGTCATCACCCTTGAAGATCTGATTGAGGAGTACTTAGGCACCTTCGCCGATTGGACTCACGAACAGCGCTAGTAATCCCACACCTTGCGTCGCGAAGCCTTTAAGCTGGGTTTTAGATATCGCGGAATAAGGAACACAACGTGGGACAACATTCTTCAGGTAAGCCCAACTATCGCCTCTCTCAGGGGCTAGTGATCACGCTGCTGGCGGTGGTCTTAGTCATCGCCGCCGTGCTGCTTTGGTCAAATCAGCGCATCCGCTCCGACGAGGAACATCGAGCCCAAGCCTGCATCGAAGGAGAGCTGGTTGTTCCTATCGCCACTCACGGCATGATTGATGCCGAGTGGTTAATCAAGCGCTTTGCAGATGCCAACCCCCAAACCCAGGATTTCTGCTTAGAACCACAGCTTGTCGACGACCCCGCCCAAGCAGCACTCCTGCTCAGTGCCGAAACCGACCTGACCATAAAGGACGTCCTGGCACGGTCTGATCGCCAAGCCGCAAGCAACCAGTGGCCCATTGTTGCCACCCTCGCCGTGGGTGTAGCCGATAGAAACGGTCAACCCTGGAATCCGGAGATGGAGCTTCGCTACCCCACCTCCCCCGATGCCGTGGCCTCTGCTCTGCTCGCGGCGCAGAAATTCCAGGATTATGACTCGATATACGCGGCCATTGAACAAGATCGTGGCCTCGATATTGAGCAAGCCAGCACCCAGGATCTCCCCTATGCCACATCGCAGGGCTTTGCCGCTGATGGCTGGCAGTTCATGCAGGCAGATGGCGTCGAAATGCCGGTGCGTGGCGTCGTGCTCAACGCCAATGATCAGGTCAGCGAAGATGCCCAACGCGGCGCGGATGCAATAGTCCAAGAATTCCAACAGGATAAGGCCAAGGAACTCGACCCCACCGTGGTGGAAGTACTCAACGCTTTTGGCTCGCCGCTGCAAACCACACAGCGAAGCCAAGACACGCTCTTCCTTTTGGATACCTCCGAGGCCAGTGGCCCTTGGGCGGAACAGGCCCGTGAGGCGATTGCTGATGCCGTGGCAGCCCTCGGCACCGATCACGACGCCGCCTTGCTGAATTATTCTTCGCCCCTAAACCCTGGTGTGGTGCAAGGTTGGCGCCCCAATGTGCTTTTCGACGACGAGCTCTCCATCTCCCAGGCAGTACGAGCACTCGGAATCGGCGGTGTGCCGCAGACGCACGAAGCGCTGCTAGCGGCACTTAATATTGCCCAAGAACACGCAACGCCTACCACCGTGGTGCTGTTGAGCACCGGCAGCGTGGACGATGCTGATGTCCGTACCGCCTTGGCAGACGCCGCTCAGCGCGATATTCACGTCCACCTCATCGAATTAGGTGATCAATCTGATGCGGCCTTGGCACAGGCTATTGAAGAACATGGCGGCAGCGTGACCCGCGTAACGGATCCCGCCGAACTTGATACTGCGGTGCATCGCGCGGTGGGCTTGAGTTAGAGCCTTTTACAGGCCAAGCATAAAGCCCGAACAAGCTGCTGCTTGTTCGGGCTTTTGCCGTGGGGTTAGGCTACTTCTTTTCGCTTACTTCCCAGTCGTAGGTGCGCTCAACGGCGCGGTTCCACTCGCTGTAGAGTGCATCGACTTCTTCTGCATCCATCTTGGGCTTCCACACCTTGGCAGCATCGGTCTGCTGCTGCAGGGCCTGGAGGTTCTCCCAGAAGCCAACGGACAAGCCGGCTGCGTATGCAGCACCGGTCGCGGTGGTTTCGATGTTCTTAGGACGCTGAACGTTGGTGCCGAGCACATCAGCCTGGAACTGCATGAGCAGCTCATTCATGGTCATGCCACCATCAACGCGCAGATCGGTCAGTTCCACGCCGGAGTCTGCGACCATGGCGTCAACAAGCTCCCTGGTTTGGTAGGCGGTGGCTTCGAGCACAGCGCGGGCGATGTGCTTGCGGTTGACGAATCGGGTAAGACCAACGATCACGCCACGGGCATCGGGACGCCAGCGCGGTGCGAACAGACCGGAGAACGCGGGCACGATGTAGACGCCACCGTTATCTTCAACCTCGCGGGCAAGGTTTTCGATCGAGGGTGCGTTGGGGATCAGTTGGAGGTTATCGCGCAGCCACTGCACCAGTGCACCGCCCATAGCGACCGAGCCCTCGAGTGCGTACACAGGCTTTTCGTTTTCAAGCTGGTAGCACACGGTGGTGATCAGGCCATGCTCGGACCACTTGGGCTTCTTGCCGGTGTTCAGCAGCAGGAAGAGGCCGGTGCCGTAGGTGTTCTTGGCATCGCCTGCGCGGAAGCAGCCCTGGCCGAACATTGCGGCTTGCTGGTCACCCAGGATGGCGCGGATCGGCACACCTGCAAGGGTCCCACGCTCGCGAACGTGGCGGTAATCGCCAACGGAGGGGCGGATCTCAGGCAGCATGGACATGGGGATATCCATGGCCTTGCACAGTTCCTCGTCCCACTGGAGGGTTTCGAGGTCCATGAGCAGGGTACGAGAAGCGTTGGTCACGTCGGTGGCGTGGACGGCTGCTTCACCCTCGTCGCCCTCGGCGCCGCCGGTGAGGTTCCACAGCAGCCAGGTGTCGATGGTGCCGAAGAGGAGGTCGCCTGCTTCGGCGCGCTCGCGTGCGCCCTCAACGTTGTCCAGGATCCACTTGACCTTCGGGCCTGCCGGGTAGGAGTTGATGCGCATACCCGTTTTCTTGCGCCAACGGTCTGGGCCTTCTTCGCCAGCGAGTTCCTCACAGATCTCGTTGGTGCGGGTGTCTTGCCACACGATCGCGTTGTACACCGGTTCACCAGTGTTCTTGTCCCACACGACGGTGGTTTCGCGCTGGTTGGTGATACCTACGGCAAGAATGTCCTCGCGTGCGACATCGCTTTCGGCCAAGGCACGACCCACGGCGCGGCGGGTGTTGTCCCAGATCTCCATCGGATCGTGCTCAACCCAACCCTTCTGGGGATAGTGCTGCTCGTGCTCATACTGCCCCACGGCAACTTGGTTGGCCTCGTGGTCGAAGATGATGCAACGGGTGGAGGTGGTGCCTTGGTCAATGGCTGCCACGTACTTGGTGTTACCCATAGATTTGCTTCCTTTTCTCTAGATACCGAGCGTTATTGCTTAGACCAGCGCATTTGCAAGCACGCCGGTGAACACTGCTGCAAGCATGGGCGCCACGATCGGAACCCAGGCGTAGCCCCAGTTTGCACTACCTTTGTCCTTGATGGGTAGGGCCAGGGCGTAGGCAAGGCGAGGACCGAGGTCGCGGGCGGGGTTGATGGCGTAGCCGGTTGGCGAACCAAGCGACATACCGATACCGACCACTACGAAGGCCACTGCGAAGTACTTCAGGCTGCTGATTTCGCCGTTAGCTGGCGCGAAGGCGATCCAGGCCAGCAGGACGAAGGTGCCGATGAACTCAGTGACGGCGTTCCAGCCGTTCTTCGGGTGCGCAGGACCGGTGAAGAAGATGCCACCGGTGGTCTGGTTGGCGTGAGTGATATTGCCTTCTTCGTCGTAGTTGTTGGCGTCGAAGAGCTGCTTGAACGCTGCCCAAGCAAGCACCGCACCGCAGAAGGCGCCAAGGATTTGTCCGAGGAAGTACCAGGGAACGAGATCCCAGCCCACTCCGCCTCGGAGTGCAACCATGAGGGTCACTGCGGGGTTGAGGTGTCCGCCTGAAACATCAGCAACGGACGCACCTACGAACACGCCCATGCCCCAACCGAAGGCGATGATTAACCAGCCGGTGTTACGTCCACCGGAGGTGCGCAGGGCGTTGAGGGCACATACACCATTGCCCAGCAAAAGCAGCAGCATGGTGCCGAGGAATTCCCAGCCAAACGCCTGTGCAGCAGTAATTTCCATTAGAGATCGATTCCCTTCTCGATATTGGAGCGGGTGTCGCCAACGGCGACCATGAGGTCATTTGCGGCTTCGTCGGTAAGTTGACGTTCAGCCTCAAGCTCGGCCTCAACACGCTGAACGAAGGTGTTGAGTTCTGCCTCGCGGGTTTCTTCGTCCCAACCCAGCAGCGGTGCAATGAACTCTGCGACGGCGGGTGCGGCCTTGGTGCCACGGTCGTCGTACTCCATTGCCACGCGCAGGCGGCGGTTCAAAACGTCTTCGAGGTGCAGTGCACCTTCGTGGGTGACGGCGTAGCGAACCTCGGCCCAGATGTAGCCTTCTGCACCGTCGATGGGCTGCAGCAGGGATGCATCTTCCTTGGCAGGAGCAAGCACCTCGGAGTACAGGGATCCATAACGGCCGAGCAGGTGCTCGATGGTCTTTGCCGGAAGGTCGTTACGACGTGCGATCGCCGATACCTGGTTGGCCAGGGCGTGGTAGCCATCGGCACCCAGGATCGGGGTCTGGTCGGTGATGGAATCCGGAACCTGCTTGGGCACGTCCTTGATGGCAAGATCCACAGCGTCCTTACCAATCACGCGGTAGGTGGTGTACTTGCCACCTGCAACGGAGACCAGGCCGGGGCATACATGGGCAACGGCGTGGTTGCGCGAGAGGTTCGAGGTGGAGTCGGAGCTGCCCTCGAGCAGCGGACGCAGGCCGGAGTAGACGCCCACAATGTCGCTGTGGGTGATCTGGTGCTTCACGCGACGGTTGAGCTGGTCCAGGATGTAGTCGATATCGGCACGCGTCGGAGCCGGGTCTGGACGACCGAGCTTGTAGTCGGTGTCGGTGGTACCAACGATCCAGTACTCGCCCCAAGGAATCACGAAGAGCACGGACTTCTCGGTAACGAAGCACAGCGCTGCATCGCACTTCAGGCGATCCTTCGGGATCACGATGTGCACGCCCTTGGAGGCGTGTACGGAGAACTTGCCCTTTGCGCCGGCGAGCTTTTCAATCTCGTTGTTCCATACGCCGGTGGCGTTGATGAACACCGAGCCGCGAACCTGGGTTTCTGCACCGGTTTCGGTGTCGCGAACAACGGCTGCCACGACGCGGCTGCCGTCCTTTTCAAAGCCTACGACCTGGGTGGAGGTGCGGATATCAGCGCCGTATTCTGCGGCGGTGCGCAGCACGGTCATGGTGTGGCGTGCGTCGTCGACAAGCGTGTCGTAGTAGCGCACACCGCCGACCACGGCGTCGTCGTTGAGGCCTGGGGCCATCTTGAGCACGCCCTTGCGGCTGTAGTGCTTTTGCATGGGCACGCTCTTTGCACCGCCCATGAGGTCGTAAAGGGTGAAGCCGCCGAACATCATCACGCGCTCCCAGATGCGGTGAGTCAGCGGGAAGATGAACTTCAGGGGCTTGACCAGGTGAGGTGCAAGGGTGGACATGTTGAGTTCGCGCTCGCGCAGGGACTCTGCCACGAGACGGAAGTCGAGCATTGCCAGGTAGCGCAGGCCACCGTGGAACATCTTGGAGGAGCGGGACGAGGTACCTGCGGCGAAGTCGCGGGTTTCAATCACTGCAACGCTGAGGCCACGGGTAGCTGCATCCAGCGCGGCACCTGCACCGACGGAGCCGCCGCCGATGACGACGACATCGTAGTGCTGGTGCTCGAAGTTGTCCCACACCTTCTCGAAATATTCGGGATTGAGTGGGTGCTTGGTTGTGGACGCCATGAGGAAACCTTTCTCCGTCTGAAAGCTCGCTATGTTGGAAAACCTTCGAACTTTTCGACGGTTCCTACGGGTTGGGTTCGGTGGCGCGAACGCCACCTACTAACTGTTGTGTAGCACACAACAGTGGTGAATGTTTTACCTAGCCAACACTAGCGAATCTTTACAGATTTTTCTGTCATGTCACGCTTGGCTTACAAAAAGCGGGAAAACTTAAGGCATATAAGGCGTGGTGAGGCGCTTTTCCTTTTCCTGACAAGATTTACACTGTGACGTCTTTAACAACATGAAATTGTTTGCGCCCTGCATAAATACCCCCGTAACTACCCCCAAAAGCAGCAACCCCCAACTACCGCGAGTGGTAGCTGAGGGTTTTTTCTTAAGCGAGTGAAAAACTAGGAGGAGCGTCGCATCCTGCGCGCGGCGAGCTCATCCACGCCAATTACATTGTCTTGATCGTGCTGATCAATACGCTCAGAGGGGAATGAATCGATGGTGCCGGTCAGTTCCTTCATGATGCCGGGCAGGGCGATACCGAACACACCCTGGCCTCCGCCGAGCAAGTCGATAACCTCTTCATTGGAACGGCACTCGTACACCGTCACGCCGTCGGATACGAGGGTGATCTCTGCAAGATCGTCTACGCCATGATCGCGAAGTTTCTCTACCGCTAAGCGAATATTCTGCAGGGAAATGCCGGTATCGAGCAGGCGCTTGACAATCTTGAGCACCAAGATGTCCCTAAAGGAGTACAAACGCTGAGAACCGGAGCCGCGGGCATTGCGAATGCTCGGCTGCACCAGGTCGGTGCGCGCCCAGTAATCAAGTTGGCGATACGTAATGCCGGCAACCTGGCAAGCAATGGGCACGCGATAGCCAACCTCTTGGTCTGGCCCCATATCAAACAGTGCACCCTGCACTGCCTTGTGTTGGTTCTCGCTCACGTTTACTCCTTGCATTACCTGGCGCATCGAATGGTGCGTACTCACTGATTTTCTCTTATCGAACCCTAGGGCACAACAGCAGCACCAAAGGCGCGACACGCCGTAACTTAAACCTCAACTTGAAGCTTAGACATACTCCTACCCCATTGTCACCTTATTTACCTTCAGTCACACCCGTATCATCTGCATCATCGTCGGGGTGAGTATCACCATCGTCTTCGCGGAAGAGGTCTGACTCCTTTAAGCCCATCTGCTCCATAAAGGCCGCGAAATCCGCATCAGCCTGATCATCACCAGAAGCAGACACATGCTCTTGGTCCAGATCCTCGGGCGGTTCGATGCCGAAGTACTCTAAAAATTCCTGCGGTGGCACCTTCACCGAGGCATCCACGAGGACTTGCTCATGGACCTGCACAGCAATCGATGTGGCCTGTGAGAGCAAGAGAAGTTGGGAGGGCTTGCAATCAATCTGGACGCCATCGCCAATAACGATGGAGCAGTGATATACGCCCTGATACACGCTGTCGATCCGCAGCGCTTCGATTTTGGCGCCCGTTTTGTCTAGCAGCTCCAGCAACACATCGGTGCTGCTGGGACGGCGCGCATAGCCATCATCAGCGCCATCGCTGAGAGCCTCGCTGGCGTGATCGGGCAACCACAAGGCCAAGACACGCTGATGGGAGGTATCAAATAATAGGGTGCATGGTGCAAGCTCCGGGGATACGGTAGCGACACCAATGAAGCTGACCTCTTGATAGGTCATAGATTCCCTTCGTAATTTAAGAGAGCTCTTCTCGCAGCAAGGCCTTGAGCAGGCTTGCATGCAAAGACACCACGACCGCGCTCATCTGCTGAGAAATTTCTTCTGCGTGTTCGCGGGGGTTGTGGCCACCACGAGAACGAGCCATCGGGGTTGCAGCTCGAGCAATGAGGTCTGCTTGCCTGGAAGCAGCATTGCGCAAGGATTTCAGGTGGCGTGCATCCACGCCAAACTCCAGCAGTTGTGCCCCGAAGGCGACGATTTGCACGTCATCGGCGCTAAAGAAACCAGAAACGTCAGGCTTAATTACACCAGCCTGCACGAATTCTTGGATCAGGGATGGTTCCACGCCGGCCTTTTCGGCAACATCGGCGTCGCTAAGCCTGCGCAGCGTAGCGCCACGGAAATTATCGGCGCTGATCAGCGGCGCGCCAGAAGCCCCTTGGGAAATCGGGGTGACGGCGCCGGAATCCATAGCGTCGAGCTGCTCGCGGATCACCTTCAGCGGCAGATAGTGGTCGCGCTGGGTTTGGAGGATGTAACGAAGGCGATCGACATCTGCCTCGGTAAAGCGACGGTACCCGGATGGGGTGCGCTCCGGGCTGATCAGCCCCTCGGACTCTAAGAAGCGGATTTTCGAGAGCGTCACATCGGGAAATTCGCTTTTCAGCGTCTCGAGCACCACGCCGATGGACATGTTCTTCTTCGGCTTCGCGGTGCTGCGTTCGCGATTCGTCAGTGCACTCATGCTCTTTAAGGGACTGCTTCCTAGAAAGGTGGAAGAAACGCTGGACTGCATAGCAGCCCGACGTCTCCGTTGGGGACTATGAACTACAAGGCAGTTAAGCCTTCGGGCCTTCTAAAAAGACCAGACGGAACTTGCCAATCTGAACCTCATCACCCGTGGCGAGAGTCTCAGCGTTTTTAGGCTCACGATTCACGTAAGTGCCGTTGAGGCTTCCGACGTCGACGACCTCAAAGGATCCATCCTTCATGCGGAATTCAGCGTGACGACGCGAGACGGTCACGTCGTCAAGGAAAATATCGCTTTCGGGGTGACGGCCAGCGGTGGTGGTTTCACGGTCGAGCAAGAAACGAGCTCCCGCGTTCGGGCCTCGCTTCACCACCAGCATTCCGGCACCAGCGGGCGGAGTGACATCCGTGCCGGACTTCGACGCGGCATTCGCCCCGGACTCCATCTCCTTTAACAGGTCAGCCCTGAACACCGAGGTGGTCTCGACCTGCCCTTCGGGAGTGCCAGTGTGCTCGCTCATTCCTTATAACCTCCGAGTTCGCGCTTCTACTGTGCTACGAGCTCTACATAGAACCTGTAGCTTCGATAATGGTTTACATCATAGCGGCTTCAAGGCGATCAAGAGTGCATCGCCAGAATAGAACCCCTATTACCGCAGGCAAAGGGCCGCTTCCCTATCGGAAGATTGCCCCTATTCCGCGCAATACGCTGTTGCCGCCACCGCTGAGCGGATTGTCGCTGACCATATAGGTCCAGGTGGCGCTCGGGCGAGCCAGGCCTGCATCTTCAAGGTGCACACCAGAGGCATCGATCTCAACCGTGTCGAATGTCTCCTGGGCACGATGCAAGGCCGACTGCGCCAATTGCTTAAACTCCCTCACCGCGATGCGGTGAAATTCATCAATGGGAGTCTCACGGGCAATCGCCCGCAAGTGAATCGACTCGCGCACATCATCCATATGGGCAAGGTGATCACTCCAACCCATATCGAGGAAATACAGCAATAACTCACGGGCAGCTTGCACCATCAAGGCGTGCCCATAGCGCTGTTCTAACTCCTCTACCCGCTGAGCATTATGTTCGCGCAGCGCATCAAGGCCTGCTTCAGTATCAAGCAAGCTTGCGCGGCGCTCGTCGATGATCACGCGCTGATCTGCAAGCAGCTTGTTGTACTTCCAAGTCTGCGAGTGGATTTCGAGGAGCTGCCCTTCGGTTACTCGCTGACAGTGCTGAATAAAGTCGTACACACGCTTATCTTCAATGAGGCCATCGGCATCTGGGTGCGCTGTGACGGATTCACCCGCACCGCCAACCTGGACCACGTCGTCGTCAAGCGAAACATAGAACACACTGGATCCGGGATCGCCCTGACGGCCAGCACGGCCGCGGAGTTGTTGGTCCAAACGCTTCGAACGATGCAGCGCCGTACCGATGACGGCAAGCCCGCCGAGCTCTACTACCGCATCGCGATCTCGCTCATCTGCACCACCAAGGCGAATATCAGTACCGCGACCGGCCATCTGAGTCGAAACCGTCACCCTGCCAATATCGCCCGCCTCGGCAATGATGCGAGCTTCTTCTTCATCATTTTTCGCGTTGAGCACATTGGCGGCGATGCCCAACTCCGCGAGGCGCGCCGCAAGCTGCTCGGATTCTGATACGTCATGGGTGCCAACGAGCACCGGGCGACCTACTCGGTGCAAGGAGGCGATGTCCTCGACGATCGCGTCGAATTTCTCCTCGGCTGTGGCGTAGATCCGATCGGGATAATCAATGCGCTGGTTTTCTCGATTGCGCGGAATAACTGATACCCGCAGATCATAGAATTGGCGAAGCTGATCGGTGGCCTCAACGGCAGTGCCCGTCATACCGCACACCCGAGGGTATCGGCCCATGAGTGCTTGGAGCGTGATCGTGTCGAGAATACGGCCACCTTCGGTAACGGCAAGCCCCTCCTTGGCCTCCACGGCAGCTTGCACACCATCGGGCCAGCGCTGCAGTTCGGCTACACGTCCTTTGGCGGTATCAATCAGCGCCACCTTGCCATCACGGACGATGTAGTGCACGTCCCTGGTGAGCATCGCGCGGGCATGCAATGCCAAGTTCACCTGCACAAGCGTATGGCCAACATGCTCATCTGAGTACAGGGAATCAATACCGAGCATCTGCTCGACTCTGCGCGCGCCAGTCTCGCTTAAAAAGGCGTTGCGCTGGTCACCATCAATGGAGAAGTCTTGCTCGGGGCGCAATTTCGCTACCACCTGGGTGATACGACCGGCAGGTGCAGCCCCTGGTTCGTTGCCTGCGAGCACGAGGGGCACCAGCGCTTCATCCACGAGCACCGAATCGGCTTCGTCTACCAGCGCGATATCTGCGCCGTGCTGCACTGCTTGATCGCGGGAGGTGATCAATTGATCGCGCAACACATCAAAGCCGAGTTCTGTGACCGGGGCGTAGACGATCGACGCCCGATAGGCCTCCCGACGCTGCGGGGCGTCCATCGACTCCTCAATATGGGCAACGGTGAAACCGAAGAATTCAACCAGTGGCGACATCCACGCAGCATCGCGGCGTGCCAGGTATTCGTTCACGGTCACGCAGTGGACTGTTTTGCCCATGAGTGCAAAGCCGGTGGCAGCCATGGCACCAACGAGGGTTTTGCCTTCGCCGGTGTCCATTTGAATGACGTCGCCTTCAAGCAAGCGCAGCACCGCCTGCGACTGCACCTCGAATGGGGTGTAGCCGAGGGTGCGCTTACTGGCCTCTGCCAGCACAGCCAGTAATTTCGGGGCGTCGTTGATGCTGCCATCAGCGCAAAGAGCGCGCCCTTGCTGGCTGAGCTCCTCATCGCTGAGCCCGGCAATGCTTTGGTGCAGTTTCGCTGATTGCGCAACCACCTGCTTGCTTCGCTTTTGGTTTCGTCCGGTCTTGCCTCCCATGGCATCCCAGAACCAGCCAAATCCTGCCACTGCTGCACCTTTCTTTTTGGCCTGCTCAAAGGCCTTGTTGCGCTGAGCCGCTCACCGAAAGAGGTGAGCTAGATTGCATACCTGCTCTAGCTTAATCAACGCGACACTGCTGGAGTGTGACCCCACCGCTTTGCCTGCCTTAAGCTAGGTGGCGTTTCATTCCCGTTTAAGATTCTTCTGCGTCCAAGGAGCGTTGATCACCCAATGCATTCCGAGAGCGTCAAGGTGCCCTCTTCGCGGGGTTACCAATTGGCTGCCACCATCGATTTCCCCGACACAGCACCTTTGGCCTTTGCCATGTTCGCTCACTGTTTTACCGGCTCGCGCTTTACTCCCGCGGCCTCAAGGGTGAGCAAGACGTTGGCCGATATGGGTATCGCCTGTTTGCGCTTTGATTTCCCCGGCCTTGGCCAATCAGAGGGCAATTTCCACGAGACGAGCTTTAGCGAAAACGTCGAAGACATCATCGCCGTAAACCAGTGGATCACTGAGCACTATGAGGCACCGCAGTTGCTCATTGGGCACTCCTTAGGTGGTGCGGCCTCTTTGAAGGCTGCAACGCAGTTGAAAAACCTCAAGGGCGTCGCAACCATTGGTGCGCCTTTCGACCCAGCCCACGCGGTGTTGCACTTTGCCGATCGGATTGGCGAGGTGGATGAAAGTGGTGCTGTGACACTGACCCTGGGTGGCCGAGAGATCACGATCTCCAGGGAGTTTCTAGAGGATCTGGCAGAAACCAACCCCGAGGCCTACTTACCTAAGCTCCGCAAGCCGCTTTTAATTCTGCACTCTCCCATCGACACCACCGTGGGTGTGGAAAACGCACAGCTTATTTATCAGCTCACCCGCTACCCCAAGTCCCTGGTGACCTTGCATAAGGCTGATCACCTCGTCACCCGTCAGGGTGCTGCGCAAACGGCGGCGCGTCAGATTCGCACCTGGTTTGAGCAGTACATGGTGCCGAATAGCTCTCCAGATGATCAGGACACGATTCCTGAAGGTGTTGCCGTGGCCCGCTCCATCCGTGCCGGCAAATTTGCCGATCTTGTGCACACCGGTTCCCATACCTTTACCACCGATCGCGAGAAAACCGCGGGTGGAAAGAACCTGGGTTATACGCCAACGCAGATGGTTATTGCTGCCATCGCAGCTTCTACTTCGCAGGCAGTGCGAGAGGCAGCCAAAGCCTCCAAGATCAGCATCGGGCAGGTAGAGGTGCAGGTAAATACCGCGTTGAGCAGCGATGACCAACTGCATTTGCGTCGCAGCATCGCCATCGAGGGCGAAATCAGCCACGATGAGCGCGAAGAATTGCTCTACGCAGGCCGCAATAGCGGCATTGAGCAGCTCTTCGGCCCAAAGGTCACTATCGAGGAGGAATAGCGTGTCTAAGCAATGTATTTGCGGTTCCTCCCAGCTTTTCGACGCCTGCTGTGGCCCACTGCTTAGCGGAGAGAAAAAGGCCCCTACTGCTGAACGCTTGATGCGCTCGCGCTTTAGCGCCTTCGCCACCGGAAACCGCGAATACTTGCTGCAAACGTGGGATCCAAACACCGTGCCCGACTCTCTTGAGCTCGACCCCGACATCACCTTTGAAAGCCTCCAGATCGTAGACACCCACAAGGGTGGGCTCTTCGATGATCAAGGGGTGGTGGAATTTATCGCCGGGTATGACCACGATGGCACCAAGGGCAGCCAGCATGAGCGCAGCTTTTTCCGCCGACTCAAGGGTGCGTGGGTTTATACCTCCGGCATCGTGAATACTTAGCAGAAATCCATACTGACCTGCTGATTGGTCAATTCTGCATTCCTCGTTGTAACCTGTAGCAGTTGCAAAAAGCAATGGCGGACTGTGGCGCAGCTTGGTAGCGCACTTGACTGGGGGTCAAGGGGTCGCAGGTTCAAATCCTGTCAGTCCGACAACCAACCGTGAGGCCGGAAGTTTTAAACTCCGGCCTCACGGTCTTTTTCTCTATTCCACTACTTAAGACTGATTCACTGCCTTGGATGAGCTTTGAGCGGGAAAACCAACGAAATGAACTTTGCTTCCCCGAACATCCGGCGTGTCGTTGCCCGCACTAGTCGCAGGCCCGCTGTATTCTATAAAACGTATATACACATCAAAGGCCTCCTCCTTTGGGGGTTATGGGCAGGGTAGCTTCGCTACCCTGCCCATCCCTTTAGGGGCACCTTTACATTGGTGCTGTTCCATTGCCAGGACCCCGGCATGGCCTGTTTTCCCAAACGCTGTTCTAGGCACCTAAAACCCTTCGGGCGCTTGAATCGAGGATTCGCTGAGTTTGGTCCCGCTTCGGTAATCGCTACGCGTTGCTACTCGCCACCAAGGATCGACACTGAACGCCTACTATTTTCGCCATTATCTAGACGGCGGGTTCATCTTTTCCGCCACTGGAGGCGAGCATTTCGGCCACGTCTCTCGCTACCCAGTGCGGTCCATTGCCCATCTTTACAGCCGACAGATCTGAGTCGTCGATCCTTGAAGCGAATAGCCTCCCGAACCGTCTTAAAGGAAGCGTCGCTTTGGAGGTTGGCCCAACCCTCGGAAGCGATGTCAGTCCGACTACTAGTCGTGCGGTCGGAAGTTTTTAATTCTGGCCCCACGGTCGTTTTCTATATTCCACTGCCACTGATGGATTTCGAATGAGGGAACACAACTCATTAAAATTTGCCCCCTCCACACTTCCGGCGTGTCGTTGCAAGCGATGACCCTAAATCCGGTGTAAACTCCAAATCGGTAAACTGGTTGAGTGTGTATTTACACATGTAAATACTCCCTCTTAGGAAATTGAGCCGGGTAGTTTAATTACCCGGCTCAATTTCTTTTTGGTTCGTGGTACTTCAGCTTTCGATGCGGGATAAACCCAACGTTGCCTTCACCCCTTTTTCATGAACTGCCCAGGCAGAGCTTCGTTATCTTCTCTGGCCGATCTAAACCTTGTGTGGCGTTGCTTGCAGAACTGAGAATCGCACTGTTTTTCGTGGCAACCAAGCATCCTGTTCACGGCTAGAGCGCCTCAGTATGGTCACCGCATTCAAACCCCGGTGTGCCCCCCAGATACCTTCTCATTCGAGCAGCTCTTTGGGCATCTTCCAGATCTTCTTGCCTTCTTCTGTCAACCGAACGCCAGGCTTAATCCGGATCATATAATCCTCATCGCTTTCTTGCCGTGGCACATAAGCGAAGCCTCCAGTCCCAGAAAGACCGGGCATGGGAGGATAGCTAGGGTCGTAGTCGATCACCTGATTGAAGCGAATTAGCTTTCTAAACATCGCGTTGACTTTGTCGCGCGACTTACCTCGGATCTGCTCCCGACCTCCTACGCGTACTCGGGCATGCAGCCTCATGGCCTGAAAAACGACGTTGTCGTCGTGTTCAGAGGAGATATCTTCCCAGGGTAGGTTGTCTCGGACGAGCCTAGAGTTAAAGGGCTGATAACCTGCACGCTTTGCCAGAATGTGAACGTATTGCCTGGTCACGTCGTATTCTTTCGCAATCGCCGTTTGGTTCATGCCTTTGGCTAAAAGCTCCGCCACAATTTCCTTGGTCAGCGCCGGCATACCGCGCCTTTCTTGATAGACAAAAGTGCTTCTTCTAGGTCAATAATCGCCAAACCGGGGGCTGTGCGTTTCATCTCTACCCCAATACCCAAAGCACCCCTCCCTCTATTGGAGTCAGTCTCAGCACTAGGGCTCGGCCAAATGTGCGCAGAACCAGTGACAAGTCGGCGGAGCAAATCTGCCGCAGATGGCGTCGAAAAGCTACCTGCTAGCTCATAATTCGCAGGCCCACAGCACCCCCTGCTTTGCATCCTCGTGGCGGCATTTTGACGGGGGGGTTGTTAAGAAAGCGTTAAAGAGCGCTCTGGGAGCCCCGTTACAGCACACTGGATTTTCTGGTTCGAGAACCAGGGAATCTGCCCCATCCTCAACAAAGTGCGTGAGAGGTAGAAAATAGCCGGCGGGAGCTAAGAATAATTCGGAGCCTCGCTCGCACCCGCCCCCTTCCAACGGGACATCCTAGCTCTTTGGTTCATCGAGCTCTTGCACCGTCGCTGCAGTATCAGCTTGATCTTCGTCAACAACCTCAGCCTCCACGGTTATGATGAGCTCCTCAATGTCTGGCCTTGGAGTTGGCAGGTCAGCGATGACGTCCCGAACTGTTGCATTTGTCGCCTTGATGACGGCCTGCGCCAGTGCGTAGTTCAAACCCGCACCGATGGCCGCGCCTATGCCGAATGGTGCAATCTTTCCAAGGACGACAATCCCCTGCCTGGAACCGTACCTAGTCACGAAATTCCGGCCCAGCACCTTGTTGATCTGCTGAATGGTAGCCCGTGGCGTTTTTTTCGCCACCTTCTTGCCAAGAGTGCCACCCGTTCGTTCAGCAATTCTCGTCACCGTACTCGAGCCCGACCCCCCGAGAAGTACCGTAAGAATGAAGGCCCTCTCTGAATCAAGGTCCTCAAGATCCAGTTCCAAGACGTCCAGGACGGCGTACACGTAGAACATGGTGGAACCCACCGAAACGGCTCCGTCCCCTAAAGCTGCGCCAAGAGCCGCCACGGTGCCCACTCCAGGGAGAGCCGCAGAGCCTCCAACAGCGGCTCCAGTGGAGGTCACACGGCTAACGAAACGCTTCTTCAGCTTACGAAGCAGCTCTTCGGAAGTGATTTCAGGATTTTTCGCTCTGATGTTCCGCACTTCAGCTTGGGCGGCCGCCTTGGCTGGAGCCATCATTTTGCCAAAAGCATCTTCAAACTCGCGGTAGCTGAATTTTCCCTGCACGATGTTGCCGACGTTGACTACGCCATCACGAGCCTGTTTGGCTATGCCACGGATGTCCTTCTTGGGGCCCTTCGCTTCCGAGTCCCCATTTTCACCATCGTTAGGACCTCTAGGATTCGACGTTTTAGATTCTCGGTCGCTCATTTTCCACTACACCTCAAGATGTCCGCCCGGCTAAGAATGATCAGACAAGACGCCCCAGCCACGTTAAACGAACACTAGCACTCCCCAGGTTCCATGCGCTGTATAAACGGTCATTCCTTTCATCATCATCGTTCTCTCCGCCAACTGCCTGCCTCCAAGCCTCACCCGCTTACATCCATTCATCCGCTTTCTCTCTATGAATTAGTTAGCGAGCGTGATCAACACCGGGTTGAGATTTGGCCGAACCCCGTCTGCCATCACCGGGGTAGCCTTGATAACCTTGGCTATCTGCATCGGGTTTCTCATTAAGTGGGATGCCGTCATCATTCGCGATAATGACATCCACCACGGTTTGCTCAATGCCCGTCCTTCGTGGTTCACCACAGTGATGATCGCGGCCACCTCCCTCTTCAACCCCCTCTCGGCCACGATTCTTTCGATGATCATCGGCGTTGTTGTGTGGTGGTGGACCAAGGTGTGGCGCAGCGGTGTCTACATCCTCGCAGCCGTTGCGCTATCAGCTTTCATTACTCAGGTGTTCAAGCGCGTCTTCGAGCACTCTCGCCCACCGGAGCTTCACCAGATTCTGGTTGAAACGCATTTTCGTTTTTCCCTTTGGTCATGCCACTGCCGTTGACGCCCTGGCGAAGAGCATCGTGTTGTTCTTGAGCTATCGGGGCTATCACCGCCGCCTTGAGCTCGTCGTGCTCGCGATCGCGGCTCTCACCATCGCGACAGTCGGGGCGTCGCGCCTGTACCTGGGCGTTCACTGGTTTAGTGGCATTCTCGCGGGCACTCTCCTTGGCGCCGGCACCGCGCCGGCGCTCATCACGATCCTCCCGGCGTCCGCACGCCCCCATGCTCTTTACCGCCGTTCCTCTCTTTCCTCCGACGCCACCAGCCGCCCCACACCCCAGGCGTCTTAGTGACGTCAACGTTCCCGACGACTCGGGCTAGGCCACCATTGTCATGAGCCACATTCTCCCGTACAGTTTCCTGTACAGGAGGCCGCAATGAAAACAATGAACTACACCGAGTCGCGGGCGAACTACGCCAAAGTCCTCGATGACGTGGTGAATGACCGCGAGGAAACGATCATCACCCGCGCAGGCCACGAATCAGTCGTTATCGTATCCCTGGAAGAATACGAATCCCTCAAAGAGACCGCCTACCTGCTTCGATCCCCAGCCAATGCCCGTCGACTTTTCGAGTCGATAGACAGGCTCGAGGCAAACCGAGGCAGCGAGCACTCTCTCATCGAGGAATAGGATGCTCTTAGTCTGGGATGAGAACGCTTGGGAAGACTACCTCTGGTGGCAAACCCAAGACCGCAGGACGTTGAAACGCATCAACCAACTCATCAAGGACATCGACCGCAATAGCAACGAGGGCATCGGGAAACCGGAACCGCTCAAGCACAGTTTGTCTGGCTACTGGTCACGGCGCATCACTGATGAACATCGCCTGGTGTACAGCACAATAGACAGCGAGATTCGTATCGCGTCCTGCCGCTACCACTACGGCTAAGCCCCCCTCTATCGGAGCCAGTCTCAGCACATGTGCCCAGCCCAATGTGCGCAGAACCAGCGGCAAGTCGGCAGAGCAAATCTGCTGCAGATGGCGTCGAAAAGCTACCTGCTAGCTCATAATTCGCAGGCCCACAGCACCCCCTGCTTTACATCCTCGTGGCAGCATTTTGACAGGGGGTTGTTAAGAAAGCGTTAAAGAGCGCTCAGGGTGCCACACTGCTCTGGTTTAGTGTGCCTCATGCTTACTGACATCATTCTGATTGTGGTGACATGCCTGGCGTTCATTGGCGTCCAGGCCGTCGCGAAGGCGGTGGATAACCTATGAGCTGGGAACTGATCATCGGTGCCATCCTCGGAATTCTTGCGATCATCTACTTGCTGGTCGCTTTGATTAATCCGGAGCGATTCTCATGAGCGGCGCATGGACAGGGTGGATCCCTGTAGCAGTGGTTGTCATGGCTCTAGCAGCGGCCTACCTCCCCATGGGTCGCTATATGGCATGGGCCTTAAACAGTCCGAAAGATACAGCAATTGAACGTGGCTTCTACCGACTCATCGGTGTGAAAGCAGACGGCAAGCAGCACTGGGTGAAATACAGCGCATCCGTGATGGCTTTCTCCGCCGTATCCGTCCTTTTCCTCTACCTCCTACAACGCACACAGCAATTCCTGCCACTGAATCACGGCATGTCAGCCGTTGATCCAGACCAGGCATGGAACACCGCGGTGTCCTTTACCACCAACACCAACTGGCAGTCCTACTCCGGCGAAGAAGCCATGACCCAGCTCACCCAAATGGCTGGTCTTGGTGTGCAGAACTTCGTATCTGCGGCTGTTGGTATCTCCGTTGCCATCGCCCTCGTTCGAGGCCTGGCCAACAAGGTGGGAGACGGCACGATCGGTAACTTCTGGGTGGATCTCACCCGCACCGTGCTGCGCATCCTTTTGCCTGTAGCCACCCTCGGCGCCATCATTCTTTTGGCCAACGGCGTCATCCAAAACTTCAACGCACCTACGACCTTCAACACCGTCGCCGGTGGCCAGCAGACCATCCCCGGTGGTGCGGTTGCTTCCCAAGAAGTAATCAAGGAACTGGGAACCAACGGCGGTGGCTACTTCAACGCCAACTCCGCCCACCCCTACGAAAACCCCAACATGTGGACCAACATGTTGGAAATCTTCCTCATCCTTCTCATCCCCGTCAGCTTGACCCGCACCTTCGGCATCATGGTTCGAGATAAGCGCCAGGGCTGGGCAATCTTAGCTGCGATGGCCGTCCTGTTCGTCGCATCCTTCGCAGTGATCGCCTCTGCTGAACACGCACTCAACTTCTCTGAAGGTGGCGGCATGGAAGGCAAGGAACTACGTTTCGGCGTACTGCCTTCTAACTTCTTTGCCAACTCCACCACCATGACCTCCACGGGTGCCGTGGACAGCTTCCACTCCAGCTACGCACCGCTGGCAGGTGGCATGCTCATGCTCAACATGATGCTCGGCGAGATCAGCCCCGGTGGTGTGGGTTCCGGCCTCTACGGCATGCTCATCGTCGCAATCCTCGGTGTGTTCATCGCTGGCCTCATGGTCGGTCGCACCCCCGAGTACCTGGGCAAGCGCATCGGCGTCAAAGAAATCACCAAGGTGTGTCTCTACATCCTGGTCATGCCGGCACTGGTGCTGTTCGGTGTAGGAATCTCCACGATGCTTCCCAGCACCCTGGATTCCGTATCAACCAGTGGCCCCCACGGCTTCAGCGACATCGTCTACGCCTTTACCAGCGCATCCAACAACAACGGTTCGGCCTTCGCAGGCTTCGGTGCGGATACCTGGTGGTTCAACATGGCCCTCGGTTGCGCCATGCTGCTTGGCCGATTCCTGCCCATCGTTATGGTGCTGGCTCTTGCCGGCGACTTTGCTAAGCAAAAGCCTGCACCCGAGACGGCCGGCACGCTGCCCACCCACCGTCCGCAGTTCGTCGGCGTGATCGTCGGTGTGGCCCTCATTATCGGCGCCCTCACCTTCCTGCCCACGCTTGTTCTTGGTCCACTCACGGAGGCCCTGTCATGACAAACTCCTTCTCCCCCAGCCAGCTGGGTCAGGCGCTCCCCCTGGCAATCAAGAAAATGAACCCCGCGTCCCTCATCAACGTCCCCGTGATGTTCTTGGTGGAAGTTGGTGCGGCATTCACACTGGTTCTCGCAATCGCGCACCCATCGCTCTTCACGTGGTCCATCACGGTATGGCTGTGGCTGACCGTTCTATTCGCCACGCTCGCCGAGGCCGTCGCCGAAGGACGCGGCAAGGCACAAGCAGACTCCCTGCGCGCGTCGCGTACCGAAACATCGGCCGTGAAGTTCGTGGGCGATACTGCCCCGGCTGCCCTGCAACAAGCGCTCGACACCCCACAAGGCCGCGCCGGCCACACAGAAGAAGTCGCCAGCGACGCTCTCAGCCCCGGCGATGTGGTGCTCGTTGTCGCAGGCGAGGTCATCCCCGCCGATGGCGACGTGATCTATGGTGCAGCGACCGTGGATGAGTCCGCCGTCACCGGCGAGTCCGCTCCAGTGATTCGCGAATCCGGCGGCGACCGCAGCGCCGTCACCGGTGGTACCCGAGTGCTTTCGGATGCCATCGCCGTGAAGGTCACCAGCCGCCCCGGCGAGTCCTTCATGGACCGCATGATCGGCCTGGTGGAAGGCGCACAGCGCAAGAAGACCCCCAACGAATTGGCCTTGGGCACCCTCCTGCACGTGCTGACCTTGATCTTCCTCATCGTCGTCATCGCCTTGGCCCCCATGGCCGCGTTCAACAATGCCGAGCAGTCTCCCGTGGTGCTCGTCGCCCTGCTGGTGTGCCTGATCCCCACCACAATCGGTGCTCTGCTCTCCGCCATCGGTATCGCAGGTATGGATCGCCTGGTGCAGCACAACGTGCTGGCCATGTCCGGTCGCGCGGTTGAGGCCGCGGGTGACGTCGCCACGCTGCTGCTGGATAAGACCGGCACCATCACCATCGGTGACCGCCAAGCCACCGAGTTCGTCCCAGCCGGTGATACCGACCCGAAGCAACTGGCGTATGACTGCCAGCTCGCCTCCCTCGCCGATGAGACACCCGAGGGTCGCTCCATCGTGACCCTGTCTCAAGAGTCCACGGCCACCATTCCGGAGTCGGACTACGCACAGGCAACATTCATTCCCTTCAGTGCCCAGACCCGCATGAGCGGCATCGAACTGCCTGACCAAGACCGCAAGGTTCTCAAGGGCGCAGCCTCTGAGGTCTGCGGCATGGTGAAGAAGCAAGGCGGCGAGATCCCCGCCGGAACCGAAGACATCGTCAACGACATCTCCAACAGTGGCGGCACCGCCCTGGTGGTGGCAGAGGTGTGCGGCGCCGGGCACAAGTCCTCCCCCAATACCTCCCGCGTGTTGGGTGTTATTCACCTGAAAGACGTGGTGAAGCCCGGTATGACCGAGCGCTTCAAGCAACTGCGCAAGATGGGTATCCGCACGGTGATGATTACCGGCGATAATGCTCTGACCGCACACGCCATTGCCAAGGAAGCCGGCGTTGACGACGTACTCGCAGAGGCCACCCCTGAAGATAAGCTCGAGTTGATCCGCAAGGAGCAGGCCAAGGGTCGCCTCGTGGCCATGACCGGTGACGGCACCAATGACGCACCTGCACTGGCACAGGCCGATGTGGGCGTTGCCATGAACACCGGCACGACCGCGGCCAAGGAAGCCGGCAACATGGTGGACCTGGATTCGGATCCCACCAAGCTCATCGACATCGTGGGAATTGGTAAGCAGTTGCTGATCACCCGCGGCGCGCTGACCACATTCAGTATCGCCAACGACATTGCTAAGTACTTCGCCATCATCCCCGCCATGTTCGTTCTCGCCTTCCCCGGCCTGGACAAGATGAACATCATGCGGCTGCACTCCCCTGAAAGCGCCATCCTCTCTGCCGTGATCTTCAACGCCTTGGTGATCATCGCGCTGATTCCTTTGGCACTCAAGGGTGTGAAGTACCGCGCTGGTTCGGCGGCCTCCCTACTTTCTCGCAACCTGGCCATCTTCGGCCTCGGCGGCGTGATCGTGCCCTTCGTTGGCATCAAGATCATCGACCTGTTGCTATCCGGCGTATTCGGCCTCTAACAGAGCTCACCGGAACTGCACAGAAAGGTTCAAATCATGAAAACATCAACTCGATTACTCTCCACCACGGTGCGAGCATTCCTTCTGCTCACGGTGCTGCTGGGCGTTATCTATCCTTTGGTGATCTTCGGCGTAGGCCGCATCATGCCGGCCAAAGCAGACGGTTCCTACATCAAGGATTCCTCCGGACAAGTCGTGGGTAGTTCCCTAATCGCCCAGGCAGTCACCGAGCCCGGTTATTTCGTGCCACGGCCGTCTGCCGCCGGTGATGATGGATACGACGCCATGTCTTCCTCCGCCTCCAACCTCTCGCCCTTCGACCCGGAGTACCAGGCTCTGGTGGAGCAGCGCCGCGCGGAGATTGCTCAACGCGAAAACGTCTCCCCTGATAAGGTCCCGGTGGATGCGGTGACCGCGAGCGGTTCTGGTCTGGATCCACAGATCTCCCGTGCCTACGCCGAGCTGCAGATTCCCCGCGTTGCTCGCGAAAGCGGCCTCGACCGCGCCACGGTGGAGCAACTGGTCAACGACAATGAGCAGTCTGCTTTTAATGGATCTACCCACGGCACCCCGGTCAATGTGGTTACTCTCAATGTGGATATCGCCAATGCCAAGGCAGGCGCCCAGAACTAAGTGATCTCACGCCCGCTGCAGCTCAAGCGGGCAAAAGACAAGGAGATTCTTCCAGCATGACAAAGCGTGGCACGCTCAAGGTTTACCTCGGCTTCGCCCCCGGCGTAGGTAAAACCTGTGCCATGCTCAACGAAGCCCACGATCTGCAATCGCGTGGCAACAACGTGTTGGTGGGGTTGGTCGAAGACCATGGGCGCGAGCGCACCAAGTCGCTTGTCGACGGTCTACCTGTCCTGCCCCGCAAGGAATTTAGTTATCGCGGCGGCACCTACACCGACCTCGACGTCGAGGCCGCCATTGCCGCCAACCCCGATACCATCCTGGTGGACGAATTGGCCCACACCGTCGTGAGCGCCGAACCAGCGTTGGTGGCGGGCAATTCGGCCGCAGGCAACGCCGGGCGAAGCACCGGGGGCGAAGGTGACGCTGGCAGCGCGCCGGGCCTCAACCACGTGGCGGAGCCGGAAAAGAAGCGCTGGCACGACGTTTATACCCTCTTAGATGCGGGGATCAACGTCATTTCCACCATGAATATCCAGCACCTTGAGTCGCTCAACGACGTGGTCGCTGCCGTCACCGGCACCCGCCAGCGAGAAACCGTACCCGATCAAGTGCTGCGCGACGCCGATGAAATCGAGCTGGTAGACCTCACCCCCGATGCACTGCGCATCCGCCTGGCGCGAGGCGAGGTCTATCGCCAGCAGCAGGCCGAAACGGCGCTGAATAATTACTTCAAAGTTGGCAACCTCACCGCGCTTCGTGAACTGGCGCTGCTGTGGCTTGCAGACAAAGTTGAAGAAGTCCTCGAAACCTACCGCAAGACCAATAATGAACAAAAGCACTGGCCTACTCGCGAACGCGTCGTGGTTGCGGTACAAGGCGATGCCGGTGCCGAGGCGATTATCCGACGTGGCGCGAGAGTGACCGGGCGCGTAGCCGGGCGCGAAATGATTGTGGTGCACGTTGCCGGCGAAGACGATGCACTGGCCACCGACACTCCTAAGAGGCTGCGGCGCCTGCAAGAACTGACCGATTCCCTCGGAGGGCAGTGGCGCGTGGTGGTCGGCGACGATGTTGCCGAAACGTTGCTGGAATTCGCGCGGGCGGTCAATGCCTCGCAGTTAGTGATCGGCCTGGGTGGGCGTATTAGTCGTATCTTCGGCGGTGGCCTCAGCGGACGCATCATCGACGGGTCCGGCCCCATCGACGTGCACATCGTGTCCACCTTGGAGCGGGAGAAGCAAACAGAAAAGAAACGCTCCCGCAACACCGGCCGTTTTAGCGTGATGCGATTGGTCACGGGTTGGCTCATCGCGTTGCTTGGCCCTCCCCTGCTCACCGCCGCGGTGCTGCCACTAAACCTCGAGCCGGAATATCTGGGCGCGCTGTTGCTGGGCTATCTCACCGTGGTGGTGTTCGCTGCACTTGCCGGAGGCATGCTGCCGGCGCTAGCTGCGGTGGTGACCGGCTCCTTGCTGGCCAACTGGTTTTTTACCATCCCAACGCACACCTTTACCGTCACGGAACCCGAAAGCCTCACGCAGATCATTTTCTTCCTCATCATCGCCGCCGCGGTGGCCTGGGTGGTGGAGTTATCAGAGCGCCGGCGCGCCCAGGCAACGCAACGCCTAGGCCAGGCCATGGTGCTGTCCGACCTAGCACGAGGCGTGGTGCACGACGGTGACGATATTCCCCAACTACTCACACGCTTAAGCCAAACCTTCCGCCTGCGTCGCGTCGACCTGCAGCGTTATAGCAAGGAACGAAAGATGTGGGTGACGCTGGAAACCACCGATGAGCAAGGCATCAGCGCACCCTGGGCTGCCGATGGGAAGCCTACGCACGTCGGTGTAGGCGACGGCCTGCGGTTGTTGGTGGGTGGCGCTGAGCTCACCCCGCAGCAGTTCTCCATGATCGAAGCCCACGGCGCCAGGATCACGGCGATCATCGACCGCCAAGAAATCGACGCGATGCGCCGAGCAACCGCAGCTTTAGAGGCCGGCAACCGCGTGGGAACGGCGTTGCTGACTGCGGTATCGCATGATTTGCGCACTCCGCTTGCCGGGATCAAAGCGGCGGTATCTGGTCTGACCATGGATGATATTGAGCTCGATGAGGAGTCACGCCAGTTGCTCATTGAGACGATTGAAAGCTCTACCGACCGGTTGGAAACGGTCATTGGCAACTTGCTGGATATGAGCAGGTTGAATTCCAATACCGTCACCATCCGCAACCGTGCGGTAGATGTAGAAGAAGTGGTCGAAGCCGTATGCACCGAGCTGCCGGAGGCCGCCGGGCACATCAAGGTGGAGATACCAGAGGATCTGCCCCCGGTGCGCGGCGATGCAGGGCTGGTGCAGCGAATCTTGTCCAATATCGTGATCAATGCCCGCAAGTACGCGCCCGATTCCGAGTTATTAATCAAGGGCCAAGGTGTGGGTGAGACGGTGGAGATCTCGGTGATCGACCACGGCCCGGGCATCCCCGACGATAAGATCGACGAGATTTTCATGCCCTTCCAGCGCCTGGGCGACCAGAACGCAAACTCCGTGGGGCTTGGCCTTGGCTTGGCTGTGGCTCAGGGCTTTGCCGAAGCAATGGATGGAAGCGTGCGGGCAGAGCACACCCCGGGTGGCGGGGCTACCCTGGTGCTCACCCTGTCTGTGGCTGATGGAACTGAATAGGTTGATATAAGGAGAATCTTTCGTGAAAGGACACGAGAAACAAGGCCAGGCTCAGGAGGCCGAGCGGGTTCTGCTGGTTGAAGATGACGTTCCATTGGCAAACGCCGTCATGGTGAACTTCAAGGCCAGGGGCTATGAGATGAAAGTGGCCACCACCGCCAGCCAGGCGCTCAAGATCATCGGATCTTGGCAGCCCAGCGTCATTTTATTGGATCTAGGGCTGCCAGATCTCAGTGGTTTGGAAGTGCTGCGTTCTGTACGCAAGTGGAGCGAGCTTCCCATCATCGTCGTCTCTGCACGCCACGACGAACCCGGCAAGATCAACGCTTTGGACGAAGGCGCGGACGACTACATCACCAAACCATTCTCGGTTGGTGAACTGCTCGCCCGGGTGCGCGCGGTGCTGCGCCGCGCTCCGGCGGATAAGGAAGAAGAAAAGCCGGTAATCAGCACTTCCGACGAGCGTGTGGTGTTTAACCTTCAAAGTTCCACCGTGACTGTTGAAGGCCAACAGGTCCACCTCACGCCGCGGGAGTGGGGCATCGTGGAATACCTCTTGCGCCACCGAGGTCAATTGGTGCACAAGACGGATCTGCTCCAGGCTGTGTGGGGGCAGGCGTATTCCAAAGAGACGAATTACCTGCGGGTATATATGTCTCAGCTCCGGCAGAAATTAGAAAAAGACCCAGGCCATCCGCAGTACCTGATCACTGAGCTCGGCGTGGGCTACCGGATGGTGGTCTAGCCCTACACCTCTAACCTGCCTTGGGGGCGTGAGGAATTCGCCGCGTGGGACGTCGAAAGGCTATCTCCATCGCGGACTATTCCAGCTTTCCTTGCTTCGCTACCCAAGGCAGGCTCTGCTCGAAGGCGGTGCGCCAGGTGCCGAAATCGTGCCCACCTTTAATCGTGCGGAATTGACTCTTGATCCCTGCCGCCTCAGCGCGCTTGTGCAAGGCCTGCAGATCGTGCACGGCCTGATGGTCGCGATCACCCGCAATAAACACACCTGACAGGTGGCGATAACGGCCATCATGTTCATGCTTTTGCAAAAGATCGGCCGGATTATGGGCCTTGAACTTCGCCTCTGAGCCCTCAAAGAGCTTGGTCACTGTTTGTTCATGGGTACCGATGCTGGGCTCTAATTCACCAGAGAAATCAAGGAAATTGCCATAGGCTTGCGGGGCATTCGTGGCGATCTGCAATGCGCAGGTTCCGCCATAACTTAAACCGCCAATGGTCCAATGCTGTTGATCAGGATCCACCTTGAGCTTTTGTTGAAGCTGCTCAGGCACGTCTTGTGAGAGATAGGTGGCCACATTGCTCCCGGGGCTATCAGTACAGCCGGGGTTGGCGGTATAGCTTCCGGTGGCATCAACGCTAGCGATAATCGGAGCCACACCACCGTGGGCTTGTTGATATTGATCAGCCGCGCGATCGGCCATACCCGCACCGAACCAATCTTCTGGCCTGCCGGGATTACCCGCCATCATCACCAGCACCGGCAAGGCGGTATCGCTACGCCAATACGCGGGAGGAAGATACACCTGGGCTTTGCGCGCCTTAAATCCAGAGCGGGGTGAATCAAGCTGGAGACTCAGCAGCACCCCCTGATCCCTAGGCAGGGTCTTCTTATTCAACGCCGCCTGGAATTCCTCCCAGCTCATCCGCTCTGCGTGATCATGGGACACCACGCTCCCGACGGTGGGATAGAGCTGATAGACGTTATTGCCCACAAGCAATGTGCTCAGCACACTCAACAGCACAAGAAAGCTCAGCAGCACCCGTTTTTTCGCACACAACAGCGCTAGCAGCCCAAAGATGCACACACCTACACCGGCATAGATCTGCCAAGGGATGGCATCGGGAAATGGTCGCCACCATCCTTCGATGCCCCACCGCATCGCAAACATGATCGCTCCAACACCCATTGCGGCGATGAGCACAAAGCGCAGGCCTCGTCCTTGCAGCAGCCGCCACGTGCTCAGAAGGACGCAGGCACACAGCACTGCTGTTGCCGCCCACACCACCGCCGGGGTGGTCAGGCTGAATTCTTGGACAAGATGCATGAAAGTAGTGTTCAACAAATGCAATGGATTGCCAAGCGGATTCAGTAACTTCCCAGCATTTTCATCCCTGCTTCTCAATCCGGGTATCTGGATCGCTAGAATCAACCATCGTGACGCACCGCCCAATCCCTCCGAAATCCAGGCAGCATGCTCCGAAATTCCGCGATGCCTTGCACCGCGAACTTCAAGCCAAAGCCTTTAGCAGCGAGGTTGATGATTATCACCGGGTGCGCCCCCGGTACCCAGAGCAGGTGTTTTCCCTCATACCGCAGGCCACGCGGATCATCGACGTTGGATGTGGCACCGGGATCTTCAGCGAACAATTGGCTCAAGCCTTCCCCCACGCAAAGGTCATTGGCAGCGATCTCAGCAAAGAAATGCTCACCCAATTTCGCCACCACCACCAATTGCCTTGTATCCAGGCCAAGGCCGAGGCCTTAGGGCTTGTCGACGCCAGCGTCGACCTGATTAGCTGTGCCCAAACCTGGCACTGGCTCGACCCGGTAGCAGCCAGTAGCGAATTCGCCCGCGTGCTTCGCCCCGATGGTGTGGTGGTATTGCTGTGGAACACCCTCGACGTGGCCGTCCCCTGGGTGCACCGGCTTACCCGAATCACCCACGCCGGCGACACACTCGCCGAGGGCTTTGTGCCGAACATCGGCAAGGAGTTTGCCATCGAGCGCACGCTTCGCTGCCGCTTTAGCCAGACGCTGCCGGTTGCTGATCTGCACACCTTAATGCACACGCGCTCCTATTGGCTGCGGGCATCGCCAAACACCAGGGCAAAGATGACTTCGAACCTCGATTGGTATATCGACCACCTTGGCCTAGACCCAGAAGGAGAAGTCACCCTGCCCTATCGCCACGATGCCTTTGTGCTGAGGCGGCGTGCTTAGCGCTTGGAGCGACGTTCGCGCACACGCACGGCGATTTTCACCGGCGAGCCTTCGAATCCGAACTGCTCGCGGAATTTGCGCTCCAAGTAGCGACGATAACCCGCATCAAGGAAGCCGGTGGTAAACAGCACAATCACCGGAGGGCGAGTAGATGCCTGCGTAGCAAAGAGCACGCGGGGGACGCGACCACCCTTCATTGGCGGTGGGTTCTGGGCAATGGTCGCGCGCAACCAGGTATTGAGCTGGCCGGTGGTGACGCGCTTGTCCCAGCTTTCGAGCGCCTCGATCATAAACGGTTCGATCTTTTGCAGCGCACGGCCGGTTTTCGCGGAGATATTCACCCGCTTGACCCAGGGAATATGCGCCAATTGCAGATCGAGTTCGCGATCGAGCTCCCAGCGGCGATCCTCATCCATGAGGTCCCACTTATTAAACACCAGCACTAAGGCTTTGCCGGCTTCCAAAATCATGGCCAGCACGCGCTGATCCTGCTCGGATACCGGCTCGGAGGCATCGATCATGAAGATGCAGATTTCGGCCGATTCGATGGCGCCGCGGGTACGCAGGGATGCGTAGTACTCGTGGCCTTGTGCCTGCTTGACCTTCTTGCGAAGCCCGGCAGTATCAACAAAGCGCCAAAGCTGCTGGTCAAGCTGCACCAAGGAGTCCACCGGGTCGACGGTGGTGCCTGCGACATTGTCCACCACGGAACGATCTTCGCCGGAGATCTTGTTCAGCAGCGAGGACTTGCCCACGTTGGGCTTGCCCACGAGTGCCACGCGGCGTGGGCCTTCCACAATGGAGCTAGACCTTGGCTTTTCCGGGAAGGATGCGAGCACTTGGTCAAGCACGTCGGCGCCGCCGCGGCCGTGTTGCGCAGAAACGGGCCAGGGATCGCCAAGGCCGAGGGCATAAAACTCCGCCATATCGGCGTATTGGTTATCGGAGTCGAACTTATTGGCCACTAGGATCACCGGGACCGTTGCGCGCTGAAGCATCTTGGCCATCACGGCATCAGTTTCGGTGATACCCACCTTGGTGTCTACCACCATGATGATCACATCGGCTGTTTCCATGGCCATCTCGGCTTGGCGCGCGATGGCTGCGTGAATGCCTTTCACATTCGGGTCCCAGCCGCCGGTATCTTGCACCCAAAAACGCTTGCCGCCCCAATCCGCAAGGTAGGAGATGCGGTCGCGAGTCACGCCGGGAAAATCTTCCACCACAGCTTCTCGACGTCCAATGAAGCGGTTGACCAGCGTGGATTTGCCAACGTTGGGGCGCCCAACAATTGCCACGGTGCACAGATCCTCACGGAGGTGAGGTTCGGTGTCGATGCCGAGGGCTGCCTCTAGGGCCGACCAGTCTTCTTCGTCGTAGTCTTCACCGAAGTCTGCATCGGCGAAGTCCTCTTCGTTGATCTCCTGGAAAAACTCCGTCTCATTGTCGAAGTTGAATTCCTGGGAGTCTTCGTGTGCTGCTTCGTTGAAGTTTTGGGGTTCGTCGCTCATTAGCTCGCCCTTTCTGCAGAGGCAATCACCAAGTCGGTGATGCGATCGATCACTTGATCGAGGGTCATATCTGAAGTGTCCACTAGCGTTGCATCATCGGCGGGGCGCAGTGGTGAGGTTGCCCTGGTGGAGTCGGCGGTATCGCGGCGTTGCACATCTGCAAGTACAGCCTGGTAATCGCTTTCGCGGCCAGCGGCAATGTCTTGTTCATGGCGACGCTGCGCACGCACTTCAGCAGACGCGGTGAGGAAAACCTTCAGCGGGGCATCTGCCAACACGTGGGTGCCGATATCCCTTCCATCGAGCACGCAACGGCCCGCTTTGAGCGCTAGGCCACGTTGGAGGGCCACGAGGTTGTGGCGGACTTCCGGGATCGCCGAAACCGCAGACACGTGGGCTGTAACCTCCGGGCCGCGGATCTCTGCGGAAACGTCCCTGCCGGCAAGCAGCACTTCTTTGGACTTCGGATCGTCATTGACTTCAAGTGGCAATGAGCTGGTAGCGCGGATGACTGCGTCGGTGTCTTCGGGGCTGATGCCCTGCTGGAGCACATGCAGGGTGGCAACGCGGTACATGGCGCCGGTGTCGAGGTACTGAGCGCCAAAGCGTTCAGCAACCGCGCGGCAGACCGTGGATTTTCCGGCTCCTGATGGACCATCGACTGCCACGATGAGCCCGGAGGGGCAATTGTTGAGATCTTGGTACTGCATGTTTTACATCCCCACCACTTTGTACAGGCTGCTCAGCTCGGAGCGGTTCAAGGCACGGATACCGCCGGGTTTCATGTCGCCGAGTTGGACGGTGTGCAATTTGGTGCGAACGAGGCGCTCGACTGGGAAACCTGCCTCTTTGAGCATGCGACGCACGATGTGCTTGCGACCTTCGTGGAGTTCCACACGCACCAGCGAACGACCCTCGTACACATCGATGATCTGCACAAAATCTGCTTTCGCGGGGCCGTCGTCAAGCTCGATGCCCTCACGCAAACGGCGAATGAGTGCACGATCAGCTTCACCCTGCACGGTAGCCAGATAGGTCTTGGCCACCTCATACTTCGGGTGGGTCAAACGGTTAGCCAATTCACCATCGTTGGTTAAAAGCAGCAAACCTTCGGTATCGGCATCGAGTCGACCGACGTGGAAGAGACGCTGGCCAGCGGCGATTTTCTCGCTCACGATATCGCCGACACAGGGACGACCCATCTCGTCACTCATGGTCGATTGCACGCCACGGGGCTTATTCAGCACGAAGTACTCCATGTCTTCGTTGACGTTGATGCGAACCCCATCCACGCGAATCACATCGGTATTCGGATCCACGCGAACACCCTGCTTACGAATCACACGGCCATTGACTTCCACGCGGCCTGCGTCGATCAGGATCTCGGAGTGGCGCCTAGAGGCCACACCGGCCTGCGCGAGCACTTTTTGCAAACGAATAGGCTCACCAGCTTTGGCTTGATCCAAATCTGGGGCCTTATGTTGATGACGAGCCGGTTTCGCGTTGGAGATGATCATCTCCGAGGCGCGCTGCTTCTGCGGCTGCTTCGGCGCGGGCTTGTTCTTGCCCCTGCCTTTGTCCGGTGTGCCATCACGGCGAGCGGTTGGTGTCACGGATACTTCCTATCTGTGAGAGGTATGAAAATGTTAAAGAAGATCTAGCCTAGCCTATCTAGAACTCTTCGTCGATGCTATCAACATCAGGCAGCAGCGGCGCCAGATCCGGCAGCGCATCCAGGGACTCAATGCCCATCAATTCCAGGAATAACTCGGTGGTTTCGTAGCGATGGGCCTGCGAACCCTCCCCCGCCTCAATCTCGCGGATCAGGCCGCGAAGCACCAGCGTGCGCACCACGCCATCAACATTGACGCCGCGCACCGCGGCTACTTGCGCACGGGTAGCCGGTTGGCGATACGCAATTACCGCCAGGGTTTCTAAGGCAGCGCGAGAAAGCTTTGATTGGGTGCCATCGTGCAAGAAGCGCTCTACAACTTCCGCGTTATCGATGTGGGTATAAAGCCTCCACCCACCATCAATATTTTTCAAACTCATCCCGGAACCGCGTTGGAGTAATTCCTGCTGGAATTCCCGACAGATCGCGCGCACCTCGTCTTCGGATGCCTGAGTAACGCGAGCAAGCACATCCTCTTGCACCGGCTCATCGGCTACCAACAAGACCGACTCAATCGCGCTGCGTAATTGGCTGATCATCCCAGGTTCGTTCTGAGCTGGTTGTGTGGTGCACACTCGG
The DNA here is from genome assembly GCF_014635485.1 of Corynebacterium pelargi. GTDB lineage: Bacteria > Actinomycetota > Actinomycetes > Mycobacteriales > Mycobacteriaceae > Corynebacterium > Corynebacterium pelargi. The sequence continues at coordinate 16,634 of NZ_BMCX01000001.1, read as the reverse complement.
CTTTTCTTCTTCCTATTCCGGCAGGGTCGTTACTTAGCAAGGCGCTTTTCGGTGGCGACGATTTGGCTGTCTACGTCGTAGAGCACCTCATCTAAAATAACCGGATCAACGTCGCGTTCTCTTCGTGCCCGCAATAGCTCAGCCTGAGAGGCATAGAGCGCCTCGAGGCGAACACGGTTCATCTGCTCGGCCCTTTGAGCAACGCGCTTCTTTCGGTCTTGTGCTGCACCATGATCGGATTCATCCACATCGACGTGGATATCCTCTTCGAAACGGCGGCGCAGTGCCTCTAATTGCTCCGCGGGAATATCGTGGATATATCGCTCAAGCACCTCGCCTGCTGCAAAACGCGCTCGGGCCTCCAGGCGTGCGCGGGCTTGGTCGCCAAAAGCATCCGGCCCTTGCTCAAGGTTGAGCGTCTTCATCAGCCATGGCAGCAACAAGCCTGGAATCACCATGGTGACGACCAGCACCACCAAGGCAATAATCGGCAATTCGGAGTACAGCCCGAACCCTGACGTGGGTGGGATCGAAAGCACCAGCGCCAAGGTGACCAAACCGCGCATACCACCCCAGGTCAGCAGCAAGACCTCCTGCAACCTCAGCGGCGCGCCAGTTCTTCGCCCTTTTCTCCGGTTGTGCAAATACATCATGTACAGCCAGATCGCTCTGACCACGATGGCCACGAAGGAGAGCACCAATCCGATCCAGACCGCATGCCAGATCTGTCCGCCTACCTCATCCATGGCGGTACGCACAGAGACACCGATCAAACCGAAGGCCACGCCGGTAAATAGCAACTCGACTACTTCCCAGAAGGCACTGCCGGATAGACGGTCTTCGGCGCCGGCGCCGTTTCGGGAATTGAACTCGATGGCAGCGACCACGATGGCGATAACGCCGCTGGAGTTCAATTCTTCGGCGATGATGAAGGTGGCAAAGGGGATCACCCAGGTAAATGCGTTGCCTGCCACGGCGGAATCCAGGCGGTTGTTCAGCCATGCCGCGCCTCGGCCGAGGAGGAATCCGATGAGGATTGCAGAAAGGGCCGCGTAGAAGAACGCGATAATGGCAGCCCACCAGGCGATTTCCTCGCCTTTGAGTAAGACGCTCAGCGCGAGGTTAAACACCACGATCGAGGCGGCATCGTTGAAAAGCCCCTCAGTTTGTAAGGTGCTGGTAAGCCTTCGTGGTACACCGGCGGGTTCTGCTACTGCGTCGACTGCTACGGGGTCTGGTGGGGAGATTGCAGCACCGATGACGACCGCGCCGGCAAAAGAAAGCGTCGGCACCAATAGGTATGCGCTTAAGCCAACGGCGAATGCTGTGATGATAACCAGCAGAACAGAGAGCTGGACGACGATCCTCCAATTACGGCGAATCGAGGCCCAACTCGTTCTGCGTGCCAAGGCCCACAACAAAGGCGGGATGAAGATTGGCAGCATCAATTCCGCAGGGATTTGATTCTCGGGGATATTTGGCAGCAGCATGGCTGCACCCGCGAGCACTGCAAGCAGCGGGGGCCAGGGAAGCCCTGTACGGTCACCGATCGCCACCATGGTGACTGTGGCAAATAGGAGCGCTACCAGACCGATGAGTACTTCCATATGTGCCAAAGACCTCCCTGCGACGTTGCAATCGCTTCCATCTTACTGAGGTGACAACAAATTTGGCCGAAGGTGTTCCGTGGCCATGCTTGCAAAAGCCTCCCTGGAAAGCGCCCCACTATTATCCGGCAACACACCCCACAGCGGTACCTGGCAGATCTTGGGCATTTCTTCGAGATTCAGCCTGGTGGCAAGGTTGGGTTCTGCGTCAATGGCGCCACCGATCAAGGCTTTGACCTCAATGCCTCGATACCTGGCGGCCTCCACGGTCAATTCGGCTAGGTTTAATGAACCCAACCCCATGCTGCTCACAATGACCAAAGGCGCGCTTAATGCCTGGACGAGATCGGCGAAGCTTTCCTGCTCATTGATCCGCACCAGCAAACCGCCGGCGCCTTCAACAAGCAAGAGCCGGTCCGGGCGATCAAGGCGGGTGATTTCCTGGGCTAGCTCCCCCACGCCTGCTGGCTCGATGCCCGCGCGGCGAGCGGAAAGGTTCGGTGCCAATGGTTCCGGGTAGCGCCGCAAGCACGTCCCCTGGATTCCTGTGAGGCGCTCGATGGTATCGACATCGCCTTTACCTTCCGGTTCACCTGTTTGCACCGGCTTGATCGGAATAACCTCATAGCCTTGTTGTTGGGCTGCAAGCGCTAAGGCTGCGGTGGCGATGGTTTTGCCCACATCGGTATTGGTTCCACTGATGCATAGGATGCTCATGCTTGCTCCTCAGATTGCACGACCGCCTTGATGGCGTCGCAGATGCGCCTGATCTCGGATGCTTGGCAAATATATGGCGGCATGGTGTAGACAAGCTTGCCGAAAGGCCGAAGCCACACGCCCTGCTCCATCACCGCTTGAGTGGCCTTTTGCATATCAACTGGCTGGCGCATCTCTACCACGCCGATGGCGCCAAGCACTCGCACATCGGCTACCGATGGATGCTCCTTTAAAGGCGCGAGTTCTTCTTGCAGAATCTGCTCAATGCCTGCGACCTGCTCGAGCACCGCGGGGTCACTCGCCAGATCCACTGCGGCACACGCAACCGCGCACGCTAAGGGATTGCCCATAAACGTCGGGCCGTGCAATAACGCTCCCCCGCCTTCGGGACTGCTGATTGCAGTTGCGATGCGCTCTGTAGTCATTGTTGCTGCAAGGGACATGAATCCACCGGTGAGCGCTTTGCCGAGGCACAGAATATCGGGGGTCACCCCTGCAGCTTGGGTGGCAAACAGTGCCCCGGTGCGTCCGAATCCGGTGGCGATTTCGTCGGCAAGCAAGACCAAACCATAGCGGTCGCACAATGCGCGCAGTCCCCGCACAATCGCGGGATCGTGGAAGCGCATGCCTCCTGCACCCTGGACTATGGGTTCGATGGCGATGCCCGCGATGCTGTCGTCGATCAGCGCTTCTACCTGTTCAAGGTAGGCGTCGATGGTGGCTTGAGAGGCGCCGCGTGTTGGAGGGTGTGGTGCGAAGACATTGCTCATCACCCTCGAAGTCCACATCGAGTGCATGCCACCATCGGGGTCGCACAGACTCATTGTGGCAAAGGTATCTCCGTGGTAGCCCCTGCGCCAGGTGAGCATTCGATCGCGCTCTGGGTGGCCAATACCGCGCTGGTATTGATAGGCCATCTTCAAGCCAACTTCCACGGCAACCGAGCCGGAATCGCTGAAAAAGACCTTGTCAAGGCCATCATCGCTGAGGTCTACGAGCTTTTTTGCAAGCTCCACGGCCGGGCGGTGGGTCAGGCCACCGAACATGACGTGGCTCATCTGCTCGATTTGCTTCGTGGCGGCGGCTTGGAGTTTGGGGTGCGAGTGCCCATGCGCTGCGGCCCACCAAGAACTCATGCCATCGATGAGGGCAGTTCCATCTGTGGTGTAGAGATACGCCCCTTGTGCGCGATCAATCACCACTGGGGCAATTGCTGCGGGCATTGGCCCATAAGGGTGCCACACGTGGTCACGGTCATATGTTGCGATGGCTTCAGCGTGCACGAACCTGTCTCGCTTTTCTCTAGTTCTTGCCACATCGATGACAGCGCAGCCTTCGCCAGATAGCACCGAGCCGGAGGTGACAGTGCTTGGGTGAAAAACTGCCGCTGCAATGTTGATTCCGATGGTACTTGAACGTTGTTCAGTTTCTTGACATCGGGGTGATCCAACTCAGCAGATGCAGCGAAACTGCCACAGATCTACTCAAAAGCGCGATGCCGATCAACGCGCCTTCGCAGCGACCCACGGAGCGAGGATCCTGCATTCGGGCGCTACCACGAAGGCGGCAAGGTCACGGTTTTGATGTAGCGCCAAAAGGCCTCCGGCTCGGAGGCGCCGATTCCGTCTGGGAGGCTTCCAAAGAAATCCACACCGGTGCTATTGGATACTTCCATCAACTTCAAACGAGTGCGCAGATCTGCATTGCTTGGCAATTTGCCTCCAACAACACCCACCACGTCTGCGCCGCACATTCGCGCAAAGCGCACAGCCTGGACCGCCAGAGACACAGCACCTTCGGCCATGCCGGAAACCACCACGAGCGGGGCGCCAAGTTCTGCTGCGATATCGGCGATGGTTTTGTTCGCAAGCAAGGGGATGCTGAGGGCACCCGAGCCTTCTACCACCACCGTCTTGCCCTCTGCTACAAGCTCGCGGACTCGCTGCAGCGGGTTGGGATCATCAGACAGATCCAGGCCACGGATACCCGTGAGGCGTTCAATGGTGCCGATATCACCAGCATGGGGATCTTTGAGGCTTCCTTGCAGCCGAGCCACTTTCACGGGCACGACATCGCGGCCGCGAGCTTTGAGCACAGCCACGATGGCTGCCGCTGCCGTGGTTTTACCAACACCGGTGGAAAGACCCGACACAACGATGACGCCCACCGCCTGCCCCTTTCCTCAACCTAGATCCAGTGCATGAATCTTGATACGCAATAACTGCTAACGCCAAACATTGTATAAGGCGCCTTCACAGACCGTGCATCGCTACGTCCTTTTCCGTCCAACACCTACCGCACCGGCATGGCAGCAGGGTCGCGCTACTGCCAATTGGCTGCAGCAACAACGGCCGGATCCACATCCAAACCCGTCCATGCCACTTTGAGTTCTTCGAGTGAGGCTTCTTGTTCCACATCGATCGCTTGGGCCTTGTAGAGCTCAAGTAAGGCGAGGAATCGCCCAACAATTTGCATGCTCATCGTGCACTCACGGTTGAGCACATCGAAGCTTGTCCACGTGCCAGGCCCTAGCAACTTTAAGGTTGCAAGCAGCACGCCGGCCTGTTCCGGCACGCTGACCTGTTGCTGGTGTACGTGATCGGTGGCTACCTGCTCTGGCGGTTTTGGCCTAAATACACTCGCAGCAAGTTGAGCAAAAGACTCAGGCGTATGCCCGATGCTCACTGGGGCTAAGGCATCGACAAAGGCTTCCTCCAGACCCACTGCACGTGGATACTGCCTCCGGGCGTGTTGCTGCCACTGCCTGAACATTTCTGCCACTTCCCGGTAGGCCTTGTATTGCAGCAGGCGCGCAAAGAGAAGATCTCGGGATTCTAAAAGCTCAAGATCTTCAAGGCTATCGACTTCGCCGCGCGGCAGAAGTCGAGCTGCTTTTAAGTCCAGCAGCGTGGCGGCTACCACGAGGAATTCTGTGACCTCGTCAAGCTCTGCCATCGCGCCGAGCTCTCGGACATAGGCGACGAATTCATCGGTGACTTTGGCTAACGCCACGTCGGTGACGTCGAGCTTTTTTGCACTAATGAGCTGCAAGAGCAGATCGAATGGGCCTTCGAAGTTGTGAAGCACAATGCGAAAACCCGTGATCTCGGGCTGCTCCATGGGCTCATGAGGAGGGATAAGATCTGAGCCTTTTGCCATCAAAACGCTAGCCGTTCGTGCGTTCAATAACCTCGCGGGCAAGCTGGCGATATTGTTGCGCGCCTTGAGAATTCGGTGCCCACGTAATGATGGGCTCGCCGGCCACTGATGTTTCTGGGAAGCGCACCGTGCGGGTGATTACCGTGTCGAACACTCGATCTTCAAAGACTTCCACCACGCGGCTCATCACTTCGCGCGCGTGCGTGGTGCGCCGGTCAAACATGGTGACCAAGATGCCGATGATCTCAAGGTCGAAGTTGAGACGATCGCGGACCTTTTCCACGGTGTCGGTAAGCAGGGCTAGACCGCGCAGGGAGAAGTACTCACATTCCATCGGAATGATCACGCCCTGAGAACAGCTCAGCGCATTGACGGTGAGCAAGCCCAGCGAGGGTTGGCAGTCAAGGATGATGTAGTCATAGTCGCGCATCACCGGACGCAGTGCCCGGGCAAGGGTTTGTTCGCGCCCAACCTCGTTGACGAGCTGGATCTCTGCAGCAGATAGATCAATATTGGCCGGCACCAGATCCAAACCGGCGACGTTGGTGGGATGGATCGCCTGGTGGATCGAGGTGTGTCGATCGACTAAGAGGTTGTAGACGGTGATGTCGAGTTCATCGTGCGGCACTCCAAGTCCTGCAGAAAGCGCGCCTTGGGGGTCGAGGTCTACCAACAAGACCTTGCGGCCTGCTTCGGCCAGGCATGCACCAAGGTTGATGGTGGACGTGGTCTTTCCCACGCCGCCTTTTTGGTTGCACATGGACAAGATCTTGGCCGGACCGTGTTGCTGAAGCGGTTTCGGTTCAGGGAAGACACGCAAGGGACGACCGGTGAGCCCGATCTTGCCTTCCGGCTCGTTGAACAACCCGTCCTCAGCCATGTCAATCCAACTTCCTTGACTTTTCCGGTATTTCTTTGCCGATGTGGCGCTTAGCTCCGACCCAGAATACTGCAGCTTGCCGGAGGCCTAAAGCAGCGTGCTCGACAGAGAAATTACACCGCTGTTATCACATACAGTGTAGCGGAGAAGACTCCTTGACGACTACGTCAAGGCCTACCCCTTGCCACCAAGTACCGTCAGCCCGCGTCCATGACACTGCGACACGCAGAGTACTGCGCACGCACGCCACTTAGGCGCGCGGGTGCGTACTGGCCCAAACATTGCGAAGGTTTTCTGCGCTGATGTGGGTATAAATCTGCGTGGTGGTCACCGAGGCATGCCCGAGCAGTTCTTGCACCACACGCACATCTGCCCCACCCTCGATCAAGTGCGAGGCGTAGCTGTGCCGCAGCGTGTGCGGGGAGATCTCTTTTTCTAAACCGGCGCGCTGCGCAGCTTGTTTCAACACATGCCAGGCACTGGTGCGGCTGAGAGCATTGCCCCTTGAATTCAAAAAGAGTGCATGGCTTCGGCCCTTGGCAAGGCTCGGCCTGCCTCGCACAAGGTAGGCCTCGATTGCCGCTTGCGCCTGCCGCCCAACTGGCACGAGGCGTTGTTTATTGCCCTTACCAGTGATCACTAGCAGCCCATCTAAATTTGCTACTTGATCGACATGCAGCGCCAGCAGCTCAGAAATTCTCGCGCCGGTGCCGTAAAGCAGTTCGAGTAATGCTCGATCACGAAGATCCACCGCCGTGGCCGCCTCCGTGTCGGGGATGGACTCAATAAGCCGAGTGACTTCTTGCACGCTCAGCGTTTCCGGGAGGTGTTGCCCTGCGCCAGCCGGTTGCACCTTGGCCGCCACATTATGCTCAATTAGTCCCTCTACGAGGGCAAAGGCGTGCAATCCCCGCACAACAATCAGGGCGCGTGCTGCCGAGCTTTGTGCCAAGGGTGCGCGACCCGCCTCTGGATCACCCTGGCGTAAATACGCCACGTAGTGCTCCACCATTGGTTGATCAACCTGCTGCAGATCACTGATTTTCTGGGCTTCGAGCCAATCAATGTAGCGTGCAAGGTCTCGGCGGTAGTTACTCAGCGTATTGGCGCTCAAGCCTTTTTCTACTGCAAGGTGGCGCAACCACTTTTTCCCCAGTGCTTCCGGAGTCATGGCGATATTAAATCTGCTTCATATCCGGCTGAATGCCTGCTTCGATGCGCCTTTGGGCAAGGTTTGTGGGGCGCAATGCAAAATCGACCTCTGCTGGGCGGGTAGCACCCTGGTGAACGACCACCTGATGCGCCGCCAAAATGCCCGCAACTGCTGTTGCATTGACGATAGTGCCATCAAGCACCGCTGCTACTGCCTCGGATAGGTCAATCCAAGCGAAATCCATGTCCGCTTCTTCATCATGGGCTTCTGGGCGCTCAACCAGGGAAAGATCGCGTGCGAGGTAAATCCGGATGGTTTCTTCGGCAAAACCTGGGCTGCTCACGATGTCGCTGAGCACCTCCCACTGTTGCGCTGCCAAACCGGCTTCTTCCTGCAACTCCCTCTTGGCACAGGTCAGTGGGTCTTCTTGGGCAATATCCAGCAAGCCGGCGGGAAGCTCCCACAGCCTTTGGCCGAGCGAGTGACGGTATTGCTTCACCATTGCTACTTGCTGTTGCTCATTGAGCGCAAGGATTGCCACCGCGCCGAAGTGCTCGACAATTTCGCGCGCCGCCGTGGCTCCATCAGGCATGCGCACGGTATCCCTGCGAAGCGCCAAGATCGGCGACTCAAGCAACACTTCGCTTGCTAGAACTTCGAAATCGTGATGCGCCACCTGAGGCCAACTCCTACCCTATTGTGATTGATCATTTGCAAAAACCCGCAGCTTAGGCCCGATGAGCCTACCTGCGGGTTGTTGGTGTGTTGCTAGCTTGTCGACGCAGCTTCGCTTTGTTCTGCAGTGGAGCTTGGGCTGCTAGCGCTTGGTGCAGGCTCTGAGCCCTCACGCTTTTTCGCTCCTGCAGGCGAAGGCGATGCTGCCTCGGCGCTTTCTGCTGCGCCATAATCGCCGTGATCGCCGTCGAATTGCTCGCGCAGCGCCAAAACGGTGGCAATTTGCGCAAAGGATCGGTCCACGGAGTCCACCGTGGATACCTCATCCTTGAGGTCCTTGGAGCGCAATTGATCAAGTGTCGCCCCATCAGCGGCGGTGTAGATGCCACCGGCAACGACGAAAGGACCACCTTTGGCGCGCATGGCCTGGGCGAAATCCGACTCGGCGTTGGAGCGGTAGCCATTGTCTTTGTTGTCTGAGTTATCCAGCAGCAATACCACGCCTTGAGCAGGCAAGATTGTGCCGTCTTTGTACTCGATGTATTTGTCTTGCTTCAGCGCCTTCAAGATGATGGCGCGGTCGGCAGTAGTGGCCTTTTCCTTGCCATCGGCATCGAGATACAGGGCGGCAGCAAGAGCCTCACCGGCGTGCGTGCCGGCATCGAGTTTGTCCTCGGAAAGCTGAGCACCAGCCGGCAAGGAGTTCGTCACGATGCTTTTCAGGCCATCGGCGCCATTTTGATCAAAGAACGAGTCTGTTAATTCGATGGTGCCGGAATCAATAGCTCCTGCCTCGCCGAGGAGCGTTTTGAGATCCTCGTAGTCTTCATCGGAGCTACCTGGGGCACGCAGCACCAGGATGGGCTTATCTTCGAGCTGTCCTTGCACCGCGGCATCGCCGATGGCCTCGATGAAGGCGTCGGCGGTTTCGGCCTGGGCCTTTGCTACCTTTGCCTCGGCTTCGGCGTCGTTGCGCTGTGCGACCAGTCCCCCGGCTGCTTCGCCGCCATCACCGGCAAGGTTTGGTGCGAGCACGAGCGTACCTGCAGCTAAACCGAGAGCGGCACCAAGACCTAAGCCGGCGATGATCGCCGAAGTGCGTCCTTTATTTCTTGCCATAATCGCTTATTTCCTCAACGCTTAGCTGAACAGTCCTTGGAACCACAAGGCAATGTTATTCCAAGTATCGACAAAGTTTTCCATAAAGCTGCCATCGCCATAAGAACCGGCGATGAGCACGAAGACCGCAGCGGCAATCAACAGACCCAAGATCGCCCACATCCAGCCCAGACCTGCGCCGGAACGAATCGCGTAGAGGTCGATGATATTTGAGGCATCAATGAGCTTGCGATTGACCTTCAAGCGGGTCAGCATCGCCGAAGGGGTGGCTTCTTTGCGTTCGGCAAAGACTGCTTCCAAATCGAAGGGTGCGCCCACATTCACAATCAATTCGGCACCGTGGAATTCTGCAAGCAGCAGCGCCAGATCGGTTGCGGAATCCACCGCGGCCGGGAAGGTGGTAGCACCAATGCCAAGGTCTTGGATGCGCTCAAGGCCAACGGCGTGGCCATCTGGATCCGCGGGCAGCACCACACGAGCACCGCTGCGCAAGGCATCGGCACCAATGCCAGCAGGGTCACCGACGATGAAATCTGGTTCATAGCCCATTTCCACCAGGGTGTCCGCGCCGGCGTCGACGCCGATCAAGGCTGGTTCAAATTCGCGAATGAAGTTACGCAGCTCTTTGAGTTGTTCGCGGTGGTGCAAGCCGGGCGATACAACGAGGACCTTGCGGTCACGCAAAGCCGCCCCGCTTTCGGGCACGCCCAGGCCGTCGATAAGCAAAGGAGCCTCGGAGTGGATGAACTGGATGGTGTTGCCGAAATAGGCCTCCATGCGATCCACGAGGGATTGCTGCGCCTCGGAGAATTTCGCCTCTACCTCAAGTTGACGCAAGACCTCACCTCGCGCGATGAGCTTGTCGCCGTGATACAGCTCGCCATCTTCGGTCAGGCGACCCTTGCGGCCGCTTCGCAGCCCTTCCCACACCGAAGCGCCGACCGCCTCAACCAGGAGGATATCTGCATCGAGCAGCATCTGGGGGCCGTAGTTAGGAATCGCCCCGGTGGTAAACCGTGCGACGTTTACAACGGCTTTGGGCTCAGCCTGGATGAGCTCTTGGGCGAAGGTTCGAGTGATATCGGGTGCATCAATAACGGCAATATCGCCAGCAGACAGACGCTTGAAACCTTTGCTACCTGGCGAGCAATCGCGCAACACAGCGTGCAGGCCAGGCAGATCCTCGGAACGGGAGAACAGACTCATGCGGCTCATTGTGGTGCAAAAACACCCTATGTGCGTGGTGCCACGCGCGGGCAGCCCGGTGTTTTTTCAAGTTCTATTCCGCGAATACTTCGCAACAGCACGCCGCAGCCAGGTACTCACAACCCTGCGAGGTAAGCGCTGTAAGGCAAGCGCTGTAACGAACTAGCCCTCGGCTCGTAATTGCTGCACCTCTTGCTGCGCCCTGTGCAACAGCTCCTGCGCATGGGCTTTGCCGGTGGCAGTATCCTCCAAGCCGGCGAGCATGCGGGCGAGCTCCTCGGTGCGGGCTTCTCCGCGAAGCTCCGAAACACCAGAAGTAACCGTGGTATCACCGACGTCTTTAGCTACATGCAAATGCGTATCGGCATAGGCAGCCACCTGGGGCAAGTGCGTAACCACAATCACTTGATGGTGCGTTGCCAATTTGGCCAATCTTCGGCCAATTTCCACCGCAGCCTTGCCTCCCACACCGGCGTCCACCTCATCAAAGACCAAGGTGGTGCCAGAAGAACTGGTGCTCAAGATCACCTCTAACGCAAGCATGACACGGGAGAGTTCACCACCGGATGCTGAGCTTGCCAGGGGTTTTGGATCCAAAGCGCTATTGGGAGCGAGTCGAAACTCCACGCTTTCCAAGCCACCGATGCTTGGCTCCTCAGCATCGAGGACGGCTTCGAATACGGCCTTGGGCATGGCCAGGCCGTGGAGTTCTTCGCTTACTGCCCGGCCGAGCGCCTTGGCTGCTTTGCGCCGCAAGGTACTGAGCTTTTGGCCTTCACGCATCATCGCTGTGTGAGCTTGTTCTACAGCTTGCTGCAGCGCTTCGAGGGCTTCGGGTGATGCATCGAGCTTGCTAAGTTTTCGCTCTGCTTTTTGTTTCCACTGCAGCACACCGTCAATATCGGGTGCGTATTTGCGGGTGAGCTGCTTAATTTCTTGTTGGCGTTGTAAAAGCTGTTCTAATTGCTGGCTATCGCCAGGAAGTTCGCCTAGGAAACGCCCGAGTTCACCGGATACCTCTGCAAGCTCGGCGGCTACATCTTCGAGCCGCTGCGCAAGGCTTTGTAATAAGGGGTGCTCGCTCGCCTGAAGTGCATGCTGAGCTTGGCCTACCCCATCGGAGGCACTGCTTGATTCTTCGGCAAAATTTCCCAGTGCCTCTGGGCCGTCGATGGCGCCAAGGGCGGAGGTGGCGGCCTCTTGCAGCGCATCGAGATCCTGCAGGGTTTGAATATCTTGGATCAGCGTCAAGTCTTCGCCAGGTTCTGGATTGACTGACTCAATCTCGTTGATGGCGAATTGGAGGCGATCTACCTCTAGCGCCATGTCTCGGCTGGAACGAACTCGCTGCTCATAGTCGCGAGCCAGTTCACGCCAGGCTCGGTAGGCCCCTAGATAACGCTGATATACCGGCGCGATCTGCGGATCAAAGCGATCGAGCGCCTCGCGCTGGCGATCCGGGTTGAGCAAGCGAAGCTGATCGTTTTGGCCGTGAATACGTAATAGTGAATCGCTTAACGCCGCCAACGCCGCGGCAGGAGCAGATCTACCACCCAAATATGCTTTGGATCGCCCCTGGGCGTGGATGGAACGCATGGCGATGATCTCGCCTTGTTCATCGGTGTGTCCGCCTGCTTGATGCAGCACTTCCAGGGCTTGTTCGCGCTCTTGTTCTCCAAGCGAATCGAGGAGGAATCGGCCTTCTGCAATGGCTTTATCTGCGCCACTGCGCACCCTTGAGGCATCGGCTCGTCCGCCACAAAGCAAACGCAAACCGGTGACCACCATGGTTTTTCCGGCACCGGTTTCTCCTGTGAGCACGCTCAACCCTTCGCGCAGCTCAAGCGTGGACGATGGGATGACGCCGAGGTTTTCGATGGTCAGATCCGCAAGCATAGGCAAAATGCTACCGCAGGGCCGGCAAGAAGTCACAGAACGGGTGTTCGAGCTGCTAGGCCTCTGTTTGCTACCTCATGCATGCACCAACCCGCAGCAGGCCATGGGGCAAGCAAGGGGTGCCGTATGGCCACCGCCTTGGGCTATTTAGGTCCGCGCCAGCCTTCGACAGGTAGGCGCAGCTTGGTGACGAGCCTGTCGGTAAACGGCAGGTTGTCTAGGCGCACCCAGCGCACAGGGGTAGCACCTTTTTCGATTTCGACGCGAGAGCCTGCAGGCATAGCTATTCGACGGAACCCATCCATCACCGCCACCGCGGGGAAAGCATCTGGTTGGGATTCGATGGCCACCTTGGAGTGCGGGCTGACCACCAGAGGTTTGGTAAAGAGCGCATGGGCATTATTTGGCACCACCAAAATGGCATCGAGTGCTGGCCATAGCACCGGGCCTCCGGCGGAAAACGCATAGGCCGTCGAGCCCGTGGGCGTTGAGACGATGATGCCATCGCAGCCAAAAGAGCTCACCGGGCGTGCGTCAATTTCCAAGGTGGCATCCAGCACACCTTGGCGCACTTGGTTTTCCACGCTGACCTCGTTTAAAGCCCAGCCGCGGCCAAGTTCATTGCCATCGGCGTCGCGGATGAGCACATCGATGGTCATGCGATCTTCAACGCGGTAATCACCGTGGGTTACCCTGCGCACTGCCTCGTCGAGGGCATCTTGTTCCCACTCGGCAAGGAAGCCAACGTGGCCGAGATTAATACCCAACACCGGCAAATCGGCATCGTGGGCCAAATCGGCGGCGCGAAGGAAGGTGCCATCACCGCCAAGTGCCATGACCAGCTCAACGTCTTTGGTAGCATCCTTGCCTTTGAGCACACGCTTGCACTGCGAAAGCACGGGGTGCTGTGCCACCGTCGTATCGTCTTCGGCGACAAGAACGCGGACGTGGATGCCGGCGTCGGCAAGCAACTCGGCAACTAACCCTGCGGTACTCACATTCGAGGGACGTCCTGTGTGCAGCACCAACAGCACGGAGCGGGGTTGGCCACATGATGCCATCAGGCTGGTCCTTCCTCTACGGCCTGTTGCACGAGCGTATCGATGCGTTGATCATCGAGCGCATTGGTGCCTTGATCTTTGTTCAACCACAAGAAGTATTCCACGTTTCCGGAAGGCCCGGGCAGAGGCGAGGCGACCACACCTTTTAAACTCAAGCCCAAGGTTTGCGCAAAGCGCGCCACATCGGACACAACCTCGGCCCTTAACGCGGGATCGCGAACAACGCCCCCGGAGCCTAAACGCTGCTTACCTACCTCAAATTGTGGCTTGACCATCGGCAGAAGATCCGCGCCATCAGCCATGCACGCCACGATCGCGGGGAGCACTAGGCGAAGGGAAATGAAGGACAAATCGCCCACCATCACCTGGGCTGGTTGGCCGAGCATCTCTGGAGTGAGGTGGCGGATATTGGTTCGATCCAGCACCTCAACCCGAGGGTCGTTTTGTAGACGCCAAATCAATTGGCCATAGCCGACGTCTACTGCCCACACCTTCGAGGCGCCTTCGCGCAAGGCCACATCGCTAAAACCGCCCGTAGAGGCGCCCGCATCGAGGACTCGTTTGGATTCCAGGCTCAGCCCCATGGGAGAAAAAGCAGCAAGCGCACCAAGCAATTTGTGGGCACCCCTGGAGGCATAGTTATCTACCTCGGCGCCTTCTACCCGAATGGACACATCTGGTTCCACCTGGGTTGCTGGCTTTTGCGCTTGGATGCCTTGGACAAAGACGCGGCCTTCGCGGATGAGCTGGCAGGCTTGTTCCCTGGATCGAGCAATTTTGCGCCGAACAAGTTCAGCATCGAGTCTTCTTCTAGCTGCCATGAGTTGAACCTTTCCGCGCTAGTGCAAGGCCTGCTGCAGCACGTCATGTGCCTTTGCCAGCAGTGCTGCTTCGGCTTCGGCATCCTCAACAGGTTGCGCCAACAGCGCCTCTACCTCATCGCGTACTCGCTGAGGATCCTGCTTCGATGCCAAGGTGTTGGGTGTCGCAGGCGATTGGGGGTGCTGTTGTGCGTTCATGCTGCCCTACACCTATGACCACTGTTCGATGGATCGAGATGCCTGCTTGGAGGCTGCACGAACCTCGCCTTCAAAGCCTTCGGGTTGCTGCCAAGCAATCGAAAGGACGGTGCGAAGCGCCTGCACCGCGGTGGCGTCGTCATCGCCGCCTGCCAGCACGATTGCCTCACCTTCGCGGTAGGCCTCGAAGCCGCCTTGCTTACCGGGTTGGAGTTCGGCTTGTTCTTGATCCAAGGCCGCCAGCGTTTCTGCCACCATGGTTGGCCTCTGGCTTTGATCCGCGCGGATCAGCGCCCAGTGCCGGGATACACCGGTGAGCAGGTGCAGGGTGGGCATCTCAGCGGCCACTGCCCCAGCAATGTCGGTATCGAGGCGATCGCCCACAGCTAGCGGTTTGGCGCTGCCAACTCTTTGCACAGCGCTATGGAACATAGCCGGCTGGGGTTTGCCGGCAGCCTTTGGATGCACACCGGTGGCGCTGACAACCGCTGCCACCATGGAGCCATTGCCTACGCACAACCCGCGCTCGGAGGGCAAGGTGGTATCGAGGTTGGAGGCGAAGTAGTGGGCACCTGCGGCAATGGACAGCGCAGCCTCTGAGAGTTCAGCCCAGCCGGTCGCCGGGTTGTGGCCGTGGAGTACTGCCTTCGGTTGATCGTCGGCGCTGGCAACAACCTCAAAGCCGCCCGCTTTTGCCAGAGCCTTGAAAGAGTCGCTGCCTAATACCAGCACCGCAGCTCCTTCAGGCAGGTGCTCTTGGGCCATCTCGATGGCGGCTTGGGCAGAAGTCAGCACCTGATCGGTGTTGGTGGGAATGCCCATTTCGCTTAATAAGCTTGCTACAACCTCTGGGCCGCGAGAGGCGTTATTGGTGATATACACCAGGGATGCCTCAGATGCATTCAATGCATCCACGGCATCTGGAAGCGCCTGGCCACCCTCCCAGACGGTGCCGTCGAGGTCGAGCAGGAGCGCATCGAAGTCTTCACGCAGACTCATGCTTGGCCCTCTGGTTCACCTGCGCCGTTCTCGCCCTGGTGGAGCGCCTCAATGCGTTCCCCAGCGTCGAGCACTTCATCCACGTCCTGCTCTGCTGCGGCTTTAAACCACTCCAAGGCTTCTTCGTTTTCGCCATTGGCCAGCAGCACATCGGCATAGGCATAGGAGAGTCGAGCAGCGCTCAAACCACTTGCCTGCTTGGAAGGCTGCAGGCGTTGGAGCGTGACAAGGGCGGATTCAGGCTGTTCAAGATCGAGTCGCGCGTTTGCTGCCACGATGCCAAGCTCAATGCGAGTTTCTGCATCCAGTGTTTGCGCGTCGACTTCCTTGGCAATCTCGATGGCTTTTTCTGGCCTTCCAAGACCACGTTCCGCATCGGCCATCACGGCTACCAAGCCGGGGCCTGCACTCATACGGCGGGCAGCACGAAGCTCAGACAGGGCCTCTTTCCACTCCCCTGCGTGATAGGCGGCAATGCCAAGCGTCTCACGCACGACGGCCACGCGGCCGGCGCGATCTTTTGCGGCACGAGCATGTTTGAGTGCCAATTCTGGATCATCTTGCATCAAGGTGGCGGCCATGATCATGTGTTGTGCTACAACATGCGCGTTGTCTTTAGAAAGCACCTTCAGGTCTTGCAAGACCATGGGGTCGAGATCGCGAACGTCGATATCGCCTGGAAGGTGCGGTTCGTTCATCCGCTTGTTCAGGCGCTCTTCGCGGAAACCCGAACGTTGAGGGCCGAAGGACTTCCTATCGCTACCGCCGCGCTGGGCATGTTGGCGCTTTGGCCTATCCCCATCTTGAGCTTTTCGACGTCCCCCGCGTTGTCCACCTCGGCGATCCTCTTGATCCCGACGGCGCTCACCACGGTATTTGTCTTCGCGATGAGACTGTTCAAAACGTCGCTTCGAGCCTCCTGCGCGGGAATTGCGTCCGCGCGAAGGGCGATCGTGATGGTTGCCGCGGTCTTCGGATGCCATGGTTTCCTCGTTCGTTTTTCGATATCAGAAATGCAAAAGGAGCGTGGTGTAGGTATCAGGTTCTCACCTTCTATCTCTACACCACGCTCCATCGTTGCACTGTGAAGTTGTTGGTCGGCGGTGTCTTACTCTCCCACACCCTCCCGGGTGCAGTACCATC